>NZ_JBFUFX010000017.1:0-145458 GCF_056403215.1 Mesorhizobium sp. P2_H9 | reverse complement strand
CGCTTGGTCATGTGGACGAGGTGCGGCACGACATCGCCGTCGATCTCCTTCGGGTTGACGAAATGCGTCATGCCGAACTTTTCGCCCCAGGCTTTCTTGTCGTTGTTGAGGTCAACGCCGATGATCATGTCGGCGCCGGCAAGGCGCAGACCCTGGATGACGTTGAGGCCGATGCCGCCGAGGCCGAAGACGACTGATGTCGCGCCTTGCTCGACCTTGGCGGTGTTGATGACGGCGCCGATGCCGGTGGTGACGCCGCAGCCGATGTAGCAGATCTTGTCGAAGGGGGCGTCCGGGTTGACCTTGGCCAGCGCGATCTCGGGCAGCACGGTGAAGTTGGAGAAGGTCGAGCAGCCCATATAGTGAAAGATCTTGTCCTTGCCGATCGAGAAGCGCGACGAGCCGTCCGGCATCAGGCCTTGCCCCTGCGTGGCGCGGATGGCCGTGCACAGATTGGTTTTTCTGGACAGGCAGGACGGGCACTGCCGGCATTCCGGCGTATAGAGCGGGATGACATGGTCGCCTTTCTTGACCGACGTGACCCCCTTGCCGACATCGACGACGATGCCGGCGCCTTCATGGCCGAGGATGGCTGGAAAGAGACCCTCCGGATCGGCGCCCGACAGAGTGAACTCGTCGGTGTGGCAGATGCCGGTCGCCTTGATCTCGACCAGCACCTCGCCGTCACGCGGACCATCGAGGTCGACCTCCATGATCTCCAGCGGCTTTCCAGCAGCGACAGCGACAGCGGCGCGGGTTTTCATCAGACAATTCCTCCCAAGGCGGTTTTTTGCTCAAGCTTTCAGGTTTTCTCGATGCGATCAACTGGAAGCTGGTGGCAAGACTGGGCCACAGCGGCGAATTGGAATCGCAAATCGATTGAAAGGCGGTGAATTGCATGGTCGGCTTGACCGCACAAGCACAGGCCATAAAAGGAATGGCCGGAGGGAACGACATCAGCATGTTCACCAAAATCCTGATCGCCAACCGCGGCGAGATCGCTTGCCGTGTCATCAAGACGGCGCGCAAGATGGGCATTGCCACGGTTGCCGTCTATTCCGACGCCGATCGCGACGCCGTGCATGTCGAGATGGCCGACGAGGCGGTGCATATCGGACCGTCGCCGGCCGGGCAGAGCTATCTCTTGCCGGAAAAGATCATCGCCGCCTGCAAGCAGACGGGCGCGCAGGCCGTGCATCCCGGCTACGGCTTTCTCTCCGAGCGTGCATCCTTCTGCGAGGCGCTGGAGGCGGAGGGCATAATCTTCATCGGCCCGAAGCCCAAGGCGATCAAAGCGATGGGCGACAAGATCGAATCGAAGAAATTCGCCAATGCCGCCAAGGTTTCCACCGTGCCCGGTTGGCTCGGCGTCATCGAGAATGCCGATCACGCCGAAAAGATCGCCGGCGAGATCGGCTATCCCGTGATGATCAAGGCCTCGGCTGGCGGCGGCGGCAAGGGCATGCGCATCGCCTGGAGCCAGTCGGAGGTGCGCGACGGTTTTGACCGGGCGCGCTCGGAAGCCAAAAGCTCGTTCGGCGACGATCGCGTCTTCATCGAAAAATTCGTCGTAGATCCGCGCCACATCGAAATCCAGGTGCTGGCCGATGCGCATGGCAGCACGCTCTATCTCGGCGAACGCGAATGCTCGATCCAGCGCCGCAACCAGAAGGTCGCCGAGGAGGCGCCGTCGCCTTTCCTCGACGCCAAGACCCGCAAGGCCATGGGTGAGCAATCGGTGGCGCTGGCCAAGGCGGTCGACTACCAGAGCGCCGGCACCGTCGAGTTCATCGTCGACAGCGACAAGAACTTCTATTTCCTTGAAATGAATACGCGATTGCAGGTCGAGCACCCGGTGACGGAGCTTGTCACCGGCATCGATCTCGTCGAGCAGATGATCCGCGTCGCCGCCGGCGAAAAGCTTGATATCAAGCAGAGCGACGTCAAACTGAACGGCTGGGCGGTGGAAAGCCGGCTTTACGCCGAAGATCCCTACCGCAACTTTCTGCCGTCGATCGGCCGGCTGACGCGCTACCGGCCGCCGGAGGAAGGACAGTTCGGCGACGTCATCATCCGCAATGATACCGGCGTTACCGAAGGCTCCGAGATTTCGATGTTCTATGACCCGATGGTGGCAAAGCTCTGCACCTGGGCGCCGACGCGGCTGGCGGCTATTGACGCCATGTCGGAAGCGCTGGACAGTTTCGTCGTCGACGGCATCGAGCACAACATCCCGTTCCTGGCCGCGCTGATGCAGCATCCGCGCTGGCGGGAAGGCCTGATATCGACCGGCTTCATTGCTGAGGAATATCCCGACGGGTTTGCACCGATCGTTCCCGACGACGAAGAAAAAGCGGTGCTCGCATCGATCGCCACTGCGGTCGAACTGCTGCGCCGCGACCGGCTCGACCGGCTGAGCGGGCGGCTGGCGCCGCATTCCGGCGCGCTGAAACGCGACTGGGTTGTGAAGATCGGCAAGGACTATCTTTCGGCCGCCATCCTCGAAGGCATGATCTCGATCCCGATGGAAATCGACCTATCGATCGATGGCGGCAAGGCGCTGACGGTAGCGTCGGACTGGCGGCCGGGCGACCTCATCTGGCGCGGCACGGTCGGCTCCTCCAAGATCGCGGCGCAGATCAGGCCGCTGCCGAACGGGCTGCGCATCGCCTGGAAAGGTATGTCGGTGACGGCGCGCGCCATGCTGCCGCGCATCGCCGAGCTCGAAAGACTGATGCCGGAAAAAGTGCCGCCGGATACGTCAAAAATGCTGCTCTGCCCGATGCCGGGCCTCGTCGTGTCGATTGCCGTAGCCGAGGGGCAGGAGGTCAAGGTGGGCGAGACTTTGGCCGTGGTCGAGGCGATGAAGATGGAAAACGTGCTGCGCGCCGATCGCGACCTGACCGTGTCGAAACTCAACGCCAAGCCGGGCGACAGCCTTGCCGTCGATGCGGTGATCATGGAGTTCGCCTGATCTTTCGATGGCAGACGGCCGTCAGGCGTCTGCCGCCAGCATGCTCTGATCGGTGACGACGTAGACGCAGGCGCGGCAAGCGTCGGCGCCGCGCTGGCTGTACCAGCGGCAGGACCCGCGGATGGCGCAGCGCGGCAGGTGTTCGGCTGGTGCGATCATCTGGTCGGCCATGCCGGTCAGCACCTTTTCGATGACGCCGCAGGAATTGCCGGTCCACTGTTTGCACTTGCCTTCGACGCAACGGCCGGCAAAGCGGAAGCGCGCTTCCGGCACGCCGGCCTTACTCGCCAGATCGACGAACTCGGCATCGATCTCCAGACGCGTCGGGATCGGCTGGACAATGCCGTCCGCCCCGACAACGCCAATCAGCAGCGCCCCCGGTTCGGCGCGGGCGCTCGGACAGGACTTTTCGCCGTCCTCGGCGATTTTCGAACCCGCCGAGGCCTTTTTGATATCTGAGGCAAGTACCATCGGTGTCAGCGCAGCATTCCGTTGATCTCTTTGTCGAGCACGGGAAGCTGGTGCTGGTCGATATGCGCGACCAGTCCGAGCCATTCCCGGGGAAAGCGCAAGACGAGTTCCGGCTGCGTGTGCGTGTCGGCGAGCGTCGCCAGCACCGCGTGCTGGATGGTTTTCGCCAGCTTCTCATCCATACCCTTGGAGAGCTTGAGACCCGAGAGATCGACGACAAAACGGTTGGCCATGAAAATCTCCTGTCAAAAAGATGATTTCGTCCACATTGGTAGTGTGTCGATAGCGGTGCCCCTCAACCATGAAGCGCTTCACACGGACTGTTCTCAGGTGCCGCCAGCCATTCGCGCCAACGTCCAGTTTGTCGGGGATCGGCAGATATCGGGGCGGGGAATGCTGGCGGGCGGTGGCGCGGGAGCCTAGATTAAGGCGACAACCAGATTCGCCGGCAGAATTGAGAGCCAAGTCGAGTGGCAGACGAGAAGACGACACGCGATCCGCTGATGCGCGAGGCCATTGCCAGGGCGGCAAGGCCTGAGGCGCCGGCGCGGCCTTTCATCCATCTGCGCGTGCATTCGGCCTATTCGCTGCTCGAAGGCGCTTTGCAGCTCAGCAAGATCGTCGGCCACGCCGTGCAGGACGAGTGCCCGGCGATCGCCGTCACCGACACCAACAATCTGTTCGGCGCGCTCGAATTTGCCCAAAAGGCGGTGAAGGACGGCATCCAGCCGATCATCGGCTGCCAGATCGATCTGGTCTTTTCCGGCGAAACCAGCGACGCCCAGCGCGACCGCCGCCGGCATGGGCCCGAGATGAGCCCGGTGGTGCTGCTCGCCGCCACCGAGGCCGGTTACTCCAATCTGGTCAAGCAGGTCAGCCGGGTCTATCTCGAGACGCCGCCGGGCGAACCCGTGCATCTGACCACCGAGATGCTGCAAGGCCATTCCGGCGGTCTGATCTGCCTCACCGGCGGGCCGCGCGGCCCGATCGGCCGGGCGCTGAAGGAAGACCGCCGCGATCTGGCCGAGGCGCGGCTCCTGGCTCTCAAGGCGCTGTTCGGCGACCGGCTCTATGTCGAGCTCGATCGGGTTTCCGGTTATGATCGGGCGATCGAGAAATCCTCGGTCGATCTCGCCTACAGTCACGATCTGCCGCTGGTCGCCACCAACGAGGCGTTTTTCTTCGCGCGCGACGACTATGACGCGCATGACGCACTGATCGCCATTGCCGAAGGCTCGGTGGTCGCCGCCGACAACCGCCGCCGGCTGACATCAGACAATTTCCTGCGCAGCCAGGCCGATATGGCGCGGCTGTTCGCCGATCTGCCGGAGGCGATCGACAACACGGTCGAGATCGCGCTGCGCTGTTCCTACTATCCCAAGAACCGCAACCCGATCCTGCCGCGATTCACCGGTGGCGATGTTGCCGACAATGAATTGGCGCTGAAGGCAGAAGCCGACGAACTGCGCCGGCAGGCGCATGAAGGGCTCGACGCCCGGTTGGCAGCGCATGGACCCACCGTCGGCTACACGGTCGAGCAATATCGCGAGCGGCTGGATTTCGAGCTCGGCATCATCGAGAAGATGAAGTTTCCCGGCTACTTCCTGATCGTCGCCGACTTCATCAAATGGGCCAAGGCGCAGGGCATTCCGGTCGGACCGGGCCGCGGTTCGGGCGCGGGATCGCTGGTCGCCTATTCGACGACGATCACCGACATCGACCCGCTGCGCTTCTCGCTGCTGTTCGAGCGCTTTCTCAATCCCGACCGCGTCTCGATGCCCGATTTCGACATCGACTTCTGCCAGGACCGGCGCGAGGAGGTCATCCGCTACGTCCAGCAGAAATACGGCCGCGACCAGGTCGGACAGATCATCACTTTCGGTACGCTGCAGGCCCGCGCCGTGCTGCGCGACGTCGGCCGCGTCCTGCAGATGCCCTATGGCCAGGTCGACAAGCTGTCGAAGATGGTGCCGCAGAACCCGGCCAATCCGGTCAAGCTCGCCGACGCCATCGCCAACGAGCCGCGCTTTGCCGAAGAGGCCGAGCGCGAGCCGATCGTCCAGACCTTGCTCGACATGGCGCAGAAGCTGGAAGGCCTCTACCGCCACGCCTCGACGCACGCCGCCGGCATCGTCATCGGCGATCGGCCTTTGTCCGAACTGGTGCCGATGTACCGCGATCCGCGCTCGGACATGCCGGTCACCCAGTTCAACATGAAATATGTCGAGCAGGCCGGGCTGGTAAAATTCGACTTCCTTGGCCTGAAGACGCTGACGGTGCTGGAGACCGCGGTCAAGCTGATCCGCCGCCGCGGCATCGAGATCGATCTGGCGACGATCCCGCTCGACGATCCCGATACCTACGCGATGCTGTCGCGCGGCGAAGTGGTCGGCGTGTTCCAGGTGGAAAGTGCCGGCATGCGCAAGGCGCTGATCGGCATGCGACCCGACTGCATCGAAGACATTATCGCGCTGGTCGCGCTCTACCGGCCCGGCCCGATGGAGAACATCCCGACCTACAACGCCAGAAAGCATGGCGAAGAGGAGATGGCCTCGATCCACCCCAAGATCGACCATCTGGTGAAGGAGACGCAAGGCGTCATCGTCTACCAGGAACAGGTCATGCAGATCGCGCAGGAGCTGTCCGGCTATTCGCTGGGCGAAGCCGACCTTTTGCGCCGCGCCATGGGCAAGAAGATCCGCGCCGAGATGGACAAACAGCGCGAGCGTTTTGTCTCGGGCGCGGTCGAGCGCGGCGTCGGCAAGCCGCAAGCCGACTTCATTTTCGACCTGCTGGCCAAGTTCGCCGACTACGGTTTCAACAAGTCGCATGCCGCCGCCTATGCGGTTGTTTCCTACCAGACCGCCTATCTGAAGGCGCATTACCCCGTCGAATTCCTGGCGGCGTCGATGACGCTCGACATGGGCAACACCGACAAGCTCGCCGATTTCCGCCAGGATGCACTGCGTCTCGGCATTGTGGTCTCGGCGCCGTCGGTTATGACGTCGTTCCGGAATTTCGAGGTCGGCGAGAACCGCATCTTCTATTCGCTTGCCGCTCTCAAGGGTGTCGGCGATGCGGCGGTCGAGCATATCGTCGCCATGCGTGGCGAAAAACCGTTCAAGAACCTCGCCGATTTCTGCGAAAGGGTCGATCCCAAGATTGTCGGCAAGCGCGTCTTCGAAAGCCTGATCACCGCCGGCGCGCTCGACTGCTTCGGCCACGACCGCGCGGCGATGATGGCGGGGGTCGAGCGGATGATGGGGCTGGCTTCGCTGGCGCAGCAGAACGCCGTCTCCGGCCAGGCGGACATTTTTGGCGCTTCGCTGGGCGCCCAGTCGCAGGCGCTCAACCTTCCGGTGACAGAGCCGTGGCTCGCCGCCGACCGTCTGCACCGGGAATTCCAGGTGGTCGGCTTCTATCTTTCGGCGCATCCGCTCGACGAGTACAAGGCGGCGCTACAAAAGATGCGGGTGCAGAACTGGGGCGAGTTCTCGGCCGCAGTCAAGCGCGGCGCCGCCGCCGGGCGGCTGGCCGGGACCGTGACCACCAAGCAGGAGCGCAAGACGCGCACCGGCAACAAGATGGGCGTTATCGCTTTTTCCGACACGTCCGGCCAGTATGAGGCCGTGCTGTTTTCCGAAGGGCTGGCGCAGTATCGCGACCTGCTCGAGCCCGGCCGCTCGGTGGTGATCACCGTTTCGGCCGAGGACCGGCCTGAAGGCGTCAATCTGCGCATCAACTCGGTGCAGTCGCTGGAGGACGAGGCCAGCCGCATCCAGAAGGCGCTGCGGGTCTTTGTGAGAGACGAGGGCCCAACTTCAATCATTCAATCGCAGCTCAAACAGCGTGGCGACAGCCAGGTCAGTATTATCCTGATCAAGGGAGAGGCGCAGGGCGAGGTCGAGATCGCTTTGCCGGGCGGGTATCGCGTCTCGCCACAAATTGCATCCGCCATGCGCGCGGTGCAGGGCGTGGTGGAAGTCGAGCTGGTCTAGGATGCCGCGATCTCGGCTGCTTGCGGTGCCTTGCGCTGCAGGTTGAGCAGATTGCCCATCAGGATGAGCAGCGCGCCGCCGGCGGTGAAGGCGTCGATCTGCTCGCTATAGAGCAGCCAGCCGATCAGAGCCGATAACGGCACGCGCAGAAAATCCATCGGCGAGATGACCGTCGCGTCGGCATAAGCGAGCGCGCGGGCCATGCAGAAATGCGAGGACATGCCGCTGAAGGCGATCAGCACGATCCACGGCCAGAGTTCCAGCGGCGGGTTGCGCCATTCGTAGAGCGCCGGGATCAAGCCGACCACCGACTGGATGATCAGCATCCAGAAGATGATGCGCACGACGCTGTCGGTGCGCGTCAGCGATTTGACCATGACCACCGAGATGCCGAAGCAGACCGCGGCACCGAGCACGATCAGATGTCCCGGATCGACGGCGCCGACGCCGGGGCGCACGATGATCACCACGCCGATCAGACCCAGCGCGATCGCCGCCAGCCTAGGCCGCGACAGCCGTTCGCCGAGAAAGCCGACCGCCAGCAGCGCCGTCCAGATCGGTGTCGTGAATTCGATCGAGATCAGCACGGCGAGCGGGATCAGCGTCAATGCGTAAAGCCACGCCGCCTGGCCGGTGTAGTGGATGACGTTGCGGGCAATATGGGCGACGGGGCGCTGCGTGCGCATCGCGGCAAAGCCGCCGCTCATCATCACCAGCGGCAGCAGGATGAAAAAGCCGATCACCGAGCGCAGCTCCAGCACCTGGAAGACATTGAGTTCGGCTGTCGTGGCACGGCCGGCGACCGACATCGCCAGGAACGATGCGATCGACAGCGCCATCCAGAATGCGGCCTTGGGGATCGAGGGAGCAGGTGCCATGTGCGCTATCTCGCAAGTCGGGACCTTTATCGCAACCGCTAGCCGCCGCATTCGACTGGGCCACAGCCGCGTTGCAAAACAGTCATGTCGGCAGCGGAACCTGCCGCTGCGGCAGGCGTTGATTCCCGGTATTTGCCAAAATTGTTGGAAGTGCGGTTTTTCAACACCAACGGGGAGAGTTTAAGATGAAATCATTCGCACGATTTCTGCTTGCCGGGTGCCTGATGGCCGCAAGCGGCGCAGCCCATGCCGACGAGGCCGATTTTCTGAGCTCATTGCAGGGGAATTTCGCTGGCAAAGGCACGGTCCAGGTAACCACCGATGTGCCGAATGTCGGTGTATCCTGCAGCTTCAAGTCGAATGCGACCTCAACCTCGCTCTCGCTGGATGGCAATTGCCGCGGTCTCGTTGTGGTAACGCGGGCCATCAGCGCCAACTTGAAGGTCACAGGTGCGAAATACAGCGGCGTCTATGTCGGATCGCGCACCGGGCCGGCGCAGCTCGCCGGCAGCCGATCGGGCAATGCGATCAATCTCGGCATTCGTTGGGCCCAGGTCGTCAACGGCGATCTCAAGGCGCGGCTGACGGTCGAGAAAACCAGCGGCGACGGCATGCGGCTGACGGTTACCGACGTCGATCCGAAGACCGGCAAGAGCGTGGTGACGAGCCGGATCGATCTGAAGCGAACTTGATCTCGATGCCTCAATCCTCAATCGGCTCGGGCGGGTGGGCGTTGCGGCCCTTGCCGAAGGTATAGCCGGTTTCCACCGCCTTCTTGCCGAACTTGTCGCGCAGCGTGTCGATGGCGCCTTCGGCCATGGCGCGCTTGCGCGACTGGATGTCGACGAGGTCGGGCGGGTCGGCCTTGTCGTCGTCCGAGAGGTCGCTGACGCCGATGCCGAGCAGCCGGTATTTCGTCCCGTCCGCTTCCTTGCGCAGCAGTTCGAGCCCGGTCTGGAAAATGCGGTCGGCCAGCCGGGTCGGGTCGCCGAGCTGTCGGTTGCGGGTGCGGAGCTTGAAATCCTGCGTCTTCAGCTTCAGCACCACGGTGCGCCCCGCAATACCTGACTTCTTCAGCCGTCCCGAGACCTTCTCCGACAGCGCTCTCAGCACCGGGACCAGTTCGTCCATGGTTGCAATGTCGGTGTCGAAGGTGGTTTCCGCCGATACGCTCTTGGCGTCCTGGTCGGGATGGACGCGGCGGTCGTCCTCGCCGCGCGACAGGTGGTAAAGCCGGTCGCCCATGACGCCATAGCGGCGCATCAGGTCGCCGCGCTCCATGCGTTGCAACTGGCCGATGCTGCGGATGCCGTCGCGTTCCAGGTTTGCGCCGAAGGCCTTTCCCACACCCCAGATCATCGTCACCGGCTGCTCAGCCAGAAAGCCGGGCGCCTCGGCCTCGCCGATCACCGAAAAACCGCGCGGCTTGCGGAAGTCGGACGCCACCTTGGCGAGGAACTTGCAGTAGGAAAGGCCCGCCGAAACGGTGATGCCGATCTCCTTTTCGACAGTCAGCGCGAACCGCGCCAGCACCACGGCAGGCGGCATGCCATGCAGCCGCTCGGTGCCGGCAAGGTCGAGAAAGGCCTCATCGATGGAGAGCGGCTCGACCAGCGGCGTCAGCGCCTGCATCAACGCGCGCACCTCGCGGCCGACGCGGACGTATTTTTCCATGTCCGGCGGGAGAACGACCGCTTCCGGACAGGCTTCGAGCGCCTTGAACATCGGCATCGCCGAGCGCACGCCGTGGATGCGGGCGATGTAGCATGCGGTGGAGACGACACCGCGCTTGCCGCCGCCGATAATCAGCGGCCGGTCCTTCAGCGCCGGATTGTCGCGCTTTTCGACGGCCGCATAGAACGCGTCACAGTCGATATGGGCGAGATGCAGACGGTAGAGTTCGGAGTGGCGGGCCAGCCTCGGGCTGCCGCAGCGCTCGCAACGGCGTGCCTCGCTGCGCTGAAAGGTCAGGCAGTCGCGGCAAAAACCGTGCTCGGGATTGTTGACAGGGGCCGCCATCGCTGCGAACATAAAGAGAACAAATGCAATGGTACGTCAGTCCGAGGGCAGCGACAAGCTTGGCCTGGGGAGAACGCATGAGCACGACCATAAAGCCGCTGGCGCCCGCGCTGTGGGCGGATTTCGAAGACCTTTTCGGCAAGCAGGGCGCCTGTTACGGCTGCTGGTGCACGCATTTCCGGCTGGCGCCGGCCGTGCGTCGCGAGAGCAGCCGCGAGCGCAACAAGGATCATATCAAGGCGCGGATCGAGGCCGGGCCGCCACCCGGCCTGCTGGCCTTCGAGGACGACAAGGCGGTCGGCTGGATGCAGATCGGCCCGCGTGCCGACGTGCCCGAATGGAACAATCAGGGCAGGGGGTCGGCGCCGGTCGACCCGGCCGATGCCATGGATCCCGGCGTCTGGGCGATCTCCTGCTTCTTCATCCGCGCCAAGGCGAGGGGGCGAGGCATCTCGCACCGACTGGTCGAAGGCGGCATCGCCTTTGCCCGCGAGAACGGTGCGCGGCAGGTCGAGGCCTGCCCGATCGACCTGTCGCGCGATTCGCGATCGATTGGCCTGTTCGTCGGCTCGTCGCGGGTGTTCGAAAAGGCCGGCTTCGAGCGGCTGGTCGAGCGCAAAACCGGCCGGCCGCTGATGCGGCTGGTGCTGTAGGACAGCCCGCCAGCAATCATGGGTGTTGTCTTGCAGCCGTGATGGTATTTCCCTACCAGTGGCAAGAACGGTTTTGACGGCCGCAATAGAGTGGAGGATCGATATGAAGCGCGTTTTGCCATTTGTTTTGCTTCTTGCCTGCAGCGCACCGGCGCTTGGCCAGACGGTTGATAGCCAGGGCGCGAAGCAGCTTACCGACAATCTGGCGCGCTATTTCGGCAAGACGCCGTTCGACATAGGGTTTCTGAAGATTTCGGTCGACGGCGATGCCTACAAGCTCGCATTCGATTTCAAGCCGCTCGTGGATCTCCTGGGCAAACAGGATGGCTTGAAGCTTGATCTCACGCCCTATGCGCTCTTGACCAAGCCACGCAGCGATGGCGCGTGGGATGTCTCAGGCAATCTGGCACCAGAAGGGACGATGGAGTTCAACGGGCCTCAGGGTCCGCAAAGCATGAAGGTGTCGATCAAGGGCGGCAAGTTCGTCGGCATCTACGATCCCGAACTGGCGGCTTTCAGCAGCGCGACGTCGTCGCTGGAAGGCATGACGATGACGTCGCAGGATGCCAGGCAGCGCACGGATATGAGTTCTGGTGCTGGAACTGCCACAATAAGCGCTATCAAGGGCGCAAATGGCGGTGTCGATTTCAACATGGTTCAGACAATCGCCGACTTTGCCGAATCGATCGCGATCGATAACCCTAACAGCGGGCAGAAAATCCCGCTGGCGATCAAGTCGCCCGAATTGTCGGTGGACGCTAAAGGCAAGGGGCTGCGGACGAAGCCTCTTCTGGACCTGTTGGCCTTCGCCGTGGCCAATCAGGACGAGGCGAATCTGAAGGCCAACCAAGCCGAACTCAAGTCGCACCTCTTGGCCGCGCTGCCGCTATGGGGGCGGATCGATGGCGCTTACAGTTTCAAGGATTTCAGCGTCGGCAGCCCGGTCGGCAGTTTCGGCGCGGCCAATGTGGGTGTTGCTTTCGGCATGGACGGCGTCGCCCGCAGCGGGACGATCAATTACGGGATCAAAGCGTCGGGGCTCTCGATACCGCAACATCTTGTTCCGGCCTGGAGCGTGGCGCTGCTGCCCACCGATTTCGATCTCAATTTCGGCGGCGCCAACATCGATCTCGACACCATGGCGAAGAAGGCAATCGAAGCCTTCGATCTCAACAAGAATCCGCCGCTGTCGGACGATTTTGGCGAGGGGCTGAAGGCTGGCTTCCTGGCCAATGGTCCCAAGATTTTCATCGGCCACAGCACGGTCAAGAGCGGCGGTGCTGAAATCGCGCTGGAGGGCGACATGACGTTTCCCGATGGCGAGAAGCCCGATGCCAACGTGACCATCGACGTCACCGGCTATGACAAGATCGTGGCAAGCCTGCAGGAGGCGGCGAGGACCGACCCTCAGGCTTCGCAAGCTTTCACCGGCGCGCTGGCCATCAAGGGATTTGCCAAGACGCTCCCGGACGGCCGGCTGGAATGGGTCATCAACGCCAAGCACGACGGTTCGGTGGCGGTCAACGGCGCCATGTTGAAGGGTCCCGATCCTGTGGTGGAAGACAACACCGATCAGGATGTGACTCCTGGCGAGGGGAACAGCGGTGGTGGGGCAGGGGCGAAGCTTAGTCCCTGAGCGCCGGGCTTCGACGCGGCTGGCTTTAGAGCCCGAGCGCCGTCGCGATCTTCGGCATAGCCGCGTGCCAATCCTCAACAACCACGATGTCGTCAGGCACTGGCGGCAGGAAGGCGCGCAGCGAATTGTCGGCCATCAGGTGGAAGAGGTGCGCGTCGGCAACGGCGCTGCGCACCGACACCAGATTGTGCGGCTGGTCGTCAACGAAGGCCACCGGCCGGCCCTTGGTGCCGCGCAATTTGGCCACCGCCGGGCCTTTGGCCATTTCGGTCGTCAAAAGCGGGTGGTTCAGCCCGAGAGCGTCGAGATGGGCGCGGCGCACCGCGCGATGCCTGTGCGGCATGGCTGTCAGCAGGATGATCTCGGCGCAATCACCGAGGCTCGAAAGCGCGTGCGCGGCGCCGTCGGTGACACTCTGCCAGTCGGCCTGCGCGTCAAAGAAATCACCCAGGAGATCGGTCACCTCCGCCTGGTCGATCAGACGGCCGCTCGCCGTTTCGGCGATATTGCCGGTGAGACGAAACGAGGCCAGCGTCAGTTCAAAGCCGCGCGACTGGAGAAAACGCGGGAACGGCCGGATGAATTCGAGCACGACATCGTCGACGTCGAGCACCAGCAGCGGCCGGTCGTCGGCGGCAAGTTCCTCGATCTGCCTTGCGGTTTCGGGATCATCGCTCATATCGAATGCTCATGGTCGTCGCCGCCCAGCGGCAACGCTCGCAAGGCCTTGCCGACCGAGGCCGGCGGCGTGCCGGTTTCTTCGGCGAAGCGCAACAAGGTCGGTTCGTGGGCGAGGATGAACTGCAGCACACCGGCGAGGAATCCCGGCTCGCTGGCGGCCCGCCGGATGGAATGGGCTTCGATGCCGGTGATCGCCAGAAAGCGCGGCAGAAGTTCCGGATCGGCGGCGACGAAGCCCAGCGCCTTCACGGCAATGGTTTCGGCTTCCTCGCGCATTGACGCTGCGTTTGCCATCACTACCTTCTGGGTGCGGAAATGAGTCTCTTTTCCGCAGTAATCGCAAGCGTCGCCTGCGGCAAGCCACCGCCCCGGTCCAATGCGGTTTTCGAGATGGAATCCGAATAGCTTTTGCAACTGCGGGTTTCCGTTTCGTCAATCATATTGCCTTAGAGTGAACGTGGGTTTGGTGTGCTCCAACAAGGGCGCATGACGGCAGCCTTCGGGCAGAAGGCTCGCCGGGACGGGAAATCGATGCCTAAGAAGGTCATGATCGTCGAGGACAACGAGCTCAACATGAAGCTCTTTCGGGACCTCATCGAAGCAAGCGGCTATGAGACGGTGCGCACGCGCAACGGTCTGGAAGCGCTCGATCTGGCGCGCCAGCACCGGCCGGATCTCATCTTGATGGATATCCAGCTGCCTGAGGTGTCAGGCCTGGAGGTGACCAAATGGCTCAAGGAGGACGATGACCTCCACTCCATCCCGGTCATTGCCGTCACCGCGTTTGCCATGAAGGGCGATGAGGAGCGCATTCGCCAGGGTGGCTGCGAGGCGTATATTTCCAAGCCGATCTCGGTGCCGCGTTTCATCGAAACCATCAAATCCTATCTGGGCGATGCCTGATGCGCATCGCCAGCCTAGCCGGAGCCTCATGACATGACTGCGCGGATCCTCGTCGTCGACGACATCCCTGCCAATGTGAAGCTGCTCGAGGTCCGGCTGCTGGCCGAATATTTCGAGGTGCTGACCGCCTCCAATGGGCCGGACGCGATCGAGACCTGCGAAAACGGCAAGGTCGATGTCGTGCTGCTCGATGTGATGATGCCTGACATGGATGGGTTCGAGGTCTGCAGGCGGCTGAAGAGCGATCCGGCGACATCGCATATCCCGGTTGTCATGATCACGGCGCTCGACCAGGTTGCGGATCGGGTGCGCGGTCTCGAGGCTGGCGCCGACGATTTCCTGACCAAGCCGGTCAATGACCTGCAGCTGATGACGCGCGTGAAAAGCCTGGTCAGGCTGAAGTCGCTGACCGACGAATTGCGCCTGCGTGCCTCGACCACACGCAACATCGGCATCGAGGAGCTTTTGAGCCGCACCTTCACGTCCGAAGACGCGACGCCAAAAGTTCTGCTGATCGACGAGCGCAAATCCTCAGTCGAGCGCATCCAGAAGATGCTGCGCGACAGTGCCGATCTCGACATTGCCACCGATCCGCATGCCGGCTTCTTCCAGGCTGCCGAAGCGCCCTATGAATGCGTCATGATCTCGACGGCCTTTGCCGAATTCGATCCGCTGCGGCTATGCTCGCAACTGCGTTCGCTCGATCGTACCCGCTTCCTGCCGATCATCCTCCTTGCCGAGGAAGGTGAGGAGGGGCGGATCATCCGCGGCCTCGAACTCGGCATCAACGACTACCTGATGCGGCCGATCGACCAGCAGGAGTTGCTGGCGCGGCTGCGCACGCAGGTGCGCCGCAAGCGCTATAACGACCAGCTCCGCGCCAGCGTCACCCAGACCATCGAGATGGCGGTGACCGATGGACTGACCGGGCTGCACAACCGCCGCTACCTCGACAGCCATCTGCAGACGCTGTTCGATCGCGCCGTGGCGCGACGACGGCCCCTTTCGGTGATGATCACCGATCTCGACCGCTTCAAGACGATCAATGACGCGTATGGTCATGACGGTGGCGATGCGGTGCTGCGCGAATTCGCGCGGCGGCTGCGTAAGAATGTGCGCGGCATCGACCTTGCCTGCCGCTTCGGTGGCGAGGAATTCGTGGTGGTGATGCCGGACACGGATGGCGCGGTCGCCGAAAGGGTTGCCGAGCGTATTCGCGCCGAAATCGCCCAGCTGCCCTTTGCCCTCGGTCATGAGGGCAAGACGGTCGAAGTCACCGTCAGCGTCGGTGTATCGTCGGTGCTCAAGGGGGCGGATACGGTCGCGGGACTGATGAAGCGCGCCGATCTTGCGCTCTATGAAGCCAAGAGCGGCGGCCGCAATCGCGTCGTTGCCAAGGCGGCTTAGGGCCTGTTCCATCCCGATGGACGCGGGATGGAGTTCTATCTCGGTGTTCGAGCATGATCTTTTCTAATCATGCCCAGGGGCCGGCGCCCGATTATCCTGTCAACCCGACAGGGTTACGAATTTACCTTAATCCAAGCGATTCGGGAGCCTTGGTTAAGAAACTGTTGATTTCCATAAGCTGTTGCGCAAATGTGCAGCCCATAGACGGAGCCGGCGCGAGGACAGATTGCCGGATCGATCCGAAAAATACCCCATGATGCTCAGGTCCGCCGCATCTCCTGGGTCCGTGGGGTCGGCCGGCCGGCGCTGGCACATAGTGGCCTCCTCGTACCGCTGCCAACCGCCGACCGGCCCCCTTCTCTCAAAAGGATTACATCAGGATTCCGCGCCAAACTTCGGAAGTTTCGTGCTTTTCAGCGCGCCTTGAAACAAAAACGCCGCCCAATGGGCGGCGTTTTTGTATCGCGGAGAGAAACCAGATTACTTGATCTTGGTTTCCTTGAACTCGACGTGCTTCTTGGCGACCGGGTCGTATTTGCGGAACGACAGCTTGTCGGTCTTGGTGCGGCTGTTCTTGCTGGTCACGTAGAAGAAACCGGTGTCGGCGGTCGACAGAAGCTTGATCTTGATATTTGCGGCTTTGGCCATGATGTTCGTCCGTTGTGTTGGTGGAGTTTTGGCCGCTGGAGCACGGGGAAACACCCGGACGCGGGAAACTTGGCGCGACACATAAAGAAAGCGCCCTGAAAGTCAAGCCCGCGCGGCTTGGTCACGAATTCCCGAGCCGGTCTGGAGCCCACCGTTCCCCTTTGTCAGGCGTCCTCCTTGAGCGGCGAGGCGGCCTTCTTCCAGTCACCCGTCGTGTTCCACCAGCGATTCGGATTGGCCTGGTCATCCAGCCCCTTGGACCGGCTGGCGAGGATTGGCTGAATGCGGATCACCGGTTCCTGATAGGAGTGCGCCTGGAAGATTGCCTCGACCACCCGGGAGGCCAGTGCCTGGTCATCGGGCAATTCGAACGAAACCTCCACCGTGCCCGGGCGACGCCGCAGTTCGGTCTCCGGCCCCGCGGCAGTGCCTTCCAGGGGCCTGTAGCGTTCGATGCCGTGCGCCGACTGATAGGCATTGCGGTCATATTTGCCCATGACCAGCGGCGCTATCGCGACCACGGCGTCCATGATGCGGTCGACATCCGCGGCCGGCGCCTGGAAGGTCACAAGCAGCAGAAGCGTCATTCGAAGGGATGTGGTTTCAAAGCCGCTGTCGATCATGGAGATATCCTCAACTCAAGGTGTTTTCGAGGACACTCTTTTACCCGGAGGCTCCTGACACGGTTCTGTCAGCAGCCACAGCGAGCGGCTATGAACGCAGGGCTGGCGGCCATGCAGTGCGCTACAGGATCTTTCGCAACAGCCTGACGCCGACCAGCGCGATATAGGCGCCGAAGAACAGGCCCAGCGCCCAACCGAAACCGGACGGTCCAAAAGCGTCCATGCCAATGCCGATCGCCTGCGGCCCGAGCACCATGCCGACGCCATAGCAGAGCACGAAGGCAGCGTTGGCGGATGCCAGTTCATGGCCGGAGAGCTGGGAGCCGAGATGAGCGAGGCCGATCGTGTACATGGCCGCGACCACACCGCCCCAGACGAACAGCAGTGCCGCCATCAGATGCCAGTTCTGGGCGAAGAACGGCATGAAGATGGTGCCTGCCAGTCCGACGATGGCGCAGGCCAGAAGCAGATAGCGGCGGTCTGAGACGCGGTCGCTGATCATGCCGATCGGGATCTGCAACAGCACGTTGCCGAGGCCGATCATGGTCAGCAGCAGGGCGGCGTCGGCCTCGGAGTAGCCGATGCGGTTGCCGTAGACCGGGAACAGCGCAAAACCGCCGGTTTCGACGGCGCCGAATACCAGCACGGCAGCGGTCGCCGTCGGCACCAGCCAGATGTAGCGCAGGAAATTGCTGGTCTCGCCGTCGGCCACAATGGTGGGGCTTTCGTTCCGCGCGGCCAGCACCGGTATGGCGGCCAGCGTCACCAATCCGATGATGACGCCGAAGGGCGCGAAGCCGGAACTGCCGAGATGGGCGAACAGCCACGGTCCCGCGGCAAAGCCGAGCGACAGGACGGTGGCGTAGATGCCGAGAACCAGGCCACGCCGGTGCGGCGGCGCCGAGGTGCTGATCCAGAACTCCGACAGGATGAACAGCACCGTCAGCGCGATGTGCAGCACGATGCGCAATGGAAACCACATCCAGAAATCCGGCGCGAAATGGAAACCGACGAAGGCGAGCGCCCCCGCGACAATCATGGCAATCATGGTCCATGCGACGCCGAAGCGCATGGCGAGCGGGGTGGCAAGTGGGGCGCCGGCGATCGAGGCCAGGCCGGCGACCGCGGTGTTGAGGCCGATCATCGATGCCGAATGGCCGCGCGTTTCCAAGATGACGCTGAGCAGCGGCATGCCGAGGCCGATGGCGATGCCGACGACGCTGATCGACGAGATCGCCGCGATCATCGGCAGCCAGTGTACGCGTTCGTCGCCCTGTGGTTGGGTATCGACCGTCATGAGATGCCTGATTACTCGATGCTTTACAGAATTTCGCGGGTGAAGCGGTTGCGGACCAGCCGGTAGAAGGGCACCGAACCACCGGGATGCAGCAGCGGATCGCGGGCGAGCCGGGTCTGCAACTCGTCCAGGATCATGCGGGTGATGTCGGGTATGTCGGCCTCCCTGGCCTTGGCCAGCGGCAACCAGACCAGTTCTTCCAGTTCGTTGGTCGGGCCGCCGCCCGGCAATTCGACCACCACATCGCTGCGCCACGCGCTGAGGAAGCGCGTGTCGAAACGGCGCACCCGGTTGGGCGGGGTGATGGCGCGGGCAATGAAGCGCAGCGCTGCCAGCGAAGGCGTTACGCCGTGCTCGACGAAACCCTGCCAATCGCGCTTGTCCGTCGCAAAGGCGCCTTTCTGACCGATGAGCAGGCCGGCTTCCTCGTAGGTTTCGCGGATTGCTGAGAGCGCAATGGCGCGGGCACGCGCCAGGCTGGTGCGGCCGACGCCGGCGGTCAAATTCGCTTCTTCCTGCGGATGCAAGGCGGTGGCGACGGGGATACGGCTGTCGGCGGGATCGGTGCGGCCGCCGGGAAAGACGAATTTCCCCGGCATGAAGGCGTGGCCGGCGTGGCGACGGCCCATCAGCACCAGAAACTCATCGCCCTGGCGGTCGAGCAGGATCAGCGTCGCGGCGTCACGCGGGCGCATAGGCCTGGCGTCACGCGGTATTTCGCGCCGCTCAACCCTGTCGACTTCTGCCTTGGTCATCCCGTCCATACGCTCGACCTGATGCATGCCGCCCAAAAGTGCGTAGCGGTTTGGGACAACGACATGCATGAAAACACAAATCAAAAGCGCGTCGCATGAATCCCTTCACACGCGACGCGCTTTAGCGGAATCTTCTCGAATGCGAAAGTGGCGTTCGGCCGTGGCCGATTGCGCCAGTCTTGATTTCAAGCCTCGGGATGAGACTCGATCCTGTCTTCTTCACCACCGAAGCCGTGCATATAGAACGCCCATTGCAGGCCGATGACGGCGCCCTTGACTGGCTGCAGCAGCGCCAGCGCCAGAAGGATGGTCAGCGGCACCCAGATGACGATGTGCTGCCAGAGCGACAGGGTGGAGGTCGCCTCGATACCCATGAAGGCGCCCAGCACGATGTGGCCGACGATGACGATGACGAGATAGGCGGGCAGGTCGTCGGCGCGGTGGTGATGAAGGTCCTCGCCGCAGACATCGCATTTTTCGACGGTCTTGGTGAAGGCTCGGAACAGTTTTCCTTCGCCGCAATGCGGGCAGCGGCCGAGCGCGCCGCGCTTCATCGCCGTCCACAGCGGGCGGGCGGCCCGGCCCGAGTGATGTTCGCCACCGAAGATCGGCTGTTCGAGACCCAGTTCGTTTTGCATCATCGTCTCCTGCCGCGCGAGCCTGGACGCGATTGCGACGCACGGGCGCGGCCTTTGGCCTTGTGAAACGACCGCTTGGAGCCGGGCAGCGGCTTCGGGTCGGTCAGCATCTCGAAACGCATCGCACCGGCCATTGGCGCCACTTCGATGAGGCGGACTTCGACGCGGTCGGCAAGTTGATAACCCTTGCCGGTGCGCTCTCCGTAGAGCGATCGGGCCGTCTCGTCGTATATATAGTAATCGCCGCCGAGAGTTGACACCGGGATGAAACCATCTGCGCCAAATTGTGGCAATTGGACAAATAGTCCCGATTTGGTGACGCCCGAAATGCGCGCGTCGAACCGATCGTCGATGCGCTCGGCAAGATAGGCTGCGATCAGCCGGTCGACCGTGTCGCGCTCGGCGGCCATGGCACGGCGCTCGGTGCCGGAGATCAGCACCGAGACGTCTTCGAGCCGCGCTTCCTCATCCTGTGTCAGCCCGCCCGGACCAAGGCCAAGGGCGGCAATCAGCCCGCGGTGCACGATCAGGTCGGCATAACGGCGGATCGGCGAGGTGAAATGCGCGTAGCGTTTCAGGTTGAGGCCGAAATGGCCGATGTTCTTTGGCGAATATTCGGCCTGGCTCTGCGAACGCAGCACCACTTCGTTGACCAGCCCCTCATTGTCGGCGCCACGCACGCGCTCCAGAATGCCGTTGAACTGGCTTGGTCGCATCTGCGCGCCGCGCGCCAAGGACAGGCCGAGCGTCTGCAGAAACTCGCGCAGCGATTCCTGCTTGGCCAGCGACGGCGCATCATGGACGCGGAAAACCAGTGCCTGCTTCTTCGCCTCCAGCGTTTCGGCGGCAGCGACATTGGCCTGGATCATGAACTCTTCGATCAGCTTGTGGGCGTCGAGCCGTTCCGGGACGATGACGCGATCGACGGTGCCGTCTTCCTTGAGCACGATCTTGCGCTCGGGCAGGTCGAGTTCCAGCGGTTGGCGTCCGTCGCGGCCGCGCTTGAGGATGCCGTAGGCGTCCCACAGCGGCTTCAGCACGCTGTCGAGGATCGGGCCGGTCCTGTCGTCGGGCACACCGTCTATCGCCGCCTGCGCCTGCGGGTAGGCCAGTTTTGCCGCCGACTTCATCATGACGCGGTGGAAGGAATGCCTGAGCTTGCGGCCATCGGCGGCAAAAGTCATGCGCACCGCCAGAGCCGGGCGATCCTGGCCTTCGCGCAGCGAACAGAGATCGTTGGAAATGCGCTCGGGCAGCATCGGCACGACGCGGTCCGGAAAGTAGACCGAATTGCCGCGCTTCAGCGCCTCGCGGTCGAGGGCGGTGCCATAGCGGACATAGGCGGCGACATCGGCGATGGCGACGGTGGCGATGACGCCGCCAGGGTTCTTCTCATCAAGATCCGGCGTGGCGAACACCGCGTCGTCATGGTCCTTGGCGTCGGCGGGGTCGATAGTGATCAGCGGCAGGTCGCGCCAATCCTCGCGGTGATCAAGCGTCGCAGGCTTCACGGCCTCGGATTCGGCGATGACGTCGGCCGGAAAAATGTGCGGAATGTCATGGGCGTGGATGGCGATCATCGAGACCGCCTTTTCGCTGGTCAGCGACCCCAGCACCGCCAGCACTTTTGCGCGTGGCAGGCCATAGCGCGAGGCCCTCGCGGGCTCGACCTCGACCAGATCGCCGTTTTTGGCGCCGTTCTGGAATTCCTTGTCGACGATCAGCTCGGGCTGGCGGCGCTCCACCGGCTCGATGCGAAAGGTGCCGTCCTGCAAGATGCGAAAGATGCCGAGAACGGCATCGGTGCGCTTCTCGAAGATCTTCATCACCCGGCCGGTATAGGCGGGGCCGGTCGCCTCATTGGTCGGAAAGGTCTTGGCCAGCACGCGGTCGCCGATGCCGGGCGCCGGCCCGTTGCCGCTGCGCGACACACGGATCGAGACGACGGGCGGTTCGCCAGGGCCGACGGCCTCGGCCGGATGCGCCAGCAAGATGCCGTCGCCGTCGCGGCCAAAAATGTCGAGCACGGCGACATGGGGCAGGGCGCCGACGCGGGCGAGTTGCTTGCGCTCCTTGGTCAGCAGGCCCTCGTCCTGCAGGTCGCGCAAAATGTCCTTCAGCCAGATGCGGTCGTCGCCGCGCAGCGCGAACGCCTTGGCGATCTCGCGCTTTCCGGAACGGTCGGGATTTTCGGCGATATAGCGCAGGATTTCGTCGCGCGACGGGCGATAGTCGTCCTTGACCTTGGCGCGGGTATCAGCGGTGCGCGGATCGCCGTGGGTTCTACCGGTGATCCTGCGCGCCACGCCGTTATCCCTTTTTCTTGGCCGCCGGTTTTTTCGCCGCCGCCTTCTTGGTTGCTGTCTTCTTGGCTGCCGGGGCCTTGGCCGCCGCCGCCTTGCGGAATGGCTTCTTGCCGCCGCCGCCCTTGGCTTCCTTCTCGGCGATCAGCGCCAGCGCGTCCTCGATCGTCACGGACTGCGGGTCCTTGCCCTTGGGCAGCGTCGCATTGACCTTGCCGAAGTTCACGTAGGGCCCGTATTTGCCGTCGCGCACGACGATCTTGCCGCCGCCATCCGGATGGTCGCCAAGCTCTTTCAGCGCAGCGGCGGTGCCGCCATTGCGGCCGCCCTTGCCCTTCAATTGCTTCTCGGCAATCACCGACACGGCGCGGTTGAGGCCGATCGAAAACACCTCGTCGATGCCTTCGAGGTTGGCGTAGGTGCCGTCATGCAGCACGAAAGGCCCGTAGCGACCGAGCCCAGCGGAGATCATCTTGCCGCTCTCCGGATGCTTGCCGACATCGCGTGGCAGCGACAGCAGAGCGAGCGCCTTTTCGTGGTCGATGGACTCGACCGTCCAGCCCTTGGGCAGGCTGGAGCGCTTGGCTTCCTTGCCGTCGCCACGTTGCAGATAGGGGCCGAAGCGGCCGCTGCGCAGCGTGATTTCCTCGGTGGTGTACGGATCCTTGCCGATCACCTTGGTGCCGTCTTCGCCGCCGCCATTCTCGCCATTGGGGTTGGCGGCGTCGCCGAGCTGGCGGGTGAACGAGCATTCGGGGTAGTTCGAGCAGCCGACAAAGGCGCCGAACTTGCCGAGCTTCAGCGACAGATTGCCGGTGCCACATTTCGGGCAGATACGGGGATTGGAGCCGTCCTCCCGCGCGGGAAACACCAGCGGCGCCAGTTCTTCGTTCAGCGCATCGAGCACGTCGGTGACGCGCAGTTCCTTGATGTCGGCGACGGCGCCCGAAAAATCCTTCCAGAAATCGCGCAGCACGTCCTTCCAGGCGAGCTTGCCGTCGGAAATCTCGTCGAGCTTTTCTTCGAGAGACGCGGTGAAGTCATACTCGACATAGCGCCGGAAGAAGCTTTCGAGGAAGGCCGAGAGCAGCCGACCCTTGGCCTGCGGCACCAGCCGGCGCTTGTCGAGGGTGACGTAGTCGCGGTCCTCGAGCGTCTTCAGGATCGCGGTGTAGGTCGACGGACGGCCGATGCCGAGTTCTTCCAGCTTCTTGATCAGCGACGCTTCCGAATAGCGCGGCGGCGGTTCGGTGGAGTGCTGGGTGGCGTTGATCGCTTCGCGGGCAAGCTGCTCGCCGGCGCGGATCTCGGGCAGACGGCGGTTTTCCTCGTCTTCCGCGTCGTCGTCCTTCTGGTCGGTGTAGGCGGCAATGAAGCCGTCGAAGCGGACGACCGAACCGATGGCGCGGAGCTCGGCGGTGCGGGCTCCGTTGACCGCTTCGATCTCGACCGTGGTGCGCTCGATCTCGGCCGGCTGCATCTGGCTGGAGATGGCGCGCTTCCAGATCAGCTCATAGAGCCGCATCTGGTCGGAATCGAGATATTGCCTGACCGAAGCGGGCGTGCGCATGAAATCGGTCGGGCGGATCGCCTCGTGCGCTTCCTGGGCGTTCTTGGCTTTGGTCGTGTACTGACGCGGGTTTTCCGGCAGGTATTTTGGGCCGAATTCCTTGACGATCGCGTCGCGCGCAGCCGCGATTGCCTCGGGTGCCATCTGCACGCCGTCGGTTCGCATATAGGTTATCAGGCCGGTGGTCTCGCCGCCGATTTCCATGCCTTCATAGAGCCGCTGCGCCACTTGCATGGTGCGGCTGGCCGAAAAGCCGAGGCCCGATGACGCCGCCTGCTGCAGCGTCGAGGTGGTGAAGGGCGGGCCTGGATTGCGTCTGGTTGGCTTGGCTTCGACCGAGCGCGCCTTGAAGGTGGCGCCGTCGAGCATCGCCTTGATGTCGTCGGCCTGCGCCTTGTTGGCAATGTCGAGTTTTTGCAGCTTCTTGCGGTCGAAGGCGGTCAGCCGCGCTTCGAAATTCTCCTTGCGCGGTGTGCCGAGAATGGCAGCGATCTGCCAGTATTCCTCGCGGATGAAGCGCTCGATCTCGGATTCGCGATCGCAGACGAGGCGCAGCGCCACGGACTGGACGCGGCCGGCGGAGCGGGCGCCCGGCAGCTTGCGCCACAGCACCGGCGACAGCGTGAAACCGACGAGATAGTCGAGCGCGCGGCGGGCGAGATAGGCGTCGACCAGCGGACCGTCGATCTGGCGCGGATTGGCCATCGCTTCCAGCACCGACGACTTGGTGATGGCGTTGAAGACGACACGGCTGACCGGCTTGTCCTTCAGCGCGCGCTTCTGCTTCAGCACTTCCAGCACATGCCAGGAAATCGCTTCGCCCTCACGATCCGGATCGGTGGCGAGGATCAGGCCATCGGCGTCCTTGACCGCCTTGGCGATGTCGGCAAGGCGCTTGCCCGAGGCCGTGTCGACCGCCCAGGACATGGCGAAATCCTCGTCCGGACGCACCGAGCCATCCTTGGCCGGCAGATCGCGGACGTGCCCGAACGAGGCCAGAACCTTATAGTTCTTGCCGAGGTACTTGTTGATTGTCTTTGCCTTGGCCGGCGATTCGACGACGACGACGTCCATGAGGTCTCATATCAGCTGTGGTGCGGCAGAAGGATTCCGCTGCGCGCGACGAAATCTCGTTCTATTTGTCGCTCACATGGCCGCGCTTTTGCATCCGGTCAAGGGGAAGCGGCCAAATTGCCGGCATGTCCGCAGCAATACACTCTTAGAGTGTATGGAGAAAATCACAGAATTTTGGGCAAGGGCACTTTGTGTCTCGCGTCTCGGAAAACGACTCGGGACTCTGTCGCCTGACCGTCCGTTTAGATCAGGCCGGGTGCCACACACGATCGAGCGTCGAGATAGGCAAAAGGCTGACCGCCGGAGTGCTTGGAGGGGGATATCCGGCAGCCAGCCCGTTTCCCGCCGATGGAGCGGGAATCCAGTTCGAAAATCAGTTGGCCTTGACGATATGCCAGACCTCGCCGACACCGTCGCCGGTCGTATCGCCGGCCTTCTTGTCCTTGATGAAGGTGTAGACCGGCTTACCGTCATAGGCCCACATCTTGGTGCCGTCGGTGCGGTCGACGATGCTCCATTCGTCATCCGCCTTGGCGCCGGCCTCGGCCTTCAGCGGCGGCCAGTTGGTGGCGCATTTGTCGTAGCAGTTGGTCTTGCCCTTCTCGTCCTTGTCATAGGTATAGAGCGTCATACCGTTGGCATCGGTGTAGATCTTGACGCCCCCGACCTCGGCTTCCTTCCATGCCTCGGCGGCGAAAGATGCGGCGGTGCTGAGCAAAAGCGCGGCCAAGCCTGCTGTTATCGTTTTCATCGGAATCTCCCTGGGTGATCGAGAAGCGCGCGGAAAATCGCGGCCTCGTTCGATAAACGCTGCCCGGCTGCGCTTTCTTCCCAGGCAATCCGCTTGCGTATGGCGAGGACTTGCCACGCGATGGTGATTGGCGGACGGGTGCGGTCGCGGCTATATGGCAGCGCAAGGACCAGGAGACGGAAATGGCATTGGACATCGGCTATGTCAGCGCGATCGGGGCAGGGGCGATCTCGTTCCTGTCGCCTTGCGTGCTGCCGCTGGTGCCGCCCTATCTCTGCTACATGGCCGGCGTCTCGGTTGACGATTTCCGCGGCGAGGCCGGCGTGACGGCACGGGAAGGTGCGCGCGGTGCGCTGCTTTATTCCTCGCTCGCCTTCGTGCTCGGTTTCTCCACAGTGTTCGTGGCGCTCGGCGCCGGCGCCTCGACCATTGGCCATTTGCTGCGCGTCTGGCAGGAGCCGCTCGCGATGGCCGCCGGCGTTCTCATCATCCTGATGGGGCTGAATTTCCTCGGCATATTGCGCATTCCGCTGTTGTCGCGCGAGGCGCGCTTCCAGTCACAGGGCAAGCCGGCCAGCCTGATCGCCGCCTATGTCATGGGACTGGCCTTCGCCTTCGGCTGGACGCCGTGCATCGGCCCGGTGCTGGGGCCGATCCTGACGCTGGCCGGCGGCCGCGAGACGGTGGGCGAGGGCGCGGCTCTGCTCGCCGCCTATTCGCTTGGGCTCGGCATTCCATTCCTGATCGCGGCGCTGTTTTCCGGCGCCTTCATGCGCTTCCTCGGAAAATTCCGCGTCCACCTCGGCCGCGTCGAAAAGGCCATCGGCGCGCTGCTGGTGATCGCCGGGGTGTTTTTCCTCACCGGCGGCGTGCAGGCCGCGTCCTACTGGCTGCTGGAGAATTTTCCGGTGCTAGGGCAGCTGGGGTAGGCTAGACCGTCTCATTGAGAGTCAGCAGCTCTGTCATCTCACCGGAATTTAACCGCATTGGTTCAGCATGACGCCAATGCTAGATAGTTCCGATTCCTGATCCTTTTTCATACGGTTGCCATTCCATGAGCCAGAGATCCTGCCTGTCCGTCATCCTCGCCGCCGGCGAAGGCACGCGCATGAAGAGTGCGCTGCCGAAGGTGTTGCATCAGATCGCCGGGCTGCCGATGGTCGCTCATGTCGTCAAGGCGGCCGAAGCCGCAGGCGCCGGCGACCAGGCGCTGGTGATCGGCCATGGCGCCGACGAGATGCGCAAGGCGGCGCAGAAGTTCGCACCGAAGGCCGAGACTTTCGTTCAGGAAAAACGCCTCGGCACTGCACATGCTGTGCTGGCGGCGCGCGCTGCGATATCAAGGGGTTACGACGATGTGTTGGTGATGTTCGGCGACACGCCGCTGATCGACCCCGATGCGCTGACCGTGGCGCGGCTAAAGCTGGCGGAAGGTGCGGCCGTCGTGGTGATCGGCTTTCGTACGCCCAATCCTACGGGCTATGGCCGGCTGATCGAAAAGGGCGGCAAGTTGGTCGCCATCCGCGAAGAAAAGGACTGCTCCGAGGAGGAGCGGACAATAAACTTCTGCAATGGCGGGCTGATGGCGATTGCCGGTAGCCAGGCGCTGAAGCTGCTCGATGCAGTCGGCAACACCAATGCCAAGGGCGAATACTATCTCACCGACATTGTCGAGATTGCCAGCGGGCAAGGCCTCGATGTCGTTGCCACCGAGGCCAGTTTCGAAAATGCGCTCGGCATCAACAACCGGGCCGAACTTGCCGAAGCCGAAGGCATCTGGCAGACGCGCCGGCGGCGCGCAGCGATGCTCTCTGGCGTTACGCTGATCGCGCCTGAGACAGTTTACTTCTCGCACGACACCGAGATCGGCGCCGATACAATCGTCGAGCCCAACGTCTGGTTCGGGCTGGGCGTAACGATCGGCACAGCGTCCAGGATCCATGCCTTCAGCCATTTCGAAGGCGCCACCATCGCCTCGAATTGCGAAGTCGGGCCATTCGCACGGCTGCGGCCGGGCGCCGATCTCAGGAACAAAGCCAAGGTCGGCAATTTCTGCGAGGTCAAGAAAGCGACCATCGAGGAGGGCGCCAAGGTCAATCACCTCACCTATGTCGGCGATGCCCGCGTCGGTCCGGGCGCCAACATTGGCGCAGGCACCATCACCTGCAACTATGATGGCTACTCGAAATTCTTCACCGATATCGGCGAAGGAGCTTTCATCGGCTCGAATTCCTCGCTGGTGGCGCCGCTCACGATCGGCAGCGGCAGCTACATYGCCTCGGGCAGCGTCATCACCGAAAGCGTGCCTGATGACGCGCTGGCCTTTGGCCGCGCCCGCCAGAAGACCATTCCCGGCAAGGGCAAGGAAATACGCGAGCGTTTCGCTTCGGTCGCGGCGGCGAAGAAAAAGTGAATATTTTCAGGTCGATCGCCTGAAAGAACTGAATGATTGCAGTAACCGGATTGCAAGAGCGGTCTGGCATGGTGCATCGGTGCAGAAGCGTCCCGGCTGATACGGGACGAAACGCAATGTGACTTTCGCGGCAGGCCGGCCATCCCTAAATAGCGCTGGGTTTTCTGCAGGGAATCGGGGGCAAGCAGCCATGTGCGGTATCGTTGGGATTGTCGGCCATTCGCAGGTGGCGCCGCTCATCGTCGATGCGCTGAAGCGGCTCGAATATCGCGGCTATGACTCCGCCGGCGTCGCCACCATCGAGCATGGCCAGCTTGGCCGCCGCCGCGCCGAGGGCAAGCTGGTCAACCTCGAACGCCGGCTGAAGGACGAACCGCTCGACGGCACGATCGGCATCGGCCACACGCGCTGGGCAACGCATGGCGTGCCCAACGAGACCAACGCGCACCCGCATTTTTCCGACGGCGTCGCCATCGTTCACAACGGCATCATCGAGAACTTCGCCGCACTGCGCGAGGAGTTGATCCGCGACGGCTATTCTTTCGCGTCGCAGACCGACACCGAGGTGGTGGCGCATCTGGTGGCGCGCGAACTGGCCAGGGGGCTGAAGCCGGTCGAGGCCGCGCACCAGGCGCTGAAGCGACTGGAGGGCGCCTTTGCCCTGGCCATCATGTTCAAGGGCGATGAGGACCTGATCATCGGCGCCCGCAACGGTCCGCCGTTGGCTGTCGGCCATGGCGACGGCGAAATGTTCCTGGGTTCCGACGCCATCGCGCTCGCCCCGTTCACCAATTCGATCACCTATCTGGAAGACGGCGACTGGGCGGTGGTGCGCCGCGACGGGGTCAGCATCTTCGACATGGATGGCAAGAAGGTCGAACGCAAGCGCCAGCAGTCGCTCTCGACCAGCTTCATGGTCGACAAGGGCAACCGGCGCCATTTCATGGAAAAGGAAATCCATGAACAGCCTGAGGTGATCTCCCACACGCTGGCGCACTACGTGGATTTCGTTGGTGGGGTCTCGAAGCCGCTCGACCTGCCGTTCGACTTTGCCAAAATCGGCCGGCTGGCGATTTCGGCCTGCGGCACCGCCTATCTCGCCGGGTTGATCAGCAAATACTGGTTCGAGCGCTATGCGCGGCTACCGGTCGACATCGATGTCGCCTCGGAATTCCGCTACCGCGAGATGCCGCTGTCGGCGAATGACGCCGCCTTCTTCATCTCGCAATCGGGCGAAACCGCCGACACGCTGGCCTCGCTTCGCTATTGCCGCAAGGCAGGCATGAAGATCGGCGCGATCGTCAATGTACGTGAATCGACCATGGCTCGCGAATCCGACGTGGTGCTGCCGACGCTCGCCGGCCCCGAGATCGGCGTTGCTTCGACCAAGGCCTTCACCTGCCAGCTCTCCGTGCTGGCGTCGCTTGCCGTGCGGGCCGGCGTGGCCCGCGGCACGATCTCCAAGGAGCAGGAGAAAACCCTGGTGCGGGAGCTCTCAGAAGCGCCGCGCTATGCCAACCAGGTGCTGAAACTCGAAGCGCAGATCGAGCGGATCGCGCGTGAACTGTCGCGCTACTCCGATGTGCTTTATCTCGGCCGCGACACCAATTTTCCGCTTGCCATGGAAGGCGCGCTGAAGCTCAAGGAAATCTCCTATATCCATGCCGAGGGCTATGCCGCCGGCGAGTTGAAGCATGGGCCGATCGCGCTGATCGACGAGAACATGCCGGTCATCGTCATCGCCCCGCATGACCGTATTTTCGAGAAAACCGTGTCGAACATGCAGGAAGTGGCGGCGCGCGGCGGCAAGATCATCCTGATCACCGACAGCAAGGGTGCTGCCCAGGCCAGCGTGAAGACGATGGAGACGATCATCCTGCCCGACGTGCCGGAAATCATCTCGCCGATCATTTATGCGCTGCCGATCCAGATGCTGGCCTATTTCGCCGCCGTGTTCATGGGCACGGACGTCGACCAGCCGCGCAATCTGGCGAAATCGGTGACGGTGGAATAGGCGTTCTTTAAAAACTTCGCAGTTCCAAAGCGCTTTCCGGTTCACTAGTGTTGCGGTGCAACCCGCGCCCCCGGTGACCCATGTCCGACGCTCCACGAACCTCCGGCATGACCCGGTTGAGGAATTATTTCCTGACGGGCTTTGTCGTCTGCGCGCCGCTGGCGATCACCGCCTATATCGCCTGGTCCGTCGTCGGCTGGGTCGATTCCTGGGTAAAGCCGTATATTCCGGCCCGCTACAGCCCGGACACCTATCTGCCATTCCAGGTTCCAGGCTTCGGGCTGATCGTGGCGCTGTTCCTGATCACCATGATCGGTTTCCTGACCGCCAACATCGTCGGCCGCGCCATCGTCAATTTCGGTGAGCGCCTGCTCGGCCGCATGCCGTTGGTGCGCGGCATCTATGGATCGCTGAAACAGATTTTTGAAACCGTGCTGTCGAACAAGGGCGACATGTTCCGCCAGGTCGGACTGGTCGAATATCCGCGCAAGGGTGTCTGGTCGCTGGTTTTCGTCGCCAGCGAGAAAGAGACCGAAATCAACCAGAAGCTCGATCAGGAAGGCGATCCGCTGATCGCCGTGTTCATGCCGTGTACCCCCAACCCGACCACCGGCTTCCTGATGTATGTGCCGAAATCCGACATCGTGCTGCTCGACATGACGATCGAGGATGGGGCCAAGCTGATCGTTTCGGCAGGGCTGGTGGCGCCTGAGGTCAACGCTAAATTGGTGACGCTGAACGGCGAGCAAATCGATGGAGATCTCGCCAACCCGCCGATCGGCGCCTTGTCTCATCCGGCGCGCAGGAGCCGCACGGCTTCGTCGCGACCGAACAGGTAAAGCAACAGCCGCAGGGCTTCGCCGCGCTCGGACTGCAATTCGGGATCGCGCGACAGGACCAGACGCGCATCGTCACGGGCGGCTTCGAGCAGGTCGGCATGCACTTCCAGGCGCGCTACCTGGAAGCCCGGCGTGCCGGATTGGCGGGTGCCGAGCAACTCGCCTTCGCCGCGCAGTTTCAGATCCTCCTCGGCGATGCGGAAGCCGTCTTCCGTGTCGCGCATCACCGACAGGCGGCGTTTTGCCGTCTCGCCGAGTGGGTCCTTGTAGAGCAACACACAGGAGGAGGGCTTGTCGCCGCGCCCGACCCGGCCGCGCAGCTGGTGCAACTGGGCGAGGCCAAAACGCTCGGCGTGCTCGATGACCATGATTGTCGCATCCGGCACATCGACGCCGACTTCGATCACTGTTGTGGCGATCAGGATGCGTATCTCGCCTTGCTTGAAGGCCCGCATCGCCTCGTCCTTCTCGGCGCCCTTCATGCGGCCATGGACAAGGCCGATGCGGTCGCCGAACAGGGGCTGCAGCGAGACGAAACGGTCCTCGGCCGACATCAGCTTGATCTCTTCGGATTCCTCGACGAGCGGACAAATCCAGTAGATCTTCTGGCCGTCGGCGACGGCGTCGAGCATGCGGCCGACCAGTTCGTCCAGCCGCTCCAGCGGCAGCGTGACGGTGCGGATCGGCCGGCGGCCAACCGGTTTCTCCGTCAGCTTGGAGACGTCCATGTCGCCGAAAGCTGTCAGCACCAGAGTGCGCGGGATCGGCGTTGCTGTCATCACCAGCATGTCGGGCGCGTCGCCCTTGGCGGTGATGGCGAGCCGCTGGTGGACGCCAAAGCGGTGCTGCTCGTCCACGACGGCGAAGACGAGGTCGTTGTAGGTCACCGTCTCCTGGAACAGGGCGTGGGTGCCGACGACGATGTCAATTTCTCCGCTCGCCAGACCGGCAAGCGTGTTGGTGCGCTCGCGGCCCTTTTCGCGGCCGGTGAGGATGGCGACGCGCAAGCCGGCTCGTTCCGCCAGCGGCGTGATGGTCGCAAGATGCTGACGCGCCAGGATTTCGGTCGGCGCCATCAGCGCCGCCTGGCCTCCGGCTTCGACGGCGCGCGCCATGGCGAGCAGCGCCACCACCGTCTTGCCCGAGCCGACATCGCCCTGCAGCAGGCGTAGCATGCGTTCGGGGTCGGCGAGATCGGCGTTGATTTCGGCGAGGGCGAATTCCTGTGAAGCGGTGAGCTTGTAGGGCAGGGCAACGCGCAATTTCTCGACGATGCGGCCGTCGCCGACCAGCGGCCGGCCCGATAGGCGGCGCACCTTTGCCCGCACCAAAGCGAGCGACACCTGGCCGGCAAGCAATTCGTCATAGGCTAGGCGGCGCCATGCCGCCCCCTCGATGGCGACATCGATCGGATCCGCCGGATAGTGAATGCGGGCAAGCGCATCGGCGAAGGCAGGGAAGGTCTGCTTGCGCATAAAGGCATCGTCTTGCCATTCCGGCAGTTCCGGCAGTCTTCCGAGCGCCTGGCCGATCGCACGGCGCAGCACTTTTCCTGACAAGCCGGCGGTGAGTGGATAGACCGGTTCGACCAGGGGCAGGTTCTCGGCGTCGCCAGCCAGCGCGATATGGTCGGGATGGACCATGGTCGGGCGGCCGTTGAACCATTCCATGCGGCCGGACACGACGACATGCTCGCCCACCGGCATCGCCTTTTCGAGATAGGCGGCATGGGCGTGGAAGAAGGTCAGCCCGATCTCGCCGGTGTCGTCATGGGCATAGACGCGGTAGGGCACCGAGCGGTTGCCGCGCGGCGGCGGCTGGTGGCGGTCGATGCGCACGTCGAGCGTGACGATGGCGCCTTCAGCGGCAAGTGCGATGCCCGGCCGGTTGCGGCGGTCGATCACCGTGTGCGGCAGCACGAACAAAAGGTCGCCTGCGCGGGCAGTGCGGTCGCCAAGATCGGCCGGCACGATCTTCTCAATCAGCGCGCCGACCTTCGGCCCGACGCCGGCAAGCGAGGTGATCGGGACGAACAGCGGATCGAGCAGGGAAGGTCGCATGATGTCAGCTTATGTCGCGACAGCCGCAGCGCAAGGCTGACACCGCCCTCTATCCACGCTATATGCGCCGTTCACGACTTGGGATGCGGCACAATGACCGGAACGACACGATCAAGCGAGGGGCTCGACGCCCGCCGCCGTAAGCTGCTGTTTCGCTCCTGGCATCGCGGCATGCGCGAGATGGACCTCATCCTCGGCAGCTTCGCCGATGCCGAGATCGGCGCCTTGACCGGCGACGAAATCGACCAATATGAGAGGCTCCTCGACATTCCCGACACCGAATTCCTGCCCATGGTCACCGGCGAGCGCCCGGTTCCCCAAGAGATCGACTGTTCGGTCCTGCAAAAAATCCTCGCGTCCCGCCGCTCAATGACATTCTGAAAAACGTGATTTTATGAGCCTTATCCCTACAATCGGCCTGCCGAAGGGCCGCGCCGGCCAGTTCATCGTCGACGGCGTTGCCGACGGCTACGAGGCCTTTGCGCTGGTGCAGGCGGCACTCGAGATCGCGCCCGACAAGCCGGTGCTGTTCGTGGCGCGCGACGGCCAGCGGCTGCCGTCGATCGTCGAGGCGCTGGCCTTTGCCGCGCCCGGCCTGCCGGTGCTGGAACTGCCGGCCTGGGACTGTTTGCCTTACGACCGTGTCTCGCCCGGCTCCGACGCCGCCGCCAAGCGGCTCGATGCGCTGACGGCGATGATTGCGCTGGCCAAGAAGCCGCATCGCGCCGTCATCCTGACCACCGCCAACGCGCTGCTGCAGCGCATTCCGCCGGCAAACCTTGTCGAGTCGCAGACTTTCCATGCCAAGCCCGGCAACCAGATCGATATGAACGCGCTGGTATCGCGGCTGGAAACATCAGGTTTCGAGCGGGTACCGACTGTGCGCGGCGTTGGCGAGTTCGCGGTGCGCGGCGGCATTCTGGACCTGTTCGCGCCCGGCTGGAGCGAGGCGCTTCGTCTCGATTTTTTCGGTGACACTCTGGAATCGATCCGCGTCTTCGACGCCGCCACCCAGCGCACCACCGGCCAGCGCAAATCGATGGCGTTGCAGGCGATGAGCGAAGTGGCGCTGACGCCCGAGACCATCAGTCGCTTCCGCCGCTCCTATATCGAGGCCTTTGGCGCGCCACAGCGCGATGACGGGCTCTATGCGGCGGTCAGTGAAGGCCGCCGCTTTGCCGGCATGGAGCACTGGCTGCCGTTCTTCTACGAGCGGCTGGAGACCGTGTTCGACTATCTGCCGGATACGCCGGTCATTTTCGACCATCTGGCGCATGAGGCGCTGGCCGAACGCCACACGCTGATCCTCGATCACTATGAGGCGCGCAAGAAGCAGGCCGACGGCGCGCTGAAGGATGCCGTGCCCTACAAGCCGGTGCCGCCGGATTTGCTTTATCTTTCGCCGGAAAACCTGGTGGCGTCGCTCGGGCCGCGCGAAGCGATCGACTTCACGCCTTTCGACGCGCCCGACGCCGGTGCCAAAAAGGTCTACCATGCCGGCTCGCGCCATGGCCGCAGCTTCGTCGAGGAGCGTGCCGATCCCGGTGTCAACGTCTTCGACGTCGTCGTCAAACACATTGCCGACGAGCGCGCAGCGCGCCGGCGCATCGTCGTCGCCGGCTGGACCGAGGGCTCGCTCGACCGGCTCGGCCAAATCCTCGCCGAACATCATCTCGGCAACCTCAGCCAGGTCGCGACGCTGGCCGAGGCGGAAAAGCTCGAGCCGGGACAGGCGGCACTTGCCGTATTGCCGCTCGAATCCGGTTTTGAAACCGAAAAACTGGTCGTCGTCGCCGAGCAGGACATTTTGGGCGACCGGCTGATCCGGCGCTCCAAGCGCAAGAAGCGCGCGTCCGACTTCATCGCCGAGGCCTCATCGCTGTCATCAGGCGACATCGTCGTCCACGCCGACCACGGCATTGGCCGCTTCATAGGCCTGCGCACCATCGAAGCGGTCGGCGCGCCGCATGACTGCCTCGAAATCCACTATGCCGGCGACGACCGGCTGTTCCTGCCGGTGGAAAACATCGAGCTTCTGTCGCGCTACGGTTCGGATTCGGCCGACGCCTCGCTCGACAAGCTTGGCGGCGGTGCCTGGCAATCGCGCAAGGCGCGGTTGAAGAAGCGCCTGCTCGACATGGCCGGGCAGTTGATTCGCATTGCCGCCGAGCGGCAGATGCGCGCCGCGCCGAGCCTGGTGCCGGCGGAAGGCCTCTATGGCGAATTCGCCGCGCGCTTCCCTTATGAGGAAACCGACGACCAGCAGACGGCGATCGACTCGGTCAGGGACGATCTGGCGGCCGGAAAGCCGATGGACCGGCTGATCTGCGGCGATGTCGGCTTCGGCAAGACCGAAGTGGCGCTGCGCGCGGCCTTCATCGCGGCCATGGAGGGTTTTCAGGTCGCGGTGGTGGTGCCGACGACGCTTTTGTCGCGCCAGCACTTCAAGACGTTTTCGCAGCGTTTTTCCGGCCTGCCGATCCGCGTCGGGCAGGCCTCGCGGCTGGTCGGCGCCAAGGAACTGGCTGAGACCAAGAAAGGCATCGCCGAAGGCCAGGTCGACATCGTCATCGGCACCCATGCGCTGCTCGGTTCCGCGATCTCGTTCAAGAATCTCGGCCTGCTGATCATCGACGAGGAGCAGCACTTTGGCGTCAAGCACAAGGAACGGCTGAAGGATCTCAAGACCGATGTCCATGTGCTGACGCTGTCGGCGACGCCGATTCCGCGCACGCTGCAGCTGGCGCTGACCGGAGTGCGCGAGCTGTCGCTGATCGCGACGCCGCCGGTCGACCGCATGGCGGTGCGTACCTTCATCTCGCCCTTCGATCCGCTGGTCATCCGCGAGACGCTGCTTCGGGAGCGTTATCGCGGCGGCCATTCCTTCTATGTCGTGCCGCGTATCAGCGATCTCGCCGAAATCCATGATTTCCTGCGCGAATCCGTTCCGGAATTGAAAGTGGCGGTGGCCAACGGCCAGATGCCACCCGGCGAACTCGACGACATCATGAACGCCTTCTATGACGGTCAGTACGATGTGCTGTTGTCGACGACCATCGTCGAATCCGGCCTCGACATCCCGACCGCCAACACGCTGATCGTGCATCGCGCCGATATGTTCGGCCTGTCGCAGCTCTATCAGCTGCGCGGCCGTGTCGGCCGCTCGAAGGTGCGCGCCTATGCACTCTTCACGCTGCCGGCCAACCGCAAGCTGACCGACACCGCCGAGCGCCGGCTGAAAGTGCTGCAGTCACTCGACACGCTGGGCGCCGGCTTCCAGCTCGCCAGCCACGATCTCGATATCAGGGGCGCCGGCAATCTTCTCGGCGAAGAACAGTCCGGCCACATCAAGGAGGTCGGCTTCGAGCTCTACCAGCAGATGCTCGAAGAAGCGGTCGCCGAAGTGAAGGATTCCGGCGAAGTGCAGGATGGCGGCTGGTCGCCGCAGATCGCCGTCGGCACGGCGGTGATGATCCCGGAAAGCTATGTGCCGGACCTGCAGCTCAGGCTGGCGCTCTATCGCCGCCTGGGCGATCTCGAAAACACCGAGGAGATCGATGCCTTCGGTGCCGAGCTGATCGATCGCTTCGGACCGCTGCCGGAGGAGGTGAAGCATCTGCTCAAGATCGTCTTCATCAAGGCGCTCTGCCGCAAGGCCAATGTCGAAAAGCTCGATGCCGGGCCGAAAGGTGTCGTCATCCATTTCCGCAAACGCGAGTTTTCCAATCCCGTCGGACTGGTCAAGTTCATCGGCGAGCAGGGCTCGCTGGCCAAGATCCGGCCCGACCACAGCGTCGTGTTCAGCCGCGACTGGGCGACTGCCGAAAAGCGGCTGGCGGGTTCTGCTGTGGTGATGACGCAATTGGCGCGGCTGGCTGCGGCATAGCCGGCTCATTCGCCAGCGCTGAAATTCCGGTCTAGAATAGGAAATCGGCTTCGTGTATGGAGCCGCCACCCCATATAGGGGCTGAAATGGCGGACGCGGGTGTTCGCGGGAAAGAGCGTTGGGTGCAACGATGACGAAATGGTCGCCGAATTCCTGGAGATCGATGCCGATCAAGCAGGTTCCTGCTTATCCGGATCTCACCGCGCTCAAGAACACGGAAGCCCAGCTCGCCACCTTTCCGCCGCTGGTTTTTGCAGGTGAAGCGCGCAAGCTGAAGAAGCAGCTTGCTTCTGTCGCTGCCGGTGATGCGTTCCTTCTGCAGGGCGGCGATTGCGCCGAGAGCTTTGCCGAACATGGCGCGGACAACATCCGCGACTTCTTCCGCGTCTTCCTGCAGATGTCTGTGGTGCTGACCTTTGCCGGCGCGCAGCCGGTGGTCAAGGTCGGCCGTGTCGCTGGCCAGTTCGCCAAGCCGCGCTCGTCCGACAACGAGACCAAGGGCGATGTGACGCTGCCGAGCTATCGCGGCGACATCATTAACGGCATCGAGTTCGACGCCAAGTCGCGTATTCCGGATCCCGCACGGCAGGAGATGGCGTACCGCCAGTCGGCGGCGACGCTCAACCTGTTGCGCGCCTTCGCGCAGGGCGGCTATGCCAGCCTGGAGAACGTGCACAGCTGGATGCTCGGCTTCGTCTCCGACAGCCCGCAGGGCGAAAAATACGAGTCGCTGGCCAACCGCATCACCGAGACGATGGACTTCATGAAGGCCGTCGGCATCACCTCGGAGACCAACTACGCGTTGCGCGAGACCGATTTCTATACCAGCCACGAGGCGCTTCTGCTGGGCTACGAGGAAGCGCTGACCCGCGTCGATTCCACCTCCGGCGACTGGTACGCAACCTCCGGCCACATGATCTGGATCGGCGACCGCACGCGCCAGCCCGACCATGCGCATGTCGAGTATTGCCGCGGCATCAAGAACCCGCTGGGCCTGAAATGCGGGCCGTCGCTGACGCCGGACGGTTTGCTGCAGCTCATCGACCTGCTCAACCCGGAAAATGAGCCGGGACGGCTGACGCTGATCGCGCGCTTCGGCTCCGACAAGGTCGCCGACCATCTGCCGAAGCTGGTGCGCGCGGTGAAGAAGGAAGGCCGCAGCGTGGTGTGGTCGTCGGACCCGATGCATGGCAACACCATCGAGGCCGCCGGCTACAAGACGCGGCCGTTCGACCGCATTCTCAAGGAGGTGCAGACCTTCTTCGAGGTGCATCGCGCCGAAGGCACGCATCCGGGCGGCATCCATGTCGAGATGACCGGCAAGAACGTCACCGAATGCACTGGTGGCGCTCGCGCCATCACCGCCGAGGAATTGCAGGATCGCTACCACACCCATTGCGACCCGCGCCTCAACGCCGACCAGGCGATCGAACTGGCGTTCCTGGTCTCGGACCTGCTCAAGAAGAGCCATCCGGTGCAGCACAAGCAGGTTGCAAACGGCTAAGCCTGCCGGCTTGAGTTTGGTTGATCAAAAGCGCTGGAGAAATCCGGCGCTTTTTCGTTTCGCGGCGATGCATGGCGGGCCGTCATCACATCCGAGCATACGAAAATGTGTTCGCACGCGACCATTGCAAAACCAAGATTGGGGCGGAACGCGGAAGCTCCGAGCCCTCTCCATCCGGTCGCCAACACCATGCGCCACGAGCATGCCATCATCCACCACCGCGCGCTTGACTTCTGGTCGGCGCGCGCTGCGGTCCTCGTCATCATCTGCCTGCAGCTTCTCGTCATCAACGATTTGTCGTTCGGGCCGCGCTGGTTGGCGCCTGTGATCGAGGCGACCCTGCTTGTACCGCTGTCGATCGCGACCGCCTGGACACAAATGGCGACGCAGAAGGCCGTCGACCACGAGCATTGGTATGCGATCGGCCGGTTTCGCGTCTACATCCGCCGGACGGCACTGGTCACGACCGGCGTCATCAGCATCATGAACTGCGGGGCGCTGGTTCTGCTGGTCAAGGCGCTGCTCGAAGGCCACGCCGGCGCCGGAACGACGTTGCTGGTCGACGCGCTGAACATCTGGGTGACCAACGTCATCGTGTTTGCTCTATGGTTCTGGAGCACCGACCGGGGCGGGCCGCCGACCTGCGGTCTGGTCAAGCGCGCGCAGGCCGACTTCCTGTTCCCGCAAATGACGCTGCCCGACCGCGAAACCCATGACTGGCTGCCCGGCTTTGTCGACTACGTGTTCCTGGCCTTCACCAACGCGACGGCGTTCTCGCCCACCGACACCTTGCCGCTCAGCCAGCGCGCCAAGCTGCTGATGATGGCGGAGGCGATGATCTCGCTGCTGACGATCGCGCTGGTGGCGGCGCGTGCCGTCAACATCCTCGCGTAAGCTGTGTCGGTATTCAGGTGATGCCGGCCTGCAAATGGCGGCTTCCTGCGCTTCCGGTGCTCACGTACGAAAAGTACGCTCCGCTCCGGTTCTCGGAATCCGCCATTTTCGACTCGGCCTGACCTGAATCTCAACACACCTTGGAGCCGAGCTGGAGCTATTTGCGCCCGCGTTCCCAGCGCAGTCCATTCAGTCGGGGATCGGCGGCAAAGGCGGTCCTGGAAAACTCGATGCGCTTTTCCGGGAATTCGCAGATCGCCTGCACGCCGAAGGCGCCGAGGCGGATGCGCCAGGTCTGCGGCTCCAGCGGCTTTGCCTTGGCGAACCCCTTGCAGGTCAGCAGTGCGATGTTGGCGCCCTTGGGGTCACGCGCCGAGCGATAGCGGATTGCTTGCATCCCGTCCATGCGCGCGACATCGGCAATCGCCTGGCAAGCGGCATAGTCGGTTGGATGCGTCCACGCCGCGGCATCGCGATCAAGCGGCGGCCGTGTCAGGTCGATGGCGTTGGCACATTTGATGGCGGCGGCGAAGGCGGTGTAGTCGGCGGCGTCGCGTGGCCAGGGTGTGTCCGGCGATTCGGCAAAGAACAGCAGACGGTAGAAGGCCATTTCGGCAACCGCGGTCATCATGGTTTCGGCGGCATAGTAGACGCCCAAGGTCTTGCCGGCGCGGCGGAAGCGCGAGCCGTGCGGATAGACCGAGCCGTAGCGGAACGGCGTCGCCAGGAGATAATGGAGATGCCGGCATTCGAGCGGGATCTGCGGCTTGGTTTCCTCGATCAGGTCTTCCAGCAGCGCCTGTTCGTCCAGCGTGTCGACGACTTTCAATGTCGAGACACGGTGCTGCGCCTCGACCATGCGCCAGTATTTGCCGTCGAGGCGGACCGCTTCAGACGAGAGCGCGTCGGGAGTCCAGATAGGCAATGACATCGACAAGCCCTGATATGGTCAGGATTTTTTCCAGCGGGCTGCCGTCGAACGCCGTATTGGCGTTCTTCAGCCACGCGCGGGCAACGGTCTCGTCACCGCCGACAATGGCGTCGAGCGAGCGGAACAGCCGCACGAACAGCACCGCCAGCTCGAACGGTTTGGTGCCGCGCTCCAGCAGGAACTCCTGCCGGCGCATGCGTGAAACCGTGGCTTCCGAAACACCGATGACGGAAGCCAGCATCCTGGCGGTGATGTCCAGAAGGTCGGCGGCGCGCAGCGTGGCTTTGGTCAAAACCGCATTTTCGGCTGCGTTGGCAGCGATTTTGGGTTGTATCACAGACATGGTCTTTCCATTTCTATGGGAAATATAGGCCATAAAAATTCATATGGAAAGATGCTGGATCAAAACAATTGGAGGCGCGGCCGACAAACCCTTGCGGCGAAAGGGATCAGTCCTTCTTGTAGAGCAGCCAGCTTTTGCCGGCGCGGCCGGCCATCGCCGAATGCCTGGTCACGCGGTTACGCCCGCTGACCTTGGAGCGATAGAGCGCCCGGTCCGCCTTGGTGTACAGGTCCTCGGCACTTTCGGCCTCGGATGCCATGCAGATGCCCATGGATACGGTCACGGTGCCGTAGTTGGTGCCGGTCTGGCTGCTGGTGAACGGCGTCTGTTCAATCAGCGCGCGTATGCGCTCGGCGATCTCGTAGGTGGTGTCCTCGCTGACACCCTCGATGATCAACGCGAATTCCTCGCCGCCGGTTCGGGCCACGAACATGTCGGCGGCAATGCTGGTCTGGAAAATGTCGGCAACAATCTGGATGATCTTGTCGCCGACCGGGTGGCCGTAGCGATCGTTGATGTCCTTGAAGCGGTCGATGTCGGCAAGGATTAGTGCGTTGAACAGGATGCCCTTGTTGCTGGTGTAGATCCTGGTGATCTGCTTGTCGAAGGCGCGGCGGTTCCAGATGTGGGTCAACGGATCGGTGTCGGCGAGCCGCTTGTACTCCTCGAGCTTGGACTTGACGCTTTCGAGCTCGGCCGTCTTGTCGCTCAGCGTGCTGGCAACCTGCTTGCCGTGGTCGATCGTCGAATTGGTGGCGGCAGATATGGCGCTGACGACCTTTTGCAGCAGATCCTGCGAAAGCAGGCTGCGGTTGGAAAGTCCGCTCGACGTTTCGTCGAGGATCCTGCCGTATTTCTCGATATGGCTGCGTTCATTGCGCAGCAGCGAGGCGATGTCCTCGAGCTCGCTGGCAAGGACGTCGCGCGCCTGCTCGACAATGCCGGGACCATGATGCTGCGCAAAGAAGGTGCGGCCGATCTGGTCCAGTTCCTCTTGCGTCGGCCGGTTGCTCAACGAAACGACGGCAAGGCTGAGCTCGCGATTGGTGCCGTTCAGCGCCTCGTAGAAGATTTCATAGTTGCGCGGCAGACCGAGCACGCCGAGCTGGCGCATGGTCATCACAACATTGGTTGCGATGTCTGCATTTCGGTCGGTCTGGACGGCTACCGGCTGCATGTTCTGTTCACTCTACCCCTGGGAGCCTTCGCAGACCTGCGAGTGCATGATGTCGCCGACGGGGCGTGAGCCGAATTCCAGGTCAACCTTCGAAAAGCCGCGTCCCCAATCACGACTTTCGCTGCCAAGGACCATAGATGCGGGGGCGCTAAAGTTTCCTTAATGTCACGTGGTTCAGCACGTTTTCTCTACCTCAGGCTGTAAAAGCTTTGCAGCCGTGCAGCGGGAATTCAAAACGCGCCCGCGCTGTGTCGCATTTGCCTGTACGCAGCAGAACTGGAATCCTGCCAGTGTGGCGAAGCCATGAATGGCGCTATCGAACGGAGGCCGGGATGGATGACAATCACAGCGGATCGTGCCTGTGCGGGGCGGTGCGCTTCAACACGCGGGGAGCGTTGCGCGGGGTGGTCTATTGCCACTGCTCGCAATGCCGCAAGCAAAGCGGGCATTTCTACGCCGCAACCAATGTGCCCGATGAAAACATCACGATAGCGGGCGCCGAGAGCATCACCTGGTACGAGGCGTCTTCGTTTGCCAAACGCGGCTTCTGCAAGACATGCGGCTCGCTGCTGTTCTGGAAGCCGCGCGACGACGCCTATGTCTCGGTCATGGCCGGGCTGTTCGACAAGCCCACTGAGCTTGTGGGGCAGTGCCACATCTTCGTCGGCGACAAGGGCGACTATTATTCGATCGACGATGCGCTGCCGCAGTTCGAGAGGTCGACGCCGTCGGTCAAGGTTGCCGAGGAGTGACACGGTGCGGGCCAATGATTTTTGAAGCGCCTGCCTTATTCCCTTGATCCGGCCATTGCGTTATCCCCTGCCGGTGATTCCAGGGGATTTGAGCATGCAGCGGCTTATCGATGCTTTCTTCAATTCAGTGCGGGCGTTTCGCAAGCTGGCCGCCAGCGAAAAGGCTTTTCAGCAGGAGCTGATGCTGTTGGTGCTTGCCTTGCCGCTTGGCTGGTTTGTCTCGGTGTCATGGCGCGGCTACGCGCTGCTGGTCGGCGCGGTGCTGCTTTTGATCATGGTCGAGGTTCTGAATACCGGCATCGAGGCGGCATGCGATGCGTTCAGCCGGGAGTTCAACGTCGATATCCAGCTGGCCAAGGATTGCGGTTCGCTGGCGGTGCTGATTTCGGTGCTGATCGTGGCCGGCGTCTGGGGCATCGCCATCATCGAGCGCATCACGGGACTACCGATCTGACACTTCAGGTACTACATGACGGTATCCAAAGGAGACTGTCATGGCCAAGGCCGCCGATTTCTTGCTGTTTGAACGGGCGGGCCTGCCAGACGATTTGCGCTGGCTGGCGCAAAAATATCCACGCGAGAACTGGCAGGGCCATGCCAACATCCATGGCCTGGCCAATATGTGGCTTGGGCGGCATGACATGTTTCGCGAGCTCGGTGGCATGCTCAGCAACGGCATTGGCGACTATCGCGAGGGCAGGCAGACGGCGCCGGATTTCGCCCGCTGGTTCGCGCCGCGCCTCAACCATTTTCTTGGGCATCTCGACGGCCACCACAATGTCGAAGACTATCAATACTTCCCGGTCTTCGCCAAAGCCGAGCCGCGGCTGAAACGCGGCTTCGAAATCCTCGATGCCGATCACCAGACCATCCATGAGGGGCTGGAGCGCAACGCCGAGGCGGGGAATGCGTTCATCCGGACGTTGCAGGAGAGCGAGGACAAGCAGCGCTTCGCCGCCGACGCCTGTGCCGACGAGAACAGTCGGTTGATTGCCATGCTGAAGCGGCATTTGGCCGACGAGGAAGATTTGATCATTCCGCTGATCCTCGACCGCGGCGACCGCGCCTTGATCGAGGACGACGACTGAACTACGTGACTTCGCTATCGCGGGCGTCCTTGGCGCGCTCCTTCTTGGCGACCGAGCGGGCGAGGAGCCAGGCGAGGATGGCGACGATAAGCCCGATGGCGAGCGCTACCAACAGCCGTTCGTGACGATGCAGTGCCTGGCCGACGATACGCTCAGCACCCAGTCCGAAAACATAGCCGATGGTGCAGAACAATGCCGCCCAGACCAGCGACGACACGGCGTTGAGAATGACGAAGCGCGTCACCGTGATGCTGGCAAAGCCGGCGGCAATGCCGCCGACCAGGCGCAGGCCGTAGATGTAGCGGTTCGACAGCACGAAGATGTTGGGGTGCGAGGAGACGAGCCGAAAAGCATGGTTGAATCCCGGCCTGGCCTTCAGTCTGAGCACATAGGGATGATCGGCAAAGCTGCGGCCGAGAGTGAAGAAGAAGGTGTCGCCTGCGAAGGCGCCAACAGCCGCAGCGAGGAAGGCCTGCCACAGCACGAAGACGTGCTGGTGCGCGAAGAAGCCGCCGAGGATGGCGGCACTTTCACCCTCGGCGACGCAGCCGAGAAAGACAGCGATCAGCCCATACTGCTCGATGAGATGATGGATGGTCTCCGTCATGACGTCTGCGGCATCAGCCGTTCGTCGATCCGCTTCAGCTGTTCGGCGATCTGCGCGATCTCGTCGCGCATGCCGATGATCTGGCTGTGGCGCAACTCGTCCAGCTTTTCATGCAGCGCCATGATCTCGATCTCGGCCTTGAGATTGACCTCATAGTCGTGAGCGGCGTCGATGCGGTCGCGCGCGGCCTGGCGGTTCTGCGACATCATGATTACCGGCGCCTGCAGGGCAGCGATCATCGACAGGACGAGATTGAGAAAGATGAAGGGGTAGGGGTCGAACGAGCTTTGCCCCAGCAGCCACCAATTGCCTGCGATCCAGAGGACCAGGAAAGCGATGAAGGACAGGATGAACGACCATGAGCCGCCGATGCGGGCGATGGCATCGGCAATACGGTCGCCGGCGCCCTGAAGGCCGGCAACACTGTCATTGATGTCTTGCGAAATCGGCTTGCGGTCGACGGTGCTCTGCAGCACGCGTCGCTCGAGCTCGCTGAGAGCCTCCGGCGTTCGCTTCAGCCAGCGGTTGGCGAGTTCTGGCACGGTCTTGTTCATGGATGTCTCCATAGGAAAAGCATCGGCTTGGCAGCCATGTTTGCATATAGGAAGATGGCGCTCCGTCAAAAGCGTGGCGTGAGGATGGGAAGCAAAATGACCGATTTCGCGAAAATCCGCGCCCGTGCCGCCAAACGCAAGGGCGGTGAGGCCCAGCTGTCGTCGCTGCTGGGGCCCGTGCCCAACAATGCCGCGGTGGCGAAAATCACCGATGACCGCATCCTGTCGACGATGGCCGAGCGGGTCTTTGCCGCCGGCTTCGTGTGGCGGGTCATCGAGCAGAAATGGCCGGGCTTCGAGGAAGCGTTCCTCGGCTTCGAACCGAAGCGGCTGTTGTTCCAGCCTGACGATTTCTGGCACGATTTGACGGCCGACAAGCGCATCGTGCGCAACCCGCAGAAGATCAAATCCGTGCGCGACAACGCCGCCTTCGTCGAGCGCGTATCGAAGGAGCATGGTGGTTTCGGCAAATTTCTCGCCGATTGGCCTGCTGACGACCAGATCGGGCTGATGGCTTATCTCGGCAAGCATGGCAGCCGGCTCGGCGGCAACACCGGCCAGTATTTCCTGCGCTGGCTGGAATGGGATGCCTTCATCATCTCGGCCGACATGGGAGCGGCGCTGCGCGATGCCGGCCTCGACATCGCCGAAAGTCCGACCTCGAAAAAGGATCTCGGCAAGATCCAGGACCAGATCAACGTCTGGGCGGCGGAAACGGGCCTGCCGCGCCGCCACATTTCGCGCATCCTGGCGATGTCGATCGGCGAGAACCATTCACCTGATACACTGCGCGAATATATGGGCGAATAGGGACACCATCGATCGGTCCGGATTGGTCCAAACGAACGCCATTGCCCGGGCAAATTTGCCGCGCTAAGTCAGCAGGCATGACCAAGAAGACCGCCCCTGATATTCTGCGCATTGCTGTTGCCCAGCTCAACCCGACGGTCGGCGACGTCGCCGGCAATCTTGCCAAGGCGCGCGAGGCGAGGGCGGATGCCGCCCGCCAGGGCGCCGACCTCGTGCTGTTCACCGAGCTTTTCCTCGCCGGCTATCCGCCGGAGGATCTGGTGCTGAAGCCGGCCTTCCTGAAAGTCTGTGAAAAGGCAGCGCAGGACTTTGCCGCCGACACCGCCGATGGCGGCCCCGGCGTCATCATCGGCACGCCGCTGAAGCGCAAGAGCGGCACCCACAACTCGATCATCTTTGCCGATGGCGGCAAGATCCTTGCCGAGCGCTACAAGCTCGATTTGCCGAATTACGGGGAGTTCGACGAGAAGCGCGTCTTTCAGGCCGGCCCTGAAATGCAGGGGCCGGTCAACTTCCGCGGCATCCGCATCGGAATTCCAATCTGCGAGGACATCTGGGGCGATGTCGCCATTTGCGAGACGCTGGCCGAAAGCGGGGCGGAAATCCTGCTGGTGCCGAACGGCTCGCCCTACTATCGCGCCAAGATCGATGTCCGCCACCAGGTCGTCATCCGCCAGGTCATCGAATGCGGCCTGCCGATGATCTATGCCAACCAACTCGGCGGCCAGGACGAACTGATCTTTGACGGTGCATCGTTTGCCATAGGTTCTGACAAGACGCTTGCCTTCCAGATGAGCCAGTTCGAGGAGACGGTCGACGTCACCACCTGGAAGCGCACGGATGCGGGCTGGGTCTGCTCGGAAGGACCGATGTCGAAAATCCCCGAAAGGGAGGAGGCCGACTATCGCGCCTGCATGCTGGGCCTGCGCGACTACGTCAACAAGAACGGCTTCAAGAATGTCGTGCTCGGCCTTTCCGGTGGCATCGATTCGGCGATCTGCGCCGCCCTTGCCGTCGATGCGCTTGGCGAAGAACGGCTGCGCGCGGTGATGATGCCATATCGCTACACCTCGAAGGACTCGCTCAAGGACGCCGAGGACTGTGCCCGTGCGCTCGGCTGCCGCTATGACATCGTGCCGATCTTCGAGCCGGTGGAAGGCTTCCTGCACACACTGACACAGATGTTCGAGGGCACCAAGGAAGGCATCACCGAAGAAAACCTGCAGAGCCGCGCGCGCGGCACCATCCTGATGGCGATCTCCAACAAGTTTGGCTCGATGGTGGTCACAACCGGCAACAAGAGCGAAATGTCGGTCGGTTATGCCACGCTCTATGGCGACATGAATGGGGGCTTCAATCCGATCAAGGACCTCTACAAGATGCAGGTCTATGCGCTGTCGCGCTGGCGCAACGGCCACGTGCCGCCGGGTGCGCTCGGGCCGTCGGGCGAGGTGATCCCAAAAAACATCATCGACAAGGCGCCGTCGGCGGAACTGCGCGAGAACCAGACCGATCAGGATTCGCTGCCGCCCTATCCGGTGCTGGACGACATCCTCGAATGCCTGGTCGAGAACGAGATGGGCGTCGACGACATCGTCGCGCGCGGCCACGACCGGGCGACGGTGACGCGCATCGAGCACCTGCTCTACATCGCCGAATACAAGCGCCGTCAGGCGGCACCCGGTGTAAAGATCACCCGCAAGAACTTTGGCCGCGACCGCCGCTATCCGATCACCAATCGATTCAGGGATCGCGGGTAGACGTTGGGTTTGAATGTCCGACGGTGTCGGCACAACCCGCCGTTGTTGCAAAATCGTCTCACTGGGTGGACCAGATGCGCTTTCGGCAGTTCCCTGTCTTGGCGAGGCGTTGAGCCGTCCCTATAAGAACGTCTCCGCGATTCCCCTTTGGGAGGACCGAATGCCAGCATTTGATACCATCATGCGAGGCCGCGAAGCCTAGGTTCCAGACGGCGCGCTACGAGGTTTTTACCTCTGTGGCAAAGCCGGACTGAGAACAGGCGTTCGTCGATGCCGGTCGCGACCCGACAAATCGGGTGCGCCGCCAAATATGCCGAACCTCCGCATTCCCTGGGCCAGTTGCCCTAGCGCGGTTTCTTCAATTTTCGACCTTACCGGGATCGGGCTCGTTTGCGCCCGAATGACATCATGGCTCGTTTTCGAATCGATCTGCGCGCAGGCGCCTTTCGCAGCGTTCTTGGCTTCACGCTCGGCCATTGGCGGCGTCAACCGTGGCGGCTTTCCCTCATCATGGGCACCTTCCTGCTGTCGACCCTGGCCGACGTTTTGACGCCGCTCTATTCCGGCCGGCTGGTCGATGCCGTCGCCAGCAGCGCCGGCGCGGACGAGGTGGCGTGGAACGCGGCAATGGCGGCGTTTTCGATGCTGGTGGCGCTGGCGCTTGCCGGCGTCGTGCTGCGCAACCTGGCGTTCATGGCCATCGTCGAGCTGACGCTGAAGATGATGGCGGATATCGCCGCCGACGCCTTCCACCGCGTCCAGCGCTTTTCTACCGACTGGCACGCCAACAGCTTTGCTGGCTCGACCGTGCGCAAGGTGACGCGCGGCATGTGGGCGCTCGACCTGCTCAACGACACCATCCTGATCGCGCTGTTGCCGTCCGTCGTCATGCTGCTCGGCTCGACGCTGCTGCTCGGCTGGTTCTGGCCGATGATGGGTGCGGTCGTGGCGGCCGGCTCGGTGTTGTTCATCACGGTGACGGCGATGCTGTCGCTCGGCTATGTCGCGCCGGCGGCACGGCTCGCCAATAGCTGGGACACACGCCTCGGCGGCTCGCTCGCCGATGCGGTGAGCTGCAACGCCGTGGTCAAAGGGTTTGGCGCCGAAGTGCGCGAGGAAACGCGCCTTGCCAGGGTCGTCGCCAAATGGCGCGCGCGCACGCGCCGCACCTGGGTGCGCGGCACCGTCAACGGCACCACGCAAGGGGCGCTGCTGCTGGTGCTCAGGGCCGCCGTGATCGGCCTGGCGCTGATGCTGTGGTCGTGGGGGCAAGCGAGCGCCGGCGATGTCGCCTTCGTGCTGACTGCGTTCTTCGTGTTGCAGGGCTATCTCAGGGATATCGGCACGCATATCCGCAATCTGCAGCGCTCGATCAACGACATGGAGGAACTGGTCGACTTCCAGTCCGAGCCGCTCGGCATCGAGGATCGGCCTGGCGCCAGGCCGATCCGAATTGCCGATGGCCGCATCAGCTTCGACAATGTCACCTTCCACTATGGCAACCATCGACTGCCGCTTTACCGCGACTTTTCGGTGGACATTGCGCCGGGTGAACGTGTTGGCTTGGTCGGTCATTCAGGCTCGGGCAAGACGACCTTCGTCAAGCTGATCCAGCGCCTCTATGACGTCAACGCTGGCAAGATCCTGATCGACGGCCAGGATATTGCCACGGTGGCGCAAGCGTCGCTGCGCGGGCAGATCGCCATCGTCCAGCAGGAGCCGATCCTGTTCCACCGGTCATTGGCCGAAAACATCGCCTATGCCCGGCCGGGCGCCAGCCAGGCCGAGATCGAGCACGCGGCACGGCTGGCCAGCGCGCACGACTTCATCGTCGGCCTGCCGAAGGGCTATGGCACACTGGTCGGCGAGCGTGGCGTGAAACTATCGGGCGGTGAGCGTCAGCGCGTGGCGATCGCGCGCGCTTTCCTCGCCGATGCGCGCATCCTCATCCTGGACGAGGCGACATCGAGCCTCGATTCGGAATCGGAGGTGCTGATCCAGCAGGCGATGGAGCGGTTGATGGTCGGCCGCACGACGCTGGTCATCGCGCACAGGCTTTCGACGGTGCGGGCGCTCGACAGGCTTTTGGTGTTCGATCGCGGCCGCATCGTCGAAGAGGGCTCGCATGACGAGTTGATCCGGCTGCAAGGCGGCATCTACCGCCGCCTGTTCGAGCGTCAGGCGCTGGAACTGACCAAGGGGCTGGTGATCTGATCGAGAAGGCACCCGGATCGAAGTCCGGTCCGGGTGCCTTGGTCTGAGTGCCAAATGCGGAATGATCAGCCGTAATGCAGCTTCGGCTTGCCCTCGGTGCCGGTGAACTGAACGCCGATCCTGTCGTTGCGGCGCCAGCGAACCTCGGATCGATAGCCAATTCCATCGACGGGAATGTAGAGCAGGAAGCGATCGGGCACCCGGGCATCGGCCGCGACCTTCAACTCGGCGCCGCCCTCATGCTGGTTGCGCACGGTGCAGCTGATCTCGGAATTCTGAATCCCGGTGATGATCGTCCCGCCCTTGAGCACGCGCTGGCGGTGTTCGCGCCGGTGCTCGTCGGACTTCTCTTGGAGTGGGTTTGCGGGGTTTACCATTGATAAAATCGGCGTAGCCGATCGATTCCTCGACGCAACAGCACCCCCGTGCCGGCACGCAGTATGCCACAAATCAGTGGCCGTCGCAGGACATTTCAGTTTTGAATCAGTCGAACCTGTGCGGATCGGCGCAGAAATAGGCGATGATCTGGCAAAGATCCGGTTCGTTGACCATGCGCACCGCTTCGGTGGAATTCACCCATTTGCGGGTGCGCGCGCGCTTTTCCTTCCACCGGTCGGCGACCTTGTCGACCAGCAACGGAAACACCAGCACTTCGCAAGGTACTTCCTCGCCGGAGGCCAACATTTTGGCATAGAAGTAGCGGCCGGCTTCGAGATGGGAGACGGTGCCGCGCAATCCGGCTTCCTCGCCGGCTTCGCGCGCCGCAGCCTCGCAAAGTGGCTCCTTGGCCTCGGGCCAGCCCTTGGGGATCACCCAGCGGCCAGTGTCACGGCTGGTGATCAGCATGATCTCGACGCCGTTCCCGGTATCGCGCCAGGGCAAGGCGGCAACCTGCAGGCGGCACGGCGCTGAGCCGAAGAGTCGCCGGACCCTTTCGGCCAGATGGTTGTGCGTCGTTGGCCTCGTCAACATTGCAGAAGCTAGCCCCAGCCTCCAGAATCGTTTGCCGTCTCACGAATCTTACGGCTAATCATAAGCAATAAAAGTAAAAAACTTCACACCGATGCGCAAAACGTCACCGGAAACGGTCGACTTCACGAAATATGGTGCCCTGCGAGCCTCTTTCCAAAGCAAAGAGTGCTCGCCTGACCGTTTCGACTGGAAAGAAGAACCGACGCGAATCAACCAGCGTGGTCGTCGGCGATCGGCTTCTGGTAGGTAAAACCCATGTCCCAGGGAAAATAGATCCAGGTGTCCTGGCTGACTTCGGTGACGAACGTATCGACCAGTGGCCGGCCTTTCGGCTTGGCATAAACGGTGGCGAAATGCGCCTTGGGCATCATGGCGCGCACAATGCCTGCCGTCTTGCCGGTGTCGGTGAGGTCATCGATGATCAGCACGCCGACGCCGTCATCGACGAGCAGCGCGGGCGTGATCTCCTTCAGCACCTGCAACTGACCCTGGCTGGTGTAGTCGTGATAGGAGGCGACGCAGACCGTCTCGATGACGCGGATACCGAGCTCACGCGAGATGATGGCCGCCGGGACCAGACCGCCGCGGGTAATGCAGACGATCGCCTTCCACTGGCCCTTGTTGGCGCCGGCAAGCCGCCAGGCCAACGCGCGGGCATCGCGGTGGAACTGGTCCCAGGAGACCGGAAAAGCTTTTTCGGGAAGGGACATTCGTGCACTCCGCGCGCAACACTGTGGAMTGCGCGCGGAATTAACTGGAAAGTCAGGGCATTGGCAAGGGCAACGCAGCTCTAGGCTGTGGACTTGAAACACGTCGCGCCCACGCCCTGATGAATCAGCGCGACAGGAAGGCCGCGACCGGCACGGTGCGCAGCACCGTGCGCGTCACCCCGCCGAACAGCAGTTGGCGCAGCCAGGAGTGGCTGTAGGCGCCGAGCACGAGCAGATCGGCGCCGGTCTCCGTGATCCTGGTCTGGATGACGTCATCGACGGAGATACCGCCCGATTGCAGCACCGAGACGCTGACCGTGGCGCCATGCCGCGACAGAGCCGCAGCGATCTCGGCGCCGGCGGCCTCCGAATTCTCATCCAGCGTATCCGGCGGATCGATGACCAGTATGTCGGTCTTCTCGGCTTCGATGATGAAGGGCAGGGCGTCGAAGGCGGCCCGTGCGGCCTCCTTGCTGCCGTTCCAGGCCAGAAGCACGTGCTTGAAGCTGGTGGCGAGCGGACCTGCATGCGGCACCACCAGCACTGGTCGGCCGGCATCATAGACCAGCGTGTCGACGTCGGCGCTCGGGTCGCCGCCGGTATCGCGCTGCGCGGCGATGATCAGATCGGCGGCGCGGACGCTAGAGATGCCGGTCAGCGCGCTGTCGCCGGAAAAGCTCTCCAGGCTGCGCCATTCGAAGGACAGACCGGAATTCTCGATGTGCTTGAGGAAAACGGCCTGCAATTTGTCGGCGCGCTCCCGGCTCATGTCGGCGGAAACCTGTAGGAATTCGGTGTCGGGAAAGCCGGTGGCCGAGGTGTAGGGGACAGGAAGCGCTTCGGCATGGATGCCAATGAGGTGGCTCTGGAAGCGCTCCGCAAGCGGGATGGCGCAGTCGAGCACGCGCTCGGCATCCTGCTCATTCTGCAATATGGCAACGATGGTCTTGAAACGCATGGCAAATCCCTCATTTTGCGTACGATCGAAATCGTCTGTGGGAAACGCTACAGCGCCATGCTTGGTTCCGGTCTGATCCAGATCAACTTGCCGTGCTGGCGAGGCCCGCGACCAAGGCTTCGACATCGGCCCGCGCGGCGTCCAGCGCCTCCTGGCTGCGGGCACGGACGACCAGTTCCGTCCAGAATTTGCCGTCGCCATATTTCGGGTAGGAGCCAATGATGGTGTCCGGGTGGGCCTTCTGGATGTCGCCCAAGGGACCGCCGATCAGGCCTTCGCCGAACGGGCAATGCACCGTTGCCGACAGCATCTTTGTGCCCGCCTTCAGCGTCGGCACGACATTGTCGAGCATGGCCTGGAAGATCGACGGCACGCCGGCCATGACATGGACGTTGCCGACGCGGAAGCCGGGCGCGATGGACACCGGATTGTCGATATGGTCGGCGCCGCGCGGCATGCGCGCCATGCGCTTGCGCGCCTCGGTGTATTCGATGCCGCGCGCGGCGTAGCTTGCTTCCAGCATGGCATAGGCCTTGGCGTCGTATTCGCACGGCACGCCAAAGGCCTTGGAGATCGAATCCGCGGTGATGTCGTCATGGGTGGGGCCGATGCCGCCGGTGGTGAAGACATAGGTATAGCGGGCGCGCACGGCGTTGACCGCGGCGACGATCTCGTCTTCCTCATCGGGAACGATGCGCACTTCCTTCAAGTCGATGCCGATCGCCGTCATGATGTCGGCGAGGTGGCCGATGTTCTTGTCCTTGGTGCGGCCGGACAGAATCTCGTCGCCGATGACGAGCATGGCGGCGGTGACGATTTCAGGCATGGCAAGCTCCGGCAAACGGGTCGACTTGGGCAGACACGGTCGCCCGTGGCAGGCAAGGTCGCCTGAGATAGCGCGACATGGGACCGGCGGCAATGCAGCCTCTAACACGCTCGGCTCCCTTGCGGTCAAACCGGCCGTGGGTGATGGTGCGCGCCGGTCCAGATCCCGGGTGAAGAATGGATCTATCGATTCTGCTGTGGCTGCTCGGCGGCCTGCTGCTGCTGGCGGTCGCCGTGGGCGTCTTTCTGGTGCTGGCGACGTTGTGGATCGCCGCCAAGGCCGAAAGGCTGGTGCCGGCGCGCGGCAAATTCGTCGAGGTCGACGGCAACCGCATCCACTATGTCGAGGAAGGCGAGGGGCGGCCCATCGTCTTCCTGCACGGCATGGGCGCGCAGCTCCATCACTTCCGCCATACGCTGTTCGGCCGCTTTGGCCCGGGATACCGGCTGATCGCACTCGATCGGCCGGGCTCGGGCCATTCGGTGCGGGCCAGGGGCGCCAGCGGGCGCTTGCCCGAACAAGCCGAAATCGTGCGGCACTTCATTGAAGCGCTCGGATTGGAAAAGCCGCTCATCGTCGGCCATTCGCTGGGCGGCGCCATCGCGCTGACGCTGGCGGTGGAGGATCCGCAAGCGATTTCCGGCATCGCCTTGCTGGCGCCGTTGACGCATCTGGAACCGCGTGTGCGGGAAAAATTCGGCTCGCTCTACATCCAGTCGCCCTTGCTGCGCTGGATCATGGCCCACACCGTGGCGATGCCGGCGAGCCTGAGATACGCACGGCATACGCTGAAGTTCGTCTTTGCGCCGCAGATCACGCCGGCCGACTATATGGTGGATGGCGGCGGCTGGTGCGGATTGCGGCCGAGCCATTTCTACGCGACATCAACCGATGTCGTCGCGATCGAGCGCGACCTCGGCGGCCTCGAGCCGCGTTATGGCGAAATCGCCATGCCGGCCGGCATTCTGTTCGGCACGCGCGATCGTGTGCTGGGCATCCATGTCCATGGCGCGCCGATGACGGAGAAGATCAGGGGGCTCGATTTCGAGCCCGTCGAGGGGCTCGGGCACATGCCGCAATTCATCGAGCCGGAACGGGTCACCGCCTTCATCAGGCGCATCGCCGAGCGGGCGTTTGCCAGCCCGATATCACCGCGCGCTCACGGCAATTTCACTGAACCTTTGGGGTGATTGCCGGGTTGACCCGTGTCGCAGCATCGCGACGCAGACACGGAGTAACTTCAATGATCACCAGAATTCTTGCAGCATCGGTTTTGACGCTCGGCCTCGCCACTTCGGCGATGGCGCAATCGTCAGGCGTCTATACCTCGCATACCCGGCATCGCCCGGTTGAACAGACGACCGTCGATCCGAACACCACCGGCAGCATTACGACGAACCATGATGCGTCCGGTCTGAACACGATGGGCTCCGGGGCGATGGGACCTTGCGCTTCGAACACGCCAGGACCGGACGCCAACGCCGATTCCGGTGTAAACGATCACTATTGCGGCAAGTAATCGGCTGCAGACCTCGACTGACCGGCAGGATGCCTCCAACGGGCATCCACGGCCGGCAGAGACAAACAAAATCGAAAACTAGTCGGAAACTTCGGTCTGTGGCCGGTCGCGGCCGTCGGCCAGTTCATCATGCCATTTGCCATCGGCGTCCTCGTACTGGATGCCGTCGGTCGAGCCGGCAACCTGCTGCTCCGCCGAAGCGATCTCGGCGGCGCGCAGCGCGTCCTGATGATTGGGGAACGTCTCCGAGAATGTCGAGCCGACCTTGTAGGCCCAGCCCCCGTCGTGCTCGACGATCTTGTAAGTCAGCTTCGCCATGAAGTCCTCCTGATGAAAAGCCCGTTCGCTCAATGCAGCTTGCTGTCAAGCAGCCGGTCGTCGGGAACCAGCACTTCCGATTCCTTGGCCGCTTCGATCAAGGCGCGGCGTGCATCCGCCGTCGAACGATAACCTTCCAGCACTTTGAGGCAAGTGTCGAGGGCATCACGATGCCGAGGACCGCGATTGAGCGGCCAAACGGTCATCAGGCACTCCGCCGCCTCCTGGGTGCTGCGGATATGGCGATATTTGCCGACATGACCGAGTTCGACCACGACCGGCGTTTCAAAAGGTTTGTTGTCCATCATGGGCGCAACGCAAAACAGCCAATTTGGTTGCAAAAGTGGCCGTCAGCCTGCGCCCAAACGTCTCAGAGCCTGTTTGGAAACTCTGCTTCGGCGGCCATATGACTCGCCGGAGCGACTTTCGAAACAGCGTCTCAGTAGCCGCAATCGTTGCGCAGCCAGCGCGCGTTCGCCCAACCGGTGCCGCCACCGATTTCGACCTGGTACCAGTTTCCGCGGCGGTCGAAGATCTCGGTATGATCGCCGTTGAACAATTGCCCGATCATGCGCGACGACGAATTCGGCCGTGCCCGCACGGCAAGAAAACCGCTTCCCGTCGCCAGATTGTAGTGGCTGGAGAGGCCGTGCACGGTGCCTTCGCAGTACTGTGCGCCGGCCGGTGTTGATGCGCCAATCCAAAGTCCGGCCACGGCTGTCAGGGCTGCAACCGGCAAGAATGCCTTGAATGACATGATTTCCTCCCAAGCCTTGGCCGCGCCCGCCGCAGCCTCACCCAGCGTAACAGTTTGCGGACAAAATTGAAGCGAGCGCAAACCGTCCAGAACTATAAGCGGCGCCGCGCCGGCATCAGGAGAACGGGCCGGTCAGCCCGCCGCCTTCATCCAATGCTGCATTGTCGTCACCGAGCGGGCCAATTGCGGAGCCGGGTGAATTTTTTCGTCGAAAGTGGCGGCGGCGCGCCACCCCCAGCGCGGATCAGCGAGGAAGGCGCGGGCGAGCGCCACCATGTCGGCGCGGCCATCGGCGACGATCGCCTCGGCCTGCCTGGGATCGTCGATCAGTCCGACGGCGCGTGTCGGAATGCCGGCGCCCTTGCGCACCGCTTCCGCCAGATGCACCTGGTAGCCGGGGCCGGTCGGCAGCTTCTGCAAGGGCGAATTGCCGCCGCTCGAACAGCAGATATAGGCGATGCCAATTTCCTTCAGCGCCTTGGCCACTTCGATCGCGTCCTCGATATCAAAACCGCCATCGACCCAGTCCTTCACCGACAGGCGGGCGCCGAGCATCAGGTCGGGGACGGCCTTGCGCACCGCCTTGGCGATCTCGGTGACAAAGCGCATCCGGTTTTCCAGCGAGCCGCCCCAGCGGTCGGTGCGCTGGTTGGAGAGCGGCGACAGGAACTGGAAGACCAGATAGCCGTGGGCGGCGTGCAGCTCGAGGAAGTCGAATCCGGCTCGTTCAGCCCGCCTTGCGGCTTGAGCAAAGCGCTCGATGAGCTGCAGGATCTCTTCCTCCTCCAGCGCGTGCGGCACGTTCCAGCCGGTGTCGTAGGCAATGGCCGAGGCCGAGACGGTCTGCCAGGGGTCTTCGCTTGGTTGCAGCGGTCCGCCGCCTTCCCAGGGCTTTCGGTTGGAGGCTTTTCGGCCGGCATGGGCAAGCTGGATGCCGAATTTCGTGGCCGGAGCGGCGACCCGCCTGGCTGCATCCAGCGTGCGCCGGGCCGCCGCCTCGTTGTCGTCGGAATAAAGACCGAGGCAACCATGGGTGATGCGCCCGCGCCGTTCGACGTCGGTCATCTCGACGGTGACCATGCCGGCGCCTGACATTGCCAGGTTCATCCAGTGATAGAGGTGCCAGTCGCTGGCCGAGCCGTCGTCGGCGGAATACTGGCACATCGGCGCCACCGCGATGCGGTTTTGAAAGGTCAGGCCATCAAGCGTGATCGGCTGGAAAAGCGATGTGGTCATCAGAAAACTCCGGGAAGGATGTTGTTATCTAGGCAATGGCGGCTGCCGGCACCAGACACGAGGCGGTGAAACGCACTTCTGGACCAATCGCTGGCCGGATTGCGGAAACAGCGGTTCGCGGCTACGCCTTGCCGCCCATGCCGAGGAGTTCACCATGGAAGATCGCATTCGCATCCGTTCGGAGGAAGTCCTTTCCGATGACTGGGCGGTTCTGAAAAAGACCGTCCTCGACTATCGCCGGCGTGACGGGCAGTGGGAGACGCAAATCCGCCAGACATACGATCGCGGCGACGGCGCGGTGATCCTGCCTTACGATCCGGCGCGCTCGACGGTGCTTTTGGTGCGGCAGTTCCGCTACCCCGCTTACGTCACCGGCCATCGCGAACCGCTGATCGAGGCCTGCGCCGGCCTGCTCGACGAAAACGACCCGGAGACCGCCATCCGCAAGGAGGCGGAGGAAGAACTCGGCTACCGTCTGAAGAGCGTCGAACGGCTGTTTGCTCCCTATATGAGCCCAGGCAGCGTGACCGAGCGGCTTTGGTTCTTCATCGCCCGCTACACGCCTGCCGACCGCATTTCGGCCGGTGGCGGCGCGGCCGACGAGGGCGAGGACATCGAGGTTCTGGAAATGTCGCTCGACGACGCGCTGGCCGGCATCTCAGACGGCCGCATCATCGACGCCAAGACGATCATCTTGATCCAGCATTTGAAGCTGAACCCGATTCCTGCGCCGGAGGACTGATTGCTGCAAAGACTTGCGAGACAGGGCGCCAATGCACCTGCTCCCCGCTTGAGAGCATGCGGCGAGCCGCCGCAGCACCAACGTAAAAAGGGAACGAACCGCTCCGCCATGTGTTAGCAACCCATGATGAACAGATTGGACCCCCACGGTCGCGGGATGGCGGCCGATATTCTGGCGCTGGAACTCGCTAGAGCAAGACAGCGCATTAGCCGGGCCAAACTCGCCCTCGAAAGCGCGGAAGAAATGCTGGACGAGAATTGTGGTGTAGCCGTCAACCTCGCGCTCTGCAGCACGATAAGGTCCGCGCAACGGCGCGTCCTAGAGGCCAGAAAGCGCCTCACGAAGATTGATCCCGCCAGCATGAATTGACCCGGAGCCAGCGATGCTCCCGACGTTCAATCTTAAGATCCAGCGCAACGGCGACATGCATCGCGCTGCAAGGCTTGCGATGCTGAGGCACCAAGTGGTCCACCACATTGAGCGCACTGACGCCTCAGCGGAGAAGGTCGAACAAGCGCTGGCCAGGTTCGCTGAGGCAAACGCGCTCGGTGACCGTCTCGCGCCATGGCGTCGGCACTGACGAACTCGCCGGGGCCGGTTAGGTCGAAAACCTACGTCAAAGCTGAATGCGGCCGGTTCGTCGACGCCAAGACGATTATTCTGATCCAGCACTTGGAGCTATGCCCGATGAAGGCCGAACCGCTCGAAGCTCGGCGGGCAGGTGCCTCACTCGGTAGGCTGCGGACAGATTGGCACGTCCACTTCGCGGATGAAGTTGCGCAATTCTTCCATATCCCCCGACAAAGGCCGATCGTCGGAATAGTGAGCGATATTTTCCCGGACCAGTCGGTAGATGGCGTCGGTACCAGGTGCACGTGCACCGCGTTCAGCCAAAAAATCATGGGCCTGCGCGGCCGCCATGAGTTCGATTGCCAAAATGTATTCAGCGTTGTCGATAACCGCCAGCAGCTTGTTGGCCGCGACGGTTGGGTGGGCCAGAAAGTCCTCTTGCAGGCCGGATGTGACGCCCCCGTCGGTCGCCGCCGGGGCGGCCAGGCGCCGATTGACGTTGCTCAGCGACGTGGCGGTGTATTGGGCAATCATGAAGCCGGAATTGCTGCCGTCCTCATCGGCAAGGAAGGGCGGCAGATTGTTGACAAGTGGATTGACGAGACGGTCGATCCGCCGCTCGCTCATTCCAGCCACCTGCGCCAGGGCAATCGTCAAGCCGTCTGCGGCCTGCCCGAGCGCGGGCGCCACCGCATGCGCCTCCGAAACAACCTGGGGATCGTCCAACGATCCGAATACAGCGGGATTGTCGGTGACGGCAGCCAATTCACGGTCAACCAGCTCGGCGGATCGATCCAACACCTCCCGGGCGGCGCCATGAACATGCGGTACCGCTCGAAGGCTGAGGGCGTCCTGCGTGCGACTGCCGTGGGCAAGCGCGATAAGCTCGCTGCCGCGAAGCCAGGCACGCACCGATCTGCCCACGTCCTGGATGCCGGGTGAGGGCCTCATCGCCAGGATGGCTTCGCCAAAGGCCGGCATTTGTGCGCCGGCGGCTTCAAGCGTCAAAGCTGCCGCGGCGTCAGCCCAACCCAGCAAACGCTCCGCGCGTTGCACGGCGATGCTTGTCAGGCCGGTCGCGCATGCCGTGCCATTGACGAGACTGAGGCCCTCTTTCGCTCCAAGCTCCAAGGGCTCCAGTCCCATTTCAGCGAGGGCCTCGAGCCCGCTCATGGAGCGGCCCGCCACGGTTGCACTGCCTTCGCCGATCAACACCAGCGCTACATGCGCGTTGTGCGTCAGATAGCCGGCCGATCCCCTGGATGGCACGTCGGGAATGCAGTCGCGCTCGATAAAGGTGAGCAGATTGCGAACGATCTGAGGGCTTACGCCCGAATGGCCATGCGCGAAATTTGCCACTTGGGCGGCAATGATGGCGCGCACGCCGCGTCTTGGCACCAGGTCCCCGACGCCGCAAGCGTGACTGCGAATGATGTTGCGCGACAGTTTCTTTTGCAGGGCAGGCGCCACGACCTTGCTTGCCAACGCGCCGACCCCGGTATTGATGCCATAGGCGCGGATGCCTTTCTCGACGATGGAAGCAACGATCTGGTTTGCAAAAGCGATCCTCTCCCACGCTGCCGGACTGAGTGCCAGGGATTCGCCTTCGCTCACTTGCGCGATGTCGCGCCAGCTGGCGTTTTTGTCTATCGTTATTGTCATTGGTCGTTCCGAAATGGCGGACGCGCAAGCGCTGTTGGCTCGCGCGAAGGCGGGGTGAGAACCTTGCTTTTGGCTCCGCACCGTACAGCTTCGCCGCTATGCATAGTGGCGACGGAATTGCCGGCTGATGCGACTGGAGCGACCTCGCGGGGGATAAACCGGGTCAAGGACGGCAAAGTTGTCGAACGCCGGGAGGCCGCCGCCGCCAGAGCAGGCTTGCAATCCTGTCTGGCTCTATTACCAGTGGCGGCCACGCGGACGTGGCGGAATTGGTAGACGCAAGGGACTTAAAATCCCTCAGCTACGGCTATCCGGGTTCGATTCCCGGCGTCCGCACCATGCTGAATTTGAGAGATAACCGCCTGCCGCATCGCTCTTGTGGCTAGCCTCTCGCATCACGAGCATGAAAATGCTTGATGGCGCGTCAGGCTTGGCCGGCGCCTTTCCTCCGACAGTTACGCCAAGAGTTGTAAGGGCAATGGGCAGTTTATTGCTCTCCTAGGCCTATTGGAGATGCTGACTGGCCGTCAGTCCAGGCGCATGTAGGTTCAGCCGGTGTGCTAACCGCCGGTGAGGTCCGGCGGCCTGAGGCGGTCCCTCCCCAAAGGCTGCCGGACCCAACAGCTCATCGTTTAGGACCATCGGTCCGGCGCTGCCGCCGCCCCAGTCCCGTTGCTTCAGATGAACGACGCACACTTGCCGGGGATGTGCTTAACCGTCGAAGCAAGGCCTCGTGCGTCGTCCGGGGCGCAGGGAAGTGATCGCAGCCAGGCGATAAACAGCGGTTGGATTTAGCCTGCTGGCTATTGCCGGGTACTGGGGCAGGCTCGATTCGACTTAAGTCAGCCCTTTTTTGCGACCGTCTCTATGCAGCGGTCGATTCGGAACGACAGCTTGTTTGGTTGTGTCCGCAGTGGTCTCTTCCACCGCCTGCTTGGTGTCTCGCCGCCCATAGACAAGCCTGAACACGAGCAAGAAGTACCCGACCTGCAACAAAACCGCGGCGATGATGCCCCACGCGACAGCCTTCCAGATTGATCCTGTGGCCGCATAGGCCCAAGCTCCGACGACGCCCGTCGTCGTCAGCATTCCCACTAGAAACTGCGGAAAATACATTGCCCCAATCCGCTTCCCGTTCCCCAACGGGCCCCAAGCTAAAGCTTTCATTATTTTAGCGATTGCGCAAGTATCAAAGCTGCCCAGCCATTAGCGGGGGAAAACGTCCGAACAGGGTTTTGTTGCATGGTTGCTAATATTACGTTCGGTTTTAGCCGGCTTGCCCCCCAACGAGAGCCCCAAGCCGGTCAGGCCCGACGGTCAGTCGAACCCACCCCAACAGACTGTCGGGCCGCAGCCAGGGTTGTCCGATGCGTCCGCGTAAGATGTCGACGATGCTTTTCCCTGATCGTACGGGTTCGATTGCCGCCGACCGCACCAGTGATCGCACGGCCTTTTTCGCGTATTAGAACAAAAGCCTGTGGCGATGGCTGAACCCTGCGGCGCTCAGAACTTGTAGCTCAGGTTGATGCCGACCGTGTTCAGCTTCACGTTCTGATCGCGATCGTTGAAGGGGGCCGCAACGTCATAGTGCTCGGAGCCGAAATCGTAGTAGCGATATTGCGCGCCGACGATGAACTTGTCGGTCAGCGCGTAGTCGACGCCGGCACCCACGGTCCAGCCGAGATTCGTGCGTGTGCTGGCGAATGCCGCGCCCGCGACTTGCGACGTTTCGATGCCGGCGAAAGCGATGCCGCCAATGCCGTAGACCAGCAGGCGGTTCATGGCGAAGCCGGCCTTGGCGTTGACCGACCCGAACCACTTGATGTCGGTGCCAAAGGTGCTGCCCAGGCCCGATACCGCCGTGCCGTCGATCGTGGAATAGTTGAGGTCGGCCACGGCGCCGAGCACCGCCTGATCGAACTGCCAGAGGCCGGCGACATGGCCGCCGACGAAACCGCCGTCAATGCTGGGCGCGATGGAAAACGGCGCGCCTTCCGTCACCGATATGTCGGATTGGCCCCAGCCATAGCCGGCCTGCAGGCCGGCGTAGTAGCCGGTCCAGTCGAAGCCGGGTGCTGTCATCGGCAGGTCGGTCATTGGATCGGCGGCGAAAGCCGGCGCGGCCAAAGCGGTTAGAAAACCGGCACTTGCGAGCGTCAGGCGATGCATCGAGTTTCCCGAACGTCGGTTCCAGAATGACACTTCTGGTTGAAGGTAACCCGATTTGCCGCAAAACGGAATCCTATTTCGACCGGGGCCGATATCTTGGGTTGCCATGGTTTACGCCCTGCCGCGGCAATGGCGGCATTGTCGCGGGAGCGCCGCCGTGCAAGATCGGCGGCTTGCAAGGTAAAAACCGGATGCCCGCCCTGTTTCGCCTGATCGCCGGCCTCGCCATCGTGCTGCTTGCCTGCGGGCTGGCGATGGCCAAGCCGCTGACGCTTGCCATCGCCAAGGCGAATGTCGTGCGCGACCCGGCGCCGGGGCAGGTGGCGCTCAACCTCAAGCTGACGCCGGACAGCAAACGGGCATTTGCTGCCTTCACCAGGGCGAATGTCGGAAACATCATCGATCTCAGCATCGACGGCGCCGTGGTGATGTCGCCGCGGCTGGTCGAGCCGATCCTTGGCGGTGAGATCATGGTCAGCGGCACATTCGCCAAGGGTGAACTCAGGCGCCTGGCCGAACGGATCTCGTCCGGAGACGCAAAGGTCACGGTCGACGTGAAGGCGAAGTAGCCTTCGCAGGCGGATTGGCGTCACGCAATCGCTGGTCAAAACCGCGTCGGCTTGGCACAGTTGCGCAAACAGGAGTCTCTTCATGGCCAAGACCGCGCAGGTGACGAAACCCAAACCGTGGACCGAGATGGCGACGCATCTGGTCGATGTCGCGATGGGCCGCAAGCCTGCCGATCTGGTCATCCGCAACGGGCGCTGGGTCAACGTCCATTCGGGCGAGATCATCGCCGGCACCGACATTGCCATTGCCGGCGGCCGCTTTGCCTATTGCGGGCCGAATGCCGGTCACGCCATCGGCCAGGGCACCAAGGTGGTCGATGCCGGCGGCCGCTATCTGGTGCCGGGCCTGTGCGATGCGCACATGCATGTCGAGAGCGGCATGGTGACGGTGACCGAGTTCTGCCGCGCGGTGATCCCGCACGGCACCACCTCGATGTTCATCGACCCGCACGAGATCGCCAATGTGCTGGGACTGCCTGGCGTGCGGCTGATGCATGACGAAGCCGTCGCCATGCCGGTCAACGTGCATGTGCAGATGCCGTCCTGCGTGCCCTCGGCGCCGGGGCTGGAGCATGCCGGCGCCGAACTGACTGTTGCCGATGTCGCTGAAGCTATGACCTGGGAAAACATCATCGGCCTTGGCGAGGTGATGAATTTCCCCGGCGTCGTCGCCAACGATCCGGTCATGTCGGGCGAGATCGCCGCGACGGTGAGAGCCGGCAAGACGGTCGGCGGGCACTATGCCTCGCGCGATCTCGGCCTGCCGTTCCACGGCTATGTCGCCGGCGGGCCGGAAGACGACCATGAGGGCACACGAGCCGAAGACGCGATTGCCCGCGTGCGCCAGGGCATGAAGGCGATGCTGCGGCTGGGCTCGGCCTGGTACGATGTGGCCTCGCAGATCAAGGCGGTGACCGAGAGCGGGCTCGACCCGCGCAACTTCATCCTGTGCACCGACGACAGCCATTCCGGCACGCTGGTCCATGAAGGCCATATGGACCGGGTGGTGCGGCACGCCATTCAACAGGGGCTGAAACCGGTGACAGCGATCCAGATGGCGACGCTCAACACCGCCCAGCATTTCAAGCTGGAGCGCGAGATCGGTTCGATCGCGCCGGGCCGGCTCGCCGATCTGCTGATCGTTTCCGATCTGGCCGAGATGACCATCGACGAAGTCTATGCGCGCGGCGTCAGGCTGGCCAAGGGCGGCAAGCTCGACATCGACATTCCGGCTTACAACTATCCGAAGACAGCCAAGAACACCGTCAAGCTCGGCAAGAAGCTCAAGTCCGGCGATTTCGATATCGCGGCGCCCAAGGGCGCCAATGAGGTGCGGGTGCGGGTCATCGGCGTGATCGAGAACCAGGCGCCGACGCGCGCGCTGGAGGCCGATCTTGCGGTGGAAGACGGGCTGGTCGCCATGGATCGCCGCAACGACGTCTGCCAGATCGCGCTGGTCGAGCGCCACAAAGGCACGGGCGGCGTCACCAACGCCTTCGTTTCCGGCTTCGGCTATATGGGCGACTGCGCCATGGCGTCGAGTGTGGCGCATGACAGCCACCACATCATCGTCGTCGGCACCAACAAGCAGGACATGGCATTGGCCGTGAACCGGCTGGGCGAGGTCGGCGGCGGCGTGGTGCTGTTTTCCAAGGGCAAGGAACTGGCGCTGGTCGAAATGCCGATCGCCGGGCTGATGTCGGACGAGCGGGCGGAAATCGTCGCGGCCAAGGCGGAGAAACTCACCGAGGCGATGCGCAAGATGGGCTGTTCGCTCAACAACGCCTACATGCAGCACTCGCTGCTGGCGCTGGTCGTCATCCCGGAGCTGAGGATTTCCGATGTCGGCCTGATCGACGTGACGACTTTCCAGAAGGTCGACCTGTTCGTTTGACGTCCGGTTTGTCTGAGGTCTCTTTGGCTATCCGCCGGTGGCGATGGTCAGCACCTTGAACGGCGTGGTGATGACGATCTCGGCGACGGAGCCGACGGCCTTGCCGAGGCCCTGGCCTAGATTGTTGATCGGCTGCCCCGCATCGGCTTCGTCCGATGCCAGGCCAGCCGGCGTGCGCAGCCGGTCGCCGAGCAATTGCACGAGAATCGGGTTGTCGGCGAACTTGGCGTGGTTCAGCCGGTCGCCGCCCTTGGTCTGGCTGAGGTCGACCACCGATACACCGTAGCTGGCGAGGTCGGCCGCATTGCCGTAGTCGCCGACGCGCGGCTTGTCGCCTGAGATCAGGGAAGAGAGCTTGAGAGCCCGATCGTCGGCGGAAAGCAGGACAGCGAACGGCTTATTGGGCTTGCCGTAGCGGATCATCTGCTTCTTGAACACGTCGACGTCGATATCCGGCGACGCCAGGATGACATAGCCGAGCTTGCCGCCAAGATCGCGGTCGCCGGTGATGGCGAGCTGGCGCAGTGCTTCCATCGTCACCCAGGTTCCCATCGAATGGGCGATGATGTCGATGCTCTTGACCCGGGTCTTGGCGAGCATCCTGAGCGTCGCTTCGAGGTCGTCGCGCGCGGCGTTGGCGCTTTCCTTGTCGTAGATATAACCGCTGGCCTTGCCGCTTGACGCCCAGGAGAACAGCACCGGCGTACCGGGATATTTGGTGTCGTGCGCGATCTGCGTCAGCCGGTAGATGCCGTCGTCGAAACCGTTGTTGAAGCCATGCACGAAAACCAGCGCGCGGTCGCCACGCATGGCGATGTCGGCGCCGACCGCATTGGCGAATTGCGGGGCGTCTTCGTAGTGGGTGACGCCGGTCGCGGTGAAGTCCTTGGCCGGATTGCTGTTGGCGGACCCCTTGGCCCGCTCGATGGCGCCGACCTGATGGACCTTGGGGACGGTCACGTCGACGCGGGCGTAGCTGGTGGTCAGCGAGCGATCGCCGTCGAACACCTGGCGCGGGTCTTTGGTCGCCTGCTGGCGGGTGGTGGCGACGAAGATCTCATGCGTCGCCGCAATGTCCGAGGCGGGTGCGGTGATCGTCGTCTTGTTGAGAAGGTCGTGCGTGTTCTGGTTGGCGCAGCCGGTGACGGCGAGCGCGAAGGCAAGGACGAGGACAGTCTTCGAACGCACGGTTACGCGAGCTCCCGCTGGCGCATGACGCCTTTTCTATGTCGATAGAGCGAGAGGCCGGCCCGGTCCAGTTCAAACTGATCAGATGGCGCGGCAATCGTGAACAGGCGCGGCCGCTGCGGCCGCACCTATTGGCCGAGCTGGACGATACGCTCTGTCACCGTCTGGTCGCTGGCAAAACCGTCATCCTCGCGCAGCCGCTGGCCAATCATCTTCACCAGTTCGGGATTGTCGGCGAACTTGGTGTGATTGAAGCTGTCGGTTCCCTTGACCTTGGAGAGGTCGACGACCGTGACGCCATAGGCGGCGAGGTCGGCGGCGTCCTTGTAGTCGCCGACGCGCGGCCGCGAGCCGGCGATCAGGCCGGAGAGCCTGAGCGCCCGATCGTCGTCGGAGAGCAGCAGGATGAATGGTTTATCCGGCTTGCCGTAGCGCCGCATCTGGCTCTTGAACACGTCGACATCGATGTCGGGCGATGCCAGCACCACGTCACCGAGCTTGCCGCCGAGATCGCGGTCGCCCGTGATGGCGAGCTGGCGCAGCGTTTCCATGGTGACCCAGGTCCCAAGCGAATGGGCGACGATGTCGATGCGCCGCGCGCCCGACTGCTGCAGCATGCGCAGCGTCACTTCCAGCTGATCGCGGGCGACGCTGGCGCTTTCCTTGTCATAGACATAGTCGGTGGTCCGGGCGCCCGATGCCCAGGAAAACAGCACCGGCGTGCCGGGGTAGCCGGAATCGTGGACGATCTGGGTGACGCGATAGACGGCGTCATCGAAGCCGGTGTTGTAACCGTGGACAAAAACCATGACGCGGCCGCCGCGCGCCGCGATGTCGGCGCTGAGCGCGCTGGAGAATTTCGGCTGGGCGTCGTAGCCGACGACCTCGGAAGCCATGAAGTATTTCGCCGGGTCGTCCGACTTGCCGCGGGAACGCCGCTCGATCTGGCCGGTCTGGTGGATGCCCGGAACGGTGACGGTGACGCGAGCATAATTGAGCGTCGCCGAGCGCTCGCCGTCGAAAACCTTGTTGGGATCGTCGGAGTGCTTGCGCGTCGTGGCGATGAAGATCGAGTGATTGCCGGCGATTTCCGTCACCGGCGCGGACACCATGGTGCTGCCGAGGAGTTCCTGGGTCTGATTGCTGGCACAGCCGGCAACGAGCAAGGCAAGGACAACGGTAAGGATCTTCTTCATAGGCACTTAGACATTCCAATCGAAAGATGAATTCATTTAGAATTCACTTTGAGGCCAAAAGGCCCATCCACCCCCCGCGACACCTCCCGGACAGGTAGAGTGCGGCGGAAGTAAGTCGTGTCCACCCGAAATGGGGTCAGCGTCTGGCGACAGCCATCGCACTGTGGCGCGAAAGCCAAAATGGCGGCAGGAACGCCGGTATGTTCGAGAAGGGCAGCACCTCTGGCTTGAGCCGGATGCCGAGCACGTCGCTCATAAAGGCGCGACGCGCCTCGATGCGGCGCCAGGCCTCGGGATAGCGCGCGGCGATCTCTTCGCGCAACGCCTGGTCGGCGAGGGCGATGCCGTCTTCGATGTTGGTGGTGAAATAGTCCGTGCCGGTCGCCGGAATGATGTCGACCTGCAGCGCCATGCCCGATTTCAGGGGGATGTCGGAGCCAGCAAAAATCGGCGAATGCATCCATTCGTCGATATGGACGAGATGGCCGGGGTTGAGCGAAACGCCGAAGAACGGATCGCCGATGCGGTCGTGCACCGCTTGCCACAGCGCGCCGCCGGCAACGCCGATGCCGACAGTTTCATACCAGTCGACAACGGCACTGAAATACGGCGCGACCAGTTTTTCGACATAGTCACGTATGCCTTGCGGAAGGTCGGCAGCGCTCTCGGCCAGAAAACCGGCGCGGGCGTTGAGCGAGCCCTGGAGGCCATAGGCCATGGTGATCGGGTCGCCGCGCCTGATGATGTCGAGGCGAGGGCTGGGCAAGCCATAGGCGGCGCGCTCGCCTGCCGACAGCATCGGATGGCAGCATTGCGGCAGGCCGTTCATGCCCATCAGCTTCGCGGCCTGCAATTCGGTCATGCCGGGTTCGATGCCGCCAAGCACGTTGCGCAGGCCTTGCGAGGAAAAGGTCGCGGCGAATTCGAACGCAGCCAGTTGGTCGGCCTCGTTGATGGCGCGCAGGCCGTCGGCGGGGTTCATCAGCAGGTTGGCCGCGTTCAGGACCGCGCCCTTGTCGCCTGCTAGCGTGCGCAGCGTGTCGGCGATGAAGGAAGGCAGGTCGAGCGCCGTTTCGCCAAAGCCGGCATCGCCGGGGCCAAACGGCTTCCAGCCGATGGCGCCGATACGCTGGCCGGCTTTCAGACCGCAAGTGGCAAGGATGTCGGGGAGTGCCGCCGAGCGGTCGCGTGGCTGCGCCGGCAGCGAAAAAGTCTGGTAGAGGATGCGCTCGTAAGGGCCGTCGCAGATCTCGGCATAGCTCCAGCCCTCATTGCCGACCAGAAGTTTCGGCTGCTTGCCCGGAATGATGACCAGCAGCGTCTCCTCGAAACGGGGATCGTAGCCGCAGAGATAGGCGACATTGGCTGCGTGCTCGCGGTCGCCATAGATGGCGAAGGCCTCGAAACCCAAAGCGGTGCCGCGTGCTACCAGCGCGTCGATGCGCGCCTGGTAGGTGGTGCGCGCAACCAGAGGCATCAGCGTCGGCTCGCCAAATTCCGGCAACGACATGGTTTTCAGGGCAACCGATGCGACAGGCATGAACAAACGCCTTCAAGTGCTTGCAAGGTTTCTGGGAATGCCCCGCGGCAGGGGCGGGTAGTCCGCGGGACAATGGCTTTGCGGGGCCGGATATGCAATAGGCGGGGATCAAACTCGCGCACAGGCGATCCGGGATCTTGCCATGAACAGTTTCTCTTCTCGTGTCGCTGCCGCCACTGCTGCAATCCGGCAGATCTTTCCCGAAACACCGCTGCAGGAAAACGACTATCTGTCGAAGAAGACCGGCGCGCGGGTGCTGTTGAAGCGCGAGGACCTGACGCCGGTGCGCTCCTACAAGATCCGCGGCGCCTTCACCTTCTTTCGCAAGGCGCTTGCCGCCGGCAACGACGCCGAGCTGTTCGTCTGCGCCTCGGCCGGTAATCATGCCCAGGGTTTTGCCTTCGTTTGCCGGCATTTCGGCAAAAAGGGCGTGGTGTTCATGCCGGTGACGACGCCGCAGCAGAAGATCGACAAGACGCGGCTGTTCGGCGGTGAATTCATCGAGGTCAGGCTGGTCGGCGACTTTTTCGACGACTGCTACCGCGCCGCCTTCGAATTCACCGAAACGACGGGCGCGCATATGGTGCCGCCTTTCGATCACAAGGACATCATCGAGGGGCAGGCGACCGTCGCCTTTGAAATCGCCGACCAGATGCCGGGCGCGCGCATGCCAGACATCATCATGCTGCCGGTCGGCGGCGGCGGTCTGGCCGCCGGTGTGACCCATTATTTCGCCGACCAGGGCCGTGACGCGCGCTTCGTCTTCTGCGAACCGGCCGGCGCGCCGAGCCTGCGGGAGAGCCTGTCGGCGGGAAAGCGGATCAAGCTCGCCAAGGTCGACAATTTCGTCGATGGCGCGGCGGTGGCCGAGATCGGCCGCGAGCCGTTGCGGCACCTCAAGGAGTTTGCCGCGGACGCTGTGCGGCTGATCCCGGAAAACCGGCTCTGCGCGACGATGATCGAGATGTTGAATGTCGAAGGCGTGGTGCTCGAACCGGCCGGCGCGCTGACGATCGATGCGCTCAAGGATTTCTCGAAGAAGGAGATCAGGGGCAAGACCATCGTCGCCGTGGTTTCGGGCGGCAATTTCGATTTCGAGCGGCTGCCGGACGTCAAGGAAAGGGCGCTGCGCTTCGAGGGCTTGAAGAAGTACTTCATCATCCGCTTTCCGCAGCGGCCGGGCGCGCTGCGCGACTTCCTCGACATGCTGGGGCCTGACGACGACATTGCCCGCTTCGAATATCTGAAGAAATCGGCGCGCAATTTCGGTTCGGTGCTGATCGGCATCGAGACCAAGGACCGTCGCAATTTCGATCTGCTCAAGGCGAATTTCGAGGCCGAGGGCGTCCAGTATCAGGACATCACCGACAATGAGACCTTGGCCGGGTTCATCATATGAGCGGGAAGGGAAAAATCTTCGTCGCGCTGTTTTCCGGCATCAATGTCGGCGGCAACCGCATCGTCAAGATGGCGGAGCTGCGGGCGCTTTTCGAGAAACTCGGCTTTTCCGACGTCGCCACCTATGTGCAGAGCGGCAACGCCGTTTTCCGGTCATCGAAGGGCGATGCAGCCACTCTGACGAAGCAGATCGAAGCAGCCTTCGAGAAGCAATGGGGATTTCACTCGCGCATCATGGTGCGCGATCTCTCATGGTTCGAGCGGCTGGTGAGCGAAAACCCCTATCCCGAAGTGGCCGCGGAACACACCAAACTCCACGCCTACGTGCTGGAACGCGAGCCGACTGCCGACGAGATCGCACGGCTGGCGGAAAAGTGCATCGGTCCTGAACGCTTCGAGATCAAGGGCGATGTGCTGTACCTGCATGCACCGGACGGGCTCGGCAAATCCGTGTTCGCCGGGCTGATCCCGCGCACGCTGAAAGTGCCCGGCACCGCGCGCAACTGGCGTTCGGTGCTGGCGCTGCTGGGGCTGGCCGGCAAGGCCGGCGGCTGACCGCCGCTCAAGCCGCCTGGGTGCGTTTCCAGTCGAAGGTCAGTTCCTCGCGGAAGGCGAAGCGCTTGATGTGATCGGCAACGACACTTTCCAGGCGCTCCAGCGATCCGCCTTCATCCGTCGACACCGTGATGTGCAACGCACTTGCATCGGCATCCATGACGGTGCGTCCCAGCGACGTCAGGTCGATGGTGCCGTGGGTCGGGTTGAACTCGACGGGAAATTTGTGCGCCCAATGCTTGCACAACCGCTGCAGGTAGCGGCTGGCGTGCTCGGTGGCGACATCGACATGGCTGGACGGCATGGATGAACTCTCTCGTTCTGGGCGCTGGCTGTCGGCTTGGCGCGATGACCGCGTAGATAGGTGTCGTCACTCGAAACGCAAAGGCGGCCGGCTTGTCGCTCGGCCGCCTACGTTCAAAATGGCGTGATCGCTACCAGGTGCCGGTGTTGGGCATCGAGGCCCAGGGTTCGGCCTTGGGCTTGGCCGGTCCCTTCTGCAACAGCTCGAACGAGATGCCATCCGGCGACTTGACGAAGGCCATGTTGCCGTCGCGCGGCGGCCGGTTGATGACGACGCCATTGTCCATCAGGTGTTGGCAGGTAGCGTAGATGTCGTCGACCTCATAGGCGAGGTGGCCGAAATTGCGGCCGCCCTTGTAGTCCTCCGGATCCCAATTGTAGGTCAGTTCGATCAGCGGCGCCTTGTCGGCAATGCCGCTTTGCTCATCTTCGGAGGCGGCGAGGAAGATCAGCGTGAAGCGGCCCTGCTCGTTTTCGTAGCGGCGCACTTCCTTGAGACCAAGCTTGTTGCAGTAGAAATCGAGCGAAGCATCGACATCGGCGACACGGACCATGGTGTGGAGATAGCGCATGTGGTTTCCTCGGGATGTTGCGTCGCGGCGGAACATAGGGGCCACCCGGCCAAAGGGCAATCGCGGACCGAAAAGCGGCGGCCGGTTTCGGGAAAAATCCGGTGCTCAAGCAAAAGGCAGAACGCCAGCGTGGTCCGGTTTGGGAGGCCGCCGTTCTGGCCGCCAGTGGCGCCGGCAAACAACAAATCAGGTATTCCTGTATTGAACCGTGAAAAAAGGCACGGCAGGTCTTGCACAGACCGGAAGCCGCGGTGTTAATCTAATGTCAAGAATCAGTTGCGGTGTTCTTGAAAAAAGGGGGCATTCTTATGGGGGAAAAGGCCTCTTTCATGGGGCGGGACGAGAGCCTTGACGACGCCTTGAATCGAGACGCTAGCGGCGACGCTGCCGATCTCGTTGAAATCGCCGGCGCCATCAAATGGTTCGACGTGGCCAAGGGCTACGGTTTCATTCTTCCGGATGACGGCTCTTCGGGCGACATCCTCCTCCATGTGACATGTCTTCGAAAGGACGGCTTCCAGACTGCATTGGAAGGCGCGCGGGTCGTTTGTCTCGTCAAGCAGGGCGACCGCGGATTGCAGGCGTTCCGCGTGCTGTCGATGGATGTCACCACGGCGATTCATCCGGCCGAGATGCAGGAGCCGCGCACCCACATTTCGGTGACGCCGGAAAGCGGGCTCGAACGGGCGCTGGTCAAGTGGTTCAACCGCACCAAGGGGTTCGGCTTCCTGACCAGGGGCGAGGGCACCGAGGATATTTTCGTCCATATGGAGACGCTGCGCCGCTACGGCATCACCGAGCTCAGACCGGGTCAGGTCGTACTGGTTCGCTTCGGACGCGGCGACAAAGGCCTTATGGCTGCCGAAATTCACCCCGATATGGGAACCTTGCCGGTCTCGCATTAGGGCGATGCCCGGCAGAGGACTTTGAATGGCTAACAGGATCTGGCTGACTGCGGGTGCGATCTGCGCCGTGATTGCCGTTGCCGCCGCCACCGGCGCCTATTTCTATTCGCAGGAACCAAGTGCCGCCGACAGCCGGGCGATGATCCTGCCGGTCGATCCCAGCCCCTTGGTTGCGGTGACGAAAGGCGGCGAACGCTCCTTCTCCATCGAAGTCGCCGATACCGGCGCCGAGCGCGAGGCCGGTTTGATGTTCCGCGAGGACATGGCCGACGATCATGGCATGCTGTTCGTGTTCGAGACTGTCGGGCAAGTGAACTTCTGGATGAAGAACACGCCGATGCCGCTCGACCTGATCTTCGTCGGCCAGGACGGCAGGATCCGGGCGATCAAGAAAGGCGAACCGCAATCCGAGGCGATCGTCTCGTCCGGCCTGCCGGTACGCTTCGTGCTCGAACTCAAGGCGGGCACCGCCGCAAGGGACGGCATCGAGTACAACGACCTGCTGCGCCACCCGGCAATCGGCACTGCGTCCGGGCCTGGCAAGCCGCCGGCGGACAAGGGCGATGCGCCGAGCGTCGGCGGCTGAACGGGCTGGCCACTGATGCAGTTTTTCTCCCATGATGGTTTCGACCTTGCCTTCCTCGATCGTCAGCCGGCCTCGGGCCGGGGCGACCCGGTGCTGATGATCCACGGCTTTGCCTCGAGCCACTACGTCAACTGGGTGTCGCCCGGCTGGTTCAAGACGCTGAACGATGCCGGCTACCGCGCCATCGCCTTCGACAATCGCGGCCATGGCGCCTCGTCGAAAAGCTATGACGAGGCTGATTACACGCCGGCCAAAATGGCGTCGGACGGAGCGGCTCTGCTCAACCATCTCGGCATCGAGCGGGCTCATGTCATGGGCTATTCGATGGGCGCGCGCATTTCGGCGTTTCTGGCGCTGTCCGATCCGGACAAGGTGGCGACACTGGTCTTCGGTGGGCTCGGCATCGGCATGGTCGATGGCGTCGGCGACTGGGATCCGATTGCCGCAGCCCTTCTTGCCGACGATCCCGATGCCACCAGCCATCCGCGCGGCCGCTCGTTTCGCGCCTTCGCCGACCAGACACGCAGCGACCGCCTGGCGCTGGCCGCCTGTATCGCCAAGTCGCGGGAGTTGTTGAGCGAGGACGACATGGCGCGCATCGCCCAGCCGACGCTGATTGCTGTCGGCACCAGGGACGACATTGGCGGCTCGCCGGAAGAACTGGCGGCGCTGATGCCCAACGCCAGAGCCTTTCACATCGAGGGCCGCGACCACATGCTGGCTGTCGGGGACAAGGCCTTCAAGCAGCGGGTGCTTGAGTTTTATGCCGAAAATCCGCTCTGAACCGCTGCGCAGTTTTGGGTGACGGGGATTGGGCGACCGGCGAGGGGTGGGAAACAGTGGCACAATGGGGAAGACGTACGGAGGCTCTGCCGGGCGTCGTCGCGACAGGCAGGCTCGGCAAACGCTCCGTCATGCTGGCGCCTGCCTGTGGGCGAGTTCGAGCGCCTTCTCGCTAACCCGTCAACGCATACTGTTGCGCCGGGTTCAGGAAGTATGCCCAGCGCATGGAGACGTTTCGGATTAGGACTTGAGCGCTTCGAGCGACCGCGCCATGTTTTGCCTGGCCTGGGGCTCGAACCGCTGTTGGAACTCCTCGGTGTGGAAGATGCGCGGGCGAGCGAGGAAAGTCTTCAGAACCGCGCCACGGCCTGCGCGCCACATCGGCTCCTCCACCCAGCCATATTCGCGGCGGACCGCCTGTTCGTAGGCGTCGAAGGCTTCCGGTGAGGCTCCCAGGATCGACAGGTCCATATCGAGGAAGAGAGCAGCGTCGCGGTCGGCTTCCTTGTCGGCAAGGCCGGGCAATTCATGCGTTGCGGTGGCCACGATCATCGCCACGATCTGATCCAATCGCTCCGCATTGGTGCGACCGGCGAGTTTTTCCGCCGCCAGTGCGGCACTCCTGGCCTCGTTGTCCTTGGCCCGGCTGTCATAGATGGCGTCGTGGAACCAGATCGCCGCTTCGACCGCCTCGGGGTCGTGCAGCAATGCGCGATAGTCGGCGACCAGTGCCAGCATCGCCTCGATATGGGCGAGGTTGTGATAGTGGCGGCCCTCGGCCCGGTAGAGCGCGGAAAGCTCGTGCTTCAGTGGCGCGTCGATCAAGGGTTCGTTTTCCATGGCGGCTTGAATTTCCGTGAACCAAATCCATTTGACCAAGCACTAAGGAAAATTGAGTTCAATCATGCTATGATCTGGCTTATATGTGCGGCCGGACAATAGGCAAGCCGGCAGGACGCAGGACGAGACGTCGATGAACAGCATCAGCATTTCCCGACACAGCGCATTGCAGCCGGTCGATCCGATCTGGCGTTCGATCCGCGATGAAGCGATGGAAGCGGTCAACCGCGATCCGCTGCTGGCGGCGTTCCTCTATGCGACGATCCTGAACCAGGAGAGCCTCGAGGAAGCGGTCATCCACCGGCTGGCCGAGCGTCTCGACCATCAGGACATCGGTTCGGATCTCATCCGCCAGACCTTCAAGTCGATGCTGGCCGACGACAAGGAATGGTCGTCGACCGTGCGCGTCGACATCCAGGCCTATTACGACCGTGATCCGGCCTGCGACCGCTTCATCATGCCGGTGCTGTACTTCAAGGGGTTTCACGCCATCCAGACGCACCGGCTGGCGCATTGGCTGTGGAACCAGGGCCGCAAGGATTTCGCGCTCTATCTGCAGAGCCGCTCATCCTCGGTGTTCCAGACCGACATCAACCCGGCCGCCCGCATCGGCAAGGGTATCTTCATCGACCACGCCACCGGCCTTGTCGTCGGCGAGACCGCGGTGATCGAGGATGACGTGTCGATCCTGCATGGCGTGACGCTGGGCGGTACCGGCAAGGCCGGCGGCGACCGCCATCCCAAGATCCGTTACGGCGTGCTGATCGGCGCCGGCGCCAAGATCCTCGGCAACATCGAGATCGGCCATTGCTCGAAGATCGCGGCGGGGTCGGTGGTGCTGTCACCGGTGCCGCACAACAAGACGGTTGCCGGCGTGCCGGCCCGCGTCGTCGGCGAGACCGGCTGCGACCAGCCTTCGCGGCAGATGGACCAGCTTTTGCCGTCGCAGTCGATGGACCACGTCGTCAGCTTCGACATCTGATTTTCCGGCTCCCCGGGCGCGGGCGCCGAAATCCGGCTGCACGCGCCTGGGCCTGGTTCCCGTGCGATATGCCCGGCTTGCCTTTACATCGCCATTGTCGACGTGTCAGAAGCGCGTTCAAATCAGCAAGCCCGACGATCGGAGAAGACTGTTGAAGCCGGACGAAATCAGAAAGCTGGACGCCTATTTCAAGCGCGTCTTCCAGAATCCCAAACTCGAAGTGAAGGCGCGGCCGCGCAAGGACGATTCGGCCGAGGTCTATGTCGGCGACGAGTTCCTCGGCATCGTCTTCAAGGACGAGGATGACGGCGACTATAATTTCTCGATGGCGATCCTCGACATCGATCTGGCCTGAGCCAGGACGGCATTCCGGCGATTGGCGGCAGTCCGTCGCGCCTTCGTCATCCCAGGGCGAAGCAGCCGCGCAGCGGCGTCGCGAAGACCCTGGGATCCATGCCGCGACATCGGCGCAGGAGTACAGCGGCCCGAAACGACCTCTGCCGCTCTCCAACAACAAAATTCTGCATCGCTTCGCCGCCCGCACGGGATACTCGGGTCCGCGCGGCTTTGCGCCCGCTCCGTCCGTGGATGACGAAGGAGCCGCTAATGCGCGGTCTTCAGGACTTGCGCAGCCCTGGTGGCGATCGCCGCGTCGAGCGCCTGCCAGTTGTCCAGAAACTCCTTGGGGAAGCGGTAGGTGAGGGCGAGGCTGTCGCCCACCTGGATGTCGCGCTCGCATGGCGCCAACGATTCTTCCGCGCTTGGGCCGCTCAGGCAACGGGCCACGAAGGGAGTCTTGCCGGGCCGGCTGGCGACCGCGAGCACCTCGTTGAGATAGCCTGATTTTTCGGTGAAGGCGTAAATCGTCGTGCCGCCAGGACCGGGCGCGCCGGGCGGGACGATCATTGCACTGTAGATCGGCGCGAAGCGGCCGCTCATGTCGCGCGACATCATCTGCGGCTCCAAGGACAGGAAGATAATGTCCTTGCTCTGACCGGTGTGGTTGAAGTCGTCGCGGGCGGCTTCGCTGTAGCCGTCCATCTCGGGATAGCGCAGATAGAGATCGAGGCGCGAGGCGACGCCGTCGCGCCGCGCCTGGTCGAAGCGGATGACATTGGCCGGCACGGCGATGACGTTGTTGCCGATGACGATCCTGTGGATGGTCGCGTCGTCGGTATAGCCGGCCATGGCGATCGAACGGCCGAACCATTTGCCGCCCAGGCTGATCGCCACCGAAAGCATTGCCAGCGTCGCGAAGGCATAGAACACCCGCTTCATCAGCCTGGAATCGACGATGTCGAACTCCGGACTATCGGCGGTGGCTGCCTGCTTCATCGCAATCCCCAAGTTCGGCCGCCTGTCCCCCTGGATGTCCTTGGAGGTGTCCTCGGGCGGCACACATGGCGCGGCATGGCTCTTGCAGCGCGCGTATCGGATGCGACTGTGCGATTTCATGGTAAACGGAAGGTAAAGATGAGCCCGGTGGAACTCACTCTCTTCGCTTTTGCGGTCGGCGTGACCGCTTGCGGCCTGGTCGGATCGGCGATGGAGCTGATCTCGGGCCGCCGGCTTGCCTTTGTCGAGCCCTATGTGTCGCCGTCGCATATCGTGCGTTCGCTGGCCGCAACCGCATGCGCGGGGCCGTTCATGCTCGTCAACGATGCGCTTGACGCCCGCCGGCAGGGACGCATTTCGACGCTGGCGCTGATTTCTTGCGGTTGCACCGCTGTGGCCTGGGCGCTGGCGCTCGGCGTCGTGCTGATGGCCATTGCGTCTTGGGCGGGCACGCTCCTAGGCTCCATCGAGCTCCCGGTGTGAGACGATTCGGAGACAGACGATGCCGGCCTATGCGATCGACGGAAAGACGCCCAGCTTCGAGGACGCCGACAGCAACTGGATTGCGCCCGACGCGACGCTGATCGGCGATATCAGGGTCGGCCGCAACGCCGGCTTCTGGTTTGGCGCCGTCATCCGCGGCGACAACGAGCCGATCGTCATCGGCGCCGACAGCAATGTCCAGGAACACACGGTGATGCACACCGATCCCGGTTTCCCGCTGACCGTCGGGCAAGGCTGCACGATCGGCCACCGCGCCCTGCTGCATGGCTGCACGATCGGCGACAACAGCCTGATCGGCATGGGCGCCATCGTGCTGAACGGCGCCAGGATCGGCAAGAATTCGCTGGTCGGTGCCGGCGCGCTGGTCACCGAAGGCAAGGAATTCCCAGACAATTCGCTGATCGTCGGCTCGCCCGCGCGGGTGATCCGGACGCTGGACGATGCGGCGGTCGCGAGGCTGCGCGCCTCGGCGGCGCACTATGTCGCCAACGGCATGCGGTTCAAGGCCGGGTTGAAAGAGGTCTGAGGCCGGGCTGGCCAATCCTTGTCGCCGGCGGTTCATTGCTCCCGACTCACCTTCTGTTGGAGCCGCGCCCGGCCATCGCATTGCGTAGCAAGGACGCGCCGTCTTCAAAGCCGGCATTGTCGGCTTCCTCGAGGGCTGTCGTATAGTGATCGATGCGGGTTTCGAGCGCCGGGTCGGCGCCGGCCGCCAAAAGCAGGCGGATTGCATCGACACTGCGGATGGCCACCGCATAGTGCAGCGGCGTCCAGTCGTTCACGCCCCGCATGTTGGGGTCGGCGCCGCCATCGATCAACACCTTGACGATTTCCAGCCTGTCTGCCCGGTCGGTGGACAGCGCCGCAATGATTGCCGGAAACCCGCCGTGATCCTGATAATTCGGATCCGAGCCCGCACCCAGCAAGGTCGAAATGAAGCCGACGGGGCTCCAATAGATAGCATATTCCAGCGGATGGCCAAGGCCGAGTTCGAACGGCATGCGTTCGTCGAACCAGCGGGGCGAACCGCCCAAGGCCGCGCCGAGGCCCTCGAAATCGCCGGCCTTGAAGGCATCGTCGATCGCCTTGAACAGACGGTGGCGCTCGCAGCGATCTTCCGGGATTTCCAACATGGCGGTGATCCAGAAGGCGAAACCAGGCCTATAGTGCCTCGATCTCCCGCGCGTGGAAAGGCGTCTTCGGATACTCCTGGCAGTGCTCGTCTTAGATGCACCGCTGCCATCCGCCAGAAATGGTGGAGCCGGCCCGGGGACGGGGCCGGCTCCTTAAAACCCGGTCGTTGGGGACGGGGAGGGTGGGGACTCGACCGGGCTTCCTCGTTAGGCACGTCGCATTATGCGGCGTGCTTGACCTCTGCATTGGCGTGCTAGCGGACGCTGGCGACTGCGTCGGCGCGGCCGTCGTTGATCGTCACCCAAACGCCCGAATTCTGGTCCGATTGGCGCTTCAGGTAGGTGTAGTCGGTGTCGGTCCAGGACAGCACCCTGGGTTCCAGGTTGTCGAGAATGAACTCGCCGAGGCTGGTGCGAACGGTGAGCACCGCATGTCCGTCGCCATTCGGCTGGCGCGCCACCGTCATCAGCAGATTACCGGCGGGGACCCCGGCGCTCATCAACTCGCGGCGCTTCTCCAGCGCATAGTCCTCGCAATCGCCGAAGCCATTGTCGGGATAGGACCAGACCTCTTCCTTGCCCCACTGCTCCATGTCGGTGCGCGGGATGATCCGGGTGTTGACCGAATTGTTGATGTTGACGATCGTCGCCCACAGCTTGCGGGTCAGTTCGACCGGCGCCTGCTTCGGCGTCCGCTCGGTGCATTCCTGCGGAAGCTTCTGGCAGAACTCATAGTGGCCGACCGGCTGCGTGGTGCGGCCGCCAGTGTGCATGAAGGCTGGTTGCGCCGCTTCCGCTGTTCCCCAAGCGGAAAGCTGCATCGCTATTGCCATAAGCAACAGCTTGCCCCTCGTCTTGTTCATTGTTCAGTCTCCCCGTTTGAGAAGACCATGACAGGGGTGGATTTATTTGACGCAAAAACCCGAAGTAGATTTTGAGTAAAACCTCAGTAGAATAAACGTAAAATTTGAGCTATTTGAGTATAAAATTCTTCAGGTATTTCTAACCAAGCCGGGTGCCCGCGCCGCCGCCGATACGGCGCTGGTGAGTGTGGATTGCTGGAGCCGACGGCAGGCTTTGGCGGGATGTCCGGTCAACAAAAAACCGGCCGCAATGGCCGGTCCCCTGGATCGCTATGTCGCTGCCTCAGGAGCGCGGCGCGTTGAATTCGGAATCGAGTGTTTCGGGTCGCTGGATGACGGCGAATTCGATGGCGACGCCATCCTCGAAATGGCGCACCACCTGGCCGCGCATGGTTCCCAGCATGACCTGGATGCCGATCGCCGGCTTGACGTCGATCTCAATGGCAGCGCCCGACAGCGACAGGTCGATGATGCGGCACTGATACTGGCGCCCGTCGGTGAGCTGAAGCACGCTGGTCGGGTTGCGCGGCGCCACGCGTTCGTGACGGCGATCTTCCGGAAGATCGAGTTCATGCTTGTTGGCAAGCCAGGTCAGCTGCGCGGCAAGCTTGTCCTTCTTGCGATCCGAGGCGATGACGGTCATCGCAAAGCCGTCCTGCGAGGTGCGCGTCACCACGCCCTCGATGCGGCCGATATGATCGATATAGGCAATGACTTTTTCGCCCGGCATGCCGACGCGATCGGTGCGAAGCGCGACATTGCCCGGCGACATGTCAATCACCTGGCACGGATGCTCGGTGCGGTCCTCCAGCATGAAGCGCCCGTAGATCTTCACACGGACGCGCTGAAAGTTACGCCTTTCGGCTCGGGACGGCGCGGACTCGACCGCCGCTGACCTCATCATGCCTACACCCCGTTGGCATTCCTGCGCGCCGATGCGAGGAACTTCACCCGCAAAACTACAGGAAAGCAGGTTAACAAAGGGGAAAAGCCGGCCGCACTGCTTTAAGATTTGGGGTTATTCTTCGCGCCCGCCGTCGAACACGACCAGGTGGCGGATGCGGCGCGCCCGGCCAAGTGCCGAAATCGTTTCCGGCGGGTCGAATTCGGACGGCACAAGCGAGGGAACGGCGATCTCCGGCCGGTTTTTCAGGAACATCGGGTCCTTGTCCGGATCGATGACGCGGATCGCGTCGATCAATGCGTCGGTGATCGGGTCCGCCCCCAGCCAGAAGGGCTTTTCGACGGCGCTGATCACGCCCAGGCAGCGCGGATTTTCGATCCCGCCGTCGAGCGGCAAGGCAAGCAGTTCGAAGCGGTTGGAACGGCCGTTTTGGCTGAGACCCTCATAGGTGATGAGCACCACGGATTTCTGCTCGAGAACGCCATGGAACAACTTGGAGACAAGCCGCTGGTCCTTCTGGCGCCACAGCGAGGGAAAGGAAAAGCCCTTGAGTTCGCGTCCGTAGACGGCGCAAAGCCGGGTGCCGGCAAGCCGGAACACGGCTTCACCTCGGGTATCCCTTTCCAGGATGAAGGTGTCGGCCAGCAACGATTTGATATCAGCGGGCTCTACTTCCGAACGCTTCGGGGCAGAGCGCCCATCACGCAGCCTGTTCCAATATTGGAACAGTGTGATCGACCCGTTCTGTTTCATGCTAGCAGCTCCGCGCATTCTGTCTTCTGGTGTCCCATCGGGGAACAGAAAGGGCGCTCTCCGATGACCTACATGCGGTGCCTCGCAGGATGCGTGCCAGCAGCGTTAACACTTGTTCACGGGTCGGGGCCGTTAAGGTTAACAAGTGGTTTACGTTGCCCGCAGGCAGGGTGTGTGGCACATAAAAACCACTCCAGAAGCGGTCGTTTCGCGACGATCGGCAGCACTTCAGTTGAGAGTTTTAGGGGAGCAGGGGGCTCGACCAGCCGTTCAAGGGAAACCTTGGACGGCTTCTTTTTGATTCGCGCTCGATGATTCGCGATCGAGGCGCGCTGCGGCCAGCTAACAGCGACATTTGCCAATGGCGCGCTTCAAGACGATCGAGGATCTCGACGCCAAGTTGCCTGCTTTCGGCCAGAGTGACGCAGCGACGGCAAGCTGGATCCCGTCCAACTGATCTTTTTTTCTCCCCTCCCTCGCTTACGGCGGGGGGCGGGAGGCTCGGGCTACTTTTCTACCTGGAATTGCTCTGGCCTAACCGCCGCTGATCGCCGTCAGGATAAAAACCTCGGTGCCGGGCGCGAGCCTGGTTTCCAGGGTTGCCTTCTCGCCATCGACGAAGACGTTCATATGGCGGCGGATCGCCGGGCGGGAATCGCACATGCGGTCGCGCATGCCGGGCCAGAGAGCGTCCAGCCCGTCGATCATTTCCCTCACGGTCGAGGCCGGCAATTCGACCCGGCGCGGCGCGCCGGGAAACAGGTCCATGAGCACGCCCGGGAGCCGGGCGACGACGAGGGATACGCTGCTGGCGGTGTCGTTCGGCATTTGCCCTACCCGCTCACCACCATCGCCTCGACGGACAGGATCGTGGGCAGATGCTGGGCGATCTCCGACCAGTTTTCGCCTTCGTTGGCACTGGCGAAGAGCGAGCCGCCGCTGGTGCCGAAATAGACGCCGGCCGGCTCGAGGGTATCGGTCGCCATGGCCTGCCGCAGCACACCCGCGTAGCAGTTCTCCTGCGGCAGGCCCTTGCGCTCGTCCAACCATGTGGCGCCCGCATCCTCAGTCTTCCAGACAGCCGCCTTCGCGTTCGGTACGTAGCGGCCGGCACTGTCGCCGTTGAGCGGCAGAAGGAAGAGCGTGTCGGCGTCGCGCGGATGCGTGGCCGCAGGAAAGCCGAAGGTCGAGGGAAGGCCCTTCTCGATGCTCTGCCAGTTCTTGCCGCCGTCGTCGGAGCGGTACATGCCGCAATGGTTCTGTTGGTAGAGCCGATTGGGCTTGCCGGGCGCCATCACCAGGCAGTGCACGCACTGGCCGAACTCTGGATAGTTTTGTCCTTCAGGCAGGAAGTCTGCGCGGGTGCCACGGTTGCGCGGCTCCCACGTCTTGCCGCCGTCCCAAGTGTAGAACACGCCTGCGGACGAGATGCCCACCCAGATCTGCTCCTCATCTCTGGGGTGGGTGACGATGGAATGCAGGATGAGGCCGGCGCCACCCGGGTTCCAGTCCTTGCGGCTGGGGTGATGCTGCAGGCCCTCGATGTGGCTCCAGGTAGCGCCGTCGTCGTCGGAGCGAAACAGGCCGGCCGGCTGCACGCCGGCGTAGAGGCTGCCGTTGCGCCTAGCGAGGCTCCACACCGCCTTGATCGGTTCTTCGCCAGCCTCATAGGCCAGGCCCTCACTGGAATGCATCCAGGTTTCGCCAAAGTCGTTCGATTTCCAGACCGCGGGACCGAACCATTCGTTGCCGCCGGCGCCGTAGATCGCGCCGGTCGCGGGGTCGCCGACGACATGGTTCATAGGCCAGTGCTCGCAGAACGGACCGCGCAGCTTCCATGACCCGCGCTTGCCATCGCTCTCGGCGATGAAGGCGCCTTTTTTCGTGCCGACGAGGACCAGGACTTTTTCCGGCATTTTCTCCTCCCGATTGCATGCCTTTCATCAAGGACGGCGGAGCGTGGGCCTGGCCGACAAGGGTCAGGAATTTTTTTGCAGTCTAAACCCGTCGAGGCCAAGATGAGAAGATATGCCGCCGCCCTGTGCTGTCATCGCCTGACGCCGCGCTGGAGCGCGATCCGGGCGGAATACCGCTACGCACTTTTCCGGAATTGCTCGAGTTACCGCTTCTTGCCCAGGCCGAAGGTCAGCGCCAGCGCGCCGACCAGCACGACGCCTTTGACGAAGTCCTGCGTGTAATAGGGCGCGTTCAGCATGGTGAGGCCATTGAGGAGCACGCCGACGAAAATCGCGCCGACCACCGTGCCGATCACATGCGGGCGGCGCTTGTCGAGAACGGCAAAGCCGATCAGCGACGCGGCGACTGCGTCGAGCAGCAACGAATTGCCCGCCGACACGTCGCCGCGGCCGACACGCGAGGCGACAATCAGCCCTCCCAGTGAAGCCAGCGTGCCTGACAGGACATAGGCCCAGAGCCGGTATGCCTTGGTCGGTGCGCCGGAAAGATGCGCGGCCGTTTCATTGCCGCCGATGGCGTAGAAGACGCGCCCCCAGCGCGTGCGTTCCATCAGGAACCAGGCGAGAACGGCGACGACGGCCATGACCACGACAGACAGGGGGATCGTGTCGAAGAGCCTGGAGCGGCCGAGAACCAGGAAAGCCGGATCGTACGCACCAGGAGCCGATGAGCCGTCGGGAAGCACCATGCCGGCGGTGATCGAGCGGCCACCGGTCGGGATCAGTTGCACGCCGGCGAGCAGGAACATTGTCGCCAGCGTGGCGAGAAGATCGGGGACGCCGACGCGCACGATCAACAGCCCGTTGGCGAGGCCGATGAAGGCGCCCATCAACAAGACCAGCACCATGGTCTCGGTCGCGTTCAATTGCCAGACGACCATGGCATAGCTTGCCGCCATCACCGACGATGCGGCGATGCTGCCAACCGAAAGATCGAAGCCGTCTGCCGCCATGGTGATCGAAACCCCGACGCCGAGGATCGCCACCACAGAAACCGCCTGCAGGATCGAGAACAGATTGGCCGAGCGGATGAAGGCGGGCTGCACATGCCAGAAGCCGACGACCAGCAGGGCCAGCAGCACGAAGAGGGCATAGCGGCGTATCTCGCGGAAAGCGATGCGCGCGGCGCGGCCTGCGCTGTCGTCTGGTCGGTCATCGATGGTCTCCGGCTTCTTCGCTCTCGACCTTGCCGATCTGGTCGGTCAGCGAGCCATGGCCGTCTGCGGCCTCATGAAGTGAATGGTTGCGCATGACGAGGATGCGGTCCCCAACTTCCAGCGCCTCTTCGGTGTCGCTGGTGGCGATCAGCGTGGCCGAACCGCTCTGGCTGCTGCGTATCGCGGCGATCAGATCGGCGCGAGCGCCGACATCGACGCCCTGGAACGGCTCGTCGAGCAGCAGCAGCCGGCACGGTGCCGCCTGCCAGCGGGCGAGCACGACCTTCTGCTGGTTGCCGCCGGAAAGCTCGTCAATCGTGTCGTCGGGGCCGCGCGCCTTGATGCCGAGCCGGGCAATGGCCTCGGTCGCAACCTTGCGCTCCCGCTTCTCTCGCAGCAGCCCGCCTGGAAACCAGCGCTTCAGATGCGGCAGGGCGATGGTGCCGGCAATCGAGGCGCCGGGAATTTCGGGCGGCAGCAGCGACGATTGCCAGCGATCCTCGGCGACCATGAACACGCCGCTTTCGATCGATTGAGCCGGCCCGCTCGAAAGCCACGGCCTGCCGTCGAGCACGACGCTGCCTTGCGCCAATTTTTCGAGGCCGAACAGCGCCCGCAGCAGCCGGCTCTTGCCCGAACCGAGGGTGCCGGTGATGGCCACGACTTCGCCGGAGCGGAGCTCGAGGTAAAAGGGTCGCGCACCGGCAATCAGTTGTGCGCCCTTGATGGACGCGATGACCGGCGCGGTCGAGCTCTTCCCGTCGTGGACGACGGCTTCCGGTGTCCGGCCAATCATGGCGGCTACAGCCGCCGGGAAATCGATCGGCCTGGCAAAGGCACCGACGATGCGGCCGCCGCGCATGACGACGGCGCGGTCGGCGATCGCGGCAAGGTCGCCAAGCCGATGCGAGATGTAGAGGATTGCCATGCCGGTCGAGCGCAGCCGGCCGATGATGGCGAACAGCCGGTCAGCTTCCGTGGTCGACAGGCTCGATGTCGGCTCGTCGAGGACCAGGACGGAGGCCTTGGCCGCGACAGCGCGGGCGATGGCGATCAATTGGCGTTCCGCCGGGCGCAAATCGGCAAAGTCGCGGTCGAGCGGCAGGTCGAGGTCGATCAGCGCCGCGATCTCGTTGGCGCGCTTGCGGATCGACCTGTTTGAGACGAGGAAGCGCCCGCTACTGCCGCACAGTTCATCGAGCAAAAGGTTCTCGGCAACTGTCAGGCCGGCAGCACCCGCCTGGTCGGTCGCCTGGTGCACGGTGGCGATGCCGGCTGCCTTGGCGGCGCTCGGCGAGGCGAAGGTGGCGGCCCTGCCGTTCAGCGTGATCGTCCCGGCATCGGGCGCATGCGACCCCGAAAGGATTTTCACCAGTGTCGATTTGCCTGCGCCATTGGCGCCCATCAGCGCCACGACTTCGCCAGCCGCCACGGCAAGGTCGGCCCCGGCGAGCGCGCGCGTCGGCCCAAAGGATTTTTCGATCCCGGCAACCGAGATGGCGATGGAGGAGGTGGGGAGGGACAAGTGGCTTCAGCCGGTTACAGGTTGGGGAAGGGTTCGGCCAGGGTTTCTCTGGCCAAACGGCGTAAGGGAGTGGACGGGAATCGCTTCTCTCATACTCCATGATCGCCAGCCCGGCATCGTAATCCGGCGAGTAGACGATGCCATTGGCATCGACGACCATCGGTCGGCCGCATATTAGGGAGCGGCTCCATCGCTTCCGAGAACTCTGGTTGCGAGTTTTTCAACTCCGGGAGCATTTCCGCCTTGTTGCCTGCCTGGTTTTTAGCAAATGACCGGCGACCCCTGCCGGGCATTGGCTCCCGGGAAACTGAATTGTTCCAAGTTGAGCCTCCTTGCTCTAAAGCTCGCGACGTCCAATCCCCGAACTGAGTGCAAGGCGTATGAGCGAACCTGTAAGCCCATCGGAAATCGAGCTGGCGGAACCTGCTCCGGAGCCGCGCCGCGAGCCGGTGTTCAACCTGCCGCCCGTGGTGCTGGCCGTGATCGGCATCTGCGTCGTCGTCCACCTGATCCGCTACTATGGGCTCACCGACGAGCAGGACTATGCGCTGATTGTGCGGGCGGCCTTCATTCCGATCCGCTATTCCGGCCAGTTCGACCTTGATTTCTATGCGTTTTCGAGCCCATTCACCTATGCTTTCCTGCATGGCGGTTTTGCGCATCTGGGCATCAACATGGTGTGGCTGGCGGCTTTCGGCTCACCGCTGGCGAACCGTTTTGGCACGCTTTGGTTTTCGCTGTTCTTCGCCGCCACCGGATTGGCGGCGGTGCTGCTGTTCTGGGCTGTGCATCCGCTTGGCCAGGCGCCGCTGGTCGGCGCCTCGGGCGCGATTTCAGGCATGATGGGTGCTGCCGCGCGCTTTGGCTTCAGCATCGACCGTTCATCCGGCAAAGCCGCCTTTGCCGGCGCGCCGCTGTCGATATCAGCGGTGCTGCGCTCGCGCAGCGTCATGACCTTCCTCGCCATGTGGATGATCATCAATCTCGCCACCGGCCTGTTCGGCGCCCCCGGCGTCGACAGCCAGATCGCCTGGGAAGCGCATATTGGCGGCTTTGTCGCCGGCTTCTTCGGTCTACGTCTTTTCGATCGGCGACAGCAGGAGGTTCACGAGCACGAGCAGTGACCATCGCACTTGAAATGCGACCGATCACGGCGCACGATGTTCACCAGAACGTGAAAGCCGGTCAGGGCAGGAACCGGCGAGCAAAAAATTGAGGAGGACGCCATGACCGTTAAGGCAATTCTCGAGAAAAAAGGCCACGACGTGTTGACGCTCGGGCCAAACGAAAAGCTGAGCGAGGCCATTCGTATGCTCGCCGACCACAAGATCGGTGCGCTGGTCATCACCAATGGCGATCACAAGATCGTCGGCATTCTTTCCGAGCGCGACATCGTGCGGGTCGTCGCCAAGGAAGGTGCTGCCGCCCTCGATATCGCCGTGCGCTCGGCAATGACGCCGAAGGTGAAGATCTGCAACGAGAACCACACCGTCAATGAGGTCATGGAGATCATGACCAAGGGCCGTTTCCGCCATCTGCCGGTTGAAAAGAACGGGTTGCTCGACGGCATCATCTCCATCGGAGACGTGGTCAAGCGTCGCATCGAGGATGTCGAGCGCGAGGCCGACGAGATCCGGGCCTATATCGCCACGGCTTGAGCGAGAGAAACCAGAATTCGAGGCAAGCGGCTGAAAAGGCCGGCCTGCGGCCTTGCGTCTATGTTTTGGGCGCTTGTCTCTTTTGGCGGTTTGCACTAGCGAAGTTGCACACCAAATATGCGCTCGCGCATATGCCGTAGTTCCAATTCGCAGGCCGCCATGACCCTCATCGATACCCGCACGCCCGACGCCAAACGCCTGATCCCGGGCGCCACAGGCGACTGGGAGATCATCATCGGCCTCGAAGTGCACGCGCAGGTCACTTCCGAGGCTAAGCTGTTTTCGGGCGCCTCGACGGCCTTCGGTGCCGCGCCCAACGCCAATGTCAGCCTGGTCGACGCGGCAATGCCGGGCATGCTGCCCGTCATCAATGAGGAATGCGTCAAGCAGGCGATCCGCACCGGCCTTGGGCTGAAGGCGCAGATCAACCACAAGTCGGTGTTCGACCGGAAAAACTACTTCTATCCCGATCTGCCGCAGGGCTATCAGATCTCGCAGTTCAAGCAGCCGATCGTCGGCGAGGGCACGGTCATCGTCTCCGTCGGGCCGGACCGGCAGGGCGAGTTCGAGGACATCGAGGTCGGTATCGAGCGCCTGCATCTGGAGCAGGATGCCGGCAAGTCGATGCACGACCAGCATCCGACCATGTCCTATGTCGATCTCAACCGCTCCGGCGTGGCGCTGATGGAGATCGTGTCGAAGCCCGACATGCGCTCGGCCGATGAGGCCAAGGCCTATGTGACCAAGCTGCGCACCATCGTGCGCTATCTCGGCACCTGTGACGGCAATATGGACGAAGGCTCGATGCGCGCCGACGTCAATGTCTCGGTGCGCAAGCCCGGCGGTGAATTCGGCACGCGCTGCGAGATCAAGAACGTCAACTCGATCCGCTTCATCGGCCAGGCGATCGAATACGAGGCGCGCCGGCAGATCGCCATTCTCGAGGATGGCGGCAAGATCGACCAGGAAACGCGGCTGTTCGATGCCGTCAAGGGCGAGACGCGCTCCATGCGTTCCAAGGAAGAGGCGCATGACTACCGCTATTTCCCGGATCCCGACCTTTTGCCGCTGGAATTCGACCAGGCCTATGTCGATGCGCTGGCGAAAAACCTGCCCGAACTTCCCGACGACAAGAAGGCACGGCTGATCTCTTCGCTCGGCCTGTCGGTCTACGATGCCTCGATCCTGGTGTCGGAAAAGCCGATCGCTGATTATTTCGAGAAAGTCGCTGCAGGTCGCGACGGCAAGCTTGCCGCCAACTGGGTCATCAACGATCTGCTCGGCCAGCTGAACAAGGCCGGCAAGGACATTGAAAATGCTCCTGTCACACCCGATCAGCTCGGTGCCGTCATCGACCTGATCAAAGAAGGCACCATTTCCGGCAAGATCGCCAAGGACCTGTTCGAAATCGTCTGGAACGAGGGCGGCGACCCGCGCCAGCTGGTTGAAAGCCGGGGGATGAAGCAGGTCACCGATACCGGCGCCATCGAGAAGGCTGTCGACGAGGTTATCGCCGCCAATCCCGACAAGGTTGAGCAGGCGCGCGCCAAGCCGACCATGGCCGGCTGGTTCGTCGGCCAGGTGATGAAGGCGACCGGCGGCAAGGCCAACCCGCAGGCGGTCAACGATCTGGTCAAGGCCAAGCTCGGCATCGAGTAGGGTGATGTTCGTCCGCACCGCCGGGGAACGCGATCTTGCGGCCATCCGCACGCTGCTGGTCGAGACATGGCACGCCACTTACGATGTGATCTACGGTGCCGCCAGGGTCACCGAAATCACCGATGAATGGCATTCGATCGCCGCGCTCAAGGCGCGGCTGGTCCGGCCGAATTCCGAATTCCTGGTGGCTGACGACGGCAAGCGCGTTGGCGGAATGGCCTTTGCGGCTGCCACCACGGATACGAAGATCGTCCTGTTGAACCAGCTCTATGTCCGTCCCGACTGCCAGCGGCAAGGCATTGGCCAAGCATTGCTGGAAGAGGTCGAGGCCAGCTTTCCGGAGGCGCAAAAGCTGCGCCTTGAGGTGGAAGAAGCAAACGCAGCGGCCATCGCCTTCTATCGTTCGCAAGGATTTCTGCCCGCTGGCAAGACGGCCGATTGCGGCGGCAGTTCCGGGCTGCCGGCGCTGATCCTCGAGAAGGCCATCGGATAGGCTTCCGGATCGCTCGGGCCATCGCGTGTTTTTGATTTGATTGCGTCCCCTGGACGATGAAGGCTGCCTTCGCCGATCCGTACCCGCATGACGAGATGGGACGCGACGGCGCGAGGGGGATTTCATGCCAAGCTTGCCGGAACTGATGCCGACAGAAGTGTCGGACGAAACCTTTGGTGGCGTCACCTATCATATTGCGGGCGAACTGGTGCCGGTGCTTTCGGTCGATGTGACGCAAATGCCGGTCTATTTCGAGCATCACATTCTGCTGTGGAAGAACTCCACCATCACGATCGGTCTGAAGTCGCTCAAAGGCGCGCTGAAGCGGATGATGGCCGGCATGCAGATTTTTGTCACCGAAGCGTCGGGGGCGGGGATCATCGCCTTCAGCCGCGACGGGCCTGGCCATATAGTGCCGATTCATCTGCGGCACGGCGAGGAAATCCAGGTGCGCGAGCACCAGTTCCTCGCGGCGACCGGCAATGTCGACTACACGTTCGAACGCGTGCGCGGCCTGGCGACGATGCTGTTTGGCCAGAGCGGCTTCTTCATCGACCGGTTTCGTGGCGATTCCGGCGACGGCATCGTCTGGCTGCACGGCTATGGCAACGTCTTCGAGAAAACGCTCGGCGCCGGCGAAACCATCGACATCGAGCCCGGCGGCTGGCTGTTCAAGGACGTGTCGGTGAAGATGGAGACCAAGATCGACCGGCTTTCCAGTGGGTTTTTCGGCGCCAACATGAATTTCATCGTCAATCGCTTCACCGGACCGGGCCGGGTCGGCATTCAGTCGATGTATCTGCACATGCCAACCGAGGAATAGGCTCCGCGGCCCGGCGCAGTTTCAGCTCGAGCGCAGCGGCGGTGATAGTTCTCTCATCAGGAGTTCCAGCCCGCGCTGGTCGCTGGCGCCGGTCTTGTCGAAGATGGTCGCCAGTTGCGACTTGACGGTGCCGTCCGAGACGCCGCTCGTGGCGGCAATCTCACGGCGTGTCAGGCCGGCGGCGACATGGCCGGCGACGCGTTTTTCGGCTGCGGTCAGCCCGAACAGTGCCGCGATCGCATCCAGCGCCGGCATCGGTGTCGAGCCGGCGGCGGCGATGAAGATGGCGGCGGCGGCGCGCTGCGACACGCGTGCCGAAATTTCACGCCGCGCCAATGGCATGACATGCGCCACCGCCGGAACGGCGGCTCTGACCAGGGGAATGTTGATGCCGGAAGGTCCGAGCGCGAATTCGTCGCGCGTGCCGAGTTCGACGGCAAGGCCGATCGCGGCATTGGCGTCGGAATAGCTGAACGAGAGTTGGCCGCGCGCCGAAGACACCGAAATGTTCTCGCTCAGCAGCGCTTCGGCCGCCGGATTGGCGAAAAGAATCTGCATGTCGTCGGCAACGATCAGCACCGGATGGTCGAGGTCCTCGATGATCGAGCTGAAAATCTCGGCCTTGCGCCGTTCGGCCTCGAACAGGTCGCCGATGGTCACGGCGCGGCGAACATGGGGCGCAAGCTGGGAAATCAGCTCGAGGTCCTGGCTCGAAATCTGGCGCCTGTCCTTGTCCGTCACCACCATCAGCGTGCCGACCCGGGTTGGCCGCTTGATCAGCGCCACCCAGAAGAAATCGTCGAGCCGGTTGGGCTCCACCCATTCGCGCACGATGCGGCTGTCGAGCCAGGTCTGCCGCGCGCCCGGACCTTGCAGCGCATAGATGGAATCGACCGTGAAGGGGGTGTCGATGTCCATCTTCGGCAAGGCCGTGGAGAAGGGCACCGCGGCTCCGTAGTCGCGCTGCAGCGGTTCGAGTATGGCTGGATCGCCGCATGAAACCGAAAATCGGGCCGCGTTGCTGACCGTATCGACGACCCCAAGCATGGCAAGCTGGCCGATTGCCATTCTGCAGATGGCATCGAGTGTCGCTTGCCAGCGGTCAATGTCGGCAATCGAATCGTAAATTGCCTCGACGACCTGCGGCAGTGTGCGACCGATCGTATTTGCCAGGGGAGACATTGGTCCTCTTTTGCCACAACAGGAGTGACTCTGTGCCAGGTTCCACAATAATTTTGCGGAATGTCGCACACAACCTTTTCGACCTATTGATGTATGTGAATTGGTTCACATCGCTTGTGGTTGTGTCCAAGCTGCATCACCGTGCAGCGTAGATCTGCATCTGGTGCTTGGCGCTACATCCCAGAGTAGCGCAGATGGTTGTGGCCCTGCGCGCTAGGTGGAGGGAACTTCCACATTGTCGATCAGCCTGGTCTTGCCGAGCCAGGCGGCGGCGAGCAGGCGCCCGTCGTGGTTTCGCCGCCACGGGCCAAGCGTTAGGCTGGCGCGCGCCGCGACATAGTCGACGCTGCGGAAACCGGCGCTGAGAAGAGCGCTGCTGGCCTGGCCGGTCACGCTGGTTTCGTCGGCGCCGGCTGCAAGCGCTGCCGCCGATCTGTACAGGATGGCGTTGAGCTTGCGTGCAATCTCAAGCTCGGCGGCGCCCAGATAGGCGTTGCGCGACGACATGGCGAGGCCGTGCGCGTCGCGCACCGTCGGCGCGCCGATGACTTCAACTGGCAGGTCGAGATCGCGGCACAGCCGCCTAACGACGCAGAGCTGCTGGTAGTCCTTCTCGCCGAAGATCGCCTGGTCGGGAGATGCTTGCAGAAAGAGTTTTGCCACGACCGTGGCGACGCCATCGAAGAAGGTCGGCCTGAAATCAGATTCCAGTCCGGAAGACGGGCCGCCAACCGAAATCTTTGTGGTAAAGCCGGCCGGGTACATCTCGGAAACAGTCGGCGTGAAGGCAAGATGTGCGCCGGCTTGCGCCAGCCGGTCGAGATCGTTGGCAAGCTGGCGCGGGTATTTGTCGAGGTCTTCGGTCGGCGCGAACTGTGTCGGATTGACGAAGATCGAGACGACGCAGCGATCGGCTCTTTCGAGCGCTATCCGGACCAGCGAGATATGGCCGTCATGCAGCGCGCCCATGGTCGGCACCATGGCAACGCTCAGGCCATCGCGCCGCCAGTCCAGAATTTGCGCGCGAAGCGCCGCGATGCTGTCGACGACGATTGGCCGGCTCATGTCTTGTCCTTGCTGGCTGAAAAGACGTGATCCGGACCGGGAAAGCTCCGGTCTCGCACCTCGGCGGCGTAGCGCGCGGCCGCACCCGCGACGACGCTGCGCAAGTCGGCATATTGCTTGACGAATTTCGGCACGCGGTCGACGGTCAGGCCGACCATGTCGTCGATGACCAGAATCTGGCCGTCGCAGTCGCCGCTGGCGCCGATGCCGATGGTCGGGATGGCAATGCGCCGGGTAAGCTCGGCGGCGACGGTTTCGACCGTGCCTTCGATGACGACAGAAAAGGCGCCGGCCTTTTCGACCGCGTCGGCGTCGCGATAAAGCGCCGCCACATTCTCCTCGCTACGGCCCTTGATCCTGTAGCCGCCATCCTTTTCCACCGATTGCGGCAGCAGGCCGATATGCCCCATCACCGGAATGCCGGCAGCGACGATTGCCGCGATCTGCGCGGCCATGTCGACGCCGCCCTCCAGCTTGACGGCCTGGCAGCCGGTTTCATCGACGATGCGCCGGGCCGAGGCAACGGCCTGCGCCGCAGAGGCCTCGTAGCTGCCGGCCGGCATGTCGACCACCACGCAGGCTTTGGCGGAACCGCGCATCACCGCTTGCCCATGGGCGATCATCATCTCCAGCGAGGCACCGAGCGTGGTCTTGTGGCCATGCAGGACCATGGCGACGCTGTCGCCGACCAGAAGCAGGTCGACGTGGTCGTCGAGCAGCCGGGCGACAGGATAGGTATAGGCGGTCAGGCAGACGATCGGCACGCCGCCCTTGCGACGACGAATGGCATCGGCGCTGATCCGGACATCAGGGTCGGATGCGTGTGGGGCCAATCGTCACCTCCCTCGACCGGCAATCAGGCCGGATACCCGTACAGGGCGCGCAGAGCTTTAGAAAGACGATGGGGGCTTGGCAAGCGTGACGTTGGTGGCTTCCCTAGACGACCTAGTGCCGCAACCGTGGCAAAACTCTTGCCTTCGCGATGGGCTGACGCCATAAGCAGGGAACGGGCGCCGCAGCTGCCGCCCGCGAGGATCTGGATGAAAACTTTCCTTTCGCAATTTTTCACCTGGTGGAACGGCCAGACGCTGGGAACGCGCCTGCATACTTGGCGCTACGGCACGAAGGTCGGACAGGACGAGACCGGCAACACCTACTATGAGGGCGGCACCGATTCGGAAGGCCGCACCCGTCGTTGGGTGATTTACCGCAACTACTCGGAAGCTTCGGCTATACCGCCGGGCTGGCACGGCTGGATGCATCACCGCGTCGATGTGGCGCCGCCGAGCGACGACTACCGGCCGCGCGACTGGCAAAAGGCGCACGAACCGAACCTCACGGGAAGTGCTGCTGCCTATCGCCCGAAGGGCTCGGTGCTGACCAATCAGCACCGGCCGCAGGTGACCGGCGACTACGACGCCTGGACGCCCGGTTCTTGACCGGCTGCCGGTCTTTTGTCGCCACAATTGGCGTTTAGCTGCTTGCTGATATGACAGCGGCGACTAGCCTTGGGTGCGAGAATCACCCGGGCGCAAACCACCGGTATTCCCAGATGAGCATTTTCAGCCGAATCGCGATGGGTGGACTGACGGCGGCGGCCGTAAGTGTTGCCGCATGCACGGCGGCTTTCGCCGCTGCGCAGACGCCGGAGGCGCCCGCGGCGTCCGATCGCATCACCAATCCCGTCGCCGAATTCGCCGGCATCGACAAGATCACCGGCCGCATCATCACCTTCGATGTCTATATCGACGAGACGGTGCAGTTCGGCGCTTTGCAGGTGACGCCGCGCATCTGCTATTCGCGGCCGGAAACCGAAGAGCCGAAGACCGATTCCTTTGTCGAGGTCGACGAGATCACGCTGGATCGCAAGATCCGCCGCATCTTCACCGGCTGGATGTTTGCCGAAAGCCCGGGCCTCAACGCGGTCGAGCACGCCGTCTATGACGTCTGGCTGAAGGGCTGCAAGCAGAAGTCGGACGTGCCGCCGCCCGATGCAGCCAAGGCCGGCACACCGAAGGTCGATACGTCCAAGCCGAAGGCTGCGGCTGCTCCGGAAGCGACCGACCCCGACAGCACCGACGCGAACTGATCCCCAATACCAGTCGATAGGGGAACCGCCCGGCTGGCCATACGTTAGGGAAGGAGACCGCGCATCGATGCGCCGGAGGATTTCCCGATGTCAGACAGCAAGCGGATTACTGCCAGCAAGAAAGACCTGCTCGAGCTCGAAAAGGGGTTCTGGACCGGCGATGCCGCCTATTATGAGGCCAATGTCGACACCGAATGCCTCGTCGCATTCCCTAAAATGGCGCAAGCCATGGACAATGCCGACCTGGCCAAGACCGCGACCAAGCCGAACCGTTGGCGCAATCTGAAGATGGACCTCAAGGGGATCATCGAGCCGGGCAGCGACATCATCATGCTGACTTACGAGGCCAGCGCCATCCGGGAAAACGGCGAGCCATACGCGGCGCTGGTCAGCACCGGCTATGTCCACCGCGTCAATGGCTGGAAGATGATGTTCCACTCGCAGACGCCGATGGAGACCGCCGCGAAAGGTTGAAAAGTCGGGTCGTCAGGGAAAAAAGACGGCTTCACCCTTCAGCGCGTCGGCCAGCATCTTTTCGTATTTGCCACGCGGCACGTCGACCGCGCCGAAGCGCTTGAGGTGTTCGGTGGTGAACTGGGTGTCAAGCAGCGCGAAGCCGCGCGCCTTCAATCGCTCGACGAGATAAAACAGGCAGGTCTTCGATGCGTCGGTCTCCCTGGCGAACATGCTCTCGCCGAAGAACACGCGGCCGAGCGACACGCCGTAGAGACCGCCGACCAGCCGCTCCTCGCGCCACGCCTCTACCGAATGACAATGGCCGAGCCGGTGCAGTTGCACGTAGGCTTCGCGGATCGGCGCGTTGATCCAGGTGGAACGGCGCTCCTCGCGCCGTTCGGCGCAGCCATCGATCGTCGCCTCGAAATCGAAATCGAAACGGATGTCGAACGGGTTCTTACGGATCGTCTTTCTCAGGCTCTTCGGGGCGTGAAAGCCGTCGAGCGGAATGATGCCGCGCGTCTCCGGCCGCACCCAGAACACTTCCGGGTCGGTGGCGCTTTCGGCCATCGGGAAGACGCCCGAAGCATAGGCCTTGAGCAAAAGGTCTGTCGGGATGCGATAGCCGGGCGCGTAGGGACGGGTCATCGCGTCATCATAGCGGCAAGTCGTGGCTATTCTTCCTTGGCCAGGTATTTTTCCAGCCAGTGGATGTCGTAGTCGCCATTGGCGATGTCGGCGTTGCCGACGAGATCGCGGAACAGCGGCAGCGTCGTCTTGATGCCGTCGACGACGAATTCGTCGAGCGCGCGGCGCAACCGCATCATGCATTCGACGCGGTTGCGGCCATGCACGATCAGCTTGCCGATCAGGCTGTCGTAGTAGGGCGGGATCTTGTAGCCGGAATAGACGCCGGAATCGACGCGAATGCCGAGGCCGCCTGGCGTGTGGAAATGGGTGATGGTGCCGGGCGAGGGCGTGAAGGTGCGCGGATCCTCGGCGTTGATGCGGCATTCGATGGCGTGGCCGTTGAACTTGATGTCCTCCTGGCGCACCGAAAGCCCGCCACCGGAGGCGACACGGATCTGCTCGTGCACGAGATCGATGCCGGTGATCGCTTCCGTCACCGGATGCTCGACCTGCAGGCGGGTGTTCATTTCGATGAAGTAGAACTCGCCGTTCTCGTAGAGGAATTCGATGGTGCCGGCGCCCGAGTAGCCGAGGTCGGCGATGGCCTTGGCGCAGATACCGCCGATGCGGGCGCGCTCCTCGGCGTTGAGGGCCGGCGAGGGCGCCTCTTCCCAGACCTTCTGGTGGCGGCGTTGCAGCGAACAGTCGCGCTCGCCGAAATGCACGCCGCGGCCAGCGCCGTCGCCGAACACCTGCACCTCGATGTGGCGCGGCTTTTCCAGATATTTTTCGATGTAGACGGCGTCGTCGCCGAAGGCCGCACCGGCTTCCGTGCTCGCTGTCTGCAAGGCGATCTCAAGGTCGGCCTCGGTAAGCGCGACCTTCATACCGCGCCCGCCACCGCCGGCCGATGCCTTGATGATCACGGGATAGCCGATCTCAGCGGCAATGCGCCTGGCTTCCTTTTGATCGGTGACCGCGCCGTCCGAACCGGGCACCACCGGGATGCCGAGGCGCTTTGCGGTGCGCTTGGCCTCGATCTTGTCGCCCATGATGCGGATATGGTCGCCGGACGGGCCGATGAAGGTGATGTTGTGGGCGGCCAGGATGTCGGCGAACTTGGCGTTTTCCGACAGGAAGCCGTAGCCCGGGTGCACCGCATCGGCGCCGGTGATCTCGCAGGCGGCGACGATCTGGTGGATGTTGAGATAGCTGTCACGCGATGGCGGCGGGCCGATGCAGACACTCTCGTCGGCAAGCCGCACATGCATGGCGTCGGCGTCGGCGGTCGAATGCACCACCACGGTCTGGATGCCGAGCTCCTTGCAGGCGCGCAGCACTCTCAGAGCAATTTCGCCGCGATTGGCGATGAGGATTTTCTGAAACATTCCTGTTTTACTCGATCACGACGAGCGGCATGCCGTACTCGACCGGCTGACCGTCCTCGAACAGGATCGCCGTCACCGTGCCGGCGCGCGGCGAGGGGATCTGGTTCATGGTCTTCATCGCCTCGATGATCAGCAGCGTCTGGCCTTCCTTGACCTTCGTGCCGATCTCGATGAATGCCTTGGCGTCGGGCGACGGCGCCAGATAAGCGGTGCCGACCATGGGTGACGGCACCGCGTTCTTGGACACGTCGACGGCTGCCGGCGCGGCAGCCGTGGCAGGCAGCGCTGCCGCCGGCGCATAGCTCGGCTGCGGTGCTGCAATCGCATGAACGGCCGGTGCCTGGCGCGATACGCGCACCTTGAGGTCGCCCAGTTCGACCTCGATCTCGGTGAGGTTGGTGTCGTTCAGTATGCCCGCCAGATCGCGGATGAGCTGCTGGTCAACACCGGTCTTCTTTATCGACATTTTCGAGCCTTCTGTTTGTTGGCCGGTCATAGGCGTGCCGCCAGCGCCTGCAGCGCCAGAGTGTAGCCGAGCGGCCCGAACCCGCAGATCATGCCGACAGAGACCGGCGCGACCATGGAGACGTGGCGGAACGATTCCCGCGCGTGGATGTTGGAAAGATGAACTTCGGCGACGGGCAGCGGCGCAATGGCGCGGATGGCGTCGTGAATGGCGATCGAGGTGTGGCTGTAGGCACCCGGATTGATGACGATGCCGGCGGCCTTGTCGCCAGCTTCCTGGATCCAGTCGACGAGGTCGCCCTCATGGTTCGACTGGCGGAAATCGATCTCGAGCCCAAGGGCCGCACCTGCCTGCTTGCAATCGTCGGCGATGGCGGCAAGCGTCTTGCCGCCATAGATCCCAGGTTCGCGCTTGCCAAGCGCGTTAAGGTTGGGGCCGTTCAGGACGAAAACAGTTTTCAAAAATGCCGACCTTTCCCGGTGCCGGCGGCAAGCCGGCGCACTGGGCCTCTATAATGGGCATAGACGCCTGCGAAAAGAGCGCAAGCGCGTTCTTTTGCTGTCCACAACAGCCGAAAATCCGCCGGCCCGCCAAATCACCGGCCGATCAGAGCGCGGCCTTCGCCGCTTCGATCTTTTCCGCCAGCACTTGCTGGCCAAGCGCACCGAACACCACCTCGTTGCCGACCACATAGGACGGCGTTCCGGTGATGGCCAGCTTGTTGGCAAGGTCATAGGTCTTGGAGAAGGTCTCGGTGATGCTCGGGTCCTTCATTTTTTCGCGCAGCTTTGCCTCATCGGCGCCGAGCGACAGTGCCACCTTGATGGCCGCAGCCTCGGTGGCGCGGCCCTGGCCGCCAAGCAGCGCGTTGTGGAACTCGCCGTATTTCTCCGGCATCATCAGATGGAAAGCCATCGAGACGACGCTGGCCTTTTGCGAATCCGGGCCGAGGATCGGGAATTCCTTGAGCACGAAACGCAGATCCGGATCGGCTTTCGTCAATGCCCGCATGTCCTCAATGGCGCGTTTGCAGAAGCCGCAATTGTAGTCGTAGAACTCGACAATGGTGACCTTGCCGTTCGGATTGCCGACAACGCCGTCGAAGCTGGAGTTGAAGATCTCGCTCTTGGCCTTGGTGATGACGCCGAGGGCGGCGATGCGCTGCTCTTCCTTCTGCTTGGCCTCGAGCGCATCCTGCACCTCGAGCAGAACCTCAGGGTTCTTCAACAGATAGTCGCGGATGATGCCTTCGATTTCGGTGCGGTCGACCTTGGTGTCCGAGGACGCTACCTGCACGACTTGCGCCGTCGTCCCGGCCTTTGCAGCCTGCGGACTTCCAGCGACGAACCCGAAAGCCAGCATGGCAAGAGCGGCCGCCACTCCAGTCGTGCCAAGCAGAATTGCCTTGTTCATCATCCCTTATCCTCTAGCCTGTTCCGTCCGCTTTTGTCGCCGCATGCCGCCGGAAGGTTCATTTTTTGATTTTGCCTGATGGCGCGTAGTTTATTATATCCTGGGCGCGAAGCCAGCCCGGCTCGCCGCGCTTCATAGTCTGCTGTGCGCGCATGGCGAAGATTTTCGCATTTTTGTAGTCGCCAGAATAGAAATGACCTTCGGCTGTCGCCAGTTCGGCCGCTGCAATGTTGCCAAGCTCGCCATATGCCTGCGCCAGATAACGGTAGCCTTCGGCGTTTTCCTTGTCGCGCCCGATGCCATTGTTGATCTGCACCACCGCCTTCTTCAGAGAATCAGGAGTGCCGACGGCCATCAGCGCCTGGCCGAGCGAGACCGGCAGCAGTCCCGATCTTGCCGGATCGAGGCTGACCGCCTTGGCATAGGCTTCCGCCGCGTCCTTCGGCTTGTTCGCCTTCATCAGGATGTCGCCGCGCAATTCCTGGAAATAAGCGTTTTTCGGCTGTGTCTTGATCAGCGCATTGGTCCTGGCGAGCGCGGTGGCCAGATTGCCATAGAGATAGGCCGTCTGCGCTTCGCCATATTGCGAAGCGAGGCTTCCCGGGTTCTTGCGGATCAGCCGCGCCGCGGCGGCCTGGCCACCCATATAGGCGGCGATCTTGATGCGCATCATGTCGTGCCGCTGCTGGAGCGCCGGCGGGTCGACCTTGTCGACATAGGGGCTCTGCTTGACCAGCACTTCGAGATTGGCGATGCGCTCCTGCGGCATCGGATGGCTGATCCGGTAGGGGTCGACCTGCGCGCCGGATAGCGACAGGGCGCTCTGGAAGCGGGCGAAGGTCTTCAGCATGCCCATGCCGGACTGGCCGGTGGCGTTGAGATAGGTGATAGCCGAGCGGTCGGCGGTGGTCTCTTCGGTGCGCTGATAGGCCAGGATGCTGCGCTGCGCCATCTCGCCGCCGCCGGCCGCAACGCCCATGCCGGCGCCGGCAAGGCCGCGGCTGCCGGTGGAGGCGCCGGCAACGATGGCGCCGGCGCCAAGCAGTGTGGCAATGATCGCCATCGTCTTGGCGCGCTCGAGCTGCTCGCGCAATTTCTGCTGGTGACCGCCGGCGATGTGGCCGGCTTCGTGGGCGATGACGCCGATGATCTCGTTGGGCGTTTCCGCCATCATCAGCGCGCCGGTGTTGATGAACAGACGCCGCCCGGCAACGAAGGCGTTGAAGCTCTGGTCGTTGACCAGCACGATGTCGATGCCGTCACCCGCCAGGCCTGCCGCCTTGAAGATCGGCCGCGCATAGTCGCGCACCAGCGCCTCGATCTCGGCATCGCGCACCACCGGCACGTTCTGGGCAAAGGCATTGATCGAGCCGGACAGGGCGACCGCGGCGGCAAGCGCAAGCGTCGCGAAGATGCGCGCGGCCTTGGCAATGGTCGATTTGGGTCGGCTCAGCATGAGGTCCACTGGTAAACGAGCGGGCGAACGATGAAAAGAGTCGGCACCGGAAACTTCCTGAACTTGTGATCCTCACATCAATCGGGCATTTGTGCGGCGCGGTCGTCAAAGCCGGCTGCCTGCGGCGGCTGGATCGGGCGGCAAAATGGGCGGCAACAGTGAGGTCAAATGGTTGTTTCGCTTTCGCGCCGCGGTGAGGTCGAGCCGTTCCACGCCATGGACATTCTGGCCGAGGCCAACCGGCTGAGAGCCACCGGCGTGCCGGTCGTGTCCATGGCTGTCGGCCAGCCGTCGGACCCGGCGCCGACCGGTGTGAGAGAGGCTGCGGCCAACGCGCTGAAGATCGGCCGCATCGGCTATACCGACACGTTGGGGCTTGCCGGCCTGCGCAAGGCGATTGCCGAGCACTATGGCGAGCATTACGGGATCGATGTCGCGCCCGGCCGCATCGCCGTGACCACCGGATCGTCCGCCGCCTTCAACCTGGCCTTTCTGGCGATGTTCGATCCGGGCGACCGCGTCGCCATCGCCGCGCCGGGCTATCCGGCCTATCGCAACATCATGGCGGCGCTCGGCATCGAGGTCGTCGAGATCGAACTCGACGGTGACGCCTATGTCCATGCCGAGCGTCTGAAGACCGCGCACCGGGAAAAACCGTTGAAGGGCGTGCTGTTTGCCAGCCCTGCCAATCCGACCGGCGCGGTCATCCCCGCCGAGGAACTGTCGGCGCTGGTGAAGACGGCTGAGGAGCTCGGCATCGCCGTAATCTCCGATGAAATCTACCACCGGCTGGCCTACGCCGCGCCGGACACCACGGCGCTCGCCTACGGCGCGAGCGTGACGGTGATCAATTCGTTCTCGAAATACTACTGCATGACCGGCTGGCGCATCGGCTGGATGGTGCTGCCGCACGAGCTGGTGCGGCCGGTCGAGCGCATTGCCCAGAGCCTCTACATCTCACCGCCGGAACTCTCCCAGATCGCCGCGATCGAGGCGTTCAAGGCGACGCAGGAGCTGGAAGCGGTGAAGGCGCGCTACGCCTGGAACCGCGAGCTTCTGATGCAGCGCCTGCCGGAACTCGGCTTCGCCTTGGCCGCCCCCATGGACGGTGCCTTCTATGCGTTTTGCGATGTCACGAGGCACACCAATGACAGCATGGCCTTTGCGCGAAAAATGCTGGCCGAAGCGCATGTGGCGGCGACGCCCGGCCGCGACTTCGATCCGCTGCAAGGGCACCGCACCATGCGCTTTTCCTATGCCGGCAGCCATGACGACATGGTCGAGGCAATGGCGCGCATCGAGCGCTGGCTGAAATAGCGGGGACGAGAATGCCGGAACTCGAACAGGCCCTGGCCGAAGTTGCTGCTGAAATGGCTGGGCGTAGCGATCGCGGCGATGTCGCGACTTACATTCCGCAGCTCGGCAAGGTCGATCCGAAAAAATTCGGTATCGCCGCCGTCACCAATGACGGCCGTGTGCTGATGGCGGGTGACGCCGACGAGGCATTTTCGATCCAGAGCATCTCGAAAGTGTTCACGCTGACCCTGGCGCTCGGCAATGTCGGCGACGCGCTGTGGCAACGCGTCGGGCGCGAGCCCTCTGGCAATCCGTTCAACTCGATCGTCCAGCTCGAACATGAGAACGGCATTCCGCGCAATCCGTTCATCAATGCCGGCGCCATCGTGATTTCCGACATCCTGCTCGCCGGCCACCAGCCGCGCGAGGCGATCGGCGAGATCCTGCGCTTCATCCAGTTCCTCGCCGACGACGAAACGATCATCATCGATCGCGAGGTCGCCGCTTCCGAACGCGCCACCGGCTATCGCAACTTTGCGCTTGCCAACTACATGAAATCCTTTGGCAATCTCCACCACGCGCCGGAGCTGGCGCTGGGTGTCTATTTCCACCACTGCGCCATCGCCATGAGCTGCCGGCAGCTGGCGCTGGCCGGTCGCTTCCTTGCCAATGGCGGCAAGAACCCGGCGACCGGACACTCCGTGGTGTCGGCCGAGCGCGCACGCCGCATTGGCGCGATGATGCTGACCTGCGGCCACTATGACGGGTCCGGCGACTTTGCCTTCCGCGTCGGCATTCCCGGCAAGAGCGGCGTCGGCGGCGGCATTTTGGGCATCGTGCCGGGCGTTGCGTCGCTTGCGGTGTGGTCGCCTGGCTTGAACGCCAACGGCAATTCCAAGCTGGGCTCGATCGCGCTGGAAAAGCTCGCCAGGATGATGAACTGGTCGATCTTCGCGCCCTAGGACTTACCGATATTCAGGTGAGGCCGGCCTGCAAATGACTGATCGCTGCGCTTCCGGTGCTTGCATACACTTCGCGCCCTAACGGTTTTCGCCATCGCAAGATGCGAAAATCCCGCGCCGTTGTTTGGATGGCGCGGGATTTTTTTATTAGTCAGATAACCAGTCCAAGTGACTGAAAAGCTTAGAAGAAGCCTTTCCTCTGCCACCAGCCGGCGCGCTTCGGCTTTTCCTCGGCTTTGGCCTCGTCGGCGACCGTCGAGGAGACCACCGGCACGACCGGAGCATCCACTGCAACGGGCTTGCGCCGTGTCGGGCGTGCCTTCGCCGTTTCCTCTTCGGCCACGGCCGGTTCGGCCGCGACAGGAGCATCGGCCACGGGCTCGGCGGCAACTTCCGGTGCAGCCTCGGCGACCGTCTCGGCGGCGACTTCAGCTGTGGCCTTCTTCGCCCTCGATGCGCGTTTCTTCTTTGGCTTTTCGGCAGCCGGTTCGTCGTCGTTCGCCGGTACAGGAGCCGCAACCTCTTCAACCGCTACCGGCTCGCTGGCAGTCGCTTCGGCTTCTGAAGCATCCACCACCGAAACGTCAGCGGATTCGCCGGCCTCGGTTTCAGTGCCTTCGCCGTCCTCACGGCGATTGCGCTTGCCGCCGCGCTTGCCGCGCCGGCGTTTCTTGCCCTGGGCGTCGTCCGACGCTTCCACCGTTTCGACAACGCCGACCACCCGTGCCTCGTCGTCAGACTCCGCGCCGTCATGGCTTGCCGCCTGAGTGATGCCATCGGTTGGCGTCGAGACAGAAGCGCCTTCAGAAGGCGCGCCATGCTCGCGATCGCGATCCTTGCCACCACGCCGTCTGCGGCGCTTGCGGCGCTTACGATCGCGGCCTTCGCCGTTTTCTTCACCGCCGGCAGGCCGTGGCTGCTGTTGCTGTGGCTGCTGCTGGCGCGGCTGTTCGGCTTGCACCGGTGCCTCGTCGTCTTCGACCTCGATGACGATCTCGTCCTCGGGCTCTTCCGGCTCGACATAGGCCGGGAAGCTGCGCGCTTCGACAAAGCCCTCCGGCTTTTCAGCCAGCGCGCCGCGGAAGATCGCATAGTGCTGCACACCGACCGTATCGTCGGCCTCGATGGTGATGGTCAGGCCAAAACGGCTTTCGAGTTCCACCAGCGTGCCGCGCTTATGGTTGAGCACGTAGAGCGCGGTCGCCGCCGGCGTCCGCACGGTGATGTGGCTGCGCGAATCCTTGAGCAGGAATTCCTCGATCGCCCGCACCACCATCAGGGCGACCGACGAATCGGAGCGCACATGGCCGGTGCCGCCGCAATGCGGGCAAGGCTTCATCGTCGATTCCAGCACGCTGGCGCGGATGCGCTGGCGCGACATCTCCATCAGGCCGAAATGCGAGATGCGGCCGACCTGGATGCGGGCGCGATCGTTCTTGAGGTGATCCTTCAGCCGCTTTTCGACGGAGCGGTTGTTGCGGTTCTCCTCCATATCGATGAAGTCGATGACGATCAGGCCGGCGAGATCGCGCAACCTAAGCTGACGCGCGACTTCCTCGGCCGCTTCCAGATTGGTGTGAAGGGCGGTGTCCTCGATCGAGTGCTCCTTGGTGGAGCGGCCCGAATTGACGTCGATGGCGACCAGCGCTTCGGTCTGGTTGATGATGATGTAGCCGCCGCTTTTCAGCGTCACCTGCGGCTGCAGCATGCGGTCGAGCTGCGCCTCGATGCCATTGCGCACGAAGATCGGCGTCGTGTCGCGGAACGGCTGAACCACCTTGGCGTGGCTCGGCATCAGCATGCGCATGAAGTCCTTGGCCTCGCGATAGCCTTCCTCGCCGGAGACAAGAATCTCGTCGATGTCCTTGTTGTAGAGGTCGCGCACCGAGCGCTTGATCAGGCTGCCTTCCTCGTAGACGAGGGCAGGGGCGGTGGACTGCAGCGTCAGATTGCGGACATTTTCCCAAAGCCGCATCAGATATTCGTAGTCGCGCTTGATTTCGGCCTTGGTGCGGCTTTCGCCGGCGGTGCGCAGGATGACGCCCATGCCCTGCGGCACTTCGAGATCGGCGACGACCTCCTTGAGGCGCTTGCGGTCGACGGCGCTGGTGATCTTGCGCGAAATGCCGCCGCCACGCGCGGTGTTCGGCATCAGCACCGAATAGCGGCCGGCAAGCGATAGATAGGTGGTGAGTGCAGCACCCTTGTTGCCGCGCTCTTCCTTGACGACTTGGACCAGCAGGATCTGGCGGCGCTTGATGACTTCCTGGATCTTGTACTGGCGGCGCACCGGCTTGCGGCGGTTGCGCACTTCTTCCAGCGCGTCCTCGGCGCCGACCGATTCGACCTCGTGGTCGTCAGGATGCGAGGACTGCACCTCTTCCAGCATGCCGCGGTCATTGTCGCTGGACGTGGCTTCGCCACTTGCGTCACTGGAGGTGACTTCGCCACTCGGCTCTGCCTGCGTCACGGCTTCGGAAATCACATCCGCTTCGACGCTTGCCGCGATGGAAGTGGGGCCGCCCTCGGAAGGTTCGGTCTCGCCATGATCTGCGGCCTCGTCGTGCCCCGCTTCGTGCCCGGCCGTATCCGGCGAGGTGTCGGCAAGTTCGGGAGCGGCGCCTTCGGCGACGGCGTCACCGCCGGTGTCGCCATTTTCGCCGCTGTCGTCGGAATCGGCACCGGCATCGCGCTTGTTTTCACCGCGCTCGCGACCTTTGCCGCCGCGACGACGTCCGCGCCGCCCGCGATCGCGGTTCTGGCGGTCGTCGCCATCGCCGTCCTCATCCTCTTCGTCCTGGGCTTCCTGCGCTTCCGCGCGCAGCAGCGCCTGACGATCGGCGACCGGGATCTGGTAGTAGTCGGGGTGTATTTCACTGAAGGCGAGAAAACCGTGACGGTTGCCGCCATATTCGACAAAGGCTGCCTGCAGGGAAGGTTCGACGCGCGTTACGCGGGCGAGGTAGATGTTACCTTTGAGCTGCTTCTTGTCCTGGGATTCAAAGTCGAATTCTTCAATACGGTTACCGCGAACGACGACAACGCGTGTTTCCTCCGGGTGGGAGGCGTCTATCAGCATCTTGTTGGGCATTATTTCGTTTCCCCCCGGCAGCCGCCAGCTGCAGCTTGCGAGGCAAAGCCCGCCGCTGTGTGGCTGGAAGATTATGGGTGCCGGACAATTGAACGTCCGCCGGCCGCCGGCTGAGCGCCATGGCGGTGCCGCCCGCAGCCATAATGGCGCGGTTTGATGCGGACCTTTCCATGATTGCGCTTGAAGCCATCGTCACCAGCAGAACCTTTTGAACCAAAGCCCGGAAAAAACCGGACCAGCTTGTTTGCTCTTACAGAGCCGGCACGGGACGAACCCGGCCGTTTTCCTCACGCAGGCGATTCCCCCGCCACGGGCGCACACCTGCGAAATTCGTCGCGATCACCTGAACCCTTTTCGCTGGAAGCGAAAGGAGCCGCCTTTCATCTGACCTGTAGCAGGAAGCTGCGGGAGAAGCGGTTCCAGGATTGCAGTGATCCACCATCGCTTTTATGATTTGGCGGGGTGGAAGGCAACCCCGATTTAGGATGCCGGCAAAAAGCAGTGCCCTTAGGGAAGCTCAGGCCTCTATCCCACAATGAAAAGGCTTGGTTAACCTTCTCTATATACCAATCGTTAATCGAGTTCGCGGCCTAACCGGCACTTCGACAAAACGACCCGGCGCCAGGCGCCAAACCCGGGAGCGACTGGAGAAAGATGGGACTGGCAGACAGCACAGACAAGGGGCGTTGCGGCTGGGGGGATTTGGCCCGCGCCGGCTGTGTTCTTTTGCTGATGGCGGCTTGCCTGGTTTTTTCGCCGCTTTGCCGCGCCGCCGACGCGCCGCTCGGCGCGACCAGCTACAAAATGGCGGGCGATGCCACCAAGATGCGCATCGTCATGACTTTCGACCGCGAGCCGGAGATCAAATGGTTTCTGCTGCGCGGTCCCAACCGTCTGGTCATCGACCTGCCACGCACCGCGTTCGCCATCAATGCCAAGGATGTGAAAGCGCGCGGCCTGGTCAAGGGCGTGCGCTACGGCGACCTCGGCGAGGGGGCTTCGCGGCTGATCCTCACCGGCAAGGGGCCGTTTTCGGTCGACAAGCTCGACGTGCTCAAGAACGAGGACGGCAATGGCTACCGCATCGCCATCGACATGTCGGCGGCCTCCGAACGCGAATTCGACGCTGCACTCGCCGATCAGGCGCTGACCACCGGCTCGACGGTCTCGAGCGACAAGGGCGGCAGGGTCGGGACCGGGCCGATCTCCAATCCAGGTCATCGCTTCACGGTGGTCATCGATCCCGGCCATGGCGGCATTGACGGCGGCGCCGAGGGCCTCAACGGCACGATCGAAAAGAACGTTACGCTCGCTTTTGCCACGGAGCTGCGCGACAAGCTCGCGGCAATCGGCAAATACGATGTGTTCATGACGCGCGAGACCGACGAGTTCCTGCGGCTGGACGACCGCGTGCGCATTGCCCGCCAGCACGAGGCCGACCTGCTGATTTCGATCCACGCCGACACGATCAGCGTCAAGGGCATTCGCGGCGCCACCGTCTACACTGTATCCGACAAGGCGTCTGACCCCGAAGCGCAGGCGCTGGCCGACCGTGAAAACCTATCCGACCAGTTCGCCGGCATGGTGATCAAGGACGACAACAAGGAAGTCACCGACATCCTGATCGACCTGATCCGCCGCGAGACCCACAATTTCTCGATGAGTTTTGCGCACACTTTGGTCGGCCAGCTTTCGACCAGCGTCGGCCTGATCAACAATCCGCAGCGTTCGGCCGGCTTCAAGGTGCTCAAGGCGCCGGACGTTCCGTCGGTGCTGGTCGAACTCGGCTATCTCTCGAATGCCAAGGACGAGGCGCAACTGCTCGATGCCGATTGGCGCGGCAAGGCAGCGCAGAGCATAACCAACGCCGTGGCGCTGTTTGCCTCTGCCAGGAGCGGAACCGGAACCGGGGGTTGACATGGTTGCCGCCGCCTACAACCAGAGGCAGCGTTGCCCGACGACAACACCAGGCACATTTATTTCCAGCACTGGTGGCCGAAATCCCGCGCTGCCCCATTTTGTCCACATGGTGGCGACATGGGTTTTCGATTACGGATTGGGACCGTTTCGAAAGCTTGCGCGAAAGGCGGCTTCGTCTAGGGAATTCCCGAACCAAGGACTGGAGCGGGCATGATTCGTCTTATTGGCTATTTCTTCGGCATTGGCACGACGCTGGCCCTTTTGGTCGCGGCGGGCGTGGCGATCTATATCGGCCATTTGGCGAAGGATTTGCCCGACTACGAAGTGCTGGCCAAGTACGAGCCGCCGGTGACCACCCGTATCCATGCATCCGACGGCGCGCTGATGGCCGAATATGCGCGCGAGCGGCGCCTTTACTTGCCGATCCAGGCCATTCCGGACCGCGTCAAGGCGGCCTTCCTGTCGGCTGAGGACAAGAATTTCTACAACCACCCCGGCATCGACGTGACCGGTCTTGGCCGTGCGGTCATCGTCAATCTGCAGAATCTCGGCTCCGGCAAGCGCCAGGTCGGCGCCTCGACGATCACCCAGCAGGTGGCGAAGAACTTCCTGTTGTCCTCGGACCAGACCTATGAGCGCAAGATCAAGGAGATGATCCTCGCCTTCCGCATCGAGCAGGCCTATTCGAAGGACCGCATTCTCGAGCTCTATCTGAACGAGATCTTCTTCGGCTTCGGCGCCTATGGCGTCGCCGGTGCAGCGCTCACCTATTTCGACAAGTCGGTGAACGAGCTCACCGTGGCGGAAGCGGCCTATCTGGCTTCGCTGCCCAAGGGTCCCAACAACTACCATCCCTTCAAGCATGCCGACCGTGCGCTCGAGCGCCGCAACTGGGTCATCGACCAGATGGTCGAGAACGGCTACGTGACACGCGAAGAAGGCGACAAGGCCAAGGCCGAGCCGCTTGGCGTCACGCCGCGCCGCACCGGCAATTATCTGTTCGCGGGCGAATATTTCACCGAGGAAGTGCGCCGCCAGATCATTGCGCGCTACGGGGAGAATGCGCTGTATGAGGGCGGCCTGTCCGTGCGCACCACGCTCGACCCGAAAATGCAGCTCATCGCCCGCACGGCGATGCAGAACGGCCTGATGAAGTTCGACACGCTGCGCGGCTATCGCGGCCCGGTGACGAACATCGACGTCTCCGGCGACTGGGGCGTGCCGCTGGGCGCCGTCAAGGGGCTGGAGGACGTGCCCGAATGGTCGCTCGCCGTCGTGCTGGACAGCTCTGACGAAGGCCTGTCGATCGGCCTGCAGCCGACGCGGCAGATCTCGGGTGAGATCGTCAAGGAGCGTGTCGAAGGCACCGTCAGCAAGGACGACATGGGCTTTGCCATGCGCCATGTGGTCGACGGCAAGACCGTCAAGGCCAAGTCGCCGGCAGACGTGCTGAAGCCGGGCGACGTCATTTTCGTGCAGAAGAACGACGGCACCGAGGGCGCCTACAGCCTGCGCCAGATTCCGGAAGTGGAAGGCGGCATGATCGCCATGGATCCGCATACCGGCCGTGTTCTGGCCATGGTGGGCGGCTTCTCCTACGCGCAGTCGGAATTCAACCGCGCCACGCAGGCCATGCGTCAGCCGGGCTCGTCGTTCAAGCCGATCGTCTACTCGGCTGCGCTCGACAACGGCTATACGCCGGCCTCGGTGATCATGGACGGACCGATCACCATCCAGAGCGGCAACACGACCTGGACGCCGAAGAATTATGACGGCGGGGCGGCGGGTCCGGCGACATTGCGCTCCGGCATCGAAAAGTCGCGCAACCTGATGACGGTGCGGCTGGCCAACGACATGGGCATGAAGCTGGTCGTGGAATATGCCGAGCGCTTCGGCGTCTATGACCATCTGGCGCCGTATCTGCCGATGGCGCTGGGCTCCGGCGAAACGACGGTGATGCGCATGGTGTCGGCCTATTCGATCATGGCCAATGGCGGCAAGGCGATCAAACCCTCGCTGATCGATCGCATTCAGGACCGCTACGGCAAAACCGTGTTCAAGCAGGACGAGCGCGGCTGCGAAGGCTGCAACGCGCCCGAATGGCAGAACCAGCCGGAGCCGGAACTGGTCGACAATGCCGAGCAGGTGCTCGATCCGATGACCGCCTACCAGATCACCTCGATGATGGAAGGCGTTGTCCAGCGCGGTACCGGCGCCACCATCGCCGAACTTGGCCGGCATATCGCCGGCAAGACGGGTACGACAAACGACGAGAAGGATGCCTGGTTCATTGGCTACACGCCGAACCTCGTCGTCGGGCTCTACATGGGCTACGACACGCCGCGTGGCCTTGGCCACGGCGCAACCGGCGGCGGCCTCGCGGCGCCGATCTTCAAGAATTTCATGCGCGTGGCGTTGGACGGCACGCCCAATGTCGACTTCAAGGTGCCGGAAGGCATGAACCTCATCGCCATCAATCGCAAGACCGGCATGCGGGCAGGCGAGGGCGAGGCGGGCACCATCATCGAAGCCTTCAAGCCGGGCACCGGCCCCGCCGACAGCTATTGGGTGATCGGCATGGGCGCAGACGGCTCCAACGGCGCCGGCGGACCGCTGTCGCCGCAAGCCACGCAAGCCATCCAGTCGACCGGCGGCGGGCTGTTCTGACACGCTGACACTCGAAACGGGGCTGGCTTTCGCGCCAGCCCATTTCGCTTTACAGGCGGCGGTGCCGTGCCTATGTATCGCGCCGACCAAAGCGCCATTCCAGCAACAGGACAGAACAGCCAGCCATGCGCGCGGAAACGCAGAATATTGTCGATGAAATCAGGCAGGCGATAACCCTGCTGAGGAGGCATCTTTGACTGGGATCAGGCCATAAAGCGGCTTGAGTACCTCAATGTGCGCGCCGAGGATTCGAGCCTCTGGAACGACCCGCTGGAAGCACAGAAGCTTATGCGTGAGCGCCAGGGCCTCGAGGACGGCATCGCCGGCGTCAAGAGCCTGACCCAGGCGCTGGAAGACAATATCGGCCTGATCGGGCTTGGCGAGGAAGAGGGCGACGAGAGCGTCATCGCCGAGGCGGAGGCGTCGCTGCGCTCGATGCAGGGCGAGGCGAAGGCTCGCCAGGTCGAGACGCTGCTGTCGGGCGAGGCGGACGCCAACGACACCTATCTCGAGGTCCACGCCGGCGCCGGCGGCACGGAGAGCCAGGACTGGGCCTCGATGCTGCTGCGCATGTACACACGCTGGGCCGAGCGCCGCCGCTTCAAGGTCGAAGTGCTGGAAGTGCATGACGGTGAAGAGGCCGGCATCAAGTCCGCCACCTTGCTGATCAAGGGCCACAATGCCTATGGCTGGCTGAAGACGGAGTCGGGCGTTCATCGCCTGGTGCGCATCTCGCCATATGACAGCAATGCGCGCCGCCATACGTCCTTCTCCAGCATCTGGGTCTATCCAGTCGTCGATGACAGGATCGAGATCGACGTCTCTGAATCCGACGTGCGCATCGACACCTACCGTTCGTCCGGTTCGGGCGGCCAGCACGTCAACACGACGGATTCGGCGGTTCGCATCACCCATATCGCCACCGGTATTGCGGTCGCCTGTCAGGCCGAGCGCTCGCAGCACAAGAACAAGGCCAAGGCCTGGGAAATGCTGCGCTCGCGGCTTTACGAGGAAGAGCTCAAAAAGCGTGAAGCGGTGGCCAACGCCACCGAGGCGTCCAAGAGCGATATCGGCTGGGGCCACCAGATCCGCTCCTACGTGCTGCAGCCCTACCAGCTGGTGAAGGACCTGCGCACCGGGGTCGAGAGCACCAGCCCGTCGAGCGTGCTCGACGGCGACCTCGACGATTTCATGGAGGCGTCGCTGTCGCAGCGCATCGAGGGCGGCGCTGGCGAAGTGGTGGCGGATATCGACTGACGGCGTGCGCCGCGGTCGAACAACACCCCTTCGGCTCAATCGCGGCAAGCGCCAATCGGCGTTTGGGGCTGCGGCATTGTGGACGCAGCATTTTCTTGCGCCGACTCATAAATCGGCTCACCATCCCCGTGGTTTAAAAGCATTTATGGCCGGACGCGGCATATCTGCGAGCCGACGATCGGCCACTGGGAAGAACACGTTCCGGGAACGGGCAAGCGAAACGCTTGATGCTCGTTTGAAAGGAACGTTTCCATGTCTGCTGCCACATCCAGATCGGCCAATGCCGTTCGACCGGCTGGCCGACTTCTGTTTTCCCTGTTCGCAATCGGCGCGACCGCAATGCTGACGGCATCTGCCTTCGCCCATGACGCGACGCCTACCAAGTCGATGCCGCAAGGCTGGTCTTATCCATTCGCGTGCTGTGCCAACTATGATTGCCGTACGACCCATACGGGCGAGGTGCTGGAAAAGCCCGAGGGTTATGTGATTGCCGGCACGGGTGAGGTTGTTCCGATGAGCGACAAGCGCGTCAAGGACAGCCCGGACGGCGAGTTCCACTGGTGCGCTCATCAAGCTGGTCTCGACGCCGGCAAGACGATCTGCCTGTTCGTGCCGCCGCGCTCTTATTAGCGCTGCTCGGCTCGTTCGAGCAAAGCCTGCTGACAGACAGTTGTCAGGAGCGCTTCTCTATGCTGCCTTGTCGCATAGGCGGCGGGCAATGGAGAGGAATGCGCTTATGACCATCAAGGCAAGCTGTCACTGCAAGGCGACGACATTCGAGGTCTCGGAGGCGCCACAAACGGTGACGCGCTGCACCTGTTCCTTCTGCTCGAAGCGCGGGTCGCTGTGGGCCTACTACACGCCCTCGCAGTTCAAGCTCACCAGCCCGATCGAAAATGTCTCTTTCTATCTTTGGGGGTCGAAAACCGTGAAACACGGGTTTTGCGCCACCTGCGGCTGCGGCACTTTCACCGAGACGCCGGACTGGTCGACCGGCGAGCCGGACTTCGACAATCCGAAGGTCAGCGTCAATTCACGTCTGTTCGACGATTTCGACCTGGACACGGTCGAAGTGGTCGTCATCGACGGCAAGAATCTCTGGTAGCCGATCAATCTCGCAGGCGGCGCGGAAGTGCACCGGGAAAAGCCCTGATCAGCGCTTGGGTAGTGGCGGCTCCAAAATGCTCTGGTTAATGGACAATCTTTGCGAGAAGATGATGCGGTTGCACCGAAACGCGGGCCACACAAAACGAAAGACGTAGTCTGATGCCGATAAAAGATAGCACCGGGCGGGCCACGTGAAACGCGCGTTTCTATTCGGGCTCGCAGTCCAGCTAGTCTTCATCGGCGCGATCTTTCTTTTTTTTGATGATCTAATGCTTCCAATGACGCGGTCTCCGGTCATTGGCATTGTCGCATTCGGTTTAGGCGTCGCGAGCGCATTTTTCGCCTGGAAGGCGATCCCTCATCCGTCTTGGCCGGTCAAAATCGGGATGGGGATTGCCGGCTTTCTTGCCATCTTCGTGGCAATCCCCATCATCGAAGTCGTCGTCGTGCTGATCATTCCGCTTATTTCAAACTGAGACACCGCCGGCGCTTTTGCCGTTCCGTTTTTTGCCGCATTTCATGTTACAAGTCGCCGGAAGGGCTGAAACGGCGCGCCTGTGGCGCGACCGCCGATTGGAGAGGGACGATCCTATGAAAAAGACTTTGCTCGTCGTCGTGGCGACGGCTGTGCTCGTGAGCGCCTGCACCACCACCGACCCGTATACCGGGGAGCAGAAGGTTTCCAACACCGCAGCCGGCGCCGGTCTTGGCGCCCTGGCGGGTGCGGGTCTCGGCCTGCTTGCCGGCGGCAACGATCGCCGCAATGCGTTGATCGGCGCCGGCATCGGCGCGCTGGCCGGTGGCGCGATCGGCGCTACGATGGACCAGAACGAGGCCGAACTGCGCCGGCAGCTTCAGGGCACCGGTGTCAGCGTTACCCGCACCGGCGACCAGATCATCCTCAACATGCCGTCCGACATCACCTTCAACGTCGACCAGGACGCGGTGAAGCCCGGCTTCTACCAGGTGCTGAATTCGGTCGCCCTGGTGCTGAACAAGTTCCGCCAGACCACGGTCGACGTGTTCGGCCATACCGATTCGACCGGTGGCGACGAGCACAATTTCGACCTGTCGCAGCGCCGCGCGCTGGCAGTCGCCAACTACCTCTCGGGCCAGGGCGTCGATTCGCGCCGTTTCGCCGTCACCGGCTTCGGCAAGACCCGTCCCGTCGCATCCAACGCGACGGCCCAGGGCCGTGCACAGAACCGGCGCGTCGAGATCCAGCTGTCGCCGCTCACCTGAGCTGTTTGGCAAGCGAATGCGAAACGGCCCCCAACGTCGGGGCCGTTTTTGTTTGAGCGGAGTCGCCGCTTCAGGTTGGCGCGCGAAGGAATTAGCTACTTCTAAAGTAGCGGCTTTCCGGCAGCTTGGAAAGGAATAGCATCGTCGCTGTTCCGGAGGGGATGAGGCGGTACGAACTGGCCGCGCACTCAGCATTTTTCCGCCTCGGTCTTGCACGGCCAGATCAGAAAATCTGGGAGGAATGCATGACAAGAACAACCAGCCGTGGGCGCTGCGCCGTCCTCGCTATGACCAGTCTTCTAGGCGCATGGTTGGGCACCGCTGCGGCTCAAGCCGAGGATGCCAGCAAGGCCGACATAGATGCCCTGAAAAAATCGCTCGCCAAATATGAAGACTACACCGCCGCCGTCCGCGACCTTTATCTGTCGACAGTCGGCTGCGTCTACTACAGTGGAGAAAAGATAGCGGGCGCGATGGATTACCCGAAAGGCGCCATGGGTATCCATTTCGTCAACGTCCCAAGCATCGGCCAGAAACTCGATCCGATGCACCCCAATGTGCTGATCTACGAGCCGACGAAAAAGGGCCTGCACCTGGTCGGGGTGGAATGGCTGGTGCCGCTGACGCCGGACATCAAAGCGCCGCCGAAGCTGTTTGGCCAAACGTTCATGGGCCCGATGGAGGGACACTATCCGCTCATCCCGAGGGAGTTCGTCCACTACGACCTTCACGCCTGGCTCAAGGACAATCCGAACGGCATGTTCAGCCCGACCAACCCGAACGTGAAATGCAACAAGGCCGAGTTTCCGATGCTCGAGAAACCGACCAAGATGATGCCTGGGCCGATGTGACGGGCGAACCAGGCCAGGAGGTTTTGCCGAGAAGGCAAGCCGGATGGCCGGCTTGCCTTCGAAGGCGGTCGGGGATCAGACCTTGGCGACGATCCGCATGAAGGCCGGCATGTCGTCGCCGAAGCCGACGGTCGAGTCGTTGTCTTCCTGGCGGTGGCGGGCAGGGCGGCTGGTGTTATCGCGCTGCGGCCTGGTGTCGCCGCGTTCCGGTGCGCGCTGCTCGTTGCGATCGGAAGCCTTGCGTTCGGTGTTCTCGGAACGGATCGATTCCTTGCGCGCCCGCCGCTCGCCAATATCGGCGACCGCGGCCTCGGCCACGACCGGCACGTCCTCGAGTGCTGCTTGCGGTGCCGATTCTTCGGCAGGCTTGGCGTGGCGCTCGCGTGGTTTGCGCTCGCCGCGCTCCTTGCGGTCATCGTCCTTGCGGCCGGCGCGGCGCGGCGCGCCGCGGCCACGGCGGGGAGCATCGTCCTCACCGCCCTCGCTGGCGACGACCGTCGACAGGTCGCCATCATGCCATTCGATCTTGTTGCCGATCAGCCGTTCGATGGCGTCGATGTATTTGGTGTCCGACTTGGTGGCGATGGTGAAGGACTTGCCCGAGCGGCCGGCGCGGCCGGTACGGCCGATGCGGTGGACATAGTCCTCGGCATGGATCGGCACATCGTAGTTGAAGACATGGCTGACATCGGGGATGTCGAGACCGCGCGCCGCGACGTCCGAAGCGACGAGGTAGCGCAGCTTGCCGTCACGGAAATTGGCCAGCATCTGCATGCGGGCGCGCTGGTCCATGTCGCCATGCAAGGCGCCGGCATCGAAATCATACTTCAACAGCGAGCGGAACAGCTCCGAGACCTCGACCTTGCGGTTGCAGAAGATGATGGCGTTCTTCAGCCCTTCGTCCTCGGCCTTCATCAAATTGCGCAGCGTCTCGCGCTTGTCCCACGGCTTCGAGCCCGACTTGACCAGCCGCTGGATGATGTTGGTGGCGGCGGATGCGGCCTTGGAAACCTCGACGCGGATCGGCGCGTGCAGGAACTTTTCGGTGAGCTTGGTGATTTCGGGCGGCATCGTCGCCGAGAAGAACAGCGTCTGCCTGGTGAACGGGATCATCTCGCAGATACGTTCGATGTCGGGGATGAAGCCCATGTCGAGCATGCGGTCGGCCTCGTCGATGACGAGGATCTCGACGCCGTTGAGCAACAGCTTGCCGCGCTCGCGATGGTCGAGCAGGCGGCCGGGTGTCGCGATCAGCACGTCGGCGCCACGCTCCAGCTTCTTGTCCTGCTCGTCGAACGACACGCCGCCGATCAGCAGGGCGATGTTGAGCTTGTGGTTCTTGCCGTATCTGATGAAATTTTCTTCGACCTGCGCGGCAAGCTCGCGCGTCGGCTCCAGAATCAGCGTGCGCGGCATGCGAGCGCGGGCCCGGCCTTTTTCAAGGCGGGTCAGCATCGGCAGCACGAAGGAAGCCGTCTTGCCGGTGCCAGTCTGGGCGATGCCCAGAATGTCCTTGCCGAGCAAGGCATGCGGGATGGCGCCAGCCTGAATCGGCGTCGGCTCGGTGTAGCCGGCATCGGTGACTGCGGAAAGGACCTTCGGCGACAGGCCGAGGTCTGCGAAGGTCAACGCTTCTTGAGCGGTCGTTGTGTCTGAGGACAAGTGTTGTTGTCTTTGGCTGGTTCGGGGAAGCGCAACGGCATCCGTCGCGGCAAGCGCCACGCGCCTGCAAGATTGGTATTGCGATTAGGCGCAAGCCCGCGATTTGTCAACAGAAACGGGCGGGAAAGGGACGATTGTGAAGTTGTAACCTTAATCGCGATGCTTAATCCTGCTGCCGGTCGTTGCGCCGGCTCAGTAGCGAAACTGCTCGGCGAGAATGCGCTCGTTCCACGAATGGTTGGGATCAAACAGCAGCGTCGCCGTCGCCGTCGGCGATTCCCGGACCGTGACCGAGGCCACCGCCTTGACCTCGGTGTGGTCGGCGGCGGCGTTCACCGGCCGCTTTTCCGGCTCTAGTATATCGAAGCGCACGGTCGCCTTGTTGGAGAGCAGCGCACCGCGCCAGCGGCGTGGGCGGAACGGGCTGACCGGGGTCAGCGCCAGCAGCGGCGCGTCGAGCGGCAGGATTGGCCCGTGCGCGGATAGATTGTAGGCGGTAGAGCCCGCCGGCGTCGCAATCATCACGCCGTCGCAGTTCAATTCCGCCAGCCGCTCCTGCTCGTCCACGGTGATGCGGATCTTTGCCGTCTGGTAGGACTGGCGCCACAGTGCCACCTCGTTGATGGCCAGCGCTGAAACCGTTTCGCCCTCATGCGTCACCGCCAGCATCTCCAGCGGACGGATCGTTTCGGCGACCGCAGCGGCGATGCGCTCGGCCAGGCCGCCGACGCGGTATTCGTTCATCAGGAAGCCGATGGTGCCACGGTTCATGCCGTAGACCTTCTTGCCCGTGCCCATCGTATCGCGCAGCGTTTGCAGCAGAAAACCGTCGCCGCCGAGCGCCACGATGACGTCGGCATCCCCGTTGGACGTGTGGCCATAGCGCGCCGACAGGCTTTCCAGCGCTGCCTTGGCATCGGCTGTATCGGATGAGACGAAGGCGAAACGGCTGGCGGCTTTGCTCATGGCTCCCGGATGGCGACCGGTTGCTTGGGCCGCGCCAGCGCCGGGGTAGCATGGGCGGACTTTTCTGCAAAGGGAGGTGTTATCCCGCACGGCAACGCAGCGGCGGCGCGAAAATGCCAGCCATCGGCTCGCGGTTCGTGTCGCGGGTAAGGCGAATGTGATGGTTAAGACCGAGCTTAAACACTCGTAAAGCCTGAGCGGTCATGTTAGCCGGCAGAGGATGGGTGGCTGGGGGGCTAGCCAGTCGAGACCTGTCTATTGCCGGTGACACGCCTGATCATTGTCGTCCTGATGCTGGGAAGTTTTGCCCTTGTCTTTGCCGAACTGGTGCGCCAGTCGGAGGGCATGAGCCTCAGATCGCACCCCATGGCCTCGCGCTGCGATGACACCATCGGAACGCCGTGCCCGCAACGGGCGCTGTGAGGCGAGCTTTCCCGGCCATTTCCACGTCTACTGTGTGACGACCTGAAGATTGGCGTTGCCGTAGAAAGTATAGGCCAGGTAGGTCGGGTCGCCGGTTTCGTAGAACCGCTTGCGCACGCCTTGCAGCACTTCGGCCAGATAGACCGGCCCGTCCTTGAGCTGGGTGGTGATGTCGCCATAGAAGCCGGTCGAGAAGGCTGCGGCCGCACGGTCGGTCAGCGGCCACATGCCGCCGATGAAGCCGGACGCGCCGCCCCCCAGCACCGCCGGACCCCAGCCTTGCACGAAGCCGCCGAGCATTTGCGAGCGGCCGGTGTCGCAGGCGTTGAAGAAGTAGAACGGGTTGCCCTTGCCGTGTGCGGCGGTGACCAGCGCGCGCCATGTGTCCGGATCGAGAGACTGGTCGACGAGGTCGATGGCGAAAACCGGCCGGCCGCTGCTCGGCTGGTTGACCTCGCCGTGGCCGGAAAAATGGATAAACCCGGTCGAGACCTCGCCGACCAGTTTTTCGAAGGAGACGAAATCGCCGTCGAAGCGGCGATAGCCGGCGAGCTTGCTCAGCGCGTCGATCTCGACCTGCTGGAACGGCAGCGACTGCTTGTCGACATAGGAGGGAGCGACAGCCGCGACGCCGGTGAAGGCCATGCGGTCGAGCGGATTGTCGACCTGCGAGGATATGCTGCGCGGCGCCCAGCGGGCCAGCCGGTAGCTCATGCCGAGAAAGCCGTCGCGGGTTGCGCCATCTCCGCTTTGCGGTCGGATCAGCTCCCATGGCAGCGTCGGGCTGTTCGAGGTGATCTGGATCGAATGCAGTTCGCCCTTGTCGCGCAACGACCAGAACACGTCCTTGAAAGCCTTTGGCACGTAGTCCCGGTAGAGTGCGTCGCCAAAGCCTTCGGCGGCCAGCGTGACAAAGCGCTTTTGCGCCTCCGGATCGCTGCTTGTGGCAGGCTGTTGCAGCGAGACAGCACCGCGCAGGCTCAATCCCAGCTGCAGCAGCACGCGGTATTCAGAGTCCAGCCACGCCGCCATTTCCGGCGGGGTCGAGAACGTATCGGTGATCGGGCCGGCCAGATGCGGCGAATGGATGATGATTTGTCCAGCGCCTAGGCCGCTCGGATCGTCATAGAGAATGGTCACGTCGAGGTCGGGCACGTCATCCGTGCCACCGCCGCCGAGTTCGACCTTGCCGGTCACAGGCTGCGGCGGAGCAGAGGCCAGCAACATGACCGGAGGGGCTGTGTCGGCGGTGGCTTCGACTGACGGTGCCACCGGCTGCAAACGCTTGATGATCACGGGCCGCGATGCGGAGCCGAGAAAGCGGCCGGCGCTGTAGATGCGGGCGATGAATTGTGTCGGCTTGCTGTCCTTGGCGATCGCTCGTGCCTTGAGGTCGAAGCGGACGAAATCGCTATCGCCCTCGCGATAGAGCGTCGTCTGCCGGCTCCATTTGCCGCCGTCGACAAGATCGAAACCGCTGGCGAAGAGATCGATATCGATCGGCCAGGAATCGGTTCCGGCCGGCATCGCCATGGCCAGGGCGCCGTCTGGCGTCACCGACGAACCGGGCGCCGCCTTGACCTTCACCTCGGGCGTCAATTGTTCCTCGGTCAGCGCGATCGAAACGGTCACCGTTTCACCAGCGACCACTTCGCCCGGTGCATCGATGGAGGGATGGCGCACCACTTCGATTGCATTGTTGTCGACGGGTGGAGACACCATCCCGGGAGGTGCCTCGGGCAGCGGCGCTGAAGGCGCCTCGGCCGCCGACGGCAAATCGGGCAATGGAGAAAGCGGCACAATGACAGGCGGTGGGGCGGGCGCCGGCGACGGGGCAGGCGGCAATGCCGAAGGGTCTTCGGATGTCGCCGTGTCAGAGGCAGGTGGCTCTTCAGCCGTGGCCGATTCGGGCGGTGGCGGGGGTGGCTCGGCACTTGACTGCGCTTCCGGTGGCGGGGCGGGCTCCATGCTGCCGGCTTCGCCGTCCTCCCGATAGGCGCCGCCAAGATCGTTCTGCGCCGCGGCTGCGGCCTTGCCCGCGTCTTCCTGATATTTCTTTTGCGCTTCGTACTGTTGTCGAGCCTGCTCTTCTTGCTGCTGGCGCTGCTGCTCCTGGCGTTTGTATTCCTCGTATTGGGCAGCCTCGTCGGCGCTGTTTCCCGTCCAGGCGTCGGGATTGCCGGAGCCCGGCGCAACGTCCATCGGCGGATGGGACTCCTGGTTTCTGCCATCGAAATTGAGGAAGCCGGAGTCGCTATCGGCGGGGCCAGAACCATCACTTCCGGAAATGTCGCTGCCCCCACTGCCGCTGGACCAGCTCTGCATCGGCGGTACCGGCTCGGGCTCGGGCGCCGGCAGCGCATCGAGGGGTGCCGGCGGTGTCTCGGTCGGTGCGGCGGCGACCGACCGGTCCGGCGTCAGCACAAATTGGCCGTCGGCAGCAAGACCATAGGCCACCCACGGCCCCTGAGCTGCGAGTGTCTTGTTGGCAACCGTTTCCGTGACCGAAGCGAGCATGGCGCCGATCGTCATGTCCCGCCTGGTCAGCGCGGCCGTCAGCGCATCGGCAAACACCGTGACCGGTTTGGCTTCGTTCAGCGCGACGCTTCCCGGCTTGGCGGAAAAGGTGACGATGGCGTTGGACGGCGGATCGATCGCCGCTAGCCCTTGCATCACGCCCGGCGTCGGATTGTCTCCGTCGCCGGGATTGTCCAGAAAAACCAGCTTGAATGTCGGCGTTGCCTCGAGCGCTTGCAGAAACAGGTCGAGAGGCAATGCCGTCTGGTCGACGGTTTCCTTTGAATCGGTCCGCGCGCCGCGTGTCAGCATATAGTTGCGGCCGTTGGCCTGAGCCGTATGACCGACATAGTAGAAGATGCCGACGGAATCGGCGCTGGCCAGCGACTTGGCAAAATCATACATGGCGTGCGCCACATCGGCGCGATCGCCGTCGGACACTTGCTGGACGCTGAACCCAAGCGACCGCAGGCTCGTTGCGACGAGTTCGGCACTGAGTTCGGCGTTGGCGATGGACGGCGCGCCGTCATAGGCAGGGTTGGCGACCACCAACGCGATGCGCTCCTCGCCGCGCGCGGCGGAAAGGAGCGCCATGGTCATCAGCAGCGCAGCCGCCAGAAGGCGCATGAACCCGACCCAAACCTGCAAGCCGCGGCGATGACGCCAAGGCTTGCCCCAATTCATCAGTGGCCTCGTCCGTGACCATACCATGACGGGATCACCGGCGCATCGGCATCGAACGTCCACTCTGACGGCGGCAGGGTGCCCTCAGGCGTGGGGTCCCGGCGCAATCCAGGGGCAAGCGGCATTCCGTAAAAAGAAGTTGACTGTATAGTTAGTCATAGTTATCCCTAACGTCGAGAACCGAGTTGGCCAGCCGGCGTTTGCCGGTGAATGGCCACCGAAAAAAGGGGAATATCTTGACAGCCAACCGGCCAGCCGTTGAGGCGAAGGGCGTCACCAGAATTTTTCAGGGAACCGGCCACGACGCCGTCAGGGCGCTCGACAATGTCTCCGTCTCGATCCGCGAAAACGAATTCTTCACGCTGCTGGGGCCTTCGGGCTGCGGAAAGACGACGCTGCTCAGGCTGATCGCCGGCTTCGACTATCCGACCGACGGCGAAATCCTGCTCTACGGCCAGGACATCGCGCCGCTGCCGCCGTTCAAGCGGCCGGTCAACACCGTGTTCCAGTCCTATGCGCTGTTCCCGCACATGACGGTGGCCGAAAACATCGGCTTTGGCCTGAAGATGCTGGGCAGATCGAAGGCCGAGATCGAGGCTCGTGTCGAGGCGATGCTGAAGCTCGTCCACATGCAGGAGCTGAAGAACCGGCGAACCAGCCAGATCTCCGGCGGCCAGCAGCAGCGCGTGGCGCTGGCCCGGGCGCTGGCGCCGCAGCCGAAAGTGCTGCTGCTCGACGAGCCGCTCTCCGCACTGGACTACAAACTGCGTAAGGAGATGCAGATCGAACTGAAGCGCCTGCAGCACGAGACCGGCATCACCTTCATCTTCGTCACCCACGACCAGGAGGAGGCACTGACCATGTCGGACCGCATCGCGGTGATGTCGTCGGGCAATATCCTGCAGGTCGGCACGCCCTGGGATGTCTACGACCACCCGGCCGAACGCTTCGTCGCCGACTTCATCGGCGAGACGAACTTTTTGACCGGCACGATCGAAAGTGCAGGGAACGGCCATGCGCGGATCGTCTTGAGTTCGGGCGCGAGGATCTGCGCAACCACCGCCAGGGACTTTCAGCCGGGCAGCAAGGCAACACTGATGGTGCGGCCCGAACATGCGAAGCTGGTTAAGGGCCCCGGCGACCTCACCGGTACGATCGAGACCATCGTCTATTTCGGCACCGACACGCATATCCATGTCCGGCTGGATGGCGGCGAAGCCTTCATCGTGCGCCAGCAGAATTCGCGTAGCGCCAGTTGCGGTTTCGAAAACGGCGGCAAGGTCGGCATTTCGATCGGCGACGACGCCGCCCAGCTGTTGAAGGATTAGGGCCGATGGCGAGCGCGAAAGAGGTCGCCGACAAGGCTGAGCGCGACGATATCAGGTCGCGCTGGCTGCTGTCCGCCCCGGCGCTGCTGATCGTCTTCCTCGCGGCCGTCGGGCCGCTGCTGATCGTGGTGGTCTATTCCTTCCTGACGCCCGGCAATTACGGCGATGTGAAGTGGCAGTTCTCGGCCGACGCCTGGTTGTCGGTTCTGCTCGAGCGCGATGTCTTCGACGACACGCTGTCGCTTGCCGGCGCGCATCTGTCGATCTTCTGGCGCTCGGTCTCGCTGTCGCTGGCAACCACTGGGCTGACCCTGATTTTTGGCTTTCCGACCGCCTATTTCATCGCCACGCGGCCGGAACACCGGCGCGACATCTGGCTGTTCCTGATCACCATCCCGTTCTGGACCAACCTTTTGATCCGCACCTTCGCCATGCAGGAGGTGCTGCGCAATGACGGCCTCATCAACTGGGTGCTGCAGGCGCTGCGGATTACCGACCACCCGATCCAGCTGATGTACACGAATTTCGCCGTGCTGCTCGGCATGGTCTATGTGTTCCTGCCGCTGATGGTGCTGCCGCTCTACGCCAGCATGGAAAAGATCGACTTTCGCCTCGTCGAGGCGGGCTACGATCTCTACGCGACGCGGTTCCAGGTGCTGCGGCGCATCATCGTGCCGTTGGTCACGCCGGGCATGGTCGCCGGTTCGATCCTCGTCTTCATCCCGTCGCTCGGCGCCTATGTGACGCCGCGCGTGCTGGGCGGCGGCACCAATCTGATGATCGGCAATCTGATCGAGTTGCAATTTGGCCAGGGCCGAAACTGGCCGCTGGGTGCGGCGCTGTCGATCACTCTGATGGCGATCGTCATGGTCGCGCTGCTGTTCTACGTCCGCAACACAACCAGATCGGATGGCAGCCATGGCTGACCGCTTTGACGTCCGGCGGCAGACTGGCTTTGCCTCGATGGCGATGCTGTGCTTCTTCCTGCTCTATCTGCCGATCGCCACGCTGGTGGCCTACGCCTTCAACGACAACGAATCGCTGGCGATCTGGAAGGGCTTTTCGCTGCGCTGGTTCCACGTCGCCTGGAACAACTCGCTGGTCATCGAATCGTCGATCCGCTCGGCCCAGATCGCCGCCGTCGCCGCCGTGCTGGCGACGATCTGCGCGACGATGGCGGCGCTGGCGACGACGCGGACCAAGCCCTATCGCGGGCTGACCTTCAAATACGCCTTCATCAACCAGCCGCTGATGGTGCCGGAGATCGTCACCGCGGTGGCGCTGCTGATCGTGTTTTCACGCATCAAGATCTGGACCGGTTATTCGGGTCTCGGCTACCTCATCGCCGCGCACACCGCCTTCTGCATTCCCTTCGCCTTTCTGCCGATCCGGGCGCGGCTGGAAAGCATGGATCTGTCGCTCGAAAGGGCGGCGGCCGATCTCTACGCGACCAGATGGCAGACCTTCCGGCACGTGACCTTGCCGCTGCTGTGGCCCGGCATTCTCGCCGGGCTGATGCTCGCCTTCGTCGTCTCGCTGGACGACGTCGTCATCACCGAATTCGTCAAATCGGGCGGCCAGGACACGCTGCCGACCTACATGCTCGGCCAGCTCCGGCGCGGCGTGACGCCGGAAATCAACGCCATCTCGACGGCCTTCCTCGTGCTGTCGATCGGCATCGTCACCGCTTTCTTTTTCGTCAGCAGGAAACGGACCTGAGGCAGCATTGCCGCCGGTCCCAACAATGGGAGCAAGTGCATGAACTGGAAACTGACCGCGACCGCTCTGGGGCTGTCGCTGATGGCCATGACCGGGATGGCCCGCGCCGATGGCGAGCTCAACATCTACAATTGGGGCAACTACACCAGCCCGGACCTGATCAAGAAGTTCGAACAGACCTACAAGGTCAAGGTTACCGTCACCGACTTCGATTCCAACGACACCGCGCTCGCCAAGATCCGCCAGGGCGGGGCCGGTTTCGACATTGTCGTGCCTTCGGCCAGCGTGGTTCCGATCTGGATCAGTGAAGGTCTGCTGCTGGAGACCGATCCCAACACAATGGAAAACTTCAAGAACATGGACCCGAAATGGGTCGATGTGCCTTTTGATCCGGGCCGCAAATACACCGTTCCGTGGCAGTGGGGAACGACCGGTGTATCGGTCAACAAGTCGGTCTATTCCGGCGACGTGAATACGTCGGCGATATTCCTCGACCCGCCGGCCGAACTCGTCGGCAAGATCAATGTCGTCCCCGAAATGGGGGACGTCATGTTCCTCGCCATTGCCTATGAAGGCGGCCAGTACTGCACCGACGACAAGGTGCTGCTGAAGAAGGTGCGCGACAAGCTGGTCGAGGCCAAGGCGAAATGGCTGTCCTTCGACTACGGTGCCGTCGACGGGCTGGGCAAGGGCGACATCGCGGCCGGCGTCAACTGGAACGGCATATCGCTGCGCCAGCGGCTGCAGAACGACAAGATCGTCTATGGCTATCCCAAGGAGGGTTATCCGATCTGGATGGACAATGTCGCGGTCCTCAAGGACGCCAAGAATGTCGAGAATGCCAAGCTGTTCCAGAACTTCATCATGGATCCCGAGAATGCCGCACTGATCTCGGCCTTCGCGCGCTATTCGAACGGCATCAAGGGCTCGGAAGCCTTCATGCCGGCCGACATGAAAGATGCGCCGGAAGTGAAGGTTCCCGCGGAATTCGCGGCCAAGGGCCAGTTCATGGCGGCCTGTCCGCCGGATGTGCAGGCGCTTTACACCAAGATCTGGACCGACCTGCAGAAATAGCCCGATCCGTTGTTTTCCGCGCCGCGACATGCGGCGCGGCCACCCTCTCGACCATCAAGCCAAAAGGCGATCTGGCGATCGCAGGAGACCTTCATGACCGATCTCGACCTCTGCTATATCCCGGCCAGCGAGGCGTTGCGGCAGTTCAAGGCGAAGACACTGTCGCCCGTCGAACTGATGCAGGCGACCATCGACCGCGCCGAGGCGACGAAGGCGACGATCAACTGCTTCACCTTCGAGCATTTCGACGAGGCGATGGATCTGGCCAAAAAGGCCGAGGCGAAATACGCCAAAGGCGCCCGAACCGGCGCGCTCGAGGGCCTGCCGATCGGCATAAAGGACGAGAGCTACATCAAGGGCAAGCCGACATCGCATGGCTCGCTGCTGACCAAGGACGCCATTGGCGGTCACACGTCGACGATGAACGAGCGCGTCATCAAGGCGGGAGGCATCGTGCATGCGCGCACGGCAACGCCCGAATTCAGCTGCGCCGGCTTTACCTGGTCGAAGCGCTGGGGCGTTACCCGCAACCCATGGAACCCGGATTTTACGCCCGGCGGCTCGTCCGGCGGTGCCGCGGCAACGCTGGCCTCCGGCACATCTTCGATCGCCACCGGCTCGGACATTGCCGGATCGATCCGCATTCCGGCGTCGGCCTGCGGTCTTGTCGGCTTCAAGCCGCCTTATGGGCGCAACCCGGACGAGCCGCCCTTCAACCTGGATTTCTACTGCCACACCGGGCCGCTGGCGCGGAACGTGAAGGACGCGATCCTGCTGCAGAACGTCATGGCCGGACCGAGCCCGCTCGACATCGCCACGCTGCGGCCGAAACTGCGGCTGCCGCTCGACTACAAGCCGATCAAGGGCTGGAAGATTGCCTTCTCGATGGACCTCGGCTCCTTTGAAGTCGATGCCGACGTGCGCAAGAACACGCTTGCCGCCTGCGATGTGTTCCGCTCGCTCGGCGCCACGGTCGAGGAGGTCGATCTTGGCTGGGGCGACGAGGTGCTGAAGGCCGGCATCGCTTACCTGGAGCATCTGTTCGGAGCCTCGCTGTCGCAATTGCTCAAGGAGCACGGCAAGGACATGACCAGCTATGCCAGGCAGTTCGCCGAGGACGGGCGAAAGTCGAAGGCCGCCGACTTCGTCGGAACGCTGGAGGTGGCGGCCAAAATGTACGAGACGCTGGGGCCGCTGTTGGAAAAGTATGACGTGCTGATCTGCCCGACGAACGCGCTTCCCGCCGTGCCGGCGGAGTTCGACCACACCAGGGAAACGCTGGCGATCAACGGAAAGCAGGTGAACCCGTCGCTTGGCTGGGTGATGACGACGCCGTTCAACATGCTGAGCCGTTGTCCCGTAGTCTCAATTCCATCGGGCAGGGCGGCAAATGGCGTCCCGACGGGCCTGCAGATCGTCGGTCGCACCTATTGCGACGCCGATGTGTTCCGGGCGGCTCTCGCCTATGAAACGGCACAGGGGCAATGGTATGAGAGTGCGGCGACACGCCCGTCGCTTTGATATTTGAGGCGGGCCGCAAGGTCGAAAAGGCTGGATGAAAATGGCGCAACGCAAGGCAATCGCGGCGGACAGGGCTGCAACTACCAAGGGGTCGGCGAACGATGCCGCCCCCAAGGACCGCCGGCGCGAGCGCGGCGAAGCGAGCGTTCAGCGCATCATCGACGCCACGATCGAACTTATCGCCGAGGAAGGCCTGGCGAGCGTCACCATGCAGCGCATCGCCGAGCATGTTGGTTCCTCCAACGCGCTGGTGGTCTTTCACTTTCGCAGCAAGGAGAACCTGTTTCGCGCCGTGCTGCAGTATCTCAGCGATCGCTACGACGAGCTGTGGGTGACGCTGGTGCGGGCGCCAGGCCTTTCGGCGGCGGAGCGGGCCCTGGGCGCGGTCGATTGCGCGCAGCGTTTCGCCCGGCAGCACCCGAACTGGGTTTCGGTCTTCGTCGTGTTCTCCAGCGACCGCAAGAGCATGCAGATCTATAATGAAATCGGCTTGCCGAGCGATCTCGCCTACACCGCCGAGGCGCGCGAGCTGCTGATCGAGATATCGCGCAGCGGCGGTTATACCGGGGTCGACATAGACACCCTGTCGGAGAGCCTGAATTACCTGGTTCACGGCGCCTGGTACTGGGACCATCTCAATCCGTCCAGCCGTGACACCAACGTGCTGCGCAAGACCATGCTCCTCCTGCTGCACCAGGCGTTTCCCAGGCATTTTGAGTTGGGGTGAGGGATCTGCCTGGCTCGCCGGAAGCGATTTTCAACCGACGCGGCTCCGTGCCCCTTGAGTTGCACGCAAAAGGTGATACAATCTAAAGGTGTATATATCGCAACCTAAGGATGTGTCGCTGGGAGGGGAAAATGTGGCATTGGGTGATACTTCTGTTGCTGATTGGCGTGCCTGTTTTCTTCGCCGTCCGGTCGGCAAGCAAGTCTCCACAGCATCCGACCGACCTTGAGGGATTTGGCGGCTGGCTGATGCTGCTGGCGATCGGTGTGTCATTGTCGCCGCTGCGCACACTTGTTGACTTGGCCGGCTCGGTCAAAAGCTACCAACAGCTTGCTACCGTGCCTAACGGGGCCTTGGCTGTGTATGGCGAGGCCGCCCTCTATCTGGCATTTCTGGCGCTTCAGCTGGTTGTGCTCGTTTCGATGCTGCGGCGAAGCCGACGTTTCCCGCAACTGTTTCTGTGCCTGTGGTTGGCGATTCCTCTCTTGTTCATCCTGGACACCGTTTGGATAACAACAATACTCGGTGTCCCGGTGAACCGGCTGCTTGCTGGGGATGCGCTGGTACCGCCTTTGGCATCCTTCGTGCTTACGGGGCTTTGGGCCGCTTATGTCTACAGGTCGGTCAGGGTGAAGAACACGTTCGGTGGCGATACGGCAGCCACTCACGCTGCGACGTTCTCCTAGAAGGTCCACCGGGACGGCGCAGCCGGCCAAATCGCGAGCGCTTCGCGGAAGGGAGACGGCCGCACGAAGGCGTTTGGCTCACATCGGATAGAAAACTGGTGCGGGCGCGATCCCTACGGGCGCTGCCGCAGCTGCAAATCCCGCTTAGCGGATTGCAGGAGATGGCAGCCGGCTTGGCGCTTTTGTTCCAGGTACTCATCAATCAGCTGGCGATAGCGCACCTTGCCGAAGCTCGGAAAATGGCCGCCATGCACGACCGAGACATCGAGATCGCGCAGGCGCAGCAGCGTGGCGATATAGTCGTCGACGACAGAGTGGTAGACATCGTCGATCAGCGGACCATCATAAATGATGTCGCCGGATAACAGGATGCCCGTCCTGTTTTCGTAAAGCGCGATGCCGCCGGGTGAATGGCCGGGCGTGTGGATCACCTCGAAGGTACGGTCGCCGAGGTCGACGACATCGCCTTGCGCGAGCAAGCGGCCGGCCGGCGCCGGCAGGATGCGGTAGCGCGCCGTATCCCAACCATCGGGCATGCCGTCGAACATCTCGTCGTTCGCATAGCGGTCGGCGACCGTCCATTCGTTGCGCGGATCGGCGAGGATTTTCGCCTCGGCGCGGTGCACGCAGCGATCGGGAAATTCGTGATGGCAGCCGATATGGTCAAAATGCGTGTGGCTGGCGACGCAAATGAGCTTTTGCTCGCTCACCAGCGGCACGTGACGCCTGAGGCTGAAATGGCCGAGGCCGGTGTCGAACAGCAGATCACGGTCGCGGCCGCGCACATGCCAGATATTGCAGCGGAAGAACGGTTTGATCCATGGCTCGTGGATCAGCGTCACACCATCGCCCATGCGGATGGTTTCGTACCAGTTCGGCGCGTCGATGATGGGAAGCGTGCTCATCGCTCAGTCTGTCAAAAGAATGATGTCGCCAGCGTCGCATGAAACCGCGACCGTGTCGCCGGGCTGGACGGTGGCTGCGGCCGGAAGTTTGGCGATGAACTGCAGCGACGGGTCTTCGACGGAGTTGGCCAGTACGCGCTTGAAGCTGCCCTGGAAGACGACGTCGCTTACCTTGGCAGAGCCGAGCGCGACGTTGCCTGCCGCTGCACCGAGGACAAGGTGCTCCGGCCGTATGGCGAGCGCAACAGCCGAGCCCTGCGGTAACGCGCCGGGCAGTGAAACCGGCCCAACCGACGTCGCGACCGTGCTTGCCCTGTCCGTCGCCGCCGTGACTGTGCCGGAAAGGATTGTACTTTCGCCCATGAAGGTGGCGGAAAAGCGTGTCGCGGGGCGGGCATAGACGCGCTCGGGCTGGCCTTCATCCTCGATGCGCCCGTCATTCATCACCACGCAATGGTCGGCCAGCGCCATCGCTTCTTCTTGGTCGTGGGTGACATGGATGAAGGCGGTGCCGACGCGCTTCTGGATCGCTTTCAGTTCGTCCTGCATCTGCCGGCGCAGTTTGAGGTCGAGCGCGCCAAGCGGCTCGTCGAGCAAAAGCACCGCCGGCTCGATGACCAGTGCGCGCGCCAGCGCCACGCGCTGCCGCTGGCCGCCGGACAGCTGGTGCGGCTTCTTGTCGAAGGCGGAAGCCAGCCCGACCAGCGCCAGCGCCTCGCGCGCCTTCGCAGCTCGCGTCGTGCCATCGACGCCCTGCATGCGCAGGCCGAAGCCGACATTGCTGCCGACGCTCATATGCGGGAACAGGGCATAGTCCTGGAACACTGTCGTCGTCGGCCGCTTGGCCGGCGGCACGGCGGTGCAGTCCTCGCCGCGGATGAACACTTTGCCCTCGCTCGGGGTGACGAAACCGCCGAGAATGGAAAGCAGCGTCGTCTTGCCGGAGCCCGAGGGGCCGAGCAGGATGGTGTAGCTGCCGGGTTCGATCTGCAGCGAGACGTTTTTCAGCACCGTCTGCTGGCCGAAGCGGTGTGACACGGCGCGAATGTCGACCAGGGGTGCGGTCATGCCGGCTTTCTCCGCAGCAAGGTCAGTTCAAAAAACACCACCAGCACGATGGAGACGGCGAAGACCAGCGAGCCGACCGCGTTGGTTTTGGGATTGAGACCGGAGCGCAACAGGTTCCAGATCTCGACCGGCAGCGTGGTGTCAAAACGGGTCAGCAGGAAGGAAATCACGAACTCGTCCCAGGAGAAGGTCATCGACAGGAAGAAGCCGGCGAAGATGGCCGGCGCCATCACCGGCACGGTGATCAGCAGCAGCACCTTCCATTCCGGCGCGCCGAGGTCGCGTGCGGCGCGCTCGATGTTGATCTGATGGTCGCCCATCTGGCTGTAGATGATGGCAAAGCAGAGTGGCAGGTTGATCACGACATGGCCGATGCCGGCCGCGAGCAGCGACTTCGGCACGCCGGCCCAGTTGAACAGCACCAGCAAGCCCATGCCGATGATGAGATAGCTGACCGTCAGCGGCAGTGTGATCAGCCCGCGCAGCAGGGCCGAGGAAGGCAGGGTGAAGCGCGCAAAGCCCCAGGCGGAGAGGAAGCCGAGCGTGACGGCGACAAAAGAGGAGACGGACGCCACCAGCAGCGAATTGACCAGCGCCGAGGTCAGCCGCGTGTCGGAAAGAACCGCGTCGTACCAGCGCAGCGACGGGCCGGTGAAGGGCGGGATCGGAAACGAGGTCGCCTGCAGCGAGAACAGCACCAGCACGACCACGGGCAGGAAGATGAAACCGTAGATGGCGATTGCGTAGAGCCAGGAAACGATGCGGACAAGTTGGCGCATCTCAGGCCCGCTCGATCTTCAGCCAGCGGGCGCAGGCGAGGTAAGCGATGGTGACGACCGCCATCAGGATGATCGACAGCGCCGAAGCCAGCGGAAAATCGCCACGGCGGCCGATCTGCATCATCACCAGCTGCGGCATCAGGAGCTCGTTGTTGCCGCCGAGGATTTGCGGCGTGATGTAGTCGCCGATGCAGAGAACGAAGGTGAGGAAGGCGCCGACCATGATGCCGGGCAGCGTCAGTGGCAGGACGACATGCAGGAAGGTGCGCACCGGCCCGGCGCCGAGATCGGCAGCGGCCTTGCGGTAGCTCGGGCTGAGCTGTTTCAGATTGGCAAAGATGGTCAGCGTCAAAAGCATGACGAAGAAATGCACGAAACCGGTGACGGTGGCGAAACGTGTGTTGGCCAGCTGCACCGGCTCGGCAAACAGGCCGGAGCCGGTCAGGGCGCGGTTGATGACGCCGTTCTGCGCCAGCACCAGCAGCCAGGAATAGGAGCGCACGACATAGGACGTCCAGAACGGCAGCACGGCCAGCATCAGCGCCAGCCGCTGCCAGCGTTCCGGCACCTGTTCGGCCAAGATCCAGGCAAAGGGGTAGGCGAGCAGCACCGAGATGACGGTGACGATGGCGGTCACTTGCAATGAGTTCACCATCGCATGCCAGTAGGACGGGTTGGTGAAGAATTGGCTGTAGTTGGTCAGCGTGAAGCCGCCGCCCTCATGCGCCGTCAGGCTGGAAAGCCCCATGGCGACGAAGGGCAGCACGAAGAACAAAAGCGTCCAGCCGAGCGCCGGCGTGACCAGCGCCCAGGGCAGGGCGCGGCCCGCCCGGGCTAGGGCACGCGTATTGTTCGCGACGGTGTTCAAGGTCTCGGCCGTCTACTGCGCCTGCAGCATTTCGGTCCAGACGTCCTGCATCTTCTTGTCGAGATCGGCGTTCGGCGCCGGGTAAGATTGGGCGCGGGCAAGGAAGGCTGGCTGCTCGTCAAAACGCAGGATTTTTTTCTGGTCGTCGGTGAGTGCCGCCTTGGTGTTGGCCGGCATGCCCCAGTAGCAGGAGGAGGTGGCAAGCCGCGCCTGTCCTTCCGGGCTCATAATGTACTGGATGAATTTCAGCGCCAGATCCTTGTTCTTGGACTCCTTGAACATGGCGAGCGACTGCGACCAGAGAACCGCACCTTCCTTGGGGATGGAGAAGTCGAGTGCCGGGTTTTCCTTGGCCAGCCCCGCCGTCACCCATTCGCCGCCACCGACCAGAATGTCGACCTCGCCGGTGGCGAGCGCCGTCTGGCTGGCGGTGACTTCGCCGACCAGCTTGGCATTGGCCTTCATCTTGAGCAGCTCGGCCTTGATGGCGGGCAGGTCGGCTTCGGTCAGATCCGCGGTCTTCTTGCCGATGGCGAGCGCGGCCATGCCGATGACCGGCAGGTAGTAATCATAGATGGCGATCTTGCCCTTGTACTTGTCGCCGGTCAGGGCGGCCATCGACTGCATGTCGGCCGGATCGACCTTGGTCTTGTTGAAGCCGATGGTGTTATAGCCGAACTTTTCGGTGATGCCGTAGCGCTTGCCGCCGACCACGGTGGAGCCATCCATCTTCACCTCGGGGAACAGATCGGCCAGCGGCAGTTTGTCCTCCGGCAGCGGCTCGAACAGGCCCTTTTCGACGCCGCGCGGCACATCGATGCTATCGATCACCATCACGTCCCAGTCGCCGGGCTGCGACTGGTCGACGATGGCGAGACCAGCGCCGGTGCCTTCGAATTCCTTGACGTTGACCTTGACGCCATTGGCTTCCTCGAAAGGCTGCAGCAGTGCCGGATCGGCATGGTCGCACCAGATCAGGGCGTTGAGATCGGCGGCGTGAGCGCCTGTGGCGAGCAGCAGCGCGGCGGCAGCGGTCGCGGCGCGCAGATGGGTCTTCAGGATGGACGTGAGGGTCGTGGACATCGAGTGTTCTCCCTTGCCTTTTTGGCTTCTTGCAAAAAATTGAACCAATTCTAAAATTGAGTCAATTCTGTTTTTATGGCAAGAGGCTGATATGAGCGGATTGCGGGCACGGCAAAAGGCGGATCGGCACCGCCGCATCATCGAGGCGGCGGCCGAGCTGTTCCGCGAGGCCGGCTATGAGGGCGCCAAGATCGAGGCGATTGCGGCGCAGGCCGAGGTCTCGGTCGGCACCATCTACAATTACTACCAGAACAAGGGCGACATTCTTGGCGCCATCGTCTCGCTGGAGGTCAACGAGGTGCTCAATGCCGGGCGCGGCGTCGTCGCCAACCCGCCGGCCAATGTCGGCGATGCGCTGGATACGCTGCTCGGCATCTATATCGAGCACTCGCTGCACTATCTCAGCAAGGAGATGTGGCGGCAGGCGATGGCGATCTCGACGCAATTGCCCGACAGCCCGTTCGGCCAGGCCTATACCGGACTCGACCGGTCGCTGACCGAACAGATCCGCGCGCTGATCGCCCGGCTGCAGGCGCTCGGCCTGGTGCGGAGCGACATCGATGGGGAGGCGCTCGGCGAACTGGTGTTCAACAACATGAACATGATGTTCATCGAGTTCGTGAAACGCGACGAGGCAAAGATACCGGAATTGCGCGCGGCGATACGAAGGCAGAACCGGATATTGGTGGCGGCGATTGGGGTGTGAGAGCGTCGGGAGAAGTCAGCAGCAGCAGGACCACGGCCGTATGTTGAATTACAGCCGTGGGCTCCAGGGCTGGCGCACGCCTCGCCCAGGCGGCCTGCTGGCAAGCCGCCGGTGGAGAAGCACGCCGGCGGCCTTCCTGCCTGGCGCCCCAGATAGGTTAACCTCAGTTGGGCGGCGTGCCCTGGTGGATTGATTTCTTGACCTCGGCGCGGAAGGCCGGAGTGTCCTTTTCGCCATGAACTGAGACCGCGTGCTGGACGGCCGCGTTGATCAACTCTTCCGCAGTGTCGGCCGATATGGCAACGGAGCACTTCATTTCGCTGGGGTATTCTCGGCAGTCGATAAATTGGCGCATTGTTTTCGCCTCCCTGCGTTTAAATATCAGCAACTCCTAATTTATACCTGAGGAGGGAGGGCGGCAACATAAATCGGCCCGTCGCTTCTTGTCAGCGATGTAATGCTTGACGCCAGTATCCGCACATCGACGTCGTGTGGCGTGATGAGCGCCGGGTCAAGACCGAGCTCTCTCGCAGAAAGGTTCGATAGGCCTTCCGATTGCGCGTGGCCAACTGGTGCCCCCGGACGGAATCGAACCGCCGACCTTCGGTTTACAAAACCGCTGCTCTACCAACTGAGCTACAAGGGCACGGCGCTCTGCAGCATTTACGCTGCCTGCCGGTCACAATCGTTGGCTGCGCCAAGAAGGTCACAACCAAATGTTGTGCGTGTTGCATATATGAGACTTAAGGTTGATCGAAAGACCGCTATAGCCGCTTAGCGCCAGAAGCAATTTGCTCAGCGGCGCGGCGGGGGTTTTCATGCGGTTCATTTTCATCACAGGCGCGGCGCTGTTGGCTGCAGCGACTGCAAGCCCGGCCATGGCCGCCGATCCGATGGTAGACATTCCGGCCGAAAGCTCGACCTACAATTGGTCAGGCGTGTATGTCGGGGTTCAGGCAGGTGGAGGCTGGGGCAAGGCGTTTCTGCAGAACGAAGTCGTCCTCACCGATCGCAAGACGTTCGATCCCAGTGGTGCGTTCGGAGGTGGCCATGTCGCGGCTTTGTGGCAGTTCGGCCAGATCGTTGCCGGTGTCGAGGCGGAGGCGAACTTTGCCGGAATAAAGGATGGTGGCGATATTTCGGTACCCGTGGGCAATTTCTTTGATACCAAGATTCAATGGTTCGGCTCGCTGGATGCAAAGATCGGCCTGCCGATGGGCCGCCTGCTGGTTTACGGAACCGGCGGCGTCGCATTCGGCGGCATCGAGATGGCGCAGAATTTCACCTTCCTGAGCGAAACCCACTCGGAGACAAACACCGCCATCGGCTGGACCGCCGGCGCCGGCGTCGACTATGCCATGACCGACCAGATCATTCTGGGCGCACAATACCGGTACTATGATTTCGGCAGGGAAAGCTTCACACCGCCGCCGGCTTCCCCGCTCTTCGATCGTCATGAGGACGTCGACCTACACACTGTTTCGGTCACTGCCAGCTACAAGTTCTGAACCGTTCCCGTCTGCGAGATCGAGGTCAGGCAGGCGGAAGCTCTGCCGAAGCGAGTGCCGTGGACGTTGCCTACCAAGGTTCGGCGATTGGCACGCTGCTGCGCGGAGGAGCCTCATCTTCATTGCCGATTTTGGTCGGTGGTGCGATCATCGCATGAGCGTCGGCGTACCGGCGCATGGGCACTCCGGCGCATGCATTAGGCTCCCTTGAAGACGGTCAAGGATATCACCGGCAAGGATGCGCCGTTCATTCAATGGTTCGGAACTGGGCCGGTGCAAGCCCCTACGGATGGGTAGCGCCATCCACGACTTCAGTCTAAGTACCGCCAATAGGCTTAATTGCGCAGTTGCTAATATGCCAATAGTTTAGGCATTCGCGGGGAACGCCAAAACAAAACCCGCCAGTGACCGGTGCGGCCTCGCATCCCCAAGATGTCTCCAAGCCGCACCGCCCATCCGGCGCCGCACCGCGGGAAGGCAGTCCTAAGTGCTCTCAACTGTTCTACGGGAAAAGCTGGTTTGCGAATGCGGTCGCACCGGGTATTTGAAACTACGACAGGACGATCAGCCCCTCAGCGGGACCTGGGAGTCTTACAGCCTGGAGGGTTTCAATGGTGGTAGCCTGACGATCACCAGTTTCGGAAATATTCCGGGCGACAAGTTGGCCTATCTCCGCCCTTTGTGTCCTCAATGCAGCCAGTGGGGCAAGGTGAAGTATGCCAGCCGGACCTGAGCCCGCAACAACAACCTACGTCGTGACCGTCTTCGAGAAGCCGCATTGGCGAACCGTGCTGACCACCAAGGACAAGGACAAGGCTTTGGCCATGGCGAAGGAGATCGGCGACAAGGTGAGGATTGAGGAGATCACGCCTCGGCCAACGTTGGGCTAAAGCAGCAGCAAATAGGCGTCCATGCCGGCCAGCAGGAGGCAAGCGGCCATGCCGATCATGTCGCGCTGTCTCTGTGGTGTTAGATTATTGTACTGTCGGCTTCGGTATGAACTTGGGCGATTGTAGATCCTGGCCCAACTTTGTCGCCTGAGCGGGCCTAAGTATGATCGGAACAACATCACCTTCGGCCGGGAACAGGAGTAGGACGACACCGCCGACTACTTCACTCATGGCTACCTCCCACTTGTCGATGGTAATCGCCGCCTTCTCGATCTTGCTTGCCATTGATTTGCCCCTTGCCCAAGGGCAGCATCGCGCAACCTGTGCGCGAACGCAACCTTCGCCTCCCGCAATGGTGCGCTCAGCCCACCAGCGCGCGATCGACCGCTGGCGAATGCTGCACGCGTGTTGCATGGACTCAGTGGGAATATCTGACAAAGCCCGGAAATGCGTGGTTCCGACCGCAACCTGCTGCATGGCGTTTCATGCGGGATCGCTTTGCGCCAAACGCTACAGCTATTTCAATTCGATAAGTAAAATTGGTGCCCCCGGACGGAATCGAACCGCCGACCTTCGGTTTACAAAACCGCTGCTCTACCAGCTGAGCTACAAGGGCACGGCGCTCCGGTTAGCATATTTGTTGCGCCAGTAAAGACAAAACTCCGTTTTCGGTTGGCGGTGCGGGCTCCGAGCCGCTGGGGTGGCCATCCTGAAAACGGCCAAATCGCTTCCTATATGATTTGAAGGTGCAATCGCCTCAACGGGGGTGTCGCATGATCAGACTTGTAATCATTCTGCCGCTCGTCATCGTGGCCTGGCTTCTCCTGGTGAAGCTTATCAGGGATGTGAAGAGCGCCAATGTCGACTGGACCGGCGTGACTACCATCATCGGCTTCATCGCACTGGCGTTCTGGCTGCGCCATGTCACTGGGATGGGGTGAAAGGGAGTAAGTAGGGAATAGTGAGTAGTGAGTAGTGAGTAGTGAGTAGGGAGGCTTCGATCCCACGATAGCGAATTTTCACTACTCGCTACTCACCCAAAACCTTTCTCGAAGTTGCGACGACAGGGCGGCTTCGGCCGCCCTTTTCGCGTTCAGCGCCGGACTCTGCCGATCGATCGGGGTTCCGACCGGCCGATTTCTAGCCTTCGAAAAAGAATCGAAAAATCTTTCGAACCTTTTTCTTGCTCGCTGCGACTGATGATCAAGAGGCGGATGGATCGCCTCTCTCAACGAAGCAAGGAGATCATCATGCGTACTTTCGTTTCCGGCCTCATCGCCACCTCTGTCGCCGCCACCATGCTGGTCGGCACCGTGCAGCCTTCGGCCGCCCACAACCATCACAACCGTGAAATCGGCATCGGCATTGCCGCCGGCGTTGGCGGCTTCGTACTCGGCAGCCTGCTCTCCCAGCAGCCGCGCACCGTCTACGTCGAGGAGGACTACGACTCGATCCACATCCGCCGCTGCTACGCCCGCTACGCCAGCTATGACGCGGGCTCGAACACCTACATCGGCTACGACGGCTATCCCCACTACTGCAGGCTCTGAAAGAAGGAGGACCGTTTCAGGCGAGAAGAAGGGGCTCCCACAGCCCCTTTTTCTGCTGTGTGAGGCGGTCTGCCACTCGTTTGAATCGATCGACCGTCGGCGCCGCCCCTCATCTGCCTGCCGGCATCTTCTCCCCGTATGGTGACGGGGAGAAGGACGCTCTCGTCGATCCTTTCGCCAATCACCAGCGTTGCTGAAAAGAACGCCGAGACCGCGGCCGGCTTCTTTCTCCCCGTTCACGGGGAGAAATGCCCGGCAGGGCAATGAGGGGCGGCGCCAACTTCAAGCGATTGTTCGGCGGTGTACAGAGATTTTCAAAGCCCTTAATCTCAATCATCATCCGATGCCAGCAGAGGAGGGGCCCTTGGAAGAGGACGATCCCAGGAAAGACTTGATCGAACCGGTTTTCCGCAACGGCACGGTCACCACCGTCGGCATCCTGCTGGCGTTCTCGCTGGGTTTTGTCACGCATTGGGCGGCCAACCCGATCCCATGGCAATTCCATCATTTGCTTGCCGTGGTGCCGATCCTGGTCGGCATCGCGCTGCAGATGCGGGCGCTGTCGCTGCTGCTCAAGGTGGATTCGCTGCGCCGGCCGATCTACGAGCGCGCCAACCGCATCTTCATGGCCGGCATCATCCTGACCGCCTGTGGCGTCGGGCTAGCGATCCTGCTCGATGTCTTCGAGGTATCGGCGAGGGGCTCGCTGGTCGGGGCTTAGTCAGGTCAGCCTGACGCCGCCAATCATTTTGGTAACCGCCGCCGCCGCGTCATGCACCAGCGGGCCAATCTCGGCCAGCCGCTCCGGCGTCACCCGCACGGTCGGGCCTGACACGGAAACGCCGCCGATCGGCTCGCCGAACTCGTTGAAGATGGCGGCGGCGACACAGCGCATGCCCGGATGCCGCTCCTCGTCGTCGACCGACCAGCCGCGCAGCTTGATCGCCACCAGATCGTGGGCCAGCGCCGAGATGTCGGACAGGGTGTTGCCGGTGAAGCGTTCCAGCCCGGCCTTGCGCAGGATGGCGCCGACGCGCTCCGGCTCCAGATGCGCCAGCACCGCCTTGCCGATGCCCGAGGCATGGAACGGGCTGCGCGTGCCCGGCCGGAAGAAGGCGCGGATCGCCTGATGCGTCTCGACCTGGCTGACGAAGACGACGCAATCGTCCTCGGCCACGCCGAGATTGGCGGTCTCGCCGGTCTTTTCCATAAGTTCCTGCATGACGGTGCGGGCGCGGTCGACCAGCTTGCGGCGGCGCAGGAAGGCGGCACCCATGCGATAAGTCTCGACGCCGATCGACCACAGCTGGTCGCTCGTATCGAACTCGACCATGCCGTGGTTTTGCAGCGTCGTCAGCATGCGGTAGGCGGTGGAGGCGGCGAGGCCGCTTTGCGCCGATATCTCGCTCAGCGACAGGCCGCTGCCTTCGGCGACGATGGCGAGGATGCGCAGCGCCCGGTCGAGCGACTGCACCGAACCCGCCTCAGTGGGGCCATTGAAGGAGCGCGGCCGGCCGCGCTGGCGTTTTTCGGTCGTTTCCATCCCGTCATTCTTCCAGATATTCCTGAATCAGCAATGAAAAAGTTTTTCACTGCTTTGCGACGCCGAATCCATGGAAAACGGAAAAGCGAATGAAAACAGTGCTCAGGCGTCGTTTTCTAGAAATGAAAAAATATTCTGAAAAAATTGAAAAATAGCACCGACGCGCGCATTATCCGGACATCCAACAATGACAATTCCGGTGGAGGCTTGAAATGGCCAGGATGCGCGCGGTCGATGCCGCGGTTCTCGTTCTCGAAAAGGAAGGCATTTCCTGCGCCTTCGGCGTGCCCGGAGCGGCAATCAACCCGTTCTACTCGGCGCTGAAGGCGCGGGGCACGGTTCGCCACATCCTCGCCCGTCACGTCGAGGCGGCCTCGCATATGGCGGAAGGCTACACGCGCGCCAAGGCAGGCAACATTGGCCTGTGCATCGGCACGTCAGGTCCGGCCGGCACCGACATGATCACCGGGCTCTATTCGGCCGCGGCCGATTCCATCCCGATCCTGTGCATCACCGGGCAGGCGCCGCGCGCACGGCTCAACAAGGAAGATTTTCAGGCGGTCGACATCGCCGCCATTGCCGCACCCGTCGCCAAATGGGCGGTCACAGTCATGGAGCCCTATCTGGTGCCGATGGCGCTGCAGAAGGCGTTTCATCTGATGCGCTCGTCGCGGCCGGGTCCCGTCCTCGTCGATCTTCCGGTCGATCTGCAACTGGCCGAGATCGAGTTCGACATCGATGCCTATGAGCCGATGGTGCCGTTCAAGCCGGCGATGTCACGCGGCCAGGCGGAGAAGGCATTGACCATGCTCAATGCGGCGGACAAGCCGCTGATCGTCGCCGGCGGTGGCATCATCAATGCCGATGCGTCCGATCTGCTCATCGAATTTGCCGAAATCACTGGCGTTCCGGTCATTCCGACACTGATGGGCTGGGGCACAATCCCCGACGACCACCGGCTGATGGCCGGCATGTGCGGGCTGCAGACCTCGCACCGTTATGGCAATGCGACGATGCTCGAGGCCGACTTCGTCTTCGGCATCGGCAACCGCTGGGCTAACCGCCACACAGGTTCGGTCGATGTCTACACCAAGGGCAAAAAGTTCATCCATGTCGATATCGAGCCGACGCAGATCGGCCGTGTCTTCGCGCCGGACCTCGGCGTCGTCTCGGATGCCGGTGCGGCGCTGAAAATCCTGCTCGACGTCGCCACCGAATGGAGAACGGCGGGAAAGCTGCGCGACTGGTCGGGCTGGGCCAAGGAATGCCAGGCGCGCAAGAAGACGATGAAGCGCAAGACGCATTTCGACCAGGTGCCGCTGAAGCCGCAGCGCGTCTATGAGGAGATGAACAAGGCGTTTGGCCGCGACACCACCTATGTCACCACGATCGGCCTGTCGCAGATCGCCGGCGCCCAGTTCCTGCACGTCTACAAGCCGCGCAACTGGATCAATTGCGGCCAGGCCGGACCTCTGGGCTGGACGCTGCCGGCGGCGTTGGGCGTTCGCGCCGCTGATCCGGACCGGACTATAGTGGCGCTGTCGGGCGACTATGATTTCCAGTTCATGATCGAGGAACTGGCGGCCGGGGCGCAGCACAAACTGCCCTACATCCACGTCGTCGTGAACAATGCCTATCTCGGCCTGATCCGCCAGGCGCAGCGCGGTTTTGCGATGGATTTCGAGGTCAGCCTCGCCTTTGAGAACGTCAACCGCCAAGGGGATGCCGAAGCCGGCTACGGCGTTGATCACGTCGCTGTTGCCGAAGGCATGGGCTGCAAGGCGGTCAGGGTGCGCAAGCCGGAGGAATTCGCCGGTGCCTTCAAGGAGGCGCAGCGGCTGATGAAGGAACACCAGGTTCCAGTGGTGCTCGAATTCATCCTCGAGCGGGTCACCAACATTTCAATGGGCACCGAGATCGACAAGATCACCGAATTCGAGGAGCTTGCCGAACATAACGAAGACGCCCCGACGGCTATCGTGATGTTGGATTAAGGTATGCTGATATTCAGGTGATGCCGGCCTGCAAATGGCGGCTTCCTGCGCTTCCGGTGCTCACGTACCCAAAAGTACGCTCCGCTCCGGTTCTCGTAACCCACCATTTTCGGCTCGGCCTGACCTGAATCTCAACACATCTTGGCCTGGCGGAGAAAAGGAGAAAAAGAATGCCGCGTTTTTCAGCCAATCTTTCGATGCTCTTTGGCGAGCATGATTTCCTCGACCGTTTCGATGCCGCCGCCCGCGCCGGCTTCAAGGGCGTCGAATATATCGGCCCTTATGATCATGCACCCGACGTGGTGGCGGCAAGGCTCAAGAAGAACGGCCTGACGCAGGTGCTGTTCAACCTGCCGGCTGGCGACTGGGGCAAGGGCGAGCGCGGCATAGCCGTGCTGCCGGAGCGCGTGCCCGAGTTCCGGCAAGGCGTGGCCAAGGCCATCACCTATGCGCATGCGCTGGGCTGCGAGCAGGTCAACTGCCTCGCGGGCATCGCCCCGCAAGGCGCCGACCGCACGGTGCTGGAAAACGTCTTTGCCGAAAACCTGGCTTTCGCGGCGGAGAAGCTAGAGCACGCTGGTATTCGCCTTCTGATCGAGCCGATCAACACGCGCGATATACCGGGTTTTTTCCTGAACACTTCGAAGCAGGCCTTGGCACTGATCGACCGGGTCGGGTCAAAAAACCTGTTCCTGCAATACGACATCTATCACATGCAGATCATGGAGGGGGATCTCGCCCGTACCATCGAGGCAAACCTCGGCCGCATCGCGCATATCCAGCTTGCGGACAATCCCGGCCGTCACGAGCCGGGGACGGGCGAGATCAATTATCCCTTCCTCTACGAGCATATCGACCGCCTGGGTTATGCGGGATGGATCGGGGCGGAATACAAGCCGAAGGCGGGGACGGAGGCTGGGCTCGGGTGGTTCAGGCAACTGGCCGGGCAGGGGAGCGCGGCGGCTTAGCTATTGAAATTGAAGTCGCGATCCTTCGCGCCCCCCTCTGGCCTGCCGGCCATCTCCCCCACAGGTGGGGAGATCGGCAGCTTCGGCGCCTCGCTCATTCCTGCAACGTTGGAGATTCGCGAAAGCCGAGATGACATCCAATCTCCCCCCTCGTGGGGGAGATGTCCGGCAGGACAGAGGGGGGCGCGACGGAACGCGGCCGAACAAAAGACGGAGAACAACAATGGAAACCATCGGCTTTATAGGCCTCGGCATCATGGGCGCGCCGATGGCGGGGCATCTGCTGGACGCCGGCTACAAGGTGGTCAGCAGCGACCATCGTTCGAAGCCACCGGCCGACCTCGTCGCCAAGGGTCTGAAGTCAGTCTCTGGCCATGACGCTGTGGCCAAGGCTGCCGAGATCATCATCACCATGGTCCCTGATACACCGCAGGTGGCCGATGTTCTGTTCGGCGACAACGGCGTCGCCGCCGGCCTGACCAAGGGCAAGCTGGTCATCGACATGAGCTCGATCTCGCCGATCGAGACCAAGGTCTTCGCCAAAAAAATCAACGATCTCGGCTGCGACTATCTCGACGCGCCGGTGTCCGGCGGCGAGGTCGGCGCCAAGGCCGCGTCGCTGACCATTATGGTCGGCGGCGAGGACAAGGCGTTCGAGCGCGCGAAGCCGGTCTTCGAGAAGATGGGCAAGAACATCACGCTCGTTGGCCCCAACGGCGTCGGCCAGACCACCAAGGTCGCCAACCAGATCGTCGTCGCGCTGACCATCGAAGCCGTCGCCGAAGCTCTTGTTTTTGCATCGAAAGCTGGCGCCGACCCGGCCAAGGTGCGGCAGGCGCTGATGGGCGGGCTGGCGGCCTCGCGCATCCTCGAAGTGCATGGCGAGCGCATGGTCAAACGCACCTTTGCGCCCGGCTTCCGCATCGAGTTGCACCAGAAGGATCTCAATCTGGCACTGGAGGGGGCGAAGGCGCTTGGGGTTTCCTTGCCCAACACCTCTACCACGCAGCAATTGTTCAACTCCTGTGCGGCCAATGGTGGGGCGAAGGAAGATCACTCGGCGCTGGTTCGCGCGCTGGAGCGGATGGCGGGGCATGAGGTGGGGTAGGAGTCAGTAGTCAGTAGTCAGTAGTCAGTAGTCAGTAGTGGAGCTGCGTCTCCAGCTTAATTTTCATGACTTACTACTCGCTATTCCCTCACCCCAAAAACTTCCGCGCCGCATAAAGGCTCACCGCCGCCGCGTTGGACACATTCAGCGAACGAATGGCGCCGGGCATGTCGAGGCGGGCCAGTGTCGTCACCGTCTCCCGCGTCTTCTGGCGCAGGCCTTTACCTTCGGCGCCGAGTACCAGCGCGATCTTGTCGCCCGAAAAACTCTTTTCCAGTTCGGCCGGTCCTTCCGAATCGAGGCCGATCGTCTGGAAGCCGGCTTCGTGCAGTTGTCCCAGCGCGTCGGCCAGGTTCTTCACCTCGATCTGGTCGATATGTTCCAGCGCGCCCGAGGCCGATTTTGCCAGCACGCCGGATTCCTGCGGACTGTGGCGGGCCGTGGTGATCAGCGCGCCGGCGCCGAAGGCGACTGCCGAGCGCAGGATGGCGCCGACATTGTGCGGGTCGGTGACCTGGTCGAGCACCAGCACCAGCCTGGCATCGCCCAGCGCATCGAGGCGCTTCGGCTTCAGCGGTTCTGCCTCGATCAGCACGCCCTGATGGACGGCGTCCGAGCCGGTGATCTTGTCGATGTCCCTGGGCTCGACAAGTTCGGTCTTGAAGGGCAAACCGGCGAGATCGGCGATCTCCAGACGCTCGGCGGCGTTGCGGGTCACCAGCATTCTTTTGATCCGCCGGCGCGGATTGTCGAGCGCTGCCCGCACCGTGTGCAAGCCGTAGAGCCGCACCAGCCCGTCGGCGGCATGCTCGCCGGGCGGCACCGGTTGGCGTGGCCTGAAGGCCGGCGCGCCGCCAGCCTTCTCGTCGCGGTGCGCGCGGCGCAGCTTGGCGTAGTGGGTGTCTTTTGGGGTCTTGGAACTGTTGTCGTTGCTCATGGCCGGCTTCTATAGACGTGTCGTCCGGTCATGGATACAGCGCAGAAAGCTGCCCGCTGCCCGGCTTGTGAAATTCAGCGCGTTTTGCCTGGTTGTTGCGGTTGACAGTTTTGGGCGGTGCCGCCATAAGGCGCTTCGCGGAAGGGCTGCTGAGGCGGCCTCGCCGCGTCGATGCCTCGTTGCATGGCTCCGGCGGCAGACTGGAGAGGTGCCCGAGTGGTTAAAGGGGACGGACTGTAAATCCGTTGGCTATGCCTACGTTGGTTCAAATCCAACCCTCTCCACCACTGCCGGCCCGGAAGCCCTGAAACGCAAAGCATCGGACCGAAAAGTGGATAACGGTTTTCGGGCGAATCCGATGCTAACTAACAAGCATCGAACCGAAAAGTGCATGGCGGTTTTCGGGTGAATCCGATACTTCACTGAAAGGCGCGGGTATAGCTCAGTGGTAGAGCAGCAGCCTTCCAAGCTGAATATGCGGGTTCGATTCCCGCTACCCGCTCCAGATTTCCAACCGCAAAAATCAAAGTGCTGGCACATTGCGCCCCGCGCAGACCTGCAACGCCGCATGTTTTCCGGGATACATCGGTTCTGCGCGTTGGCTGGACCGTGGTCTAGGCGACGACCGTCAGCCGGCGCCTGCGCTCGTCGAGCGACACGATGGTCAGCCCGCTGGCCACCACCAGCAGGATGCCGCAGACGGCCAGTGCGTTCGGGAATTGCCCGAACACAACCAGCCCCGAAATGACGGCCCAGACCGTAAAGCAGTAGTAGAACGGCGCCACCAGGCTGGTCGGCCCGACGCGATAGGCCATGAAGATGAAAAAGTGACCGAAGATCAGGAACAGTCCGGCACCGGCGATAAGCAGCAGGTGACGGGGTTCCGGCATCACCCAGTGCTCGGAAACCAGATGCGCAATACCGGCACCGGCCAGCACCACCACGACCGCCGAAATGGCAACGATCATGCCAGGCACTTCGGCCGCGACCCTGCGCCCGGCCAGATCGCGCGCGGCGGAAAGCGCTGCGTTGCCGAGCGCCAGCAAGGCATAGACGGAGATGCCCTGCATCGTCGGTTGCGCGACCATCAGCGCGCCGATGAAGCCGAACCCGATCAACGCCATGCGCACGCCGCCGATCCGTTCGCCAAACAGGATCGATGAGCCGACCAGCATCAAGAGGGGGGTGATCTGCCCGAGCGCAGTGGAATCGGCGATCTGCATGTTGGCCAGCGCCACCACGTAGCAAAGGATTGCCGCCAGCTCGAGGACGTTTCTGCCCAGCACGCGTCTGTCGAGGATCAGCGGAACCTGCCTGGCGTAGCCGAGCAGGAACAACAAGGGGAAGCCCCAGAGCGAGGCGGCCACCCCGCGCAGGAACAGCACTTCATAAGGCGGCAGCCCTGACGTCGCGAGCTTCATCATCGTGTCGTTGACGAGGTATGACCCCGTTGAAACGATCATGAACAGCGGGCCGCGGATGGTGATCGGGATGAAATGCATTGGGTGACCAAATCAGACTGGCACCGCGGCGGCAATGGGCCAGCCGCCGGCGGCAAGTCCGGCAGGGGCAGACAGGTCGCGACCGGCGATATGCCGACATTCACTGAGGCGAGCCTTCGCCATTTCATTTTCTGCCGCGCGTTCCTATATCCGCGTCATATCCCCGAAATCGGATCATCGGTTCGGACCGAGTGCGCGCACTCCCGGCCACAAGGCACTTGTGTTTTTCAGCCGTAGTCGCTAATCGCCCCGCATTCGACTGAACTGAAGGTCAAGGCCGTCCAAGGAAAGAGACTATGGCAAAAGGTAAATTCGAGCGTAACAAGCCTCATGTGAACATTGGCACGATTGGCCACGTCGATCATGGCAAGACGTCGCTGACGGCGGCGATCACCAAGTATTTTGGCGAATACAAGCGCTACGACCAGATCGATGCGGCGCCGGAAGAGAAGGCCCGCGGCATCACCATTTCGACGGCGCACGTCGAATACGAGACGGCTGCCCGCCACTACGCCCACGTCGACTGCCCCGGCCACGCCGACTATT
>NZ_JBFUFX010000016.1:0-153403 GCF_056403215.1 Mesorhizobium sp. P2_H9 | reverse complement strand
GCCTTGGACCGTCCCGCCGTCCGGTTCAGACCGCAGCAAACCCGAGGGGACGACCGGCGTGGAATGGTCGCATGAGAAATAGCCCTGACCGGAATGGGCGCCCAAGCCGCATGCTCCCACCGCCTCTCGGTTACGCCGTGGTCGAGATTCCCCGGAAATCGAGAGGCCTCCTGCATCTCTGCAACAGCATTCGGGAGAGCCGCGCTCATGCCGCTGCCCTCCCCTCGACGATATCGGCCACGACCTCGTCGGCCGTGACCTCTTCCAGAATTGCGCCGAGATGCCGGTGGACCGCGAGCCAGCCCTCCGCACCAGCATGATCGGCGGCGAGGTGCAACAGTTCGGCATCGTCGCCGGTGCGACTGAGAACGCGCACCGAGCCCAGGGCGGGACGCTCGACGAGTTCGAACTTCAGCGCGCTGGTGACGCAAAAGGTCTGATGCACCACCATGACGATGACGCCGCCGCTGGCAAAGTCGCCCTTATGAAGCGTGATGCTGGCGGGAAGCGCATAGCTCGCCGTCTGGCACGCCGGGACCTTGCGGACCAGGCGGCCGCTGCCGTTCTTGTTCTCCCAGGCGGCGAGCTTCCGCTTGAAACGCTGAGGCGGCTGTGGCGTGCCGTCGCTATAGCGGACGAGCGAGCCGAGCGGCGCGATATCGTGAATCAGTTGAGCGGACATTTTAGTCCTCCTTTTGCTCATGGTTGAAACGGAACCGCCGCCAACATTTCTGCCGGCGGCGGAGATCTTTCGGAAGGAAGGGTTACCGCCCCTATTCGGCTGCGATCGCGTATTCGTCCTTAGTGGGCTCGCCGGCATCGTCATCGCCGTGACAGTCCCGCGCCGTGGCGTCCGACTGGTCGCCATCCAGTTCGTCGAGCTCTCGCGCCGCGCCATCGTCGAGCGCGTCGCCGGCGTCGGACGCCGAGTGCTTCGCCACCCAGTCGGTGATCGCCTCCAGCTTAGGCGCGAACAGAGCCGCTGGATGAACAAAGCGGCCTTCCGCGAAATGCTCGACCAGGGCCGCGCGCGTGTCCTTCACGCGATTGCGCGCCGCGAGCGGCGTGCCCTTCAGCGAAGTCTCAAGTGCTGCGCGCGATAGGCAAGAGAGGAAATCATCCGTACCCATATTCGGCAGAAACGCGTCCGCGCCGATAGCCTCGCCGGCGATGCGCGCGACGATGCCGCTGGCAGACCGATTTTCCCGGCACGACAACACGTCGATCAGCACCGAGCGCACGACTTGCTGCAGCGTTTCCCGGTCGGGGTTGAGCTTGCCGTCCTCGCCGATCAACCGCGCGGCGTGTGCGTTGCAGTTTGCGTGTGCGTACGGATTGTCGGAGGAGCCGCTGGCGATGGACACGTTCATGCCGGCGAACGCCAGAACGAGCAAAGCCATCAGTGTGTCGTCCTCGATCGGCGCACGGGCGAACGCCTCATGGAGCGCATCGGTGCGAAGATCGCCGATCATCTCCATGCCCTTGCGGGTCACGTCCGATCTCTGCGTTGCCACAGCAGCGACGCTGCTGGAACCCGTCTTGTCCTTTGCCTTCTTCGTCTCCGGGATGCGGTAGGCAATCGACTGTACTTCACCAGACCGGCCGTCGATGTACCAGGCGGTATGGTCGCCTTTACCAGGCTTCCCATAGACCCGCTCGGCCTTCGCGGGGAGCTTCGGCTGGCCATAGTCGCTCAGTTCGACCATCGAACCACGCTTGGGCAGATTGTTGGCCAGCCATTCCTGCTGCGCGCCGTAGAACGCTGCAACATCAGTCGTGAACCGGCTGTCCTCATCGGCCGGTGCGAACAGATCCTCCTGCCACACGATGCCGTAAGCCTGGGCGAGATCTTCGCCAAAGCTCGCGTGCTTCGCCAACAGTCGCGTTTTGGTGAGTGCCCGGGCAACTTCATGCCAATAGACCGTGGGATCGGCCTTCTTCGGCTTGTATCTCTTCCAGACCTCGGACTGTTCTCCCTGGCTCGCGGCTGCGATGATGCGTAGATTCTGCTCGGTCGGCATATCACCCTTCGCCATCTGGTCGAGCATGGCGGGCAGGACGTTGGCGAGCAAGCGCAGCTTGCGGATCTGTCGCACTGGCAGCGCAAGCGCAAGCGCGATGGATTCCTCGGTCCATCCGAGCGCGACGAGGCGTTCGATCGAACGCCACAGATCTACCGGGTTAAGCGGATCGCGGGCGACGTTTTCGATGAGCGCTCGCATGGCGTCGTGGTCTTCGTCGGGGTTGGCAACGAGTACCTGTATCTCCGCAAGATCGGCGGCGATCGCCTGTGCAACGCGGCGATGGCCGAAATGGATGGTGTAGCCGTTGCCGCCGCCCTGCTCGGGCAGGATGATCGGTGGCTGGATGATGCCGACGGCCTTGATCGTCGCCAGTAGCAACGCATCGGATTGAGGGGTGGATTTCGTCCGGCGCGTCTTGTCGGGGTTCTCCTTCAGCGCACGCGGATCGACCATCATGAGTTCCATGGGATGCTTCTCCATTTCCGGGGTTATGGACCAGGCCTAGCCAATGGTCCTTTTCCGTCTTCTTCTCGAAGACATCCCCCACCGCGCAGCGCGATCGGGCCGGTGCAATTGCGGGCGAGCATCCCTGTCCGGCGCCCAAGAGGGGCTCACAGCCCTGCGAAGGGCGACGCGGCCGGGATCGCGAGACGCGCGGTTGAGCGTGAGCGTCACCGGCTCGATCACGCTGCGAGGAAAGATTTCCTTCTCGTCTTTTCTCAGGCCGCAATCTGGCCGTCCTCCTCCCCCTTTTTGTCCATGGTCGATTGCCCGCCACTCTCGGCGTCGGCGGCAAGATCGGCCTCGATCTCGGCGACCAACTGGCGCTTGAGCTTGAGTTCGGCGGCAAAGGCGAAAGCCTCGCCAACGCGCGGCTGATAGGCGGCAAGCCGCCCGCGAGAATCCGCCAGACGGCGTGCATAATTGTCCCGCTCGCCATCGAAAATCGAAAGTGCGTGCTCGAGCCTGGCGATCGCGCCAAGGGGCGTGGTCGCAACAGGAAGCTCAACCTCATGCTCCGCGCCGGTGAGCTTCAGCATGGTGGTATAGCCGAAGCGATCCTTGCCTAAGCGTTCGCCGGCGAACGCCAGATCGAAGCCACCGATCGAGGCGATGGCCCGCTCACCCTCATACTGGAGTTGTACCAGGGCCAGAATTTCCTTCATCAGGGCACGGCCGGCGAATTTGCGCGCGGCGAACGCGTCACCGGCGACGGTCATTCGGAAACCATCGCCATGTGTCGGAATCAGGCGCTCGATATCCTGACCGATCTCTCCGATGCGCCGTGTCGACAGGCTTATCTCGTGCTCGGCGTCACGGATCCGGCGACGAATGGCATGCTGATCGTCGACATGGGCGGCACGCAACCGGTCGAGGCGCGCGATCTCGGCCTCAAGCCCCGCCTTCTGCATCAGGCGTGGATCGCCCGATGCGATCGCTTTCGCCATGGCGAACTGGTTCGCCTGGCCCTCGCCAATGTCTTCGAGGCGACGAATGCTGGTATCGCCCGAGAGTGCGGCTGTAATGAAGCGCGCCTTGCGCTCGTTGTTTTGCCACATCGTGGCGTCCAGCGAGCCAAGAGTGGCGTAGGCGAAGAGGCCGACCTCGTCATGCTGGTTGCCCTGGCGAACAATACGTCCCTCGCGCTGCTCGATCTGGGAGGGCAGCCATGGCACGTCGAGATGATGCAGCGCCTTTAGGCGCGCCTGCACGTTGACGCCGGTGCCCATGGTCTCGGACGATCCGATAAGGACACGGACCTTGCCGGCGTTGAAGTCGTTGAAAAGCCGCTGCTTGGCCTGGGATTTCTTAAAATCCTGCATGTAGGCGATTTCGGAAGCCGGCACCCCGAAGCGCACCAGTTCGTCCCTGATCCATCGATAGGCGGAGAAGCCGCGCGAGGTCTCGACGGAAATCGTGCCGAGATCCGAAAAGACGAGCTGGCCAGCGCCCGGTTTGTCGAAGGGCATGCCGTCCTTGCGGCGATAGGTGGTCTCGCTTGTTTCCTGCCAGATCCGGAAAGTGTTCTGGATCAGGGCATTGAGCTTGTTCGCCTCCTCATTGCCGATGCCGGCGTCGACGAGACGCAGGTCGATCGCGGCATGACGGCCGTCCATGATAACGGAGAGCAAGATGTCGTCACCCGGTTCGGGCGGGCCGTCGCGCTTCTCGATCGCCTTTATACGGCCGTCGAGCTGCTTCTGGTAGGCCTTGAAGGCCGCGGTTGGTTCGGCCGTGATGATCTGGCGCTTACCGCCAGCGATCTCCGGCACCTTCACATAGGCCCGCAGATCGGCCGGCTGCACCACGTCCGCGAAGGAGCGAAACAGGGCGATCAGCTCGGGCACGTTGACGAACTGCGCGAAGCGTGTGACCGGCTTGTATTTGCCCGACGGCTGAAGCTCCAGTTCGGTCGAGGTGTCGCCGAAGGTCGAGGCCCAGGCGTCGAACTCTTGCAAGCCGCGCTTGGCAAGGGCGGCATGGTCCATCAGCCGCTGCACGGTGAACATCTCGCCCAGCGTGTTGGTGATCGGCGTTCCGGAGGCGAGCACGAGCGCCCGGCCCGGATTCTTCATTTCGATGAAACGGGACTTGACATAGAGGTCCCAGGCGCGCTGCGAACCGTTCGGATCGACGCCGCGCAGCGATGTCATGTTGGTCGCGAAGGAGAGCTTCCGGAACTCCTGCGCCTCGTCGACGATCACCTGATCGATGCCTATTTCGGCAATCGTCAGAAGATCGTCCTTGCGGCAACCAAGCGCGTCTAGCCGGGCCTGATGGCCTTCCTTCATGCGCTCGATGCGCTTGCGCGAGAGCTTGTCTTCACGATCAACCTTGGTCAGCAAATCCTCATAGGCCTCCAACTCGTCGTGGATCTTCTGCTGCTCGAAGGCAGACGGCACCGGGATGAACTTGAACGCCGAGTGCGTGATGATGATCGCGTCCCAGGCACCTAGTGCTGCCCGCGACAGGAACCGATGCCGCTTCTCCTTCACGAAGTTCGTCTCATCCGCCACGAGGATGCGAGCGCTCGGATAAAGCGCCAGGAATTCCCGCGCGGCCTGCGCCAGGCAATGACCAGGCACGACGAGCATAACCTTGTTCACCAGGCCGAGGCGGCGCTGTTCCATGATCGCTGCCGCGATTGAGAGCGTCTTGCCGGCGCCCACAGCGTGGGCGACATAGGTGGCCCCCGACGCGATGATCCGCCAGATCACCCGCTTCTGGTGCCTATAAAGAGAAAAGGCGCCTGAGGCGCCTGGAAGCTGGAGATGATCGCCGTTGAAGTGTCGGGGCACGATGTTGTTGAAGATATCGTTATAGAGCCGCGCCAGCCGGTCGGTGCGATCCGGATCCGACCAGACCCAGGACTGGAATGCCGTCTTGATCTTGCCGAGTTTCTCTTTCGCGCCTTCTGTCTCAACGGTGTTGAGGATGCGGCGCTCGGCATCTCCCTCCTTCACCGTGTCGAAAATCTGTGGGATCGACGAATTGAGTGCGTCGGAAAGAAGTTGCCCGGCATGGCGGCGGTGCGTGCCCCACTCTGTGGTGCCGGCGGCGCTCCATTCAAGCTGGCGGGCGTTCACAGTCCAGCACGCGAGTTCAGGTGTGTGATGGATGGTGATGTCAGCGCCCATCGTCTCCTTGACGAAGACGACGATATCAGCGGCGGGGATCCAAGGTGCGCCAAGCCGCGCCGTTATGTCGGACGGCCGAAGGTCAGCCGGCTGGACTCGGCGTAGCGCCTCGACATTGCGCGCGAAGGTGGGATCGAGCGCAGCAGCTGCCTCGGCCGTCGCTAACTTCGAACGAACCGCGCCAGAGAGATAGGCGTCCGCGGTCTGCCAGGCGCCGTTCGCCGGATCGCGGTAAATGGCCTCGCCGAGTTCATCGATGACATCACCGGCATCGCGGTGCAAAAGCTCGGCGATATGATCGGGATCGACATGGCCGCGCTCGTTCAGCACAACAGCAAGCGCGTCGAGGGCAGACGTGATGACCGGCGCAGGTGGCGGCGCGATCACGCGTTCGGAAAAGATCGGACCAGGCTTGGCTGTATTGGTGTCGAGATCATAGTCCTCGATCGAGGCGACCAGCCAGCAATCTGGGTCGTCGAGGAAGGGCTGGAGGTTCGGCCGCCGATGTGCCTCGCGGACTTCGCCGGTCTGCGCGTCTTCGGTCGCCGAGACGGTCGTGAAATTGATCGGACCAAACTCGCGCACAAAGCTCGACCATGCGATGCGCAAGCGGACCTGCGCCGGCTTCCACGGCTGGTCACGTTCCTGAAGTTTCAGCACCCCCCGTACCGCGTCGCGGATCGGGATCAGCTTGCGGATGATGCGCGCGTGCCTGGCGAGGACGCCCTCCGCTCCCCTACCCTTCTTGACGTTGACAGGAACGGCCTGGCTGTCGACCATCTGCATCAGCGCTGTGTTCTTCCCGACGAAGTAGCTGCCCTCGCGGATTGCGACGCCCTCGGCGGCCGTGCCGGTGCGCACGAATTCAGCAATGTCCTCGTCGGATACAGGATCGACGGTCTCGGGTTCGCCGTCGTAGCGGCCTTCCGGAAGGAGGCCGATCGCCGTCAACAGCGCTGTTTCGAGTGTCACGTCAGCACGTGACAAGCAGGAGTAGGCCTCGCCAAAGGGACCCGACCCCGTCGCATGTTCGCCTAGCACCAGGTCGGGATGCTCCTCGAACCAGCGATTTACGCGGATCGCCCCCTCCTCCGCGCTCGCCGGGCTGACCTCGGCCAGGTTGAGCCAGGCATCGTCACCGGCAACCTCGCCGTCGTGACGCTTGCGGAAGAACAGTATGTCGACCACGACGTCGGTTCCGGCATCGGCACGGAAGCTGCCATCTGGCAAGCGAATCGCGCCGATCAAATCGGCCATGCCGGCGATGTGTTTGCGGGCGCTGGCATTGGCTTTGTCCATCGTTCCGCTCGACGTGACGAAGGCTGCGAGCCCACCTGGCTTAAGTCGATCGATGGATTTAGCGATGAAGAAGTCGTGCAGGTGTAGTGACAGTGATCGGAAGGCCGGATCGCTGCGAACCGTCCGGTCCGAGAACGGCGGATTGCCGATGGCGAGATCGAAGTTTCGCGGCAGGTTTACACGTGCAAAATCCCGATTGAGGATACGTGCCCGCGGCTGCAACAACCTGGCGATGCGCGCTGTGACCGGATCAATCTCGATCCCCGTCACTTGGCTGGCCACAGGCAGGCCCTCTGGCATCAACGCCGGGAACAGCCCCGTACCGACGCCGGGCTCCAGCACACGGCCACCACGCCAGCCAAGACGCTGCAGGCCGGCCCAAACGGCGCGCACGATGAACTCCGGCGTGAAATGGGCGTACTGGGTGCACCGGCCAAGCGAGGCGTAGTCAGGCCCGGTAACGGCCTCTTCCAGTTCCGCGCCGATCTCTTCCCAGCCCTTGCTGAACCCGTCCTCGCCTGGCCGGCGGAACACGCCAGTGGCGAGTTCGCTCGCACCGAAACCGGTGAAGCGGATCAGCTCCGCCTGCTCGCCAGATGTGGCGGGGCGCTTTTCCTGCTCAATCCTGGCCGCGAGCCGGATCGCAGCGATATTGTCACGGGCACGCTCGCGCCATGACGACGCCAGGCCACGGCTACCGACGAGACGGAAGTTCTCAGCCCTGTCTGCCAGGGGTGCCGGTTTCGTCATTGTCGAGGGGTGGCTAGGCGCGGCGGGAAGTTGATCTTCCGCCCTTTCGACGGACGGGTCGGCATCGAACGGGGCGGGAAAAGCGCTCACGCCAATGCCAAGGTCGGAGGGTAGGCAGGTGTCGCCGAATAGGTCGAGAGTGAACGGATCATGGGACATGGCAGGTGCTCCTTGAGCTGTTGGCGCGCGCCCGTGACCGCAGACCTTGTGTCATCGGCGCGCTGCGGCAGGGACGGCTTGACGGGTTTGGCTGGACAGGATCGTCAGTCTGGAAATGCGGAAGCCCAGCGCGGGCTGGGCTTCGCAGGATCAGGGGTGGGATAACGCTCAGGCGGCAATCGGCTCGGGCAGATGCCGCAAATGCACGGGCAGCTTGGCAGCAATCTCGTTCTCGTCGAGATGCTCAAGCAGCTTCAGTTCGGTGACCTGGCGCCCGACGTAAACGAGGATCGTCCGCTTGGCGCGGAGGGCCACCGGCCAGCTTTGGTCGGCGTAGCCGCGATAGTCTGGGTGGGTGCTGCTCCAGATATGCTCGAGGGGTTCCTCGCGCGTCATGGCCTGTCCGGCACGCGTCTCCCGTTCGATGATCGCCGCGCGCAGTCGATCGGGCGATCCCTTTTCGCCGAGATCGCAATAACCGTGGAACCAGCGCTCCCTGCCGTCGATGACAAGAGCGACAAAGATGCTGGTGATGCGGTCCGTCAGATACTCGGACATGGCGAACATGCCGTCGCGCATGAAGAGCGGAGGCAAGATGTTCAGCATGCAGTCGTGTTCTGCCTCGCCGATCTCGAACCACTCACCGGCATGAAGCCGGCCGGACACGCGGTCCTCGTCCATGGGTGCCTGCGCGTGGCGATCAAACAGGCTGAACATCTCCTGACGCGTTGCCGCGCCCTGGAATATCTTGCGGAAGGAAGTGGGGGGTGCATGGCGGCTCCTTATTGCCCGGGCGGCTAAGGCGCGGCCGATCTCTTGATACCGCCATCACCTCAGACCTTCTCGTCACACCTCCCCGCCGCCGCCATCCCAGACCGACGGGTCAAGGGTCGGCGCTAGCCGAGCGAAGCCTGCCTTGACGCGCCGGCCGGGCATGCGGCAGGGATTTTTACTTTCCCTCATCCTTTCTCGTTCCTCATCCCGTTAGTTCCTCGTTCCAATCCACCTTGTTCGGTCGCAACCGCTGATGCCGACCCTCCACCGCTTCCGCGATAAGGCGAATGCGCTCGCCGTAGGCGTCGCCCTGAGCATTGGCATCGGTCGCCGCCACGAGAAGGAGACCTGGGCGCTTGGCGAAGCCGCGGATCGCCGCATCAGCCGCCGGCGCCCACCCACCCCCGGTGCTGACATAGAGCGTGTCCCGCCGCAGACCTTCGATTGCGGCGAGGCTCATCGCGTCGATCGCAGCCTCGGTGACACAGAGCCGTTTGGGGTGTTCGGTACCGAGACGGAACAACTCCTTGGCTCCGCCGGCCGCAAACCCCCTCCAGTCGGCGCCGCGTTGCTCCCAGCCAATCACCTCACCGGAAGCGTCCATATGCGCGGCCCACATGCTCCCGTACGGTCCCTCCCGCAGCAGGTTCTGGCGGCTCGCCTCGACCAGGATGGGGTTCGGGATCCGTCGCAACGTACTGAGATAGTGCCAAGTCGGGGAGCCAGGCCCAGGTGGTGGACGGCGCATCCAACGCGCTGCGAGTGGTTGCTGGCTTTCCGATCGTGATGCCCGCCGCTCCCACTCCAGCTCGGACGGAACACATCCGACAAGGCCGCCGACATGATCAAGCGCCTCCGCAAACCCCATATCGTCGAGATGGTCGACCAGTGAGAACACATCGCCCTTCGCTTCCGACAGCGGGTCGAACCATCCTTTCCCCTCATGGATTACGATGACAATCTCGCCTTCGCCGCGCCGATATTTGACGGCGCGGCGGGTGCTTTGTTTCGCATCGACCTTCCAGCCCCGACGCTCAAGCACGACGGCACAAGAAACCTGCTCCCGCAGGATCGCGATATCTCTCTTTTCCATGTCTCACCTCAACCGACGGCCACCAAGCAGCGTTCGGCCCTCTCTTTGATAAGGATTTTCTTCCCTCTTCATGCCAGGGAGGCCATCGCCCGGCCGCGAAGGCCGAGGGGTGCAAGGGCGCGGCTGACAGCCCGACAATTCCGTCGGTCTGCCCGCGGCGAAGCTTCCCTTGCGCCCTGTCGGGCGCAAGTGGCAGGCAAAGGTCCCGGCTCAGTGAGCCGGGCGGTGCTCGTAGGGATCGTATTCGTGGATCACCGTGCCATCGTCGCCGTCATATTCGCTCGACACCATGACGCCGAACTCGCCCTCGACCTGAAAGAGAGTGACCGGAACCATCAGGGTCTGCGCGAGGCTGAAGGCGTGGTTCTGAGCGAGGGTGAGATTGTGCGACATGGTTTGGCTCCCGTCCTTGGGCGGGGTCCATCCCCGCTCGACAGGCGCCCGTCGTGTTCAGGGCATGGCCGCGGTCACCTCGAAGGCGAAACCGAAGAGGTCGCACGCTTGCGTAGCGAACCCCTTGCGGGTTGATCGTGGAAGGCTATGGCCTGATCCAAGAAAGCCGGACATGAGAGCGGGGTTGGACGTCAAGCGCGGCGAGCTTTCCAGCGACGTTGCGCAATTGCGCGACATCATGGAGGCGTTGGTCGCCGCCCGACTGAAGCTTCGCAGTTCACGGTGCTGCATGAAAAACTGTCGTCGATCGTGAAGGGTAACGCCGTTTGCAGGCGGTTGATGACCGAGCCATGTGTCGACCCGGTCGTTGCGCTGGCCCTCAACTCCACAGTCGACATTCCTGCTCGCTTCAGGAATTCGAAGGCCGTGGGTCCATCTCTCGGATTGACGCCGCGTTTAAATCATTCAGGCGAGGATAATCGCGTCGGGCGTGTTTCTCTATGCGGTGACGCCATGATGCGGACATTGCTTTATGAAGCCGCGCAAGTTCTGCTGACGGTGGTGAAAAGTGGTCATGGTTGAAGACTTGGGCGATGAACGTCGCCATCGCCGTGGCCATGACAACCGCCAATCTGCGAGCAAGCCGACGGTCGCTTCTTGCCTGCATAGAATGCGGCGCTTGATCATGCAGCAAATGACCTTTCCGAAAAGTTTTGCGACAGAACCGGAAATTTCTGAAATATGGGTGCCATTGTGAGCTCATCGACACGCCGATGCAGCTGATCGAGCTCCGAATCAACCGGCCACGGCGCCTCACGGCGCGGCATCCTCCGAAAGTATCCGACGATGAAAATCCTGATGGTACTCACCTCCCACGACACTCTCGGTAACACCGGCAAGAAGACCGGCTTCTGGCTCGAAGAGCTGGCAGCGCCCTACTACGTCTTCAAGGATGCCGGCGCCCAGATCACCCTCGCCTCGCCGAAGGGCGGCCAGCCGCCTCTCGACCCGAAGAGCGACGAGCCGATGTTCCAGACCGACCTTACGCGGCGCTTCAGCGCTGACGAGCTTGCCAAGGCGCAGCTCGCCGAAACTGTGCGCCTCGACAGCGTCGACCAGAGGGACTTCGATACGGTCTTCTACACCGGCGGCCATGGCCCTTTGTGGGATCTGGCCGAGGATCCGAATTCGATCAAGCTGATCGAATCCTTCATCGCAGCCGGCAAGCCAATCGCTCTCGTCTGCCATGCACCGGGCGTGCTGCGTCGCGTGACCAATCCCGACGGCACCCCTTTTGTTCAGGGACGCTACGTCACCGGCTTCACCAATAGGGAGGAAGAGGCTGTCGGTCTCACGAATGTCGTGCCGTTCTTGGTCGAGGACGAACTGATCGACCTCGACGCGGTCTTCTCCAAGGTCAAGGACTGGGGCGTGCACACAGTAGTCGATCGCGGGCTCATCACCGGTCAGAACCCGGCATCATCGAGCGAGGCAGCGGAGGCGCTGCTGGCCGCTTTGAGCTAGAGGAAGGCCAAGACCGCCTGAGCGGGTTCTGACTTTTCGGAAAGGTCTTTTGCTGTATGACACTTGGTCCTTTTTCCGGGAGTTTGTCATGTTCAAAGGCCGCCATTCTGGAAAGAATTTTCTGTTCCTGCGCTAACTTTCTTCTACCTGGGCGGCGAACCGATAACAGCGGTAAGAGACTATGGCGCGTATGAGTTTCCCAAGACGAGCTTCGCGTATTCGCCCATTTTCCCTACAGAAGGCGCCATCCTGCCTCTGGCAGCGACGTGGTCGGCGAGCTTCTCGAGGCGCATAAGTAACTGACCGTTCTGCATGAAAGGATGCCTGAACACCGGAATTGGCTTTGCGGCCGAGATATAGGTGCGCGGCGCGCCATCCAGAAAGCCCTTCGATAGCTCGAGGTTCAACAGCAAACTCAACATCATGTGCGGAGCAGTGAACCATCCGAAAGTGGTGCTCCCAAGTGAATAGGCGATCACGGCAATCCGATTTGGATCACGTTTCGTGCGGTAAAACTCAAGCGGTTGGATTACATGTGGATGATGACCTAAAATAAGATCCACTCCCGCCTCGACCAGTGCATGGGCGGCTTCAATCTGGCTCTCTCGGGGGAAGAATTCGAATTCCCAACCCCAGTGAAGCGAGCCCACAATGAAATCGCAGCCCGGCATTTTGCAATCCGCGATTTGGCGCTTCAAGAGCTCTAGCTCGGGGGCGACATATTTGGAGCAGAGCTTGGCAACGTGAATGCGATGCCTTTGGTCGGGCGGCAGTTGGAATTTCCGGATACCGAACGCGGCAGAAACGAAACCGATCTTGATACCCTTGATGGTCAAAATGGTGCCGCGACCGTACTCGTCAACAGACTGCGGTGTACCAATATTGACGATCCCATCTTGCTCGAGCAGCTTCTGTGTCGTTTCCAAACCGGCGAGATCGAGATCAAAGGTATGATTGTTTGCAGTATTCAGAACAGTGAAACGTTTGTCTTTGTGGCGAGTCAACGTCAAATACTGCTCTTTTGTGCAGCACATCGTAAATGAGCGGCCATCCCCCAGAGCTTCGTTGACCGCATCGTCCTGCGCGACCAYGGATTCATAGTTTGCGAAAGAGAGATCTCTGTCGAAAAGCACGTCGGCTACATTCGAGAACAGCACATTTTTTGACCGTTCAAGGCCTTCCGCTTGTATCAGGTCGCCCGCAGCTCCCATGGAAAGTGTGCACTCCATCGCAAAGCCACCAGGCAGTCTCAGGACGCTGCTATCACGGCGCTCTAACAGATCGGCTGCGCCCCTCTGCGGCTTGGTAATTGGCCTTGCGCTTTTATAAAACCAATAGACCTCATCGCGGAAGCCGAACTCAGCACCATCGGTAGCAGCGTCGGCAAGCGGAGCGTCCCAGTAATCAAGGAGCAGCGCACTTCTTGCGGCAATCTCTATCAACCGTGCGTCAGGCCTATAGAATTTGTACGGGCTTACCGGCAGCTGGGGGACTATCGAGCTCATCATAAGGTCTCCGATTACCATCGAACCGGTGTGTATTCAGCCGAGGTTGGGCCAGCGGCGTGGAACACGCTTTCGGGGAAGTTTGCGCCGATAACAATGGGCGCCGGGAGTGCGCAGAGGCCGTCGGCCATCTGCGCACTCCACAGCCTTCTCACTGGTGAAGAAGCCCGTTTTTCTTCGCCGTCCAGGTGGCGAGATAGTCCATGAGAGCCGGAGAGAGGCAGTCATAAGGCTCCAGGCCGAGATCTTTGAATGTGGCACGGATCCCTTCCATTTCCGATGGATCGACGCCACCTTCGATGATGGAAGACACAAAGGCGGCGAACCCTGGCTCGGGCCAGCTGTTATTGTCCAACAGTTCAGGGTGGATGAACGACAAGCCCTGGAAGGCATGCTCGCGCTCAACCGGACCATGCATGTGCGTGCCGCACGCACCACATGCGTGGCGCTGGATTAGCGCTGAACGATCAACGACAACCAGTTTGTCATTGTTCTCGATTACGGAGACGTTCTCGCTCGGTGCGACCGCAACGACCGAGAATGCAGCACCCTCTGGCTTCCAGCATTTGGTACATCCGCAAGCGTGGTTATGAGCAATACCGCCTGACACTTTTACTTTCACAGGCCTGTCGGAACATTTGCAGGTGAGAATCCCACCAGCGTTTTCGCTGCTCCCTTTGCGGACGCCATTTTGGAAAGACGGGTGAAGAAGTCGAGTGCTCATATTTTCCTCCTGCTTGCTGCAAAGTGCAGTCTGTTCCCATTTTTAATAGACAATCACCGAACGGATCGATTTGCCCTCGTGCATAAGATCGAATGCCGTGTTGATTTGTTCCAAGGCCATTGTGTGCGTGATGAGATCATCGATGTTGATCTTGCCCTCCATGTACCAATCGACGATCTTCGGAACATCTGTGCGTCCGCGAGCCCCGCCGAAGGCAGTGCCTTTCCAAACGCGGCCTGTGACGAGTTGGAACGGGCGCGTGGAAATCTCCTTGCCGGCTTCCGCAACGCCAATGATGATGGATTCACCCCATCCGCGATGACAGCACTCAAGGGCCTGACGCATAACTTCAACGTTGCCGGTCGCATCAAACGAGTAATCCGCGCCGCCGTCGGTTAGATCCTGGATGGCTTGTACGACCTTGTCGTTGCCGACCTCTTTGGGATTGATGAAATCGGTCATGCCGAATTTCCGGGCAATTTCAGCCTTGGCAGGGTTCACATCGACACCGACAATCTTGTCGGCGCCAACCATGCGTGCACCCTGGATGACATTGAGACCGATGCCGCCGAGGCCGAAGACCACGACGCTCGATCCGGGCCTCACCTTCGCGGTGTAGATTACCGCTCCGATGCCGGTCGTGACGCCGCAGCCGATGTAGCAAATCTTGTCGAAGGGCGCGTCGTCGCGGACCTTGGCAAGCGCAATTTCGGGCAAGACCGTGTAATTGGAAAAGGTCGAGCAGCCCATGTAGTGGAAAATCTCCCCGCTATCGCAGGAAAACCGTGTCGTCTTGTCAGGCATCAGCCCCAGGCCCTGCGTGGCTCGAATGGACGTGCAGAGATTGGACCGCTGCGAAAGACAGGTTTTGCACTGGCGGCACTCTGGCGTGTAGAGCGGGATCACGTGATCGCCTGGCTTCAGCGTCGTGACTCCGGCGCCGACATCTCGAACGATGCCGGCACCCTCGTGACCTAGAATGGCTGGAAATCTTCCTTCGGAATCGAGGCCGGAAAGCGTGTAGGCATCCGTGTGGCAGACGCCGGTGGCCATGACTTCGACCAAGACCTCGCCGGCTCTGGGCCCGCCGATCTCTATGGTCTCGATGGAGAGAGGCTTATTGGCATTCCACGCAACTGCTGCTCTGCTCTTCATAAAGGCTCCTCGAATCCAATTCGTCTCGATGCAGGCTCTGCCGCATAGGCGATCAGCGGCACGGTCACGACGCCATGCGAGACCGCGTTGGGCGCGTCAAAAGGTGCGGATCAGCGGTTTGTGCTATAAGATCCTCCGAAAGGTCTGGCTGCTCGGCGAGGACCTCGCGGATCGTCTTGCCGGACGCCAACACCTGCTTGGCCAGTTCCGCAGCGCGCTCATACCCGATCGTTGGCGTTAGCGCGGTTGCGACCGCAGTGCTGGCTTCGAGATGTTTGCGGCATGTCTCGGCATTGGCTGTAATACCCGTCACGCACTTCGTCCGGAGCACGTCGATGGCATTGGTCAGAAGCTCAAGTGAATGCAGGATGTTGTAGGCAATAACCGGCTCCATGACATTGAGCTGCAGCTGCCCCGCTTCAGAGGCAAGCGTGATCGTGAGGTCATAGCCAATGATCTGGAAGGCAACCTGGTTGACGACTTCCGGAACCACGGGATTGACCTTGCCGGGCATGATTGACGAACCTGGCTGGAGGGCCGGGAGATTGATCTCGTTGAGGCCGCCACGCGGACCACTGGAGAGCAGCCGCAGGTCGTTGCAAATCTTCGAAAGCTTCGTGGCAGTTCGCTTCAACATTCCCGAGAAAAGGACAAAGGCGCCGGTATCCCAGCAGGCCTCGATCAGATTGCCGGCCGCCATGATCGGCAGTCCGCAAATCGAGCGCAGCTCGGCGACCGCTTCGGCTTGATAGTCGGGGTTTGTGTTGATGCCGGTTCCAATCGCAGTTCCTCCGAGGTTCACTTCGTGGAAAAACGCGCCGATTTCACCGAGGCGTGCGACATCCTCGCGCAATGTGGTGGCGAACGCCTGGAACTCTTGCCCCAAGGTCATGGGAACTGCGTCTTGTAGCTGTGTTCTGCCAAGCTTAATGACGCTTGAGAACTGCTGCGCCTTCTCTTCCAGGTCGCTGGCGAGCTGGTCCAAGGCACGTTGCAACGTCCCCTGCGAGAGCAGGATCGCTACCCGGATCGCGGTCGGGTAGACGTCGTTCGTCGACTGGGCGAAGTTCACATGGTTATTGGGGTGTAGCTCGTCATACCGGCCCCGTGGCAGCCCCATGATCTCAAGGCCGCGGTTTGCAATCACCTCGTTGACGTTCATGTTGGTCGATGTGCCTGCACCGCCCTGGAACACGTCGAGAGGGAACTCTCCAAGATGTTTGCCGACAATGAGTTCTTCGCATACCTGGCAAATCACATCGGCTTTGCCTGCGTCGAGGTCACCGAGTTTGGCGTTTGCTCGCGCTGCCGCCATCTTCACGTAGGCCAGCGCCCGGATGAAGTTCGGAAAATGATTGATTGCTATGCCTGAGATTGGAAAATTGGCGATCCCTCGCGCTGTCTGCGGCCCATAATAGGCTGCCGCTGGAATACTGACCGGGCCAAGTGAATCTCTCTCGATCCGTTCAACCTGTGGGGCGCTGGTCAAATGTGTCTCTCCTCGGTGCGGACCGCTGGAACAGGCAATTCATCAAGCTTCCGTGGCTGCCTGTTTGCGAAGGGACTGAAGCAGCCCTCCGTCCAAGCGCCACGGACCGGAGAACACTAGGCCGCCCTGGGCGGCTGGCCGGTTGTCCGGCTTCGAGCTCTGATCACCTCCAGGAGGCGATCAACGTCCGAAGCATTGTTGAACATCCCGAACGAGATCCGAATCCCGTCGCGCTCTGGCGAGACACGCACATCGGCTGACGCGAAGTAGTCCATCCATTGATCTGCCGGGAGTGCAGCCACATAGATATGAGGCGCCCGAAGAGAGCGATCGCGGGGGCCCACCAGCTCGACATTGAGCGCATCGAGCCCGGCGATGAGCCTGTCACCCAGATCAAAACAGTGCGCTTGAATGTTGTCGATCCCGATTTTGGCAATCAGATCGAGAGCGGCGTCCAGGGCGTGGATGGCCGGCAAGTTGAAGTTTCCGATTTCAAATCTCGCGGCGGTTGCCGCTACGGCCAAATCGTTCGGGCGCGCGATGAAGTCGGAAGGAGGATTGTCGAGACTGATTGCCGCGAGATAGGCCGGCTCCAACTCGGTTCGCGCGCGATCCCAATAAAGAAGGCCCAAACCTTGCGGGACGAGGAGCCCTTTGTGCGTACCGCATCYGACGAAGGTTGCGCCCACCTTCTTTGCATCGATCGGAACGATGCCGACCGCCTGCATGATATCGATAATGAAATAGAGATTTCTCTCCTTGCACAGCCTGCCTACGCTTTCGATGTCGAAGCGGTGTCCGGCATGAAAGGTCACGTACGACATCGAGATGGCTTTGGTATTTGCATCAATCTGGGAGCGGAAGTTTTCGCCGTTGATGATGTCCGTCATCTCAATGAAGCGAATTTCAATGCCCTTCTTCTTGAGGTTCAAGAACGCGTATGCATTGTTCGGGTGATCTCCATGGATCATCAGGACGTTATCGCCGGCCTTCAGCGGCAATGCATTTGCGGCAATGTTCATTGCCTCGGACGTATTCTTGGTAAAAGCGATCTCTTCTGCAGTCGCGTTGAGGAGCGTCGCGAGCTTTGACCGCGTGGCCTCCATGCGCTCGAGCCATACGGACTTTGGGCCGGCTGTCTCGTAGCTTTCGTTGACAAAAAATTCGAGGGCTTGCTTCACGGGTGTCGACATTGGCGCCTGGAAGCCAGAGTCGAGATAGGTCATTTTCTCGACGACAGGGAATAACTTCCTCACCGCCTCAACATCATAGTATTGCGTCATCTAGATCTCCGACTGGCCGCCCACGCTGCTGGCGGAGCGAGCCACTTCCATATCCGGGCGGAGACCAAACTGCCCCCTCGGCGCCTCGCGCTGCCAATGCCGGCAGCGATTGTCGGAGCATATTCAAAAAGGCGTGCCGGTCTATCGTAATATCGTTATTTGATTTTATTTATTCCGATATTTGATAATTATATATGGTTTGGAATAGATCCGGCATCGACCCTTCTCCCCACCTGCAGAGTCCGCGATCGCAGAACTGGCCAGGCCAATGGAGCATCCTCGCCTGACGGCAATTCTGGAGCGAAGGGCAGCCGAGCGCCTCTATGCTCGATCGGGTGATACTCAAAGTCTGCGCCCTGCTCGGAGAGATTGCCCAACGAAAATGGTCACGAAACGGCGCTGTCGTTTGACGGCTCCCCGGACCCGTTGTCACGAAGACTTGAAGGCAGATAGGATCGGCCAATTCCCGCTTCGAAGTGACGGCGCCAACTCTCATCGGGAATTCCCAATCCTACCCACCGCTGCTATGCTCGATTTTCGAAATTATTTTATCCATTTATTGAGCCGGCTGCCGTGGGGTGAATTGGCAATGAGCGACAACATCACTGGTGACGGCCCACTCGATCGGGCGTTCGCAATTCTCGATTTCGTCGCAACACAGATCAAGGCTGTGACGGCAGCAGACATTGCCAAGAATCTCGACCTGCCGCTGCCGACCGCTCACCGGTTGATCGGCAACCTCGAATCGCGCGGGCTGCTTCAGCGGGCCGCGGGAACCAAGCGGTTTGTCGTGGGAAACAACCTTGTCGTGCTAGCGGGCAAAACGATCGGATCAGCCTTCCGAACAGCCCGCCGGCATGCCGTTCTACAAAACGTCGCTGCTGAAATCGGCGAGCAATGCGAGATAGGGATAGTGCGCAACAATGCCGTTGTCTACGTTGACAGCGTTCGGGTGAAGGCCCCGCAAAGCCTGCAATTTGATCCTGGTCACAGTGCTCCACTTCACTGCACGTCCACCGGCAAGATTTACTTGAGCACGCTTCCTGCGAGGGCCCGCGAAAAGCTCGTTCGGTCATTGCACCTGGAGCAGCATACTGACCAGACGATAACCGATCCCGATACCCTTCTGACAGTTTTGGAGGAGACACGCAAAAGAGGATGGGCTCGCACCAATGAGGAGTTTGTCAAGGGGGTGGTTGGTTGCGCCGTCCCAATCCTTGCGCCCGGCGGTACATTAATCGCCTGCCTCGGCGTATCCGTTCCAGTTGCGCGCGTCAGCTTTGACGACCTCCAGCACTTCCGCGAACCGTTGGTTCGGGCAGCCAAATTGCTGTCCGAGACGATACTTGAGGCCAACAGCGATTTTTCTCCAGAAGACGACAAATGATAGGTGCCCGAGAAGTGCGCTTTCAAAGACCGCGTTCCCGGCTTGCGCCTTTCGCAGGGCCCGGGCTGAAGCACTGGTCTCTCAAGCCACCGTGACCTTGGAATGGCGACCGCAGCTAGCGCTCTGACATGATCAGACGGGTGTTCGGAAGCCTAGTCGAGTTTGTACAATGACCGGTTGTTCTTATAAAGAATCATTCTCGCGCCCTCGATTGCTTCCTCGACGTCCAGGCTTCCGCCAACGACATACTCGGTGAGCGCCTTCGCCAGGTAGCGCTTACCCCAGCGGCCGGCCAGCCAATAAAGCTCAGGAACATGAAACGCGTCGCTGGCATACAGGATCTTCGACAGCGGCACGACCTCCATCACTTGCATATACCGTTGAAACAAATTCTGGTGCACAAACGGTGTCATGATCGAGAGTTCGAAGTAGCAGTTCGGATAAAGGTGGCTGAGCCAGGCGGCTTTGCCAACAGAGGGATAGCCAGCGTGAAGCGGAATAATCTTCGGCATGCGCATCACCCCGTCGCGATCAAACCGGCAGACTTCCTCAAGATAAAACGGGTCTTGGTTACGCAGGATGACTGATGGTGCCTCACCATCGCCGGTATGGATCTGCATGGGCATGTCCCGCTTGAGGCATTCTTCAAGAGCAAGCGTGAAATTGTATCGACGCAGATCCTTGGACAAATTGTATTCGGACTGGCGGTCCATCTTCGGAATCTCGTGATAGGACGCCCTCAGCGCCTCCCAGGATGCCCGAGCCGTTTCCCTGTCGTGAAGAGGTTCGATCAATCCGATGTAGGGAAGAAGATAGGATTTCATCCCATAGGATTTCTTGCCGTAATTTCCTTTGCCGTCCAGGAGTTCCAGCAGGCGAGCGATGTAACGCTGCTCATACTCGTCGAACGGAATTTCCAGAGGAAAGAGCTCTTTTTGGACCATCTCGATGCGGGCAAGCCTGTTCATTCGGCAAGGTCGAATCCCATCGTCATATCGATTGATCTCCTCCACCGATGCGCCTTCACAATAGCCGGTATCCACCATGACGTTTTCGTATCCGACGTCCTGGAGTAGAGTGCTGACGTAGCCCCAGTAATTTTTGGTGCGAGCGTTCCTGGCTTCCATAACGGCTTCGATACGTGGTTCGCAGCTCAGAAATTGCGCCATCTCCTTCACAACAAATTTGACAAAGATGCTTTGAGAAACGTCCCCAATGATCCCGTCGATCTTTTCCTGGATACCGAACTTCTTGTTGAGGTCATGCCGTGTGGCTTCATCGCCACTGAGCCACTTCTCGTAGACCCCTGCGGGGAAATATGCAGGCACAGTGTCCATAGCCGCCAAGGACATGCGCTCCAGAAACCGCGTCGACGTCATGGAGGGTTCACGATCGGTGACCAGATGGCAATGTGCGTCATCGATCGGCAGCGCATTGACCGCTTCGAAAATTTTCAGGAACTCAGGATGTTGTTTTGAGAGGAAGGGCCCCAAATGGTCCAAACCTTGAGCCGCCTTGCTATTCATTTCACACTCCGCTCGTCTCTTGGGCAGTCAGCTCATCTGCCGCAGAAGCGCCACGCTGTTCTAAGTCTACTAAGCTGGTTTATCCGCAGCGCGCGAATTTGCATCTAGCGTTCCGACCCATTGTCTTCGCAACCAGAAAGCTCGGCCAGGACCCTGATCCATGTCCGAATCCCCTTGTGAAAACTGGAGAGATCGTACTTTTCGTTCGGGCTGTGGTGACGATTGTCGGAGCGCGCGAAGCCAATCGGCAGGGAAGCCAGACCAAATCGGTTCTGCATGACACTCACGATTGGGATCGATCCTCCGCTGCCAATCAGCACGGACTCACAATTCCATTCATCTCTCAAAGCCGCACGGGCACGTCGAAGAAATTCACTTTTCGAGGRGATGACCGATGCTTTGCTGCCACCAAATGCGGTGAACTTCGCAGTACAGTCGGCCGGCAGCCTGGCGCGGATATGCTCTTGGAAATTCGCCTGGATCTTTTCTGGATCCTGGCCTGCGACCAGCCGGAAGGATATCTTGGCCACGGCCTTCGAAGGGATGATCGTTTTCAACCCATCGCCATGATAGCCACCGGCGATGCCATTGATTTCGCAGGACGGCCGCGTCCAAATCTGCTCCAGGGCTGAATATGCCTGATCGCCGGCAGACTGTGAAAGGCCGACATTCTGCAAAAACCTATCGGCATCAAAATCGAGTTTTTTTAGCTCGGACTTGAGGTCTTCATCTGGTTCCTGGACGTCGTCATAAAATCCCTCGACCGCCACTGCCCCGCTGTCGTCTCGCAAGCTAGCGATCAATCCGGCCAAGACTTGTATCGGATTGCGAGCAGCATTGCCGTAAGCTCCCGAATGCAAATCGCGATTGGCACAGGCGATCTCGATTTCTCCTTCGAGCAGGCCGYGAAACATCACGGTGACTGCCGGAATTGCGTCATTCCATAGATAGGTGTCGCAAAGCAGCATGGTGTCTGCGCGCAGCTCATCACCGACCTGATCCAGGAATTCATCCATGCTGGGACTGCCGCTCTCTTCCTCTCCTTCGAAGAACATGGACACGCTGACAGGCAGACCTCCCGTAACGGCTTTCCATGCGCGGCACGCTTCGACGAAGGTCAGAAGCTGGCCTTTGTCGTCCGAGGCACCACGGGCGATGATCTGGGTATCTCCATTAGGCTGCACCTTGAGCTGCGGATCAAAAGGATCTGCTTCCCATTTATCAAGCGGCTCAACTGGTTGAACGTCATAGTGGCCGTAGAATAAGACGTGAGGACCCATTGCTTGTTTTTGGTGAGCGATGACGACCGGATGGCCGGCTGTCGGCCGAACAGACGCGTCAAATCCAATGTCCGCCAACTCAGTTGCTAGCCACGACGCCGCCTCTTGGCACTGCCGGGCAAAAAGCGGATCGCATGACACAGATGGTATGCGCAACAACTCAAACAGCCGATCTACACTCGCGTCTAAATTGCCGTCCGCGTAACTCAAAACGCTTTCGACAAGCAGCCGCTTTGGTTCCGGCAGATGCGCAGCGGAAGACTGTTCCTTCAGTGACATATATTAGTCTCCTTTGCTCGCGGATGAAGTGCACCTTCGACCCGGCAGGGCTCGCATGCATGCAGGGCCGTTTCACTTCATTGACGTAACGTTTGGGTCTAGTGGGTGTCGAAAAAGCTTTGGATCTTCACCGGGTCGGTTGTCTGGTTCAGGGAAAGCATCAACAGGACGCGGGCCTTTTGCGGATTGAGAGTATCTGCGGTGACGAATCCAAGCGCATCGTCGTCAACCTCATCGTTGCGCCGGATATAACTGCAGCTCACGCGCGAGGACCGGACAAACGCCAACCCGTTCTTCACAACCGCTCTGGCAGTCGGGACGATTGCCTTAGGAAGGCTTCCGCTACCCGTTCCAGCCCAGACGATGCCTTCATATGCGGACGCCGCAACCGCCTGGAGTATATCAGGCGTCACGCCGGCGTAGCTGTAGACAATCGCAACGCTCGGCAAGCGACGCAAATCCGATGCGAAAGCGCTCCAGAGCGTATGGCTGCGTTCCGATTTCCGATAAAAGATCGGCCGCCCATTCACCATTTGGCCGAGGGGCCCGCAACCAGGTGACTTGAAAGCATCGAGATTGATGGTGGTCTTGGTGACATCACGCGCCGAGTGAATTTCAGAATTCAGCACGACCAGGACACCTCTACCCTTCGCCTCTGGGCAATCGGCAAGGGCGACGCCGTGATAAAGGTTGGCCGCCCCATCTGCGCCGAGCGCATAGGGTCGACGCATGGCTCCGACGACGACAACCGGTTTGTCACTTTTTACAACGAGATGGAGAAAAAAGGCGGTCTCTTCGAGTGTGTCGGTCCCGTGCATGACAACGATCCCGCGGACTTTGTCGTCTGTGAAAGCCTTGTTGATACGGTTTGCCAGTCCCAGCCAGTGTTCGGCTGTGATGTCGGGACTAGACACCTGAGCGATCTGCTCTACGAGAACGCCGAACTTTGCCCTTAGTTCGGGATTGTCCGCTAGCAACGCCTCACCAGTCAACGTCGGATCACTAGGAGAAGTCTGCGCGATTGATCCACCCGTTGCCAAAACGAGGATATTTCCCTTGTCAGTTTCCATTCTTCTGTTCCCAGCGTCCGCTGCAGTACCGAAAGTCTCACATGTCGGATCTGGTACGAATTGCAGCTCAAGCTGCCTACGAGTGCCCGCACGTGTCGGCCAAGGACCCCGCTACCTAGAGCGGGTAGCGCTTAAACTTTGACTGTCGCCTCAGCCAGCTCAGAGAAGATTGCCCCAATGTGCGGCCTTCGGTTCTTAGTGTTTCAAAACCCTCGACAGGAAGGTCCGGGTGCGATCGTTCTGTGGTTCATCGAAAATTTGTTCCGGTTGACCAACCTCTACAATGGCGCCCCGATCCATGTAGATCACGCGGTCAGCAACCTCGCGGGCGAAAGCCATTTCGTGGGTAACGATCATCATGGTCATACCCTCGTTCCGCAGCTCACGCATGACATCAAGCACCTCTCCCACCAACTCGGGATCAAGCGCTGATGTGGGTTCGTCGAATAACATGACGTGGGGTTCCATCGCCAAGGATCGAGCTATAGCCACGCGCTGCTGCTGACCGCCCGACAGTTGCCCCGGATACTTGTGCGCTTGGCTTTGCAGGCCAACACGCTCCAACAACCGCAAGCCGATATCCTGCGCCTCACTGCGAGACTTGCGACGAACGCGCATTGGCGCAAGGGTGATGTTTTCCAGCACTGTCTTGTGTGGAAATAGGTTGAACTGTTGGAATACCATTCCGACGCCACGCCTGATTTGGGACAGGGCCTTGGCGCCGCCCAGATCCAGATCTTCTGTGGTCGGCATCGAGAACCCATCTACCGTCAACGAGCCATTTTGATGCGTCTCCAGCCCATTGACACACCGGATGAGCGTGGACTTGCCTGAGCCGCTGGCACCGATGAGCACGACGACCTCGCCGGTCGTAACAGAAAGGCTGATGTTCGATAAAGCCTGGAATGGACCGTAGTATTTGTTCACGTTTGCGAATGTGACAATCGGTATGGATACGCCGGATTGCCTGAGCATCACTGAGTACTCCTCTGCATACGAGCTTCTATCCGCCGAGCTCCGAAGGTAATCGCCGATCCTATCGCGAAGTAAACACCAAACATAAAAATATATACTTCATATACCGCCCCGCTCGACGCTGGGTCCGCCAGGATCATCTGCCCGGCTCGGAGGAAGTCTGTCAGTCCGATGATAAACACGAGTGTGGCACCGTTGAAAACGTCGAGCACATTACCGACGAGAGCTGGCTGGACGACCCTGATCGCCTGCGGCAGCACGATCTCGGTTGAGACTGTCCAGTTCGACATGCCTAGAGACTGAGCTGCTTCCCTTTGTCCACGAGACACGGCCTGAAGGCCGCTGCGGACAAACTCGGCGACATACGCTGCATTGAATATCGTGTAGCCGACCATGCCGCGCAGGAGAGAAGAGATCGAGGCCTCCGGGAGAAACAGCGGCACGGTAATCCAGATCCAATACACGACGAGAATTAGCGGAACCGACCGCATCACCTCAATATATCCAGCGCAGCAGGCTCTCAGGCTTGGGTTGCGGCTGGAGCGGCCTAACGCGAGGAGGATCCCAAGCGGCAGGGACGCAGCCGAGACAACGATAGCCAGCATCAGGCTGAGCAGTAGCCCACCCCAACGATCGAGCCCGGGCGGGGCCAAGACAAGCACGGCAGCCGCGCAAGCTGTAAGCAATACGATGACGGCGAAGCGGCGCAGTTTGGGTACCATCACGGCGCAAATTGCGGTGCAAAGAATGCCTAGCATCAACCAGGCTCGCCATATCTGATCGGGCGGATACAATCCAACCAGCAGAAGTCGGCGGCTCTCATAAATCCCTAGCCAATGCGCATCCCAGACCGCCCATTTCGAAAAACGCGCTGTCAACCAGGCAACCAGCACGAGGACCAAAATTGAAAGAACCGAGTCTACCGCATTTGCAAACAGGTTGCGTCGAAGCCACCGAAATGATTTCTCCATTACCGTGCCCCATCCAAAACAACGCGTCTGTTCAGGACGTTAATGAAAGCGCTGATCATCCAGCTGATAACGAGATATATCGCCATGACGATCAAGACTGTCTCCAGACTGTGTCCAGTTTGATTGGCAACCGTGCCGCTTACATTAAAAAGATCCGGAAAGCCGATAGCGATCCCCAGGGACGTGTCCTTCGTCAAGCTGATATAGCGGTTTGCAAGGGACGGCAGAATAATTCGGAAGACCTGGGGAAGGATCACATCTCGAATCGTGTCTCTGCGGGACAGTCCAACCGCGGCGGCCGCCTCCCACTGACCTTTGGGCAACCCTTCGATCGCGCCGCGAACAATTTCGGCAATATAGGCCGTGCTGTTGACGGTGATGGCGATCAGGATTGCCGACATCTCCGGCGACAGCTGTATTCCGCCAGTAGCACCGAAGCGTCCAATTACGGGCAAGGCCACGTCCACGCGAAAGCCCGTCGCGTACCCGGTACCGGCAGCCAGGATCCCCGCCGCAAGCAACGCGAAACGACGGCCAGATGAGAAACGCGGGGAACAAGCGAACACCATGCATCCTGCCGCCAGTGCGACCAGCGCCAAGGACCCTGCCGCCGCCCCATCGGATATCTGAAGCGAGGGCAAAAATAGACCGGATTGGCCGAAGACGATCCACTTCTCGACGTTCGTCCCGCCTGTGACCGCCGGAAGCCGCAAGAAGACGGCAAAATACCAGAAGACCACCTGTATCAGCAGAGGCGTATTGCGAACGAACTCTACGGCAATGAAAGCGGCCTGTCGGATCAGCCAGTTCGTCGACAGGCGAGCAACGCCGAAGAGCACACCGAGGACCGTGGAAAATATAATTGCGAGTATCGCGACTTTGATCGAGTTGAATATGCCCACGGTAAGCATCTGCAGGTTCGTAGATGCAGAGGTAGCTTCGGCAAATGTGGGCCACCATTCGTCCCAGGCAGTTGCAAATCCCTCACTGACGTTGAACTGCGAGGGCCGCGATAGATAGCCGAAGCTAAAGGCAATCCCGCGCTCTCCCAGGCTTCGCTGGATTGCCAGACCTGCCAGTCCAACGATTGCAATTGCGGCAATGACGACGCTGGCGTGTATCATTTTGTGGCGGATGCGAGCGGCGCGCCGCCGTCGCGACGGCGGCGCAACCGGCTCAAGCCGCACTTGCGTAACGTTGTTCATCCCATTGCGGCCCTAAGCAAAACGTATGGCGTCGCGTAGCGGCATTCAAAGCCACAGGATCGAGTACAAAAGACCGCCATTCTTGAAGAGCGCGTTTKGCGATTTGTCGCGCTCGAGATAGAGCGGGGTCTTCGGCCCCAGGGACCGATCATAGATCTCCCCGTAATTGCCAACGCCTTTGATCATGTCGGAGACAAAGCTATCCGGAACGTGAAAGTCCGCGCCGAACCCGCCGTTGACACCTAGGAATTTTTGAATTGAGGGATCAGCAGACTTCTGCATCTCGGCCAGGTTGGCTGTGGTGATGCCCCAATCCTCGGCCTGAAACAATGCATACAGTGTCCAGGTCATCAGCTTTCGCCACTCCGGGTCGTTCTGGACGACGATGCCCGCGAATGGCGCGACCCCTAGGGTCTCGGGCAGGATCACGTAGTCGGAAGGCTTTTGTGAGCTTCCGCGCCAAGCAGCAAGAGCTGATTTGTCCGTGAACATTGCATTGCACCGCCCGCTGGTCAGCGCAGAGAAAAGCTTCTCGCTGCTGTCGAACGTCAGAATCTTTGTGTTCGTTATGTTCCGAGCCTTAACCTCTTGGGCAATCGTGGCTTCGCTGCCGGATCCTTGTGTGGTGCAGACCGCCGCGCCTGAAAGTTCGTTGAACGATTTCACGCCGGATGCGGCCGTCACCATGACTCCGCCACCATCGAAAAAATACGCCGGAAGAAAGTCGACCGCAAGCGCCGCGGCGCGGGATGCGAACACAGAGGTGTGTGCATAGACGATATCGACCTGGCCGGTCTGAACGGCATTGAAGCGGCTCTTGTCTGTGACGACCACGAAGTTGACCTTCTCCGGGTCACCAAAAATTGCCGCCGCGGTGGCGCGACAAAGATCCACATCCACTCCCTCCATCTTGGAGGTCTTTGGATTGAGATAGCCGAATCCCGGGGTGGTGTTGTCAGTCCCGCAATTGAGCACGCCGCGCTGCTTCACGCTGTCGAGCACGGAAGCATGCGCCGCCGTGGTTGCTCCACCTGCGAGCGCAAGCGCGGCGGAAAGATACGCGATAGAGGACGTTAGGCGCATGTGAGTTCCCCTTGTTTTGATTAATGGGCCCAGTTTCGAAGTCGAACTTTAAAGCGAGTTCCAAGTGCCTCTGAAGGAGGTCACAGGCCTTCTTGGAAGTCCACATTTCTTATCAATAAAAGATATTTATCTTTCCATTTTTTGAGAATATTAGCGGCGCGCCCACAAATCTGGCCCTCTCGCGAGATGGCTGCGCGATAAAGCTGCTACATCCGCGCCATACACGCATAGCTTCCGATCGGGGCAGCAGATGGTCGCGGCCACGCCTTGACGGCTCAACGACGATGCGACTGGCCTTGGACGCCCCTCGAACACTGCGGTGGAGGAGGCAACACCGCCATGGCGCACGAGACGCGTGGGATAAACCGCCCTGTCCGAGCCTGCCTGGACAGGAAGGCATCGCGGTGGATCGGCTGGCCTTCCAGTTTGCCGCATTCGCATGTCCCGCAGGCGCCGTTCTCGCACGAAGCCATGAGCAGGACGCGCCCGCCCTGCGAACTGCCGCAAGTGCTGTCGTATCGGCCGCGACAGAGATCGATGCCCCGTCGCGCAGCATGATCGTGAAGGGCTCGGGCGGGGTATTCACTAGCTCTGGTGCCTGCAAGGCCTCAAAATCACCGTGCCTGCCGGCCAATGATCGCGCGCCAGCATCCTTCGGCAACCCTCCGCGTCGCAGCGGGCCACCTAGTCTAGCCCATTCGCCCGCATGAGTAGGTGCATCGTTGGACCTTCGGTCGATCCGAGAAACCAGTATCTCGACATATCGCGAACGCGCGCTCGGCGTGTGTTGAGGCAGGCAATGGAAACCTGACCCGGGACACATCCAGCGCGCCGCCATGCCACCGGCCAGATGCTGTGTCGCGAAGCGAGGTTCATTTCATTTGCCTCGCGAAGGAGGCTGCGCCTTCAGCTTCTCCACTTCCTCCAGCTTCATTGGCTCATGACAGGGTACCGCGTGCTGCGGATCGGTCGATGGCTCCCCATTGCGTAGCGCGTATCAGTTTCCCAAGACGAGTTTCGCGTATTCGTCCAATTTCTGTACTGAAGGCGGTATCCCTGCCTTCAGCGGCCGCGTGGTCGACAAGCTTCTCGAAGCGCACAAGCACCCCGCGTTAGCGGAAAATGCGTGAAGAGGCAGCGCAAGTTAATCGAGCAAGAGCTGCAAACAATACCGAACAGCAAGCTCCGTAGTTGGAATGAGAGCATTATCAGAAACTCCGAAGGTGGGGGTGTGCACCCCAGCCTCATTGCCTGGCTCTCGGCTGCCAAACCAGAAATAGATCGATGGCACACAAGCTGAGTAGTAGCCGAAATCATCGCTGCCCGAGGTCGGGGGCCTTTGAACATACTTGTCTACGCCCTCARGTTGAATGACAAGCTTCCGAAACCGTTCAACCATCGCCGGATCGTTGAATACAAGCGGGTCACCAGATTGAGAGGTGAAACTCGCCTTGCCTCGATGCATGGCGGCGACACCCTCTGCCACCTCACAAACCCGTTGCACCAGCAACTGACGTCGTTCCAGACTACTTGTTCAGATTGTTCCCGTTATGACTACGGAAGGGCAGATTATATTCGGCGCCTCCCCCCCTCTAATTGTGCCGATGGTAACGACAGCGCCGTCGTCAACCGGCATTTCGCGGGAGACAACCTTCTGGACCTCGTTGATGAAGGCGCCTGCCTTAGATATGGCATCGACACCGAAATTTGCAGTCGAACTGATTGGAACTATGGCGCATGGCGCAAAGCCGCATCTGCCGTAGGATCCAACTGGAATCTCCGTATTGACATGAAGCCCGACCGCCGCATCAAATCCTTCGAGCAGTTTTTCCTCCACGACCGTACGGCCACCAAGGGGTTCGGGCTTCTTCTGCTGGTTGTGCACGTGCGGGGGCTGTTACAAAATCGGCCGATCAAAAAAACACGCGCACTTTGCCCGAAAACGCCTGCCGCAGGCGATGGAAAGCAAGAGCGGTGCCCAAAGCGATCGAAGCGTGCAGATCATGGCCGCACGCATGCATCACCCCCGGTACCTGCGATCTGTACGTCAAATCATTTCGATCTTCTTGTGGCAAGGCGTCGATGTCTCCTCGTAGCGCAATTGAACGGTTTGGCCCGGGGGAGAGCCCAACAATATCAACGTACACGCCGGTCCCATGAAACGTTTTCGAGTCGGTCGGGCCGAATTTCTCCAGAGTTTCCATAATCCTCTTTTGCGTTTTCCATTCGTGGTTCGAGAGTTCTGGCTCGCGATGCATCGCATGACGCATCTCGCAGACCGCTTCGCGTTCTAGTTCTGCAAGGACGCCGTTGGTGGGAGCGTTCATGGTAACCTCGTCGCTACTTAGGTGGGCGGTCACGCTTTTTGCGGCCCTATTAAGTGTCCTCTAGGGCAATTTCGGCCGAAACTGCTTCGTCTAAGGGGGTGCCATAGGTGTTCAATATGAATCCCAGCACCGAATAGAAGCCGACCGTCGCCATGAGGTCGAAGACAGCCTGGATTCCCATGGATTCGCAAAGTGCGCTTTCAATATTCGGAGGTAGCCGCGCACCGTCAAATAGTGCATCGACAGCTAGGGCAATCATCCCGTCCTCACCGTCGGGCGAGCCTTGCATCGACCGGATGCGTGTGTTGGAAATTCCAAGCTTTCGAGCGCGGCTCACATGATGGGCCCACTCATAGGCTGAGCCCATCCGATGTGCAGCCCGCAAGATAACGAGTTCGGATCGCACCGGCCCCAGGGCGCTTTCTTTGACAATATGCTGGCGGAGTGGAGCCCACGCTTTCAGTAGTGCCGGATGGTGAGCCATGGTTCGATAGACGTTCAGCGCGCCTGCAAATCCAGCCTTCATATCCGCGATTTCGGTGGGCCAGTTTTGGTCGCTTATCGGCGCACAGCGACATGTCATGGGAAACTCTTGCATGACCGAACGCTCATTCCGCAACCGCGGCGTCGATAGCCGCAGCCAGTCGATCGATGATCATGTCGATCTGCTCAGGCTGAATGATATACGGAGGCGCGAGCAGGACATGGTCGCCATGGACCCCATCGACAGTGCCGCCCATCGGGTAGCACATCAGCCCTCGCCGCATCGCCTCCTTCTTTATCCTGGAATTGATTTTGCGAGCKGGATCAAAAGGCTGTTTCGTGTCCTTGTCTGTGACAATTTCTATCCCGCGAAAGAGGCCTCGACCACGAATGTCGCCGACGTAAGGACATTCGCCTAGCGCCGCATCAAGGCCAGCCTGTAAGCGCTCTCCCATCCTGACCACGTTTGCCATCATTTCTGGACGTCTCACGATCTCGACAACCTTGTTGGCAGCCGCAGCAGCGATCGGATGACCGATGTATGTATGCCCGTGCTGAAACAACCCCGACCCATCCGCGAACGCGCGGTAGATCGTCTCAGATAACATCACTGCGCCAATTGGTTGGTAGCCGCCGCCTAGACCCTTTGCGATCGTCATCAGGTCGGGAATAATGCCTTCTTGCTCCAAAGCAAACATCGTGCCGGTACGACCCATACCGCACATTACTTCGTCGAGTATGAGCAAGATGCCGTATTTGTTGCAGATTCGCCGGACCAATCTGAAATAGCCAGCCACGGCGGCAACGGCACCGAGGGTTGCGCCCACCACTGGCTCGGCCACGAAAGCCATGACTGTGTCCGCTCCGAGCTCAATGATTTTCGACTCCAACTCTGCAGCAAGACGCTCGGCATAAGACTCGGGCGTTTCGCCCGCCTGCATGTCGCGATATGCATAGCATGGCGAAACATGATGGGTTTCCGGCAAGATGGGCCTAAACTGTGCGCGGCGCCACGCATTGCCACCAGTTGCAAGGGCGCCGATTGTGTTGCCGTGGTAGCTTTGTCGCCGCGCAATAATATGACGACGCTGGGGCTGGCCAATTTCAACAAAATACTGGCGAGCCATCTTAAGTGCTGCTTCGACAGCTTCTGAACCGCCCGACACCAGATACGCATAGTCAAGACCCTTCGGCGCCAACTCGACAAGCTGTTCAGCAAGCTCTTCGGCCACATCCGTGGTGAAAAACGATGTATGAGCGTAACTTATCCCCGCCATCTGCGCCTTCATCGCGTCCAACACCTCAGGATGATTGTGGCCGAGGCAACTCACAGCGGCACCGCCCGAGCCATCTATATAGGCGCGGCCTTCGCTATCGGTGATGTAGATGCCTTCTCCTGCTACCGCTCTTGGAATTGTCGAACCTATGGCTCGATGGAGGAGTTTCGTCATCGTTGTCTCTCGGGATTGGGTTGGTCGACACGTTCGGGTCCGCCCCCCACTAATTCGCAGATTCAAAAACGACATGCAACATTTGTGTTATCATCGCCTATTATGACACATCTGTTTTGCCGAACACAGCGTACGGGCTGAGCAAAAACCGCCGCCCATTCGGCATATTGTTGACTTTCGCACCCATCAACGGGATGGTTCGGATGACTTACTTCATCGAGAACGAAGCAAATGTTGCAAAAGGGACCGCTCCACAATTTGATTGTCGAGCGATTTGACGAGATGTCGATACAGTTGCAGCAGGCTGCCCGGCACATTCTTGAACATCCTCAGGAAGTAGCACTGGTGTCGATGCGTGAGCTCGCCCGCAATGCAGACGTGCAACCTTCCACGATGACGCGCTTGGCTAAATTTCTAGGTTTTTCCGGCTATGGCGATTTTCGCGGCCAACATGCGGATATAATTCGGGCAGGCACAGACGGTTTTGCGGCTCAGGCCTTGCAGCGGGACGGCGGCTTCACCGATGGGGAAGAACTGGCGCAACGGATGCTTCAGACTCTGTCCGCTCAAATAGCACGCCTAAGCGAACCCGGCACCCTCTCTCGGCTCAGCAAAATGGCCGATCACCTCAGCAGAGCTCGAAAGATTTTTGTTCTCGGTTTACGCTCTTGCCATTCGGTCGCCTGGCATTTCCATTACGTCATGACTCTGCTTGGCGAAAAAACCATTCATCTCGATGCTCCCGCCGGCACGAGCGGAGATGCACTTATGCGCGCCACCTCGGAAGATGTTTTGCTGGCTGTTTCGATAAGCCCCTATTCACTGCATACTCTTGAACTTACCGAGGTCGCCCGCGAAAGACGAATGGGAATACTCGCAATTACAGACAGCGAAGTCTCACCTTTGGTAGCGATCGCCCAACACGTTGTCTTCTTCCCGACGGAGAGCCATACATTTTTCCATACGCTCACACCAGCCTTGGCCATTTCGGAAGTTCTTTGTGGTTTGCTGGCAAGCAAAGACCGCACGGCCGGCCTCGATCAACTTAGACGCGCCGACAGCCATTTATCCGCGATGAACACATACGCATCGGTAATTCCGCGAAGGAAAATTTGATTGTTGGCTAAGGAATGCATCCAACGTGAGTGCCGATGATGCCAGGTTCGCAATTGAAACAGCTCACGCGCCGTATCCTCCGGTGCAAGCTATTACGATCGGGTCAGTCAACCCTCGGAACACACGAGAAATAAGTTCGGCGACAACCGCGCCATCTCGCGCTTACACCAAACTTGTAGGTCCTGAGCCTAGACGAGCGCGATAGGGCCGCAGCAAATGTGCGCGCTCAGGCTCTGATCGCTTCGACCGAAGTGGAGATAGAGTCGAGGAAATCCCAATCCACCGTTACGCCAATTCCTGCGCCGTTCGCCGGGATGGGCATCAGGCCGTCGGAAGTTTCAAGCCGTTCGACGATAACGTCACGCTTGAAGTATCGTGACGATGACGAAGTGTCCCCGGGCCGTGAGAACTGCTCGAGCGTGCAGAGATGAATGTTATGAGCGCGGCCGATCCCGGTTTCGGTCATGCCTCCGCACCAGACCGGCACGTCATAGGCGAGGCACAAATCATGTATTTGCTTGGCTACGGTGTGGCCGCCTACACGGCCAACCTTAATGTTGATGATCCGTCCGGCATCTGACTGAAGTGCTTTCCGGCAATCAGCCAACGTCCGTATAGACTCATCCAGGCAAATTGGCGTGCTCAACATGGATTGCAAGCGCACATGATCGTGCAAATCGTTCCATGCCAACGGCTGCTCGATATAGTCAAGCCCATAACTGTCCAGCTTCCGCAACAGAGATGAATCAGCGAGCGTATAGCAGCAATTCGCATCTACAGTCAGATGGATGTGAGGGAATTTGGCGCGCACCGCATCCAAAAGCTCCAAGTCGTGGCCGGTATTTATCTTCAGTTTGATCCGTCGGTAGCCCTGCTGCACGTGGAGAGCCACTTCCTCCATGGTCTCAGAGATTTCTCTGATCCCTAGAGATACACCAACCTCTATTTGGGAGCGCGTACCGCCGAGAACCTGCCATAGCGGCAGACCCTGCACTTTGGCCCATAGATCCCAATATGCCATCTCGACCGTCGCCTTTGCCATCTGGTGATCGCGCCAAGGGCGGAACAGTCGCTCTATCTCTTGCGGGTTCGCAATGTGCTTACCCACGACAGCCGGCAATAATACGTCGCGCATCATCATCATCGATGAGACGATTGTTTCGGGCAGGTAATCAGGCAGAACGTCTGCTACGCCCTCTGCGTAACCCTCACATCCACCGCCCCGAAGTACAACAATGGGCGCGACCCTCGTTGTCATTGTTCCAGACGAGATGGTGAAAGGTTTTAGCAATGGAAGTTCGATCAGCCGCAGTTCGGCGGACTCGATTACCAATGGCCTTTTCAGCTCATGATTTAGCATTGTATGCTCTTTCCTCACCACCATATCTTCCGAACTGGCAGTCCTCGTTCTCTTGTGAAGGCTGGCTGCTGTGATTTCGTGCCAGGTGTTTTATCTATGGAAGCCTTCTGAATGCGCTAAGAGCGGTGTCGTACTCATCATTGATCTGCGGTCGTTCTCGCGGTCGAACGAGACAGGCTAGTTCAGATCAACTACTCTTTGGGCTGGGTCGCGTGCCGAGATGAACATTGAACCGAGGCTTCAAGACATTTTCGCGCAGCTGAGCACGCCGCTAGCTACATTCTTTCCCACGCTGCAGGCAGATTACGCCGATGCCGTTATCGAAGGCAATCTGCGTCCCATAAGGTTCGGAGAGCTTCTGCAAGCGCTCTACGATCGTCTTGGACTTCGCCGCAGATGCAAGACGAGGAATTCCTCGGTTCGCGAACCTTTTGGAGTGACCCAGCTCAACGGGGTACAGAAGCAACTCGGCGAGTCTGTTTTCCTCGAAGCGGCTTACCGCTATGATGCTCTCATAGAATACAGGGTCGCTGAAACCGGGGGAAGTTTCGTACCCCGATGCCATTTCGGACACGGTCACGTCAGCATCTGTGGCGTCTACCAAGTCCTTGCCATAGACGTCGTACATATCGGCGCCCACAGGTGTCCGAAGATCGTCCATCATGAAGTTGCCCAGGCTGTAAAATATTGGCCGGCCCTTGTAGATTTCGATACCCCGCAGTCGGTGCGGTCCGTGCACGATGTAAGCATCAGCCCCTGCATCGACTGTCTGATGTGCGAATTCTCTTTCATAGTCCGCCGGTTCTTCACTCCAATTGCCTGGTTCATGCCCGTGATTTGTAAAGACGCAGAAGTCAGAAAACTGCTTGCCGCGGCGAATGTTTCGGAGGATATTCGCGACGTCCTTGGGGTTGGGCTCATACGAATATCCGGGCCGCTCGCCGGCTCTGAAGGTGACATTCGCAACCTTTACTTTCTCTGATTGTGCACCGGACCGCCCAAAGTTAGGCAGTGAGTCTCGTACCATCCGCAGGCTGTCGAGCATTTTGGGCTCCACAACGATACTCCTCTCCAACCGCAGAGTGTTGATCCCAGGTCTACCCGGAGCTTCACCCGCTGCATCGCAGGCACGCGACATAGGCGTAAACGTGGACGCGGACGATACCAATCCCACGCGTCCTTTAGGTGTTTCTACAAAACGTGCAGCACCAGCCTGTGACAGCGTCTCGCCAACACCAGCATAGACGATACCATTCTCGTCGAGCACGCGGCACGTGAGGCGCATGCCCTCCACACCCCAGTCAAAAGCGTGATTGTTTGCGTAACTAACCAGATTGAACCCAATGTTCCTCAGATCTGGCCCCGTCTCGGGCAAGCTGATGTGATACGCTCCCCCGTACTCTGCTTGCGGGCTTCCTTGGAAAGTGCGGATGTCGAAGATGTTGGTTTCCAGGTTGCCGAAGGTGACATCCGCCGCTTTCAAGAGATCAACAATTTGCGCGAAACCGGGATGGGAGCCGTTTGTTAAACGCCGCGATACGATCAGGTCTCCAACTGCAACAATCGTAAAGCCGTTGGTGACATTGGTTTCCAAAGAACCGGTCTCATCGTAGCAATGAAATTGTTCCTGTTCGTTCCTGCCCATCTTTTCATCGTTGTTCATATATTCCCCAGACAGTTCGCATTTGAAAATAAAAGTTCGCGAACATTCAGACGCCTTGCACCCATTTCGTTTCAGTAACTGGCGACGAGAGGCCGGCTCGAAGAAATGTCAGAAACACTTCGAAGGACCGGAGCGCGTACATGACACGCGACAAGTCGGCCGTCTGGCATGGGATTTAACATCGGAACTTCGATTCGGCAGCGATCAACCGCGAGTGGACACCGAGGATGAAATGCACATCCAGTCGGTGGATTCACGGGGCTTGGAACTTCCCCTTCCAGGCGTGCTTCCAGACCGCGGTGAGTAGGGTCTGGCACCGGAGCGGCGGCGATCAATGCTTCGGTGTAGGGATGCACGGGATTGGCAAATAGATCTTCGCACCTGGCGAGTTCCACCATTCGTCCCAGATACATGACTGCCACCCTGTGGCCGATATGCTCGACGACGCCAAGGTCATGAGAGATAAAGACGAAAGCGATGCCCAGCTCTTGCTGGAGATCCATAAGCAGGTTCAGGATCTGCGCTTGGACGGAGACATCGAGAGCCGAAACCGCCTCGTCAGCGATGATAATTGCCGGTTTAAGGGACAACGCCCTCGCAATGCCGAGACGTTGGCGTTGCCCTCCCGATAGTTCCGAGGGAAGCCGGTGCATGATCTCCGGAGCAAGACCCACCTGTTGCAGAAGCGATGCTGCCAGCGCCTCCCGCTGCTTTCGGTTCAGGCGCTCAAAATTCTCAACTGGTTCAGTGATGATCTGGCCCGCCGAGAGCCGCGGGTTTAGCGAAGAATAGGGATCCTGGAAGACCATCTGCATTCGACGGCGTTGATTTCGGAGCTCGTGTTTCTTCAGGCTTGCAATATCTACGCCTTCAAGCAGCACGCGGCCCTCGGTTGGGTCAATAAGGCGCATCAGGAGCCGCGCAATGGTCGACTTGCCACAGCCCGATTCCCCTACAATGCAGAGGGTCTCGCCTGCCTCGACGGAAAATGACACGTCCTGGACCGCCCTGATTACCGGGACGTCTCTCTTCGAAAATCCGCCACCCAGCGGATAGTGCTTAATCAAGTTCTCGACTTTAAGCAGTGGACCGTTCATACGCTCAGCACCTTCTCGACATGCCAGCAGGCTGCCGCGTGCCCCGGCCCGTGGTCTTCCAGGACTGGCGTTTTCTCCCTGCAAATATCGGTCGCATACGAACAGCGCGGGGCAAAGCTGCATCCGATGATAGGTGCGCGCAGGCTCGGCACGATCCCTGGAATTTCCGGCAGACGACGTTCCTTTCCGCGGCGCCTGTCGGGAACAGAGCGCATAAGTGCCTTAGTGTACGGATGCATGGGTCGCGCAAAGAGGCCGACGACAGTCGCCTGCTCAACAATCTTCCCGGCGTACATCACGATGACGCGCTGACATGTCTCGGCGACCACGCCGAGATCGTGAGTGATAAACATCACCGAGGTGCCCGTTCGCTCTTTGAGGTCGACAATCAATCTGAGGATTTGCGCCTGAATAGTCACGTCCAGGGCCGTAGTCGGCTCGTCGGCAATCAACAGCTCCGGTGAACAGGCAAGCGCCATGGCAATCATTGCGCGTTGGCGCATGCCGCCCGACATTTCATGCGGATAGTTCTTCAGCCGCCGGTCGGGGTCCGCGATACGCACCAGACGCAGCATCTCCTCTGCCTTTGCCATTGCTGCGGAACGCGAGGCCCGGGTGTGAATTTCAACAGCTTCAGCGATCTGTCGCCCGACGGTGTGAACCGGGCTTAGGCTGGTCATCGGGTCCTGGAATATCATGGCAATCTTATTGCCGCGAATTTTTCGCATTTCGTGATCTGAAAGCTTGAGCAAGTCTTGTCCGTGGAACCGAACCTCTCCGCCAACCGTCCGGGCAGTTAGCTTTGGCAGGAGGCGGAGAATGGACAGAGAAGTGACGCTTTTTCCGCATCCCGATTCGCCAACCACACCGAGCGTTTCGCCTTTTCTGACCTGAAAGCTCACCCCGCCGACGGCGCGGGTGATGCTATCTTCACCAAAGAAGTGAGTTTCAAGATCGCGAACGTCGAGAAGAACATCGTTGTCAACACTATTCAACGTCTTCATATCAATGCCTCCGCTTCGCGCGCGGATCGAAAAGGTCGCGTAAGCCGTCCCCGAATAGATTGACAGCCAGCACTGTAAGAGCAAGGCAAATGCCAGGGGCAAAGAGCGTCAGCGGAGCGATGGAAAGATAGAGGCGCGAGCTGGAAATCATATTTCCCCAACTTGGAATCTCTGGCGGCACGCCAATGCCCAAAAAGCTCAAGCCGGCTTCGGTCAAGATCGCATTTCCGCAGACAATCGCACTTTGAACCATCAGCGGCGGAAGAGTGCTCGGAAGAACGTGGCGCCACAAGATCTTCGGAAGACGAGCGCCACCGCAAACAGCTGCCTCGACGTATGGTCGCTCCCGAACGCTTAGGACAATCGAGCGAACAAGTCTGGTCACACCCGGTATTTCGGGAATAGCGATAGCCAGGACCAGAATTCCGATGCCAGATCCGGTTAACGAAATTAGCGCGATGGCCAAGAGTATCGTCGGAATCGACATCAAGGCGTCCATGAATCGCATCACTATATTGTCGAATGCGCGGATGTAACCAGCCACGATGCCGACCATGAGCCCTGCCAAGGCTGCTGCTAGCGCTGACGCCAGCCCGACCAGGAGCGATATACGCGCGCCGTAAATGGTCCGGACTAAAACATCACGGCCCAGATTATCGGCACCCAGCCAATGATCACCAGAGGGAGGCTTTAAGCGAGCGAATGGATCCATTCTTCCCGGATCCCCCGCATAGAATGGAGCAAGAAGTGCAAGAACAATCAGGAGAACGAGGAGACCACCGCCGGTCAGGACCAGCCGGTGGCGCCGGGCAAGAACTGAGATCCGAAAACGATCCTGCGAGCCAGATTGTGTCGGTGATGTTGAGATGACCATATCAGTACCGAATACGCGGATCGATCAGCGTGTAAGCAAGATCGACCATGAGATTGATCAGGACATAAAGGCCCGAGACGATAATCAGTACGCTTTGAATTATGGGGTAGTCGCGCCCGTTAATGGCATCTACGACCAGGCGACCGATGCCCGGTATGTTGAACACGGTTTCCGTAAGGACGACGCCGCCGACAAGTCCCGCGAAACTTAGTCCAACCGCAGTAAGGATCGGGACGCCAGCATTTTTCAAAGCATGATGGAACAGCATGGCATAGGACGACGCACCTTTGGCTGCGGCCGTCCTCATATAATCTTCTGACAGAACTTCAAGCATGCTCGCCCTGGTTATCCGGGCAATAAAAGCAATGTACGCCAGACTTAAAGTCAGTGTTGGAAGGATTAAATGCACGAGCCAAGGTGTCATACCCTGACCTATCGGCTTGTATCCCTGAACAGGCAGCCAATGTGTCTGGATCGCAAAGACGTAGACCAGGAAATAGCCGATGACAAATACAGGGACAGAAAATCCGATAGCTGAGAAACCGATCAGAAAGCGGTCTGCCACCCCCCCTGCCCGCCATGCGGCAAGGACCCCGAAGGAGATCCCGACAATTACTGAGAGGAATACCGTCAAGAGTGACAGCGAGATGGTAGGCTGCAAGCGTTGAGCAATCAACTCGCTGACGGGACGGCCAGAAAATATTGAGGTTCCGAGATTGCCGCTAACAATTTCCTGAACCCAACGGATGAACTGGGCCGCCAAAGGATCATTCAAACCCATCTGATCCCGGATTCCGGCGACGACTGCTTCCGTCGCTGTTGGACCGGCGATTATGACGGCAGGGTCGCCTGGCGCAAATCTAACAAGAAGGAAAATAAACGCTCCGACCATCGCCATGACGGCGATGGCCGAGATCATCCTGCGGATGATGTAGAACGCCATGGACTCACGCCTTTTCCATGTTCCACAACGCGACACGGTTGATAGGCATGCCGACAATGCCGGTGAGTTCCTTGCGCCGGGCGACCGGCCTCAGTTCTTGGCCAAGCCTGATATCGCCGACGAAATCCCACCAGATTTTCTGCATTTGTCGGGCTAACGCCTTGCGCTCCTCTAGAGTTTCGACGTCTGGCCACTTGGCTCGGAGTGCCTCGTACTCCTCGTTCTTCGGCCAGCCATACCAAGCCTTTTCGCCACCTGCATTCATGAAGATCTGCGATGTCGGATCGCTCATGAGAAAGTCGGTATCGGTGGTCATAAACATGCTCCAACCGCCGCTTTCAACAGGTCCTTTGTTCGTTCGGCGCTTAGAAAGCCCGCCCCAATCGCTGGCAGCGAGTTCAACATTCATCCCGATTTTTCGGAGGGAGTCTGCGAGAAGTTGCGAGGCATCTCTGTGTGCAGGCTGGGTGGAGTCTTGAAGAATTACGACCTTCTCGCCCGCATATCCCGCCTCTTTGAGAAGTTTCGCGGCTTTGTCAGCGTCACCCCCCTTCTTGAACCAGCCGGTATTTTCATCATTCGAGTAGTGCGTGCTGTTGCCAAAGATCGATGTCACTGTATGACCGTACTGCGCATCGGGAGCGATTACGCGCAAGAACGCTTCTTGATCGAGCAAGTGGAGCACCGCCTGGCGCGCTTTCACGTTGTTGAACGGCGGTTGAAGGAAATTCATTCGCAGGCACCAGTCCTGGCCGGATGCATTCAACACCTGGAGCTCCAGGTTCGAGTCGCTTCCAATAACTGGAAACAGATCTGCGCTTGGCCGTTCGATGAAATCAATTTCGCCCGCCTGCAGAGCTCCCACGGCGGTCTGCGGATCTGAGATTTGATCCCAAACGACTCGATCTACCTTCGGAATTTTCCCGCCCGCATATCCGTCCTGCTGTTGTTTCCGCGGTACGTAAGCTTCGTTGCGATCATAGGCGAAACTAGCGCCTGGACGAGCGAGTTCCTGGTTGAATTTGAACGGTCCTGAGCCGATATTTGCGGTCACCTGCTCAGTGGCAGCAAGCTTTGCATCTTTCTCACGCATTACAGCCAGGTAATAGCCGCTGGATGCGCCGAGGATGTCTATCAATATTGGCAGTGGATCCTTGAGAACGATCGCAAACGTTTTGTCATCCTTCTTCAAAATGTCTTGCGCCCGCGAGATGATGAGTTGTCCGCCGGCGTCGACTTGGGCCCATCTTCGAACAGAAGCCACACAGTCTCCCGCCGTAACCGGTGTGCCATCATGCCATTCGAGGCCCTCTCTCAGTTGAAACGTATAGGTTTTTTTGTCCTCAGATAGGGTCCATTTCTCCACCATTTGAGGCTGCGCCTTAAGCTGCGAGTCCAAAGCGAACAACGTATCGTAAATGGCCATAGCATGGCTGGCTGTGACGTCACTGGAGGTGAAGATTGGATCGAAAGCGGTAAGCGCGTCGCCCATGACCATACGGACAGTTTTCGCGTCGGCTGAAGTTGCCTGCGCGCGGAGGATGGACGGCATAGAGAGCGATGCTCCGGCTGCCATGGCCAATTTCAGCGCACTGCGTCGAGATACAGTCATTGTTCATTCCCCTTTTCTAGTTAGAAGTCCTATACGCAACTTTGATTGCATCTTCAGGCAGACATCGAAGATGCAGCTCGAACGGACACCTTTCCTTCGGCAAAGCTAGCCGCCGCGTGCGCTTCTGCTTCACCGGGCTGCATTCAAGTCTCTTTTCCGAGACATGCAACGCTTGTCTCATATATTTTAAACTGAGACATTCGATTCGGATTTCGCAGATAGCTAGCCGCCGCTGAGCCTCATCGTTTTTTTGTGGGTGATCTTTTCTTTTACGAAGTGAAGGGCCATCGACGTCGGAATAAGCGCACGAAGCTATCTGCCTGTCTAATACGTTCTTACAAAACAATAAAAATAATTCCGAAATTCGATAATTAGTGGCACCAGAAACAAATCATGAGACGCGCCTCCCTTTGATGACGCGTTGAAGGCCGCTGTCGGCTGGCACTGCTTCTTCGGTGAAGGCCGCCGGTTTCGCCGCTTGAGCGTCGATGGCGGGCGCTGTGCAATTCCTACGCAGGACAGCCCCCTGACCTGATCGTTGAAGGCAGAAGGGTTCGGCTGGCTCTACGCTATTCGCTCATTTTCCGTACTGAAGCTGGACTGAAACCTCGTTGGCTTCAAAGGTCGAGCTTGAGCACACCCCGGGCGCGAGACACGCATGGGATAAACCGGCTGTCGCGAGCCTGGCTGGACAGGAAGGCATCGCGGTGGATCGGCTGACCTTCCAGCATTCCGCATTCGCAGGTCCCGCAAACGCCGTTCTCGCATGAAGCCATGAGCAGTACGCCCGCCCGCCGCAGTGCCGCGAGCGCGGTCGTGTCGGCCGCGACAGGGACCAATGCGCCGTCGCGCAATATGATCGTGAACGGTTCAGGTGGGGCATCGTCGTGCTCGAGCGGCTGAAAAGCCTCAAAATGCACCGTGCCTGCCGGCCAGTGGGCGCTTGCCCGGTCGACGGCAGCCATGAAACCAGGTGGCCCGCAATAGTAGAGCTGTGGGTCGGACGAAGGCGTCGACAGCAAGGTTTGAAGATCCTGCCGGGTTTCGGGCTCATCGTCGAAATGCAGCCGCACATTGGCTGGGTCGAGGGCGCTCCTAATTTCCGACAAGAGCGGCGTGAGCGCTCTGGCGCGCGTGAAGTAGTGCAGTTCGTAAGGTCTGCCCCGCCGCTCCAGCACCCGCGCCATTGCCAGGATCGGCGTGATCCCGATACCTCCCGCCAAAAGCAGGACCGGCGCGCGGCTTTCGCTGAGGGGGAAATGATTGCGCGGAGCGGAGACCGGCAGTGTCAATCCAGGGCAAACAGTCCGGTGGATCCAGCTTGATCCGCCGCGGCCTTCCTGCTCGAACTTCACTGCAATCGTGTAGCGGTTCAAATCGCTCGGGTCGCCGCAAAGCGAATACTGGCGCACCTTCCCGTCGGCCAAATGGACATCCACATGGGAGCCAGGTTCGAACGGCGGCAGCAACGGTTTGCGCGGGTGCTTCAAATCGATCACGAGGACTTCGCCGGGCTCCTTGCGGATGGCGGTTACGATCAACTTCATGATGATACGAGGCGCGGCCATGCAGGTTCACTCATCCATCGGAAGGATCGGATCGCCCGGGCGGATCACGCCGCCGATCTCGATTGCACAATTCAGACCGGAACGGTTCAACAGACCCTCGTAGAGGCCGGGAATGCCAAGCAGCTCTTCGATGTACTTGCAGGGAAAGTTCATCCGCGCGGCCCGCAGCACGGTCTCGCCAACGCGGAAACGCTTGCCGACGAGGTGGCCGAGCGGCACGCCCCGGGTGGTCAAGTTGCGCCGATGGTCTTCCGGCTCGAGCCTGGCTTTGAAGCCCGGGATCTTTGGCTCACCTGCGGCGATCGCGTCCAGGACTTCGACCTCGATCAGCGTCACCTCGCGAACGTCCGGTTTCGGGGAGTAGGTTCCCGTTCCCAGAAAATATCGATCTCCCAAGATGCCGCGACCAGGAACAAGCTGTGCCTGGGTCAACTCCTCCATCTCGTAGGAGGCTGCCGGCGCGACGTGGATGTGGAGCAGCGTTCCATTCCACGTCATGCTTAGCCCTCCAAGACCGCCATCGCAGCGCCCAGCTTCCGGCCGGATGCGAGGGTCTCATCGAGATGTGCGTTTGCCATCTTTGCTTCCACACTCCAGGGACAGCGTGCCGGCATCACGCTGTGCCCGGATGCTGGCCCGACAGACAGAGCCAGTTTTGCCGAGTCTTGCTATTCCAGTGGACGATATCGTGTTGGGCTCGGCGGCACCGCCGGTCAGGCGCTGTCGCTGTCCCTGCCGAGCTTGTTGCTCAACTGACGGGGCAAGCCCTTGCCTACCCGTTGGACAACGCCGGCGAGCAGCCGGACACCGTTCTCGATCTGCCGCAGGGTCAAGGCGGAATAACCCATCACCAACCCGATGCGGTCGCCACGGCGTTCGTCGGTTTCGTGAGCATAGAGCGGCGATATTGAATGGACGCCCACGCCGGCCCGTCGCGCCTCTTCAACCAAGACGTCTTCCAATGAGCTAGACAGATCCCTGAACCAGGCGACGACATGCAGCCCGGCGTCGGCGCCCTCGATGACGATGCGGTCGGCGAACGCGCGTCGAAGGGCGGCGAGCAAGGCTCCTCGTCGCTCGCCGTTCAGACGGCGAACGCGGCGCACATGGCTTTCGTAGCCGCCGCTTTCGATGAGCGAGGCCAACGCCTCCTGCTCTGCAACAGGGCAATGCCTGTCCAGCAGCTGCTTGGCCGTCGCGAAGACGTTTTGCAATTCCGGCGGAACCACCAGATAGCCGATGCGAAGCATCGGCGACAGCGTCTTGGAGATCGTGCCCAGATAGATGACGGAACTTCGGTCTTCCAGCTTGTGCAGAGGGGGAACCGGACGAATGTCGTAGCGGTACTCGCCATCGTAGTCGTCTTCGATCACATAGGCGTCGCTGCGCCGGGACCATTCGAGGAGCTGATACCGCCGCGAGATCGGCAGGACGCCGCCGAGCGGGAACTGATGCGACGGCGTCACATAGGCCAGCCGCGCCGTGACCCCCTCAAGCAGTTCCGTCTTCATGCCGTCGCTATCGACGGCGACAAAGACAGGCGTCGCCCCTGTACTGGCAAACACCTGGCGCGCCATTCTGTAGCACGGATCCTCGATGACGAAGTTGTCCGAACGATCAAGCAGCAAGCGCGCGCACATGTCGAGGCCCTGCTGCGAGCCGCTTACGACGAGGATCTGCTCGATCTCGCAGCTTAGCGTTCGAGCGCGCCACAGATATCCCTGCAGAGCCTGGCGCAGGCGGAGCGACCCGCGTGGATCGTCATAGGCCAGCCTTCCTGGTCGTTGTGACATCGCCGCGTTCATCGCGCGCTTCCAGGTCAGCGCCGGGAAATCAGACGGCGCAAGGTCGCCATAACGGAAATCGACCTTCAAACGGTTGGGCAGATAATCGGGCCATGGCGGGCTGCCACGCAGTCGCTCGCCATAGCTGGAAAGATGGACCGGGCCAGTCCGTTTTGGGGCCGCGCTGCTGGCCYGGCGACCGACCAGGGAAGCGGCAACGCGAGGCCGTGCGCCCTGATTGACATCGATGAAGCCTTCCGCGACCAACTGCTCGTAGGCGACGGTGACCGTCGTTCGCGAAACACCGAGGTCATTCGCAAGGCCGCGAGATGACGGCAGCTGGCTGCCGGTCTCGTAGACACCGCTCAAGATCTGCTCGCGAAGCGCTTCGTAGATCTGGCGCGCACCCAGACCCTGCGAGTGACCTGCTGACACGGCACGAGTAGACTGGACCATTTGTTTCATCGTCAACTGGACGTTACATCCAAGCCAGTTTGGCGGCAATGTTCTTGAAGCCAAAAGGATTTCAAAACACCGATGCCCCGCACCACAGACCAATCCGGAACCGGAGCGCCAGCACCGTCCCCTCGCGATGCCGATCTCGCATTCGCCACGCGAGCCATCCATCATGGCTATGATCCGGCCGGTTTTTCCAATGCCGTTCAGCCGCCGGTGTTTCTGACCTCGACCTACGGGTTCGAAAGTGTGGCCGCAAACGAGGCTGCGGCAGCGCTGGGCGGCAGACTTTACGCACGCGAATACAACCCGACGACCGACATTCTGGAAAGGCGGCTCGCCAATCTCGAAGGAGCCGAAGCCGGGCTGGTTGTTGCCTCGGGGATGGCGGCTTTCGGCACGCTGATCCTGTCGCTGCTGTCGCAAGGCGACGAGCTCATCGTCCACAAGACGCTTTATGCCAACACGCTCGCCATGGTCGAACAGGCGGTGCCGCGGTTTGGCATCAAGGTCGTCGCGGTCGATCTATCCGTACCAAGCGATCTCAAGGGCGCCATAACTGACAGGACCAGGCTTGTCTTCTTCGAGACGCCGGTCAACCCGCTGAGCCGCATCCTCGACATTGCGGCCATTGCTCAGCACGCCCATGCGCGCGGCGTGAAGGTCGCGGTCGACAGCACCTTTGCCTCGCCCGCGCTACAGCGTCCTCTGCAACACGGGGCCGACATCGTGATCCACTCGCTGACCAAGTATATCAATGGCCACGGAGATGCTCTGGGCGGGGCAATCCTTGGCGACGCGAAAACACTTCACACCCTGCACGAAACGGGCTTGCGCTATATTACCGGTGCAGCGCTCTCGCCGATGTCAGCGTTCCTGATCTTGCGCGGGCTGAAAACGCTCACCCTGCGGATGGACCGTCACAGCGCCTCTGCCCTTGCGGTCGCGCAGGCGCTCGAAGCGCACCCGGCCGTGGCCTGGGTGCGTTATCCGTTTCTCGACTCCCATCCCGATCGGAATATCGCGCGCAGACAGATGTCGCAGGGCTCGGGCATGTTGGCCTTCGGCCTCCACACTGGCTTCGATGGCGCTCGCCAGATGATGAACCGGCTCAAGCTGATCACTCGTGCAGTCAGCCTCGGCGACGCCGACAGCCTCATCTATCATCCTGCGAGCCTGACCCGCGCGCGCAAGGCAATCCGCAAGGATTCGCATCTGGCCGACGGTGTCGGCGAAGACCTGATGCGCCTGTCGGTGGGGCTCGAAGACGCCGCCGACCTGATTGCGGATCTGCGGCAGGGGCTGGACGCGGTCTGATGCCGAGCGCCGCAACCAATCAGACGATGGGAGCTTGAACATGGCCTTCTTGAGAGGCCTTTGCGCCTTCCCGATCACGCCTACCGACAGTGACGGGCGGGTCGATACCTTGGCGCTGCGCCATCTGATTGCGAGGCTTTGCACCGCAAAGGTGGATTCCATCGGACTTCTTGGCAGCACCGGCATTTACATGTATCTGTCGCGACAGCAACGACGCCGGGCCCTTTCCGAGGCGCTGGACGAGACTGGTGGAGGTATCCCGGTCATCGTAGGGGTCGGCGCATTGCGCACCGACGAGGCGATAAAACACGCAAGAGACGCAAAGGCCCTCGGCGCGGCCGCAGGCTTGCTCGCAGCCGTCTCTTATGCCCCGCTCACCGATGACGAGGTGTTCGAGCATTTCTCCTCGGTCGCGCGCAGAAGCGGACTGCCGATCGTCATCTACGACAATCCTGGAACGACGCATTTTCGCTTTACACCCGCGCTCGTCGCACGTCTGGCGCAAGTGCCTGGGATCGTGGCCATCAAGAATCCGACCGACGGGGGCGATGCGATCCAAGGCCATCTGCAGGATCAGAGGCAAATCGTGCCAAAAGGATTCTCGATCGGTTACAGCGGCGACTGGAACGCCGCCCAAGCCATGATTGCCGGCGCCGACACCTGGTACAGTGTGCTGGGCGGCATCTTGCCAGAACCTTGCATGGGGATCGTCAGGGCCGCCCAACAGGGCGACCACGCGCAAGCGCGTCGCATCGACGCCACGCTGGTCCCGCTATGGGAACTCTTCAAGAAGTATTCGAGCCTTCGCGTGGTCTATACGCTCGCTGAAGCCTTCGACATCTGCCGGGCCGCACCCCCGCTTCCGATCATGCCGCTTTCCATCGCGGCGAAGCACCAGGTCGCCGACGCACTGGAACGTGTGCGAACAGCTGCCATGTCGTGAGCCGCGAACTTCGAGATCATTGAAAGAACCGACCATGTATGTCCCGCCGCACAACGAAGAGCTCAGCCGAGAGGTTCTTTTTGATCTGATCCAGAACACCGCACTCGGTGTGCTGATCACCCATGGACCAGGTGGACTCGACGCCAATCACATCCCCTTCGAACTCGACAGCTCGGCAGGAAAACTAGGCGTGCTTCGATGTCACGTCGCGCGCAGCAACCCGGTCTGGCAGGAGGTGTCGACCGGCGATGAGGTCCTCGTCGTGTTCCGGGCCGCCGACGCCTACATTTCTCCCCAGTGGTATCCCAGCAAGCACGAGTTCCACAGGCAGGTGCCGACCTGGAACTACCTGGTCGCACATGCGCACGGACGGATCACCGTTCACGACAATGAGCGCTTTGTGCGTCGGAACGTGGCCAAACTGACGCATCGGCATGAGTCAATCCAGCCCGTCCCATGGAAGATGGGGGATGCGCCGAGAGACTTTATTGAGACGCTGGTCAAGGAGATCGTGGGACTGGAGATCGAGATTACGCATCTGGTCGGCAAGGCCAAGTTGAGCCAGACCAAAGAGCCGCGCGATATTCGCAATGCTGGCGAAGTGCTCGTCGCACAGGGCGACACGGGCGTCGGTCAGGCGATGCTGGCAGCCGCTGCTCGCAAGTCCGAACTGGGTTGAAGTCCCCAGCCATCAGCTCCGAGGCTGGCTCCCCCGGCAGGGCAGGAGCTTGATCGCGATCTGACCGGTCTCAAGCCGGTCAAGCAGCGTATCCGCGAGACGGCGGCGCTCCTGCTGGGCGAGCGCGCGCGCAGCCGCCTGGGCCTGTCGACCCATACGCCGACGTTGCATATGAGCTTTACCGGCAATCCAGGCACCGGCAAGACGACGGTGGCGCTCAGGATGGCAAATCTGCTCCATCGGCTTGGGTACGTGCGCAAGGGCCATCTCGTCTCGGTCAAAGGATAGTCGCGCCACGCGGGTCGAGGCAGAACCAAATTATTTGCCAAGTCACACCTCTCCCCCGATGGCATTTCGGCCCATAACCTTGGTCGCAGCAGGTAGTGTACCGTCGACACGCGCTTGTACCAAACGGCACCTGAACCTAGACACCTGCTCACGCACCACACCGCAACCGTAGTGGCCACTTAACTGGAACAGGCAGTTCGCCATGATGAGGGCGTCGGTGACGAGCTGGGCCGTCATCTCGGCCTTCATCGACCAGCCGACGACGCGGCGCGATAACAGGTCGACGACTGCATTTTGCTTCATGGACCACACATCAGGCGCTTCGCCTGAGCGATGACCGGATCGAGCGTCACATAGTTGTTCGACACATAACGTTCCTGCCATTTCAGAGGGTAGTTCGACACCGCTCGCCCATCCGATACGCGCACGCTGAAAATGGGCAAAATGCTCGAAACCGGAATCCGTGGCGAATTCCTGCAGGGCGGTTTTGATCGAGCGCTTATCCCGAGCGAGCTCGATCGCGTCGATCAAACGATCAAGATGATCGTCTAGGACGCGTTCTGCTTTTGCTGGCAACATCAACCTCCTCGTATTGTTGCGTGCCTATGCTCGCACCTCGCTCGGGCTAGCAGTGGGTGATCGTCGTGAACCTCTCCGCCGCGAAGTGTGCCGCACCAATCGCGGAAGAGCATTCACCTTTTCGGATGGCATCGAAGAACGCTCCCTTCTTGGTATTTCGTCAATCGATTGTGGCAATGCTTTTGTGCCGAGCGAGCACACGATGTCGCTCGTCGTCCTGGATTGACTGGATTCCGGTGCGCTGATCGTGATGCTCTGCAATCAACTTGCGCGTCCCGACGGCTTGGTAATCTCGAGCAGACGAGACTCACTCAAAACACCAGCTTCTTTCAAAATAGGATAGGCGATCGCCGCTATGTGGGCGTTGATACGCTTAAGATCACGCAGGATGTCGAGGTGCAGCGCACTAGTCTGGAGACTTTCGATCTGCCCGTCGCGAAGCCGATTAAGATGGTTGTCCGTTGACCGCTTCTCGAGATAGCGGATATCGACTTTCGCCTCGACCAGCCGGCGGGCGAGCTTTGCGTCGCCTGACACGAGGATGCTCTGGGCGATGCGCAGGTTCGCGATCGTGACTGCGTAAACCTCCTCGATCTCTGCCGCTCCTGCGGCCGAGAAGGTCAGCTGGTTTCTGATCTTTTTCACGACCAGATCATGCAAGTTCTTTTCTATGATATCGCCGATGTGCTCGAGATTGATGGCGTAGGAGACGATCTCGGCCGAGCGGTGTGCGTCGTCTTCGTCGAGATCTGTCCGATTGAGGTTGGAGAGATAGAGCTTTACTTGCTCGTGCAAGCGATCGACTTCGTCATCCATAGCGGCGATGTCGGCGCAGAGCTTGGTGTCGTTCCGACGCAGCGCTTCCAGATTTTTTTGCAGCATGTCCGTCACGTTGTCGCCGATGCGCAACGTTTCGCGGACTGCACCAGCAAGCGCCATTGCTGGATTGCTGAGACTCGCCTGATCGAGATGGCCAGGACCGCCCTGAATCAGCACTTCCGGCAGCAACCGGCGCATCGCCCACGAAACGGCACCGAGTAGTGGCAGCATGATTGCCGCGAGCAGCAAGTTGAATCCGATGTGTGCGTCGACAACGAGTTGCGCCGGCTCCAAGGCGAAGCCGGAGAGCGCGGAAGCCGCTTGATCGGCGAAGGGCAACACGATCACGCAGCCAATCAGCCGGACGGCGAGATTGCCGATGGTCACCCGCCGTGCCAGCGGGCCGTCTCCCATCGTGGCGATCACAGGAGGGACAGCGCCGCCAAGATTGGCGCCGAGAACCAGAGCGATGCCGAGACCGGGTCCAACCGTTCCGCTGGCAGCCAGCGACATAACGAGAAGGACGATGGCGAGGCTGGAGGACGAGGCGATTGCCAGCACGGCCGCGACGACGACCGCCAGCGCCGGCACCGCATCCAGCGAGGCCATTAGCGCGCGCAGCACCTCAGACTGCCGCATCGGCTCGGTCGATTGGCCAAGCAGATGAAGCGACAACAGCATCAGCCCCAGCCCCAGCACCGCGCGGGCGATCCCCTTGTGCGGCCTGGCTTCGCTGAACGTGAACATGACGACACCGGCTGCGATCATCAGCGGCGCGAGCCAGTGGATGTCGAAGGCCAGAATCCGCGTGACCAGGCTGGTGCCGACATTGGCACCGAGCATGATCGCCTGCGCCATGGCCGAACTTATGAAGCCGCTGCCGGCGAATGAAGCTGTCATGAGCGCGGTGGCCGTGCTGCTCTGCAGCGCCACTGTGGCGGCAAGTCCGACGAAGAAGGCCAACAGCCGGTTGCGCGTCCCCGCGGCGATCCAGCGGCGCAGTCGGGCGCCAAATGCCCGGCTCACGCCGGTCTTGACCATGCGTATACCCCACAGCAGAAGTGCAACTGCGCCGATGAGGTCAATCATGGGGGTCCTTCCCACCTATATGCACTGGCGAGATCCCGGAATCTGGAAGCGCTGACATCAGCGCTTCCAGTCCAACACGATCTTGCCGGAGTTACCGCTTTGCATGGCTTGGAAGCCAAGCTCGTAGTCGCTTATAGGCAGGCGATGTGTGATCACCTTGCGCACGTCGAGGCCGCTCTGCAGCATCGCCAGCATCTTGTGCCAGGTCTCGAACATCTCACGCCCGTAGATGCCCTTGACCGTCAGCATCTTGAACACGACCTTGGTCCAGTCGACCGGAGCCGGCCTTGCCGGGATGCCGAGCATTGCGATCTTGCCGCCCATGACGAGATGCTCGACCATTTGGTCGAAGGCCGCTGGTGCGCCGCTCATTTCCAGGCCGATATCGAAGCCTTCCTTCATGCCCAGCTTGGCCTTGACGGAGCTTAGGTCCTCCTTCGACACATCGACCGGCACGACGTCGGCGACCTCGGCCGCGAGCGCAAGCCGCATCGGATTGATGTCGGTGATAACCACATGCCGCGCGCCAACATGCCTGGCCACCGCCGCACTCATGATGCCGATCGGACCGGCACCGGTCACGAGGACATCCTCGCCAACCAGATCGAAGGACAATGCGGTATGGACCGCATTGCCGAGTGGATCGAGGATGGCGCCGATCTCGTCGTCGATCGTGTCGGGGAGAGGCACGACGTTGAACGCCGGCAGCCTGAGATATTCTGCGAAGGCGCCGGGAATGTTGACGCCGACCCCCTTGGTTTCGGGATCGAGATGGAATCGGCCTCCGCGGGCTGCACGACTGTTCATCCCGATGACGTGGCCCTCGCCCGAGACACGCTGGCCGATGGGGAGATTGCGAACGTTTGATCCCGTTTCGACGATCTCGCCGGCATACTCATGCCCGACTACCATGGGGACTGGAACCGTGCGCCGCGCCCATTCGTCCCAAGCATAGATATGGATATCGGTTCCGCAGATCCCCGTCTTGTTGATCTTGATCAGGACGTCGTCCGGTCCGATCGGGGGTACCGGGAGATCATCCAGCCAGAGGCCGGGTTCGGCCATTGCCTTCACAAGCGCTCGCATCAAATTACCCCTCTCAATCATCAAATTATCCCGATCGCCCCGCCGGCATCCTTGAAGGCATCTACGGCGAAGTCGACGTCCGTTTCGGTGAGCGCCGCCGACATCTGTGTCCTGATGCGGGCCTTGCCCTTGGGAACGACGGGAAAGAAGAAGGCCGCGGCATAGACGCCGCGCTCGTCGAGCGCTGCCGCCATCTGTTGGGCGAGCCGCGCGTCATGGAGCATGACCGGAATGATTGGCGTCTCGCCAGGAAGCAACTCGAAGCCCGCACTAGCGAGCTTGGACCGGAACCGGACGGCGTGAGCGGCAAGAATCTGCCTACGGTCGTCTGCTTGTCTTGCGATCTCGATCGCCTTGATGGAGCCGGCTGCGATTGCAGGGGCGAGACTGTTCGAGAACAGATAGGGCCGGGCGCGCTGGCGAAGCAGATCGATGATCGGCTGCGCAGCCGCAACAAAACCGCCCATCGCGCCCCCCAGACTCTTGCCCAGGGTTCCGGTAACGATGTCGACGCGCGGTCCAACGCCGGTCAGCGCCGGTGTGCCCCGGCCCTCTTCGCCCAGGTGGCCGGTCGCATGGCAGTCATCCACCATGACAAGCGCACCATAGCGCTCGGCGAGATCGCAGATCGCCGGCAGGTTGGCGACATAGCCATCCATAGAGAAGACGCCATCGGTGACGATCAGCTTGAACCGGGCGCCATCGGCGGCAGCCTCCTTGAGCCGATCCTCAAGCTCGTTCATGTCGCTGTTTAAAAAGCGATAACGCTTTGCCCTGCTGAGACGCACGCCATCGATAATCGAAGCGTGGTTCAGCGAATCTGAAATGATTGCGTCCTCCGCTCCCAGCAGTACCTCGAAAATGCCGCCATTGGCATCGAAGCAAGCGGCAAACAGGATCGCGTCGTCCTTGCCTAGGTAGTGTGCGATCGTCTGTTCAAGCTCGCGATGCAAGGTCTGCGTGCCGCAGATGAACCGAACCGACGCCATTCCGAAGCCGAATTTATCAAGACCTACTTTGGCGGCCGCCACGATTTCCGGATGGTTCGCTAGGCCTAGATAGTTGTTGGCGCAGAGATTGACAGCGTCGCGGGTTCCTGCAGGCAACGTCACATCTATGCGGCCGCGCTGGGGACCGGCGATCAACCGTTCCCGTTTGTAGAGGCCCTCGGCTTCGATTGTCGCGAGGGTTTCGTTCAAATGTCTCAGGAAGGTCGCAGCCACATCGTCACCAAATTCCGTTATAAGGGAATAAATCCATTATACAGGAATGATGTCAAGCGATAGTGGAAATTCATTATCTGTAGAGCAAAACCATCAAGCCTTTGGCAGCGGTCTTCGACGTATTTCGTATCCGATGGGGCACGTCAGCCGGGTATCGCGCGGTCTCACCGGTCTTGAGGATTTTGGTCACGCCACCACTCGTGACCTCGAAGCCTCCGGTGAACGCAGTGAGATGTTCGAATGCACGTGGTGCGTGCGCGGAGCTTTCGAGGCACCCACCCGGAGCAATCTCGACCTCATACCACTCCGTGTCGCCCGCTAGGCGGGGCGGACTCAGAATACGAAGATGGCATGATCCGTCAGCATTCTTGATCTCCGGCGTGTGAGGCGCCGTGATAACTTCGACGGTGTCGGCATTCGAACCAGCTGAGGTTCCTTCCACAAGATCCGAAATCTCGATCTTGAGCGCGCGCGTCAGGCCCCAGAGCACCGCAAATGTCGGATTCGCCTGGCCACGTTCGATTTGAGAAAGCATCGACTTTGAAACGCCAGACAGCATCGCCAGCTGCTCAAGCGTCAGGCCGGAGTCTTTTCGTCGGCGTTGTACATTTGGACCAATTAGCGGCGGGGCGGATGATTCTGACATTCATATCGTATAGCCAATTTCCAGTATAACGGAAAGGCCTTCTGCTTGATGCACGATTGCTCACTTATCTTTCGAGCGAATGTCAGCCACGCGCTACTTGGGTAGCTGCTCAGAAATCTCCTCCGCAATGATTTGAGCAGCGGCAGCTGAGAGCGTCCACCCTAGATGCCCATGACCGGTGTTGTAGAAAATGCCGGGACTGCGCCCGACACCGATTCTTGGCACCATGTTCGGTAGGGCGCAGCCAGCCCAAGGTATAACGGCGCTGGTGTCCACGTCTGGGAAAATCGGTAGGATAGAATGCTCCCAAGTGCCGGCCCCAAATCACCGCTTCGCCAATTCGGAAAGCCTGTTTGTGAGTATTCAACCTAATTAAGCACTGCTGATGACGGCGAGCGCTTCGACCAGTCGGGCGACCTCCTCCTCAGTCGTGTAGAGAGCGGGCGACACACGGATGCACTGGCCGGCCGCTACACCGGCGCGGCACACCGTCAGAACCTTGAACTCATCGCGCAGTTTCGCCACCAGAGCGTTGTTGTCTTCCTTCGTCCCCTTGCCCTTGACGCGGAACGAGGTGATGCCGGCATGCATGCTTTGGTCGTCGGGCGTCAGGATTTCGTAGGTTTCCATCGCCCGGACCGGCCCAACCCACTGGTTGCGCAAATAGGCTAGCCTCGTGTTCTTGGACGCAGCCCCGATCTTCTCGTGCAAGTCGAGCGCCGCGGGTACGCTGAGGGCGGCGGCGAAGTTCAGCGTTCCGGTGTGGATGCGCGAGCGGATGTCGTCTGCCGGCCAGTCCTGGTCGCCCATATGGATGTCGATATCGGCCAGCCGACCTTTTTTGATGTAGAAGAAACCCATCCCGACGGGTGCACCTATCCATTTGTGCAGATTGAAGCCGACGAAATCGGCGCCGAGATCGGTTGCGTTGAAGGATATCTGTCCCCAGGAATGCGCGGCGTCGACGATTGTGTCGACGCCCCTTTCCCGCGCCATGTCGGTGATCTCGCGGGTCGGCATCACCAGCCCGGTCCGGTGCGAAAGATGCGTCAGAAGCAGCAGTTTCGCCTTGGGCGTCTGGTCGAGAACCTCCTTATAGGTTTCGAGAACCGCCTCGCGGGTGACCGGTTCGGGGATGGAAAAGGTCTTCACCTCGACGCCGCGCCGGTCCTTCAGCATGGCCATCGCATATTGCATCGAATCGTAGTCGAGGTCGCAATAGAGAACCGCATCGCCATGCTGCAGCTTGTTGTAGCCGGTGATCAGGACCTGCAGGGCTTCGGTGGCGCCGCGCGTCAGCGCGACCTCCTCCGGCAGCGCGCCGACAGCGGCAGCGACGCGCGTACGGACATTCTCGAAATCGGTTCCGAAGGCGCTGCGGTGATAGAGCGAATTTTGCCGGTTCACTCGCTGCGTGTTCTCCAGGTAAACCTCCAGCACCGGCCGTGCCATAATACCCCAATAGCCGTTCTCCAGATTGGCGATCGATCGGTCCACGTCGTAGAGGTCTCGCACGGCCGCCCAGTACCCGTCGTCGGTCGCCAAATTCGACGTATCCGCTGTGGGAAGGGCGACGGTTTCCGCCGCTGCGGTCCGCAGGGTTGCCGCTCCTGTCGTTGCGATCATGCTGCCCATGAGAAAGTTGCGCCGCAGTGTCATATCCGTCTCCTGCGATCCGTCGTTTGTTGTTGATGGCGCGTGTCTACCGAGGCTTTGCCACAGGCCGTTGAAGCGAGCGGACATGGCCCGGCGCCGGCCTTGGACGTGTGCATGGGTGCGGGCTGCCAATCGCTATGACCATTCCCTACTTTCCACTCAAGGGCGGTGGTGCCGGCCTGATGCGTCCAGATGATTTAGCGATGTCGTCCTATCCGAAAAGCGTCTCGTACCACGCGGCGCGCGTATTCGCGCGCGGAAGAAGCAGCCGCCAATGACCTGGCGCACTTTCGTGTCGTGACGCCAAACTGGGCCCTTGAACATCAAAACTCTCCCAAAACAATCGAAGGGACCCTTGCGATGCTGTCGGTAACCAAACGTTGCAGCAGATCCCATTATTCGGCTCGCATCACAAACACGCTCTTGGGGTCTATCGAAATATCAACGTCCTGGCCGCGCGACGGCGGGGAGGAGAGCTGCGTATTAAACGTGTCAATAGTGATTGTCTCATTGCCAACGATCAGGCGAACCCGAATTACAGAGCCATAAAAGCCAACCCCCGTAACCTTGCCTCTCAGTATGGCATCTCCTTTGTGGGCGCCAAAGCGTATTGCTTCTGGCCGAACTGCCAGTGAGAGATGGTCACCCCGCGCTAAACCCTGCGGAAGTTCCAGATTTTTGAGAGTCGCGGTTGCGACCTCAACCGACCCGCTCGCAGGGTCCAATAACGTTGCCTTGAGGACAGAAAGCGTTCCAACGAATGATGCGACGAAACGCGTGGCCGGACGATTGTAGATTTCAAGTGGTGTGCCAAACTGCTCAACCCTTCCGCTGTTCATGACCGCAACCCGGTCAGACATCGACAATGCCTCTTCCTGGTCGTGTGTCACAAAAAGCGTGGTGATGCCGAGTTCAGTTTGGATCTCTCGAATCTGTTCACGCAAAGAAAGACGAATCTTTGCATCAAGTGCCGAGAGCGGTTCATCAAGCAAGAGCATCGCTGGTTTCTTTGCCAACGCTCGTGCCAAAGCCACGCGCTGTTGCTGGCCACCCGAAAGCTCATACGGAAAACGCCGCTCCAACCCTGTCAAGCCGACGAGTTCTAACATTTCAGCAACACGCCTTTGAATGTCTCGATCTGCCATGGCCGCGATTTTGAGACCAAAGCCGACGTTGGCGGCAGCCGACATATTCGGAAACAACGCGTAAGATTGGAATACCATTCCGAGGTTGCGCTGATCTGGGCGCAACCTGGAAACATCTCTCCCATTAATCAGAATTCGGCCAGTTGTCGGATACTCAAATCCTGCAATCATACGCAAGACCGTAGTCTTTCCGCAGCCGGATGGGCCGAGAACCGAAATGAATTCGCCTTTTCGTACTTCAAGATCTAGATTGCGAACGACTTCATGCCCCCCGAACCGTTTGATGATCCCGGAAAGGTGAAGAGCGGTATTTGCTTTGGCGGAGGACGCGACCAGATTCATTTACTCTCTCTTCGCACAGGAGGGGAAAAGCGCGCCAAAATTTGGACCAGTCCCATGGCGGTCCAGGTAATGAAGAATGACAGAATGACCAATGCCGCCGGTTCATAGGCCTTTGCGACCCCAACTCTCTGGATGTAGGGGCCAAAGGCAGGCCTCGTGAGAAGACTCGCCATTACGAACTCACTGATTACAACGGCGAAAGTCAGGAACGCACCAGACAGCACAGAAACCATTATATTGGGTAGAATTATGCGGGTGATAATAGTGATTGGTCTGGCGCCAAGAATTGTTGCGGCTTCAGTGAGCACGCGGGCATTGATTGCTTGGAGGCCGGTATCAACAGCTCGGTACAGATACGGAAGCGCTAGCGTCACGTAACCACATATCAACAATATATCTGACCCGCGAGACGTTCCTGTAAGAGGAAGTAGCGATGAAGAGGAGAACATCCGCACATAACCGAATACCAATATTATCGGCGGAACGATCAGCGGCAGCAGCACGATAAACTCGACGACCGGCCTAAGCCATGGGAGGCGCAGGCGTACCAAATATACGGTTGGCACGACGAGAACAGTACCTACGAAGATTGTGCACAACGCGATGAGCGCCGAATAGCTGAAACTCGAAATGAAATCCGGATCGGCGAAGACGTAACGGTAGGCATCGAGACTATAGCCGTCGCGCCTTAGGCTAAGCGAGAACTTTGCTGTACTGATCAATGGCATCAGGAAGAAAGCAACACCTAAGGACAGACAGATCCAGCGAAGAAGATGCATGATTTTTATCATCGGAGCCACCGTTCAGCGCGGGTGCGGAGGACGAGATAGATGGTGTTGGCAAATGCCATGACGATGATCATGCCAAGCGCCAATGCAGCACCGAGGTTCTCGTTGTGCAGGACGTCACCACGGATCTGCGCATAGAGCAGGATCGGCACGATGTTCACCGCGTAACCGGTGAGGGCATAGGCTGTGGCAATTGCCCCAAACGAGTTCGCGAAAAGGAGCGCTAGTGTCCCAAGGAGGCTGGGCCACAAGATCGGCAGGCCGATATGTCGCCAATACTGCCAAGAGCTGGCGCCAAGGATTGACGCAGCTTCGCGCCAGTCTCTCCGCAAGCCATCAATGGCTGGCATCATGATCGTAACCGTGATCGGGATCTGGAAAAAGAGATAGGTGACTGTTAGCCCCCAGAAGCTGGCCAGATCGAAACCGGCGGCATAAATATCTATGCCAAAGGCCGCCTTGATTGCTGCGGTGACCAATCCGAGACGTCCAAGTGTTGCGACGAACGCAAAGGCGAGCGGAACGCCGGAGAAGTTCGAAGCGACGCCACAGAATGTCATCACGATAGAACGGACCTGAGTGCTGCCTATACCGCGCCCCACGTTTAGAGCAAGGCCGAGGCCAATTACTGCACCAAGCACGGCTGACGCTGCAGAGAGCCTTATAGACTCGACAAACGCCCCCGTGACCTCAGGCGTGTTGAGGTCAGCAAAATTCCCGAACGTCAGGTGCCCCTGCTGATCGACAAACGCGTTGGCGATCAGCGCAACTGTTGGCGCGACCATCATCACGAGAGCGAAGATGAAAAACGGCGCGACACCGATCAGCGCGGACCAATCCAATCGTCGTACCGCCGAAGCTCGCTGAGTGATAGGAAGCTCGCTGGGTTCGGAAATTCCCAACTCAGCGACTTCCTTCTCCGACAGGGACACCTCAGTTCTTCTTGGCATTCGCATTGATGGTCGTTGTCCAGCTTTCAGCGACAATCTTGCCGGCTTCGATCAGATCCTGAAGCTCCGGGAACACGACTTTATCCCCGGATGGAGGAAGTTTAGCGACCATCTCATCCGTGATTGAGCCTGCCTTCCGCATTTGGTCGAAACGGATCGGATGGCAGAGACCGTGCAGAAATCCGATCTGCCCTTCGTCGGAATACAAGTACTCCATCCAGAGCTTCGCCGCGTTGGGATGAGGCGCATACTTGCTGATCGCCTGGGCGTAAACGCCCGCGACGGTCACCTTGGGGACGATTGTTTCAATGAGAGGGTTGCCATGGAAGTTCTCGTTGTAAATGACACCGTTGAAGTCCCAGCGTGTTGTAATCGGCGTTTCGCCTTTGGCAATTGCAGCGGCGTTACCGAAAGTCGGAACGAGATTACCGATTTCATTGAGTTGGCGGTAGAACTCTATACCCGCCTTGGCTGCATCGGCACCCGTTTTCGCGCCAGTGGCCAATCCGGCGGCATAAATGCTCAGGATCGCGTTGTTCGCCGTTCTCGGGTCTGCCGGCACCGAGATGCTTTTCTTGTACATCGGATCGCGGAGATCAGACCAATCAGCAGGGCTTTTCTGGACCACGTCCTTGTTCACAAGGAATGCCAGCACTCCATAATAGTCGCCGTACCAGTGACCCTCCGGATCCTTAACGGCGTCCGGAATCGAATTCCAAGTCTTGACCTTGTACGGCTGCAGTAGTTCGTCCTGCATGGCAGTCGGACCAAACACCATGCCAATGTCGATGACGTCTGGAGCCTGCGGCCCTGTGTTGCCGATGTTGGCCTTGATCGTGGCAAGTTCTTCTCCCGAACCAGCGTTCGGATTCAGTTCATTTACGACGAGGCCGTACTTGTCCTCGAAGCCCTGAATGAGGGCTCCATAACCGCACCAGTCGTGTGAAACGGCAATGACTGTCAATTGACCTTCAGCTTTGGCGGCAGCAACGAGGGCATCGAGGTCCTGTGCCGATGCAGCGGCGGGAAGGACGGCCAGTGCCATTGTCGCCACGCCGGCGAGCAGTCCTGCAGTTGTATTCACGCGCATGATTCTCTCTCCTAGTTCTTGATCCCACAAACAGGCTTGGAGGCACCCATATGAGGCCGCCCTATCGACAGCCAGATTATGGACCTTGCGTAACATCTATGTGACATTATTAGATAATAACTGGTATTTTATGACTTTTAATTTGTCAAGGGGTTTTGCTCGGTCCGCCCCCCTGATTTTCGTCTGCTGCCTTGCCCGAGAAATAGCAACAATTTCAATATCTTATACATTCCGAACGAGATGAGGCGGGAGACTCCAAAGGCCTTCCCCGCCGGGAAGAAACCCCGATAAAATGATAGGTGGCGTTATGCAATGCGAGGTTTATGGGGACGCGCGGCTTTGACAATGTGAGTTTTTAGGTTCCTTCCCTAGGATAACTTCCCCGATTGAGTCCAGACGGCTACTCCCGCATCCCCATCAATGGATTCCCCGGATTTCATATTTGGGCGCCTATTCTGGGCGTAAGCCGATCTTGAAGCTGCCGTCTTAGGCCAGCCTCTTGGGAAACGGGTGTTTGGCCTCGTTGACACGACAGCATACACAAAATATCATTATTCCTCACGAAAGATACCAGTCTGGCTACGGAGTGCCTCGCGGGATGAATGAAGTTGGAAGCCAACGAATAGGCCGATTGCCTGCTGCTGGTCGGCTGCAGGCAATAACCGAAATGGTCGAGGCTGGATCAAGTATCAGCATTGCCGGGCTAGCAGAGCAGTACTCAGTGTCGATGGAGACCATACGTCGCGATATCGCAGCGTTGGAAAAGGAAGGGCTCGTCTACCGTGTGCACGGTGGCGCCATGCCCGCTGGGCGTTCAGCTACTATCGACATCCGGGTGAATAACCTCAGTCTCGAAAAAGCGTCGATAGGAGCATTGGCGGCGAGGCTGATAGAGAAAGATGAATGGATATTCCTGACGCATGGAAGCACGACGCTCTCAGTTGCCAAAGCGCTTAACGACGGCCCTCCAATTTCCGTGATGACCAACATGCCGGCAATTGCTGAGGCTCTCCACGGTGGAGCAAAGCATCGCGTTGTGTTAACCGGCGGCGAATACAATCACGCCGATGGTACTTTGGGCGGCCAGGCGGTGCTTGAGGCCATTTCCGAGTGCGTGTTCGACACCGCCATTATGGGTACTTACGGAATCAACCCTGTGCATGGGTTGGTCGAGGCCGAGAAATACCACCAGCATCTCAAGCGCCTACTTTGTCAGAGGAGTAGAAGGCGTATCTTTGTTGCTGACCACAGCAAGTTCGGCGCTTCTGGCTCTTACGTTTCCGTTCCCCTATCAGAAATCGGCACGATCGTCACGGACCATGCTCCGCCAAAAGACTTCGTCACCGCTTTCAATGAATCGAGCGTCAAAGTTATCTACCCAAGTATTTTTGGAACTAAACAACATGATCTGTGAAGCGAAAACCGCCATTATTCTTGGCATCGACGGCTTAAGACCGGACATGGTCAATGAATGGACGATGCCCAATCTGACTGAATTGGGACGAAAGGGCACTTGGAGCAAGAACCATAAGACCGTCTTCCCTAGCGAGACACGAGGCGCGTTGACTGCTCTCGTCACTGGAGCAAACGCTGAAGCCAACGGGATTTTCGGTAATCAGTTCTACATTAGAGACACCGACCCCAATCAGATTTTCACTGAAACTACCCACGACTGGTATGCTGCAGACAATCGGCTCAAAGGGCGGTTGGTCACCGCTACATCGCTTGCGAAAATCTTGCGTGACGCACAGAAAAAACTCGCAGTCATAACATCCAGCGGTCCTGGAGCTCTGTCGGCGTTGAATTGGCAAGGTGACAAGTACGGACAAATTGGGTTCAATGTAAAACATCCCCAGACTTCCTTTCCTCATGACTTCGCAGCGAGAGCGCATCGCAATCTAAACATTCCAGCCGGAGGTCTGTCCGTGGACGGCCCGAAAACAGCTCTCAAGTTGTTTCAGAAGGAAGTATGGCCGCACCATCGTCCAGCCGTATCTATCCTGTGGTTCACAGAGGTCGACAGCGCCGCCCATTTGTACGGATTAGGTTCGCCCGAACATTATGACAGGATGCGCCTTTGCGACGAAGTGGTAGGAGAGCTTCTCTCTTGGCATAGCCTTCAACCCGACCGGGACGAAACCAGCATCTTCGTCGTGTCAGACCATGGGCACATCACTATTAGTGGTTTGTTGTCGGTTGCAGAAGAACTGCGAAAGGCCGGCTTTGCCGCAGACTCGTCTTTCGAGGATAATGCTACTGACCTTCTTTTGAGGCCTGGCCGTGCAGCAGGAATCTGGATGCGAAGGTTCGATCCCGTACTTCTCGGGGATGTTTTGAGCTTCATGAGTGAACAAGAATGGTTTGGTGGTGCATTTACTCGTGCCATTGATCCGGGGGGCTCTGACGGTATCTTGGCCAACACGCTGGCGCTCGAACTCATTGGTGCCGGTGGACCCCGCGCGCCAGATTTATGCGTCAATCTTGCAGACGGTCTCGGCGTCAGCGCGGCTGGCATCCGTGGTAGTGCCTACTATGATGCGGGTGACTACGATTTGCGGCTGGGTGGCGGAACACATGGCGGTCTCCACGCTGCCGAGCTTTCGGCCGTTCTCGCCACCTATGGAGCGGGGCAGGCGAAGGGGCTCGTTGCGGATGCGCCAAGCTCGATCACAGATATCGCTCCGACAGTCCTGAGCATATTAGGTATTCCATGCCCAGCATCAATGAGCGGGAGGGTCCTGAGAGAGCTCACTGAAGACAGGTCGATCTTGAGCGAGGTCACCAGTATGAAGATGCGATCGTCGGGAGGCATCAAACCAACCGTGCTCAGCGTCACCAAGTTGGGTGACCGCATGTACCTAAACGAAGGAGGCGTTGAGGGGGCTATGTCGAATGACGTTGCGACAGGTGCCCGTGCCGGAGCGGTACAATGACCAACAAAGTCCGTGCGGAGAACATTAGAATACAACTTGAGGTGGATTTCAGAAGTGGCGATTGGGAACACTTCCGTATCAGAGCGCAAGCACCGATGACCTCTCGCCGGATCTACGCGGTCGCTGATATCCACGGCTATGATTTTCAGCTCAACTCCATGGTGAGGAGAATCTCTGAAGATATGGCGGAGGTGCCGGGCGCAAACCCCATCATTATATTTCTTGGCGACTATATTGATCGTGGCCCGAACTCAAAACTCGTGGTCGAAAGACTTTGTGAACTGCGGACGAATGGAATCTTTGACTGTGTTTTATTGAGAGGTAACCATGAGCAATGGCTCATCGATTTCGCACAAGACAGTACGGTTCTTCCTCTCTGGGGTCGAAAAGGAGGTCTGCAGACTCTCTGTTCGTATGGGGTGCCCTTGTCGCAGATTGAAGCAGGCATCGAGAACCCCTTGGTTGCCGAGGATGTCCGTCGTCAATTCTTGAACTTAGTGCCACTGGAACATATGGCGTTCTTTCGTTCCTTACAGAGCCACTTTGAATTTGGTGACTACTTTTTTGCCCACGCGGGTGTTGATCCGGATATCCCGCTCGATCAGCAGACTGATCATGATCTGACTTGGATCCGGTACAAATTCTTGGAGTCAAGAAAGGATTTCGGGAAAGTAGTGGTCCATGGACATACCCCGGCCAAGAACGTGGAAAGCCTGCCGAACAGAATTAACGTTGACACGGAAATTTACACCCGCGGAGTTCTTAATTGCGTAATTCTGGAGGATAGAACTCGCCACCTCCTCAGCGTTAAAGGCGATCATTCAACACACGCCGATTGATGCGGTGGATTGAACAACCTGTTTCGGATCTGTTGCAATGTTTTGGTTGCCGACAGGTATGGCAAGGAACCCTTCGATTGTTTTGGGAGAGTTTAATGTTCAAGGATAGCCAGTTTGCCCCAATGCCAAGTGATGACACCTCTCTTTCGTGTATGACGGTCATTCCGGATGCGTAAGAAAACTCCCAGAGCCACTCGGCCCCCACTCCTGAGACTGATCTGGATCGTCCGTATGGAGTCGAGAACTCCGTCGAGCACTGCCGCCGTGATGGAACTTGGTAAGAGTCCGCTTGGGAATTCGTTCGATGGCTGATCCTGTGCAGCAAGAGACTTCCCACAGCGACGCGTTTCGTGGCTTCGGAGGTGTCGACGCACTGTTCGCAGTCGCGCAAGAGGCTGCGCCAGCGTGCGAACCAGTCGAAGGTTCGCTCGACGACCCAACACCTGGGCAGTACCTTGAAACCGGCCTCGGTGTCGATGCCGCGCCCCCACTTCGAAGACGAAGTCGAGGAACGCCGCCTACTGCCTCAATTGCCTGCGATCGTAGGCGCCGTCGGCGAAAAAATGCTTGATCCCTGGCCAGCAGATAGACTTGAGGATCATCTGCACTCCGGGGCTGTCGGAGATGTTGGCCGGCGGGAGATTGACAATCAGCAGCCGCCCATCGGTGTCGACCGGGCTCTTACGCCCGGCCATCTTCCTGGCCGTATCATGGCCTCGCTCGGCGTCCAGCGAAGGTGCTTTGAAGGTCTAGCTTTCGATAATACCGGCGCTCGGGCTGGCTTCGCGCCCGCCCCGCTCGCGATCGAGCATCCCGGCGATGTTGCAGATCATGTAAAACAGCGTCAGTTGTACAAAACGTCGGGACCACCAGTAGACCGTTTGCCAGGGCGGAAAGTCCTTCGGTATCTGACGGCCGCCGCCCGTACGCGTCATGTGGCGGATCACGTTGAGAACCTCGCGCAGGTCGATTCTAAGCCTACGGCTCGCCTGGCCGGCTTCTGCAGCAACAGGGCAATCCGATCCCATTACTCATCGGTGAGATCGATCGGACAACGCTTCGTCTCGAGCCGAGCCATCGGGCCTCGGGTCGCTCGTGTCCACATACATAGCCAATAATCACAATTCGATCGCGCAGGACGCGGGACTCTTACGCGGCAGGGGACCACACATGGCAAAATCATTTGATTTTGAAAAAGAACCTCGCCAGGACAAGCTCTCTAGCTTGGTTGCAAAAGAGGTCCGGCGCGTCCTGGCTCAATTAGACGAGGTCATAGAGGCACACACTTCAACCCCAGCCCACATGAGCGCTGGCAACATCGCTGGCACCGATCTACCTTCGCTAACTCGCAAACGAGCGGTTCATGACGATTTGACCGCCCTGGCCTCCGAATTTGTTCACAGGCTCGCGGCCGAAGCAGCGCGAGATTTCAGTGCCGGCGCTCGTGAGGGAGTTCCGCTCACGGTTCGAACCGAGGGCGCTCATGGGAGCGCAGTCCAAAAAACGCGAGATCAGCAAAGCGATTGCCTTGGCATTCAAGACTGGGCTGGTCAGGTTGCAGGGCCAACATATCTGGAAAAACGCTTCGGCATACCGCGATCGACACTGCATTGGTGGCAACGGCAAAACGACGTGGTGGCACTGCGAAAAGGCGCCCGCAAGCATGTGTTCCCGTTGGCTCAGTTCATCGACGGCAGGCCAGCACCTGGAATTCGGCAGGTGCTCGCCTCGATCTCCAATCCAAGACTGGCCTGGTTCTGGCTGATCCGTCCTTCGCCGCTTCTCGATGGTCGCGTTCCCATAGAAATGCTCAGGCAAGATCTGGCTGAAGAAGTCGTTTTGGCCGCACGAGACTTTTCCTTGACATAAAGCCGAACTCACGGGCCCAGCTGCAAATCAGCGTCGGCTGGCAGCGATGCCGGCCGAGCGCGTGCGCACCGCCCCCATTGATTCGTGTATATCTGCCAGCTATTTCCAATTGTACAGATTGATCTGTTTGTATAGTTTGTACCAATAGTGCAGTATATATTTGTATTTTCGCGACATAACTGCAACAGTTGCTGTATATACCGCTGCGCCAAGCGCCAGAAGTATTGAATAATTCAACGCAGCCGGTAGCGTCAAACTGCGAGGGAGCAGCGCGGTGCGCATGGTTCTCGATCGTGGGGAATGGGAGGGGATGCTGTCTTTCAGCAAAGATACCCTGGCCCTTTTTTAATCTTTTGAGTGGAGATCAAAATGAACATCAAGAGCCTTCTTCTCGGCTCCGCTGCGGCTCTGATCGCAGTTACGGGCGCGCGTGCGGCCGACGCGGTCGTCGTCGCCGAGCCGGAACCGGCCGAATACGTCAAGATCTGCGACGTCTACGGCGCCGGCTATTTCTATATTCCGGGCACCGAAACCTGCCTGCGCATAGGCGGCTATGTCCGCTATGACATCGGCGCCGGCGACATTGGCTCGTTCGATGGTGCACTCGCCACGGACCGCCAGGACGGCGATATCCAGGACACCTGGAAGAAGAACGCCCGCTTCACCTTTAAGACCTGGACCGGCCAGGAAACCGAGCTAGGCACCTTAAAGACCTACACCGAAATGCGCTTCAACTTCGGCAACACGGCAACCAGCAATACCGCCTTCGACAAGGGCGTCTCGGTGAAATTCGCCTGGATCCAACTCGGTGGTCTGCGCGTCGGTAAGGACGAATCGGCCTTCGACACCTTCATCGGCTACGCCGGCGCCGTCATCCAGGATACGCTGGTTCCTTACGGCGATTTCGACACCAACGTCGTGCAGTATTACTTCGACGCCGGCAATGGCTTCACGGCCGTGGCCTCGCTCGAAGAGGGCTCCGGCGCGGTCGGCACGATCGACAGCTATGTTCCGCATGTCGTCGGCGGCGTGAAGTACACGCAGGGCTGGGGCGCCATCACCGGCGTCGTCGCCTACGACAGCAACTACGAGGAAGTGGCCGGCAAGGTCCGCTTGGACGTAAAGCCGATGGACAACCTGTCACTATTCATCATGGGTGGCTACGGCACCGACGACAACCTCTTGGACGACGCGGGCAACGCTATCGACGCGCACGGCCGCGGCTTCTACAAGCAGTGGAGCGGCAACTGGGCGATCTGGGGTGGTGGCACCTACACCATCAACGAGAAGACTTCGTTCAACACCCAGCTCTCCTATGACGAAGGCAAGAACTTCGGCGTAGCTGCGAACATTGCCTATGAAATCGTCAAGGGCTTCAAGGTCACGGCCGAAGTCGACTATCTGCATGTCGGCGCAGACACCGTCACCAACTGGACCAAGGCCGACAAGGAAAACAGCATCGGCGGTATCCTCCGCTTCCAGCGCTCGTTCTAGCGGATCGCACCATTGAACCAGGGTGCCCGCAGCATTGCGGTTGCGGACACCAGGCTTCGCTAATCCAGCCAGCGATGGCGAAGCGGAATACCAAACAGCGCTCATCGGCGGCTCCTCCAGAATGCTAAGGTCTGTACTCCCCGGATCGAAGCGTGCCGCCGATGCGAAGGGCGCCCTTGAGCAAGGCGCCCTTCATTGTTGCCATACAAAATGACTCCATTTCACCCGAAGGTCGAAGGCGATGTAAGAGTTTGGAAACTCACGGATGAGCGGTTCTGCGGATAAGATTTCCGCCCATAGCGACGAGGATCATGGCTCGCGAGACATCGTTACGCTGCTCGTAGTCGCGCACGAGGCGGCGCCATCTTGTCATCCAGCCGAAGGTCCGCTCGACGACCCAGCGGCGGGGCAGAACCTGGAAGCCCTTCTGGTCGTCGGAGCGACGGATGATCTCGACCACGAAATCGAGGTAGGCGGCCTTGTCCGTGAACGTGAGCCGGCGTAGGCGCCGTCGGCGAACAGATGCTTCACCCAGGGCCAGCGCTTGCGGATACCATCCAGAATCGCCTGTGCGCCGGCGCTGTCGGAGATGTCGGCCGGCGTCAGGTTGACCATCAACAACCGCCCGTCGGTATCGACGGCGATGTGGCGCTTGCGGCCGACAATCTTCTTGCCGGCGTCGTACCCCTTGTTTTCAACTTGCGGCGCCTTGACCTACTGGCTGTCGATCACGCCAGCCGTGGGGCTGGCCTCGCGCCCGGCCCGCTGGCGGTCCAGCATCAGCGCCACGTCGTGAATGGTCTGGAACAGAAAGCGCCGCGCCAACTCGCGAAACCAGCCGTAGACCGTCTGCCAGGCGCCGAAATGGATCGGCAGCATCCGCCAGCCGCAACCCGAGCGCACGAGGTAGCGCACCGCGTTAATTACCTCACGGAAATCAACCTCGCGCGGGCGGCCGCGACGCCCAGGCTTAGGCATCAGCGCAGCGATCTGTTCTCACTCTTCGTCCGTCAGATCGGACGGGTAGCGCTGGGTCTTCTTGGCGATCTAGGCCATCCGGCCACGGCTCTGTTTGGTCCACATCCCCAAGATGAACCACAAACCCGCCTCCGCCGAAATCCCAATTTTCCGATTTTCCAAACGGCCTCTGAAAAGGGCCGCCGTGATGGAACTTGGTAAGGTCGAACGTACCGCCGGTGTCGCAGTGGGCGTCTATATGAATCAATCCGACAGGAGCCTTCTTTCCGACGGCTTTCAGGATCGGGTAAGTTATCGAATGATCGCCGCCCACTGAGAGAGGAAGAACACCAGCGGTCGGACTTTCTGCCGGGCTGGTTGCAGCGCTGGCTCCGGTGTTGGAGCAGGAATACGTTGAAGGCGCGCCTGCGACCGGGGACGGACATTGATCGCGTCCACAGTGCGGATTCCGAGTTTGAACCGGACGGGGTTCCGATCAAATTCCGGACGCAGGAGTGAACGCATGGTTTGATGAGGAACTTGCCGGGTCTACCAGGGTGCAATTTCCGGCCACTTGAGCCGCCTTGGCCGTGAATTCAAAGGCTTCTCAGGTACCAAGCGAATGTGCCATTCTACCCAGCCGATTTCTCATCATCAAGCGCCAGACGTCTTTCAACCAGAGCATCTCGCGTTACTAGGTCGAGATCCAGCACATCGGAGCCTAGGTGTTCTCCAGCCTCAATCTTCCGTAGCCTTTCGCTCGGTAGACGATCACAGAGACCACCCAACTCACCACGAAGATACCGACAATCGCATAGCCGAAAGTGGCAAAATTCTCATTGATCCCTTCGACCGCGCCCCAAAGCCCGCCTCGCAGACCAAGCTTGTCGGCGAGGATCCCGAGCGCCTCAATGCCGCCTATGAAGATCGCGATCACCGCTGAGGCAATTGTGATGGTGAGATTATACCAGAGCTTTCGCATCGGATTGACGAACGCCCAGCTGTAGGCGCCAGTCATCAAAACGCTGTCCGTTGTGTCCATGATGGACATCCCGGCGGTGAAAAGCGCTGGAAAAATCAGAATAGACCAGAATGAAATGCCCTGCGTTGCCTGGGTTGCGGAGATGCCTAGCAGGCCGATTTCCGTCGCGGTGTCGAAGCCGAGACCGAAGAGGAAGCCGATCGGATACATGTGCCAGGAGCGAGAAACGATGCCGAATAGCGGGCGGAAAATGCGGGCGATCAAGCCACGCCCGGCAAGCAGGGCGTCGAGATCCTCGTCGACGATCTTCTCGCCACGGCGCGCCCGGATGAAAGCCGCCCATATGCCCTTGAGGATGAACAGGTTCGCGATGCCGACCACCAGCAGGAACAGGGCCGAGATGCTGGTCCCGATCAACCCGCCCACATTGTGAAACTCATCCAGTCTGCCTTGCATCATCGTGGCGGACGCAGCGATGGCAATCGAGGCCAGGACGACGATGCTTGAGTGGCCGAGCGAAAAGAAGAAGCCGGTCGCGTAAGGGGCCTTGCCCTCCTGCATCAGCTTGCGCACGACGTTGTCGATGGCTGCGATATGGTCGGCGTCGAATGCGTGCCTGAGACCGAACATATAGGCGAGCAAAGCGGTGCCGAGCAGGGCCGGTCGGTCGGAAAAAGCGACCCAGGCCCACATCCACGCAGCGATGTTGGCGGCGATCAGCAAGACGTAGATCATCACCGCCTTGGTTCTCACACGCACCGGCTGGTCGTCGAAGGGATTGGGCAGACGTCGTTTAGCCGGTTCCTGGTGCATCGCTGGCGCCGTGAGCGCGGCTCCTTGCGTCATTTCTCTCCTCCCCGGTCCGTGTATGGCGCGGCAAATTCTGGGACGATCTAGCGCATCCATGCCTAGAGCCGTACCTGCGCCGCTTCGTTGTGAAGCCATTCATACCAACCCCCGAGCCCCTCCCCCGTCTTTGCCGACACGCTAAGCGTGGCAATCTCGGGATTGATCCGCCGCGCGTTGGCGATGGCGGTGTCGACGTCGAAATCGACATGCGCCAAAAGATCGATCTTGTTGATGATCATGACCTTGGCAGCACGGAACATGTGCGGATACTTCAGCGGCTTGTCATCGCCCTCGGTGACCGAGAGGATGACCACCTTGGCGTGTTCGCCGAGATCGAACATGGCCGGACAGACAAGATTGCCGACATTTTCGATCATGACCACGGAGCCGAGGGCCGGCTTCAGTTCGGCAAGCCCCTTGGCCAGCATGTCGGCTTCAAGATGGCAGCCGGCGCCGGTGTTGACCTGGATGGCGGCAGCTCCCGCGGCGCGGATGCGCTCGCCGTCATTGGCGGTCGCCTGATCTCCCTCGATGACCGATATCGGCATCTGGTCCTTGAGATCGCGGATGGTGCGCTCAAGCAGCGTCGTCTTGCCGGAGCCGGGCGAAGAAACAAGGTTCAGCGCCAGGATTTCACGACCGGCGAACCAGCCGCGATTGCTGGCGGCAAGCGCGTCGTTCTTGGCCAGGATTTGCATTTCGAGTTCGACCACCGCGGTTTGGCGGTGGCGATGCTCGTGACCATGGTGATGATGGCCGTCAGCATGATCATGACCGTGGTGATCATGCTCATGCGAATGGTCGTGACCATGCAACTCCGCGTCGTCATGGGGATGATCGTGATGGTGGCGATGCTCGCGCGCCTGCCCGAACGCGTGGTCGAGCCCGTGCTCGTGGCCATGAGTGTGGTCGTGGCCATGACTGTGCGGATGCTGGTGATCGTGGCTATGTCCGTCGCCATGGTCGTGCGGATGGGCGTGGCTGTGGTCATGATCGTGGCCGTGCCGATGCGCCAAGTCGCCCTTATGCGCATGGCTATGACCGTGCCCGTCGCTGAGAGCCGTTTCCTTGCCGGTTTGCAGGTTGAGAATTCGGGTTTCGGCCTTGGAGCCGCAGCCACAGGTTCCGCACATCAGGCAGCCTCCTCGATTTCCATTTCCCGGATCTTCAGTTCCTCGCCGGCCAACCGGTCGATGGCATGGGAGCCGCAGGCGCAGGCCTGATAAAGGGTGGCCGTCTCGAACGTTGCGCTGCAAGTCCGGCAGCTTGCACGCCCGGCAATCTTGTGGATGTCCAGCCGGGCGCCATCGAGCAATGTGCCCTTGGCGACAATGTCGAAGCAAAACAGGATGGCGTCGGGCATGATCCCGGAAAGCTGACCCACATCAAGTGTCACGCGCCTGACGCGGCGGCCCTTCGCCGCTTCCTCGACGATGGAGACGATGTTGCGCGTGATGCCGAGTTCGTGCACGGGCCTTCCTCAACAAATCCGCGGTAATTGTTCGCCGACCAGCATGTCGACGATGCGCCGGCCGCCAAACAAGGTCTGCATGGTCACGCGCCCCGGCTCGCCGAGGCCGGCATGGCCGATGATTGCAGAGCCCTGGCCGTGCGGATGCGCGCACAATGCGGCAAGCGCGGCCTCACTTTCTTGCGCCGGCACCGCAATGACGATCTTGCCTTCGTTGGCCAGATAAAGCGGGTCGAGACCGAGTATCTCGCAAAAGCCGCGCACTTCATCGCGCAGCGGCGTCGCTGCCTCGTCGATTTCGATCGACACCGCGGAGGCGTCGGCGATCTCGTTGAGCACCGTAGCGATGCCGCCGCGTGTTGCGTCACGGATACAGCGCGTGCCGGGCGCGGCGGCCAGCAGCAACTCGATCAGTTCATGCAAAGCCGCACAGTCGCTCTCGATCGAGGCTTCCAGCGCCATGTCGCCGCGCGCGCACAGGATCGCCGCGCCATGATCACCCAACAGGCCGTTAACCAGGATAGCGTCGCCGGGCCTGACATGATCGATGCCGAGTTCAAGTCCGGGCCGGATCACCCCAATTCCGGTGGTCGTTATAAAGATCTTGTCGCATGCGCCGCGCTGAACGACCTTGGTGTCGCCCGTCACGATGGTGACGCCGGCTTCGCGTGCCGCTTGCGCCATCGAGAGCGCGATCCGGCGCAGCACCTCGACCTTCATGCCTTCCTCGATGACGACGGCGCAGGACAGATAGAGCGGCTTGGCACCGCCGACCGCCAGGTCGTTGACAGTGCCGTAGACAGCAAGCTTGCCGATATCCCCGCCGGGAAAGAACAGCGGGTCGACAACGAAGGAATCGGTGGTGAAGGCAAGCCGGTCGCCATGCGTTGCCAGCATTGCGAGATCGAAGCGCGCCTGGTCTTCCAGCACTTCAGGTGCGCCATCGGCGAAGGCGCTGATGAAGACATCGTCGATCAGGTCCTTCATCGCCTTGCCGCCGCCGCCATGGGCAAGCGTCACGGTGGGTATGAAAACCCGTCCCAGCACGCGTTTGGGTGGGGGTGGCCGCATGTTCATGACACGCTCACCGGCTGGCTACCGGACCGGACCGTGGTATGCTTCTTGACGCCGCCATACTGGTAATAGGCAGCGCAAGCGCCCTCGGATGAAACCATTAGGGCACCGAGCGGCATCTCCGGGGTGCAGGCGGTGCCGAACACTTTGCACTGCCACGGCTTGATGACGCCCTTCAGGACCTCGCCGCACTGGCAGGATTTGGGGTCGGCTATCTTGACGCCGGGGATGGCGAACTTGCGCTCGGCATCAAAGCGGGCATAGTCATCGCGCACCTTGACGCCGGAATGGTCGATGGAGCCGAGCCCCCGCCATTCGAAGAATTCACGCAGTTCGTAGACCTTGCCCACGGCAGTGAGAGCGGCGTTGTTTCCCGCTTCAGGAACGATGCGGGCATACTGGTTTTCGATCTCGGCGCGGCCATCCTTGATCTGCTTCAGCACCATCCAGATCGATTGCAGGACATCGAGGGGTTCGAAGCCGGCGACGACCATGGGCCGCTTGTAGAAGTCGGCGATGAATTCGTAAGGGGCGGTCCCGATGACCATAGAGACATGGCCTGGTCCCAGGAAGCCGTCGAGATGCAGATCCGGGCTGTCGAGGATCGCCTTAATCGTCGGCACGATGGTGATGTGATTGCAAAACACCGAAAAATTCTTGATGCCGTCGGCTTCGGCCTGCAGCACCGTCAGGGCCGTGGACGGCATTGTGGTTTCGAAGCCTAGGCCGAAGAACACCACTTCACGGTCTGGATTCTTCCTGGCCAGCGACAATGCGTCCATCGGCGAATAGACCATGCGCACATCGGCGCCATCGGCCTTTGCCTGCTGCAGGCTCTTCTTTGAGCCTGGCACGCGCATGGCGTCACCGAAGGTGGTAAAGATCACTTCCGGCCGCTCGGCGATCGACACGCAATCGTCGACCCTGCCCATCGGCAGCACGCAGACTGGACAACCCGGCCCGTGCACGAGTTCGATCGCGTCAGGCAGCATGCCTTCCAGCCCGTAGCGGAAGATCGAATGGGTGTGGCCGCCGCAGACCTCCATGATGTTGATCGGGCGCGTTTTTGCGATCTCGATGGTGGCGACAAGCTTGTCGATTTCCTTGATCAAGACTTTCGCCTTTTCCGCGTCGCGGAATTCGTCGGTGTATTTCATTGGGCGCTTCCTTTTGCGGCGGAGCCGCGTTCGTCGGCGAGCAGCGTGTGCACGAGGTCCCACAGGATGTGGTAAGCGGCGACATGGCATTCCTGGATGCGGTGGATAGAGGTCGACGGCACGACGAGCAGATGCTCGACGGTGCCTGACGATTTCATGCGCCCCCCGTCGCCGCCGGCGAGCCCGATGGTATGGACGCCCATCTCCTTGGCCTTGGCGAAGGCCGCGACCAGGTTTTGCGAATTGCCACTGGTCGAGATGCCGATCAGCGCATCGCCCTTGCGGCCGTGTGCCAGCAGTTGGCGCACGAAGACATGGTCGAAGCCGAGATCATTGCCGACGGCTGAAATCATCGCCAGATCGGCGACGAGATTGGTGGCGGCCAGCGCCGGCCGGCCGGCGGTGACGGGATGGACGAACTCGACCGCGACATGGGACGCATCGCAGCTCGAGCCGCCATTGCCCATGGAGAACAGCTGACCGTTGTTGCGGTAGACATCCGCCAGCGCGTGCGCGGCCCCAACAAGGATGTCGGCCTGCCCGGCGAAGAAGCGCTCGTTGGTTTCGCGCGTGTCGCGGGCCTTTTCGGCAACGGAATGCAGCAGCGCCACATTCATCTTTTCCGGATCCTGGGCCTTGCCGTGCAGGAATGGATAGAGCCCTTTCAGTTCGCTTTCGCTGGACATTTTCACGTCCTCCTAATGGACCGCCGACAGTCGCATGGACTCCATCTCGGCTTGAGCCTCGCCGAGTTCGGTGAGGATTTTCAGGGTTTCGGCTGCTTCATGTTCATCGATGCGGCTCATGGCGAAGCCGACATGGATCAGCACCCAGTCGCCGACGCAGTCGTCGACCGAATGGTGTTCGTTGACAATGCAGGCGATGTTGATTTGTCGCCTGACGCCGCTGACATCGACGGTCGCCAGCTTCTTTTCATGATCGTCGATCTTGAGGATCTTTCCAGGAATGCCAAGGCACATTGTCAGCTCGCTTTCTGTCGGACACCGCCGGCGTCGATGAGATGGGCTGCCGCGATCACGGCCTGGCCGAACGCGACGCCGCCATCATTGGAAGGCACGCGGGAATGCGTCAGGACGTTGAAATCGAGGTCCTCAAGCCGGCCGAGGACCTGCTCGAACAGCACCTTGTTCTGGAAGCAGCCGCCCGACAGGACCACCGTGTCGAAACGCGGCAGGGCGCCGTCTTCGTCGCGACGCGCCAGCTTCAAAGCCATGGCGGCGATGGATTTCGCCAGACCCTTGTGGAAGCGCGCCGCGATGAGGGGCGCCGGCGTTTTCAGGATCAGGTCGCCAAAGACAGCGTTCCACATGCCCAGCGGTTCGATGTATGGCAAGCCTGAACCTTTCAGGTTGGGGATCGGTAACGGATAGGCGAGAGCATCGCCCTCCTCTTCAAGCGAGCGGGCCGAGACCATCGCCTCCAGCCGCCCGGCCGCCTCGCCCTCATAGGCCTGACGGTCGAAACAGATTCCGAGAGCCGCAGCGACTGCGTCGAACAGGCGACCGCAAGATGACGCGTTGGGCGAATTGAGGGACGCCTTAATCATCGCCTCGACGCTCGCCAACGGCTTGGCGGTGAGCGCGGCAAACAGGTCCAGTTCACCAAAATTCATGGCGAAGGCCGGCCATCCCATCTCGGACAAAACATGGGCATGGAGGTTGCGCCACGGCTCGCGTATGCCTTGAGCGCCCCCTGGCATGGCGACCGGCTTGAACGTGCCAAGCCGTTCGAAGCGGCGATAGTCCGCGAGCAGGAACTCGCCGCCCCAGATCGCACCGTCAGATCCGTAGCCGAGCCCGTCGAGCACGATGGCCAGGACAGGATCGGCGTTCAATGACCGTCCGTTTTCAGCGAGGCAGGCAGCGGCATGCGCATGATGATGCTGAACCTCCACAAGCGGCAGGTTGTCAGACCTGGCGGTGGCGCGCGCCAGTTTCGCTGACAGATATTCAGGATGCAGGTCCGCGGCCAAGGCCGCCGGGCGATGATCGAAAAGATCGCGATAAAGGACGAGGTTCTTGCGATAGTCGTCGTAGGTCAGCGCGTCTTCGAGATCGCCCTGGTGCTGCGACAGCACAGCCCGGGCGTCCTTGATCAGACAGAAGGTCGCTTTCAGTTCAGCACCGTAGGCCAGGATTTCTGGCGCCGCCTCGAAACCTGGCGGAAGCTCGATTGAAGCCGGCGCATAGCCGCGCGCGCGGCGCAGCACGCGCAGTTTTGCGCCCATCTGGCGCACAACGGAATCGTCGATGCGGTTGGCGATATCGCGATTGTGGGTCAAAGCGTATGGTGCGATCGAGGACAGTTTTGCTGCCGCCTCCGCGTCATCGATAAGCTGCGGTTCATCGGACAGGTTGCCGCTGGTCATGACCACCGGCCGGCCCATGCGCCTGAGCAAGAGCAGATGCAAAGGGGTTGAAGGCAGCATGAAGCCCAGGGTCTGCAGACCGGGCGCGATCTCGGCGGGCAGTTTTTCGGGACCGGTGGCGGCAAGCAGGACAATTGGCGCCTCGCGGCTTGCAAGGGCTGCCGCTTCCGCGTCACTGACCGTTGCGTGGCGGCGAACAACATCGAGGTCACGCGCCATCAGCGCGAAGGGTTTTGCGTCGCGGCGCTTGCGTTGGCGCAGCAAAGCCACCGCCTCCGGCCGTGTGGCATCGCAAGCAAGCTGATAGCCGCCAAGTGCCTTGATGGCGACGATCTCGCCCTTCTGGATCAGGCTCAATGCCGCGTCCACATCGTCGAGCATCGAATGCTGTTCGAAGGAGAAGGCGCGGCCATCGAAGCGGATCAATCTTGCTGTCGGTCCGCAGACATGGCAGGCCGTCGCCTCGGCATGAAAGCGGCGGTCGCCAGGATCACGATATTCGGCGCCACAGGCCTGGCACAGCGGAAACGGCGCCATGGTCGTGGTGGCGCGGTCGTAAGGAACGCCGCGAACGATGCTCAGCCGTGGCCCGCAATGGGTGCAGTTGGTGAAGGGATAGCGGAAACGCCGCAGGAACGGATCGAGCACTTCGGCCGCGCAGACGCTACACATGGCGGCATCGGGCGATATTTCGGTGCGGGCATGAGCACCCGCCTCGCTGTCGACGATGACGAAGCCGGACGCCAAGTCGCCCTCACAAGGGCGGGTCTCGATGGCAGTGATTTCGGCCAGCGGCGGCGGCGACGCCCGCAACTCCTCGACAAGTGCTGCAATGGTCGACGAGACGCCACGCACGCGGATCAACACGCCCTGGCTGTCGTTGAGCACGTCGCCGTCGAGGCCCAGCCGGCTGGCGATCCGCCACACCGTCGGACGGAAACCAACACCTTGCACACGGCCGCGGACCCTTATCTCGACACTGCGCGTCGCGTCGGCCATCCGCAGCGGCGTGTTCATGACACCGCCTCCCACAACAGGACGCGATTGTTGCCCGTATCGGCGATCGCCAACGTTTTCCCCGACGCGGCCAATGCGAACGGCCAGCAGACGCTGTCGCGGGTGGCAAAGCGCCAGCGATTGTCGCCCTTGTCGGCAAATCCGGACTGGCCGGCGAGACCGCAAGCAGCAGCATCCATGCGCAGATCGTCGAGCGGGTAGCCGATCAACCGGGAATTGGCGGTGTCGGCGCACACGAGGGTGCCGTCGTGTATGGCCATGCCATAGGGCATGTTGAGTGCACGATTGTTTGGATGATAGGAGGCCCTGTTGTGGTCATTGCCGTCGAAGCCGGATTGACCCAGCACGAAGCTGCAGGGCGCGCCATCGGCATTGGGCATGGAATTCCAGACCATGATGCGGTTGTTGCCGGCGTCCGCCACCAGAATCTTGTTGTTTTCGACAGACACGCTATGCGGCCAGCGCATGCCGACAGCGCCGCCAACCCCGGAGGCATTGTCATCGCGGGTGGTTGCATCAACCTGGCCGAGAACCAGATCGGCAGGCTGGCCGTTACGCCGCGGCATGGAGTTCCAGACCAGCACCCGACGGTTTCCGGTGTCGGCAACAAACACCCTGCCATCGGCGATTGTGACCCCATAGCACCAGTTCAGCGTATCGGCCGCGGCAGTTGCCGCGCCACGGTTGGCGGCGCCGCTGGAAAAATCCGCCTGCCCGAGCACCAGGTCCGCCGGCTGGTTCGAATGCTCGGGCAGTGTGCGCCAGATCAGCACACGGTGGTTCCATGCGTCGGCAATGGCGAGCACCTTGCCATCGCTCGACAGTCCCGTCGGCATGTTCAACGTGGCGGGACCAACCGGCCCATGCGCGTTGCGACCTTCGGAGTAAAAATCAGGCTGGCCGATCAGCAGGTCCGCGTCGGCATTGTCTGCTTGCGGCACCTTGTTCCAGATCATCAGGCGATGATGGCCGGTATCGGCAACGAAGAACGGTCCACCGTGCGGTGCAAAGCAGACGCCACGCGGCCCAAACAGCGAATTCGGTTGAGGCCTGATGGGATCTGGAACTCCGTTGGCAGCGATCTGGTCACCGAGAACAGTTCGCGCACCGCGCGGATCGAGCAGCTGTTGTGTGACGCTGCCCGGGAGAGGACGGCGGTAATCGGGCGCCAGGGAGATGCGCATCATGACGACAGCCTCACCTCGACCCGATTGCCTATGACGCGCACGGCATGCGACTGAAGTGCCACTTCGGGCGCGGTCAGGCACTCGCCGCTGGAAAGATCATACCGGAAGCCATGATATGGACAGGTGATGATGCCTTCATCGATGCTACCGCCGTCGAGCTCCATGCCAAGGTGCGCACAGGCATTCTGGAAGCAGGAAACGACCCCCTCCTGACGCGACAGGATCACATTTTGTCCGCCGACCACGACGGCACTGATGCCGCCCTGCGGGATCTCATCGAGGCGGCACACCAAATGCCAGCCGCCGACGGCGCCGAGCGCGAACGGACTGACGAAGCGGACACTATCATTGTCGGCAGCGTTGCTCATGCCCTTGATCTGAACGATATCGGTGATCTCGGGACAGGCTTCCTCGACTGCTTTCTTTACGCCTGCATGGAAAGTGAGAGCGGAGGCCGGACAGCCGTCGCAGGCGCCGACGAACCGCACCTCGATCGCCGGCGGCCTGACGTTGACCAACTCGACATTGCCGCCATGCGAGGCAAGCATCGGGCGCACGCCGTCCAGCGCCGCCTCTACCCGCTCACTGAGGCTGGGCTTGAGGATGTTGTGACGGCGCAGCACAGCATAGACGACCTCGTCGGTAACCGCCTGCTTCATCGCCGTGAGCGCGGCCGGTTCATCTTTCAGCGCCCGCACCAGGCGTCGCAACGCCTCCCCATGCAGGTCCTCTATGGCGCGACGGTAGGCCTCGACCGCGTTGCGCTGCGTCTCGTCCCAGCTCGAAAAGATCGCCTCGACACGCTCGATGTCGCCGGCAAGACCGGCGAGATCCTCGCGTTTGGTCGGGATCTGATCGATGGCGTTCATATCAACGGTACTTGAGGTTCTTGAACAGGTATGGCTGCAATCCACCGCCAATGAGGCAGGCAAGTGCTGCTGCGGCCGCCAACGGCAGGCCGGCCTTGGCAAGGGCAATGACAAGCAGGGCGGTGATAGTCGCGCCTATTGCTGTCTGGCGATAGACCTTGCCGGGTTCGGAGAAGAGCTTTCCCCGAAAGAAGAGCGTGATCGAGCTTTTTGCCATTTCCAACATGATTGCCCCTCAGCCGATCAGCGCCAGAATTATCAGTCCGGCGACCAGTCCCGGCACGCCAGCGATCGGTCCGTAAAAACTGCCCATCATGGCGGCAAGTTCGTTGCCCAATGATTTTCCGCCAATCGCGATACCGCCGATCGCTCCGCCGATGCCGGAGCAGACCAGTCCGATGATGAGCGCAACCAGCGCGCCAGCTGCCGTCAGTTCAACTCCTGCCACGTCATAGTCTCCTTGAGTTCGGTTCAGTTGAGATGTCGGTGTTCCCCGTCACCTTGTTGATCTCTATCGCCAGGGGCTGCCGAGAGCAGTTCACGTTCGATCTGCTCGAGGGCCTCGGCAACGGTGCGGGCCTTCTCGGCCTGCCCGCTGGCGCTGAAAATCTCCCGGCTCTCGCGATAATACTCCCGAGCCGCGCGCACATTGGCGCGGTTGCCGTTCTCCGGCCGTTCCGGGTCGTCGGGAAGATTCCACAGGCAATTCGCCTTGTTGGCGACCGTGTTGGCATATTCGAGCGGCATGGTGGCCCGCAGACGAACCTTCAGAGCTTCGTCATAGGCGTCGAGCGCGCGCAGGTTGTTCTCCAGCGTATGGCTTGAGGACGCGTATTGCAGGGCATTGCCGAGGTTGTTCTGCAACATGGCGTATTCGGTGGGATGATCGATCAGATTGACGATCTTCAATCCTTCTTCGAAGGCTTGCACGGCCAGCGCCTCCCGCATCTTGGATCTGGCATCGGTGAACGGAATGGAGAGAAACGCCGTCGCCAGATTGTTCTGCAGGATGGCGAATTCCTTTGGGAAGTGTGCCTTGTCGAACGTGCGCAGCGCCCGCTGATAGGCCGAAATCGCGTCGGTGATGCGGGCCTTGTGCTGGCCGGCCAGATTCTGGATCGCCAGACCAAGGTTCATTTCCGCCTCTGCCAGTTCTTCTGGCCGACCGAAATCGACCAGGGATGGCATGGCGGCCTCGAAGGCGGCGCGCGCTTGTTGCAACGCTGCCGTTCCTTCGTCGGGAAGGATCAAAAGAGCCGTGCCCTTGCGGGCAAAGATACGGGCCGCGAGCAGGCGTTCATCCTGCGGGCAGACACTGAGCGCGCGATCGTAGAGGTCGACTGCCGCCAGGATCTGCTCAGCGCTCTTGGGGCGCTGCTGGAGTCCCATGGCGATTTCCATGAGCATCTCGGCCCTCTCGGCGGGGCTCGCCGATTCGTCTTCTGCCGCAGCAATTGCTGCGCGCACCTCATCTTCGGCGCGAGTGCTCTGCAACTGGGCTTCCTCCACGGCTGCTTTTGGCGCAGCTTATTATCTTGGCAAAAAGCTAGCCTAGTTTTCCAAAGCTGTCTACTAAAATTACCAACTGATAACTTAGTTTACACAAAACATATTTTTGGCCACGAGTGCGGCCTGCTCCGAGTCCCACTGCGCGAAAAATTCGCGCACCGTTTCATCATCAATCCCATGCTCCCGGAAGAAATCCGGCGCAAAGACCACGCGGTCCCCTGCACCGTTGCGATGCTTCAGCAGATAGCCGCCAGATGCGGCGTGACGAACCGGCAGGATCACCAGGTCGTCGTCGCGCCGCAGCAGAATGACGCTCTCCAGGCCGGCGAAATATCGGTCGCATGTTGCCGAAGACAGATAGAGCCCGCCGCGCCTGATCTGGACACTGGCGGGGGGTGCGTTCATGCGGGCACGTTGGCCAACATTGCGCCGATGAGCACCTCGATACGCCGTGAAACCTGCTCAGCCGATGCAGCGACATCGTGCGACAACCCTATGCCGAAGCCAAGTTCGGCCGCCTCTATCAAAAAGACCGTCACGTCGGTGGGAAACTCCTCGCGGAAAATCTGCCGTCCGGCATAAAGGGCCGCGTCCCAGCGGAAATCATGAAGGTTGAGACCGGGGACATAGGGGCGTTCAAGGACAGTGCCAGGCACCTCGTGAATGGCGCCTGGCGTTACCCCGGTTTTTGACGCATCGACCACGATCAAGGACGTGCAACCGCGCGCGGCAAACATGACCGACATGCCGTCCGTACCGGCGTCCAGCAATTTGACATCCGGTCCTTCGAGGTTGCGGTGCCGCAACGCGCGTATGACCTCTATGCCCACCCCATCGTCTTGCCGGTTCAGATTTCCGCAGCCGATGACGATGATCATAGAAGTGCACTCATATGCGCCAGAGACGGCAGGACCACTGCGGTTCAACGGGAACGGCGAGTTCGGGAAGCTCGCAGAAGCGCCGGTGGACCAGATAGTACATGCAGGTCTCGCAGGCCTGCTCGATGCCGCCGTGCTCCACGGGCTGGAGGGTGAAGCCCGCAATCACCAGTCCAGCCGAAATGTCGCCGCCAGCCTCGCGCAAACGGCCAAGGATTTCGGCCACGCTGTCCTGGTCGTCGGCACGTGGAAAAACTTCAGTCTTCAAGCCGCCAGCAAGCAAAGAGCGGATTTGGCCCGCCACATTCTCGTCGTTGGTTTCGTTCGCCACCGGCTCCTCCTACCGCGCGGGCCCAACGTCGTTGCAAGGGCCTAGATGCGCCAAAGCCTGCACCACCAATCGGCATCGACCGGCACGGCCAGTTCCGGCAGGTCGCACCATTCTCGGTGGACGAGGTAATACATGCATTCCATGCAGCGCTGCTTGTCAGGGCCGTAGGGTTGATCCACGAAGCCGCTGATGACCATCTTGCCCTCGATGTCGTCGGCCTTCAACTGCCGCAGTTCGGTCAAAATCGCGGCAAACTCCTTTTCCGTTTCGGGAAAAGGTTCGGTCTGCGTCTTTAGCCCGCCTTGCATCAATTGCGCCATCTTGCGCAGCAAAGCATGCTGTTGCTCGCTATTCATTGCCTGCGCTCCCGGGTTCGTGTGCAGCAGATCCGATCGTCCGGCGCGCGGCCGGACGATCGAGGCTGAGCGCGCTCGACGCGTCGCGTCGAATCAAGCCGTGCGGAAGCGTGCGAGTTCTGTCCCGGTGCTGGCATCATGGGCGTGCACGGTACAGACAAGACAGGAATCATACGAGCGGCAGACATGGCCGACCTCGACGGGATCACTTGGATCCGCGATCGGCGTGCCGATCAGCGCCTGCTCGATCGGGCCAAGCTCGCCACCGTCCGATCTTGGCCCGACATTCCAAGTGGTCGGCGCGATGATCTGGTAGTTCTTGATCTTGCCGTTTTGCACCTCGATCCAATGACAAAGCGCACCGCGGATGGCTTCGGTGGCTCCCCAGCCGCGGCCGTCCTTCTCCGTCGGCTTGACGTACCACGGGTCATTGAGGCGAAACTCGCGCAGTGCATGCTCGGCCTGACGATAGAGCTTAACGCCCTCGTGCATGCGGGCGAAGTGACGCAGCATGACACTGGCCCCGCCAAGTTTCTTGTACATGTCAAGAACAAGCGGGTCGTGATGCTGCCAGCTTTCTCCGTGGCTACCACCTGCGATAAGCTGGCGGGCCAAGGGTCCAGCTTCGAGCCGACCGTTATTGTCGTGGCGCACCGCGGTCGACCATGAGTATTGATTATCGTATTCGACGGGATTCTTGCCGACGGCCTTTGTCGTGCGATCGAACGGATGCTTTCCGCTCGGCTCGTCGTACCAGGCATGCAAGACGTCCTCTCTAGTGTGGACCTGGTCCATCAGCTTGTGGGTATCGGCCGCCCCGTCATAGACACCGCTTTTCATCAGCAGCGAGGCGTTGCGGTTTTCGATCGTCGGCCGATTGTACTTGTCCTCATGCGGCAAGTAGCCCCACGAAACGTATTTCCCATGACCTTTGCCATACTTGTCGACACCGACGTCCACGCTCATGCGCCAAAACATGCCCAGATCCGAGTTCGCGTGCTCGGGGCGCTCGTCAAGCCAGGCCATGAAATCGTCATAGGAACGAATTTGCTCGTAGCGTTCGAAGGAGCAGCCCAGCCAAACCGGCTCCATCCAGTTGCGGCGGAAATGCTCGAGGATGGACCAGGCCCGGGTTACGTCAGTAAGCGTGGGCGCACACATCACGCCGCCAGGCACCATGTAGCTGGAATGCGGCCACTGGCCCCCCAGCAGGGCATAGATTTCAACGGGTCGTCCAGAGATCGTCACGCCAAGTTCATAGTTGGTGCCGGTGTATGGCGACCAGCGCTTGACCGCCTCCTCATAGTATTTCGAATGCGAATAGTTCTTGTGCGTGTAGTCGATCATGAACAGGCCGTAATGGTGTCTTGGCAAGCTCTGCAGGCTTTCGACGATCTGCCCGAGATTGCGCGCAAGGATGGCGTTGCGGGGAACCTCGGCTTTCCAGGCGGTATCGAGCGCCCAGGCCGCGCAGGTCAGGTGCGAGGCGCCGCAAATACCGCAAGCGCGCGGCGTGACGACCAGCCCCGCCTGCGGATCCTTGTCGCGCAGGATAATCTCGAACCCGCGGAACAGTTCGGCTTGCGTCCAGGCGTTGACGACAACGCCATTTTGGATGTCGACGCGCACGTCGAGATCGCCCTCGACACGGCCGACAGGAGAAATATCAAGTGTTTGAACAGCAGCTGACATGGTCTTCCGGACCTCCCTGGAAAATTGGATTCTAGCAATCGGTGACTTCAGACGACGAAGATGTCTTCTTCAGCCCAGCGCGGCGAAGCAGCCTTGGCCGCGGCCGTCAGCTTGATGTAACCGGTCTTGTCGACCCCGCTCGGCATGTCCTTTGGGACACCCATGACGGTCTGCGTCTTGAACACAGTTCCCGGAGCCAGATCGAAGAACGGGAATTCGGGCTCCGTGCAGCCCATGCACGGCATGCCCGCTCGCGTCTTGGACGATTGGCGGTTCCACAAAATGCGGTTGCACGGCGAATGCGTCATCGGCCCGCGGCAGCCCAGGTCGTAGAACAGGCAGCCTTTGCGCTGACCAAACTCGGTCGCCGAAACCTTGTAGGCGAAGTGCATGTTGCGGGTGCAGCCGGTCTGCGTGAAGGACGTAAAAAAGGTCTTCGGACGCTGGAACTCGTCCAGCGTGAGATCCCCTCCACGGCCGGTCGCCACGGCGACCACGATTTGCGTGATCCAGTCGGGGTGAGCCGGACACCCTGGAATGTTGATCACTGGCAGGCCGGCCTTGGATTTGAAATCCTTGCCCAGGAAGCCGCCGTGGCCGCGCTTGAGGAATTGCAGGCCTTCGCTTTCGGACGGGTTTGGCGCGGTCGCGGGGATGCCGCCCCACGTCGCGCAGTCGCCGACGGCGACGACAAAATTGGCGACCTTGCACAGGTCCCTTACCCAGTCGCGCATGGGACGACCCGCAAAGCGGTTCCATTCGCCTGTTCCGTTGGGGGCATTCACCACGGTGCCTTCGAACACGAAAATATCGAGCGCCAGCGTGCCGGCGGTCAGCGCCTTCAGCATCTTTTGCAGGTTCTCGCCAAGCTCGAGCCCGAGCGAAGGATGCCACAGCACATTAATGCCAAAGTCGGTAACCAGATCACACGCGCTCGGTTCCTCGGCATTGAGAAACGACATCGTGTTGCCGGAGCATGCTCCACCCTGGAGCCACAAAAGATTGGCCATTATCTCCTCCACAGCCTGTAACGAAGCATTGCCGTATGCACGCCTCCGATTAGTGTGATGCAAGCGCCGTGCCAGCCGGAAGCGATGGTCAGGAATTCGTTTGTTATCAGTATGTTGGCGTGTCTTGCGCGGATCTGGCCGCCAAATTGGCACGGGTCCCAGGCTGCAAACTAACTTTGCTGTTGGAAACTAGATTGTGAACGACGCCAAGGACGTCACAACCTGTTTTCTATCCGTGACGATTGCCGCAGGCGGGACATGTGACTTCGAGCAGATAGCCATACCAGATGCCTTGGCAGCGACTGCACCAGTGGCCCGTCGCCTGCCGTTCAGGCGCGCCGATCGCTTTTGCCATTGCCCCCTGCCCCAGATATTTGATCGGCTTGTGTCGGCTTGAAGGCAGAACCCGGGACTGGGGAAAAGGAATTATGTCTGGTTGCGGCGATGATGAGGGTTCGTCGGCTTGGCTCATGGCGCTCTCCTAAACGTCCGCGCTCGAAGCTTGAGCATAGGGCGGACATGACCGATTTGTCACCCCGGCTCGCAGCCAACTGCCGCCAAGCCTGCGTCGCAACATCCAGCATCACCGATTGCCAACGGCAGGAGCCTGTCGCTACGGCTTCGCCGTCATTGGTGTTGCTGGCCGTGTTCGTTCAAGCTGTAGCGTTTGATCTTGTTTGCCAGACCAACCCGCGACAGCCCGAGTTCGTTTGCCGTGCGGCTTTGGTTCCAGTGATTGCGAACAAGTGCCCTGCTGACGATCTGCTTTTCGAGGCTTTCCACCTGGTCCTTCAACGTCACGCCCTCCGGGAGGAAGGCAACGGCTTCCGAACTGCGCCGGGGCGACGCAGCAAGGAGCGTCGCTGACATGTTGCGTGTCGTCAGATATTCGCCATCCTTGGCGAGAGCCACCATGCGGCGGATTTCATTTTCCAGTTCCCGGACATTGCCTGGAAATTCGCCGCTTGAAAGCTTTTCGATGGTGTTGGCCGTGATTCCCAGAATCTTGCGGCCAATGGCATCGGCATGTTTTGCCGCAAAGAACTCCGCCAGGGGTCCAATGTCTTCGGGGCGTTCTCTCAGGGAAGGGACTTCGAACTCAAAGCCTTTCAGCCGGAAATAGAGATCCTGCCGGAACTCGCCACGCGCGACCAGATTTTTCAGGCGCCGGTTGGATGCCACGATGATGCGAACATTACAGTGTGTGACCCTGTCGGAGCCAAGAGGCTTGACCTCGCCCTCCTGGAGAAATCGCAACAAGCTGACCTGAAAGGACGGCGACACTTCGGAAATCTCATCCAGGAAAACCGTCCCGCCGTCGGCGGCGCGAAACAGACCCAGCCGGTCCGAAATAGCTCCGGTAAAGGATCCGCGCTTGTGTCCAAACAATTCCGATTGCAGCAATTCGTCCGGCACGCCTCCGCAGTTCTGGACCAGCAGAGGACTTGCCCGGCGCATTGAGTTGTAATGGATGGCCCTGGCCAGCAGTTCCTTGCCGGTGCCCGTCTCGCCTTCGATGAGAATCGGCAGCTCGGTCTTGGCCGCTTGCCGGGCCAGATCGCACAATTCAGCCATTTTCGCGCTGACATAGACGAGTTTTTCGAAACGCTGGCTCTCCGCTCTGAAGGCGGCATTCTTGCGCTCACCGAAGATCAGTCCGTCGCCCGAGATCTTGAACTCCCGAGACAGGATGCGATGGCGGCGTGCAAGTTCGCGGGTCTCCAATGCTCTTTCGACAAGCAGGCCCAATTGCGAAGCATCAACGGGCTTCAGCAGAAACTGGTAGATTGCCGCCTGGGACAATGCCGGCTCCGAGATGCAGTCCGAATTCGACGTCACATAGATGCGGGTGATGTCGGGATGAGACACCCGAAGGCCGGTAAGGAAGGTGAGACCGGCATCTTCCCCCGCATGATCCTCCGCTATGGCCAGATCGACGTGGATGGTGGCCATCGTGGTCAGGGCTTCAGAAAAGGAGTGCGCCAGAACAACACGGTATGCGTAGCGCTCGGCCAGCACGTGAAGCGGCCATGTCCAGTCGCTGCCCTGCCGCGAGACGATGACGACGGTGCCCGGCTCATCCATACAACTAGGTTTCCATTTTGCGCACCTTGTTAGCAAAACGGCGCGACGGCTTCAATTGCCCTGAACAGCTGCTGCTTTTTGAACCATGGACAGGTTGGCGCCGCCGCAGGTCTCAGCGGATCTCGGGATAGAGCTTACCAGAGATCGGCAGGAAAGCGGCTCCCTTACGCGCCAGGAAGGCGCAGAACGCACCGATGGCTGGCGTCACGACGCGGTCGCTGCGCACCACCGAAAACCATTGGCGGCGAATTGGCATACCGACGACATCGAGCACCGACAGCCGTCCGCCCTGGACCTCGAAGGCTATGGTGTGGGCGGAGATGAAGGCAACGCCCAGTCCGGCCATCACGGCCTGCTTTATCGTTTCGTTGGAATCCATCTCCGTTCCCGGTTGCTCCAATCGCCCGGGGATGTCGCCAAGAAACCGTTCGAACGACATGCGCGTGCCCGAACCCGGTTCGCGCACGATGAAATGCTCCTTCGCGATCCTGGCTTTGGTTATGTCGCGCGCCTGTGCCAGGGGATGATCGGGGGCGGCCGCGATGATCAAGGGGTGGTCCCCGAACACTCTGGCCTCCACCGGCAGATCCGGGGGCGGTCGCCCCATCAGTGCAATGTCAAGGACATGGTCCTTCAGCTTCGCAATGGTTTCGGCCCGGTTGCCGATCACCAGCTTCAGTTCGATGTCGGGGAACTCCTTCTTGAAACCAGCAATGATCTGAGGCGCGAAATACTTCGCCGTGGAGACCGCGCCGACGATCAAATGCCCCTTCCGGAGACCCTTGACGGCATCAATTTCCTCCTGGAGCAGCCCCAATCTCTCATCAATGGCGTGTGCCGCTTCGATGAAGGCAAAACCTGCGTCAGTCGGACGCATCCCATGTGGAGCACGTTCGAAAAGCTGAATTCCCGCTTCTGCTTCAACCTGTTGGAGCTGTAGCGTCACGGCCGGCCCGGTTAGTCCCAAGGCCTTGGCAGCGTTGATGATTTTGCCCTCGGTGTGGATGGCCGAGATGATTCGAAGATGGCGGAGCGTTATGTTGCGCATCGATCGAAGTAAGCAGAACTTATCGCCGTCGTAAATAGATTAAAGTTTACTAATCCATGACGGGCTGTTCCAACCGTCTTCAGATCTGCGGCCTATCGCGAGATCGGGAGGGGAAAATGAGCAATCCGACACTCGACGCCTTTCTGGCGTCGCACCAACGGCAAGGGCATGATGGCGACGTCTTGGCAACGGTCGCGGCGCTGGCTGGTGCGGCTCTCGCGATCAACAACGGCATCCGCTCTGGCACGCTTGGGTCCGCTTTTGGCGGGACCAACGGAACGGTCAACGCGGACGGTGATACCCAAAGGGACCTGGACATCTATGCCGATGATATTTTTCTGGAAGCCATGCGCCGTGCTCCGGTGCGGTGTGTCGCCTCTGAAGAGCGTGTCGCACCGGTCGCACTCGACCCCGAGAGCCGCATCGCGCTAGCCATCGACCCCTTGGACGGTTCGTCCAACATCGACGTCAACGTGTCGATTGGCACAATATTCTCGCTTCTCCCAGCGACTGGCGCGCCCGGCATCGACCCGGCCGCCTTTTTTCTTCAGCCAGGCAGCAGCCAGCTCGCGGCAGGCTTTTTCGTCTACGGACCGCAGCTGGTTCTCGTTTTGACGCTTGGCCTCGGCACGCACGCGTTCGTCTTCTCGCCTGAACGTGGCACCTTCGTCCAGACCCATGAGAGCGTGGCAGTGGCCGAACGCACCCAGGAGTTCGCCATCAACGCTTCCAACTATCGCCATTGGGAAGAAGCCGTGCGGCTCTATGTGGATGATTGCCTGAAGGGCGAGGAAGGTCCCCGCGGCAAGAACTTCAACATGCGCTGGATCGCCTCGCTTGTCGCCGATGTCTATCGCATCCTGATGCGCGGCGGCGTCTTTCTTTATCCCGGCGATAGCCGTGCCGGCTACGCAAGCGGCCGGCTGCGGCTCGTCTATGAAGCCAATCCCATCGCGATGCTGGTGGAGCAAGCCGGCGGACGCGCGACGAATGCGCTCTGCAGCATCCTCGACATCGTTCCGACGGGCCTGCACCAACGCGTCCCGTTTGTCTTCGGCTCCGCCAGGGAGGTCGAGCGCGTCGCCCGCTACCATACCGAGCCAAGCGCGATAGCCGAGCGGTCACCGCTGTTTGGCAACCGCGGCCTGTTTCGGGCCTGATGAGGGAAGCACAAGATGTCGGCCAAGCACCCCATCATTTCGATCACCGGCTCCTCAGGTGCCGGCACCACCTCGGTCAAGCGCATCTTTGAGCAGATCTTCCGGCGCGAAAACGTCGAGGCGGCGTTCATCGAGGGCGATGCATTCCACCGCTACGATCGCGCGGCGATGAAGGTGAAGGTTGCCGAGGACGAGAAGGGTGGCAACCCCTACTTCACCCATTTCAACGCGGACGCCAACGAACTCGATGCGCTCCAGGAAGTCTTCGAGGCGTATGGGCTGAGGGGTGCTGGCCGCACGCGAACCTATGTTCACGATGAGGCGGAGGCTGACCTCTATGGCTGCGATCTCGGCACATTCACGCCGTGGCGCGAGTTCGCCCCGAGCGACCTGCTCTTCTATGAGGGCCTGCATGGTTGTGCCGTCACCGACAGGGTGGATCTGGCCAAACACGCTGACCTCAAGATTGGCGTGGTGCCGGTCATCAACCTTGAATGGATCCAGAAGATTCACCGCGACCGCTCCACGCGTGGCTACTCGACGGAAGCCGTGGTGGACGTGATCCTTCGGCGCATGCCCGATTACGTGCGCCACATCGTGCCGCAGTTCTCAAAGACCGACATCAATTTCCAGCGCGTGCCGATCGTCGATACATCCAATCCATTCGTCGCTCGCTGGATCCCGACACCTGACGAATCGATGCTGATCATCCGCTTCGCCAACCCGCGCGGCATCGATTTCCCCTACTTGCTTTCGATGATCCACAACTCGTTCATGTCGCGCGCCAACTCGATCGTCGTGCCGGGCAACAAGCTCGACCTGGCCATGCAGCTGATCCTCACACCGCTGATCATGCAACTGATCGAACGCAAGCGCCGCGCCAACTGAGGAAGCGAAGATGAACCAGATCGCAATCGAGAGCCCCGCCCCTGCCAAGACGGATGAGCAGCTGATGGCGAACGCCATCAGGGCGCTCGCCATGGATGCGGTTCAAAAGGCAAACTCCGGCCATCCCGGCATGCCGATGGGCATGGCCGATGTTGCCACCATCCTGTTCAATCGCTTCCTCCAAATCGACCCGTCGCGTCCCGACTGGCCCGACCGTGACCGTTTCGTTTTGTCGGCGGGCCATGGCTCCATGTTGCAATACGCGCTGCACTATCTGCTGGGCTACGAAGACATGCCGATCGAGGAGCTGCAGCGCTTCCGGCAACTTGGCAGCCGCACCGCCGGGCATCCCGAATACGGCCATGCCCTTGGCATTGAAACCACGACAGGTCCGCTTGGTCAGGGCATTGCGACAGCGGTCGGCATGGCATTGGCCGAACGCATGCTCGCCGCCCGGTTTGGTGCCGGCCTTGTCGACCACTTCACATATGCCATCGCCGGCGATGGCTGCCTGCAAGAGGGGATGAGCCACGAGGCGATTGACCTCGCCGGCCATCTTGGCCTTTCAAAATTGATCGTGCTTTGGGACGACAATCGCATTTCGATTGACGGTCCGACCTCGTTGGCGACATCGATGGACCAACCGATGCGGTTCCGGGCCGCCGGCTGGAGCGTTCTTTCGATCGATGGCCACGACCTGGATGCAATCGCGGCGGCGCTGGAAGAGGCGCGGACGTCGGATCGGCCGACGTTGATCGCATGCCGGACCACAATCGGAAAGGGCGCGCCGAACCTGGGCGGCTCGGAAAAAACCCATGGCGCGCCGCTCGGCGCGGCCGAAATCGCCGCGACGCGAACAAACCTCGGTTGGGATCATCCACCCTTCGAGATCCCCGGCGAAGTTTTGCGCGCCTGGCGCACCGCGCCAGCACGCGGCCGAACCGCGCGCGCGGCGTGGGAGGCGAGACTTGCCGCTTCGCCGCGCCGCCAGGAATTCGAAAGTGCCGTGGCTGGCGACCTTCCCGTGGGCGTCTTCGAGGCACTGTCGACATTTCGCCAGCAACACTTCGAAAATGCGACCAACGTCGCAACCCGCAAGGCCTCGGAACTGGCTCTCGCTGTGATCAACGAGGCGACGGAACAGACTGTCGGTGGATCGGCGGATCTCACTCATTCCAACTTGACCATCACCAAGGGCATGGCTCGCGTCTCACCGGGCGACTTTTCCGGACGATACATCCACTATGGCATCCGCGAGCACGCCATGGCGGCGGCTATGAACGGGATGGCCCTGCATGGCGGGCTTGTCCCTTATGGCGGGACGTTCCTGTGCTTTGCCGATTATGCGCGCGGCGCAATGCGGCTCTCGGCGCTGATGGGCCAGCGCGTCATCTATGTGATGACCCATGATTCCATCGGACTTGGCGAAGATGGGCCCACGCACCAGCCTGTCGAACATTTGGCGATGCTGCGCGCCACGCCAAATCTCAATGTCTTTCGTCCGGCCGACATAATCGAGACAGCTGAGTGCTGGGAGCTGGCGCTGAGGTCAAAGCACCGGCCGAGCGTGCTGGTGCTGTCGAGACAGAACCTGCCGATGCTCCGCACGAAGGCTCCCGAAGCCAGTCGCTCGGCCCAAGGGGCTTACCTTATGCGCAAGCCCGTCGGCCGGCGTGACTTGACGCTGATCGCCACCGGTTCGGAAGTGGAAATCGCCCGCGCGGCCGCCGACCTGCTTCTGGAGCGCCATCATATACGGGTTGCCCTGGTCTCCATGCCCTGCTGGGAACTCTTTGAAGAACAAGACGAAGCCTATCGCGCCGAGGTTCTCGGAACAGCTCCGCGCATAGCCGTCGAGGCGGCCGCGCGCCTTGGTTGGGACCGCTGGATTGGCGAAGGTGGCGCCTTCATCGGAATGACCGGCTTTGGCGCCAGCGCACCGGCCGCGGAGCTTTACAGGCATTTCGGTATCACCGCCGAGGCGATTGCCGATGCCGCTTGTGCAGTTGTTCAGAAGGATTGAAGCCTTGACCGTCAGAGTTGCCATCAACGGATTCGGCCGCATTGGCCGCAACATCCTGCGCGCCATCCATGAATCCGGCCGCAAGGACATCGACGTCGTCGCCGTCAACGATCTCGGCCCGGTCGAGACCAATGCGCACCTGCTGCGCTACGACAGCGTGCACGGCCGCTTCCCGCATGAGGTGTCGGTGTCCGGCGACCAGATCACCGTCGGCAAGGAAAAGTTCAAGGTCACCGCGATCAAGGATCCGACGCAGCTGCCGTGGAAGGAACTCGGCGTCGACATCGCGCTCGAATGTACCGGCATCTTCACCGCCCGCGACAAGGCGGCAGCGCACCTGATCGCCGGCGCCAAGCGCGTCGTCGTTTCGGCGCCCGCCGAAGGTGCTGACCTGACCGTCGTCTACGGCATCAACCACGACAAGCTGACCAAGGACCACATCGTCATTTCGAATGCGTCCTGCACCACCAACTGCCTGGCGCCGCTGGCTGCCGTGCTGCACGAGACTGTCGGCATCGAAAAGGGCATGATGACGACGATCCACTCCTACACGGGCGACCAGCCGACGCTGGACACCATGCACAAGGATCTCTACCGCGCCCGCGCTGCCGCCCTGTCGCAGATTCCGACCTCGACCGGTGCCGCCAAGGCGATCGGCCTTGTGCTTCCCGACCTCAAGGGCAAGCTCGACGGCATCTCGATCCGCGTACCGACCCCGAACGTCTCGGTCGTCGACTTCAAGTTCATCGCCAAGCGCGCCACCACGGTCCAGGAAATCAACGAAGCGGTGATCGCCGCGTCGAATGGCAAGCTCAAGGGCATTCTCGGCGTCACCCATCATCCGAACGTCTCGATCGACTTCAACCATGATCCGCGCTCCTCGATCATGGCGCTCGACCAGACCAAGGTCATGGACGGCAACTTCGTTTCGGTGCTGTCCTGGTACGACAATGAGTGGGGCTTTTCCAACCGCATGGCCGACACCGCGGTCGCTGTTGGGGGCGTGCTTTGAGACCCCTCCCCGATATCCGCTCCGCTGACGTTGCCGGCAAGACCGTTCTCGTTCGCGCCGACCTCAACGTACCCCTCAAGAATGGCATCGTCGCCGATGCCACCAGGATCGTGCGTTTTGCTCCGACTGTCAGGGATCTCCTGGCGCGAGGTGCCAAGGTTGTCGTCATGACGCATCTTGGCAGACCCGACGGTGATGCCAATCCCATCTATTCAGTGAGGCCGGTAACAGCCACCCTGTCCAGCGAAGTCGGCCGCGAAGTTGTGTTCGTCCCAGATTGTGTCGGTTCCACTGCGGAGAAGGCTGCCAGGCATCATCACGACGGCAAGGTTCTCCTGCTCGAAAACCTTCGTTTTCACAAGGGTGAGGAGGCCAACAGTCGCAATTTTGCATTGCGGCTCTCGGTCAACGGCGATCTCTTTGTCAACGACGCCTTTTCCTGCGCTCATCGGGCGCATGCTTCGACCCACGCAATCGCGCAAATCATGCCCGCCTACGCCGGGCCGTCCCTGCTCGCCGAAGTCGCCGCACTGACTGCCGCCCTCGACGCGCCGAGAAGGCCGGTGGCCGCCCTGGTAGGGGGTGCCAAGGTCTCGTCGAAGATACGGGTGCTGAAGCACCTGATCGGCAGGATGGACCACCTGATCATCGGTGGCGGCATGGGCAACACATTTCTGGCTGCAAGCGGATATCGGGTGGGGCGGTCAATCCACGAGCCGGAGTGTGTTTCGATCGCTCGCGATATCATGGAGGCCGCCGCCGCCAACGGTTGCCGTATCCTTCTGCCCAGCGACGTGACCGTTGCCAGGATGTTCGAGGCAGAGGCTCTGGCCACAACTGTCCCCGTGGCAGCTGTCCCTGACGAGGCAATGGCGCTCGACGTTGGCCCCAGGACAGTCGCCGAGATCAAGGAGGTCCTGAACGCCTGCCGCACCCTGTTGTGGAATGGCCCGCTGGGGGCCTTCGAGATGCGGCCATTTGGAGACGCCACCTTCGCGGTGGCGCGCCATGCAGCTGCACTGTCAAAGGCCGGACAACTCGCCACCATCGCGGGCGGCGGCGACACGGCGGCCGCACTGTCGATGGCGGGCGTCGCCGACCAGATCACCTACCTTTCGACCGCCGGCGGCGCCTTCCTGGAATGGCTGGAAGGTTGCCACTTACCCGGCATCGAAGTGCTGCGCAAAAGAGTCGAAAATTCGGAGACCGTCTAAAATGGCCAAGATTACACTTCGACAGCTGCTCGACCATGCCGCTGAACGTGACTATGGCGTTCCRGCCTTCAACATCAACAATATGGAGCARGGKCTCGCCATCATGSAGGCGGCAAAGGCCTGCGACGCGCCGGTTATCATCCAGGCCTCGCGCGGCGCCCGCGCATACGCCCATGACATCATGCTCTCGAAGATGATGGATGCCCTGGCGGAGATCTATCCCGACATTCCCCTTTGCGTCCATCAGGACCACGGCAACAACGAGGCCACCTGCCTGACCGCGATCCGCCACGGCTTCACCTCGGTCATGATGGACGGCTCGCTCCTGGCCGACGGCAAGACGCCGGCGAGCTATGACTACAACGTTGAGATGACGGCAAGTGTTGCCGAGATGGCGCATGCGGTCGGCGCCTCGGTGGAAGGCGAGCTCGGTGTGCTTGGGTCGCTGGAAAGTGGCCATGGCGAGGCCGAAGACGGGCATGGCGCGGAGGGCGCGCTTTCCCACGACCAATTGTTGACGGATCCCGAGCAAGCGGTCGATTTCGTCATGCAGACGAAGGTCGACGCGTTGGCGATCGCCTGTGGCACAAGCCACGGCGCCTACAAGTTTTCGCGCCGCCCTGACGGCGACATCCTCGCCATGCATGTCATCGAGGCCATCCACCAGAAACTGCCAAACACGCATCTGGTGATGCACGGCTCTTCCTCCGTACCGCAAGAACTGCAGGACATCATCAACAGCTATGGTGGAGAGATGCCGCAGACCTTCGGCGTGCCGGTGGAAGAGATCGTGCGCGGCATCCGCCACGGCGTGCGCAAGATCAACATCGACACCGATTGTCGCATGGCCATGGCCGCCCAATTCCGCAAGGTCGCGGTCAGCAATCGCGCCGAGTTTGACCCTCGCAAATTCCTCAAGCCTGCCATGGATGCCATGCGCGACCTGTGCCGCGAACGTTTCGAGGCCTTTGGCTGCGCGGGCAATGCCAGCCGGATCAAGGTGATGCCCTTGGACGAGATGGCCAGGCGTTACGCAACGGGCCTGCTCGACACACAAGTGGCGGCCAGCAGGGCTGCCTGAAGCACCAATTTTTGATGGAAGGATCTGGATGATGACCGCGCAACCGACCGAACTGAGGGGCAAGGAACGCTATCGCGCTGGCGTGCTCAAATACGCGCAGATGGGGTACTGGAACGGCGACTACGTGCCCAAGGACACCGATCTGATCGCGCTTTTTCGCATCACGCCCCAGGACGGCGTCGATCCGATCGAGGCCGCGGCCGCCGTTGCCGGCGAATCCTCGACCGCAACCTGGACGGTGGTCTGGACCGACAGGCTGACGGCGGCCGACCAGTACCGGGCAAAGGCCTATCGGGTCGATCCGGTACCGGGGCGGCCGGGCGAATATTTCTGCTACGTCGCCTACGACCTGATCCTGTTCGAGCCGGGCTCGATCGCCAACCTGACGGCCTCCATCATCGGCAACGTGTTTTCGTTCAAGCCGCTCATGGCGGCGCGGCTGGAAGACATGCGGTTGCCCGTCGCCTATGTGAAGACCTTCAAGGGACCGCCGACCGGCATCGTGGTCGAACGCGAGCGGCTGGACAAGTTCGGCCGGCCGCTGCTGGGGGCCACCACCAAGCCGAAACTCGGGCTCTCAGGCAAGAATTACGGCCGCGTGGTCTACGAGGGTCTGAAGGGTGGCCTCGACTTCATGAAGGACGACGAGAACATCAACTCGCAACCCTTCATGCACTGGCGTGACCGGTTCCTCTACTGCATGGAGGCCGTCAATCGCGCAGCCGCCGAAACCGGCGAGATCAAGGGCCACTACCTCAACATCACGGCCGGCACGATGGAAGAGATCTACCGGCGCGCCGAGTTCGCCAAGGAACTGGGCTCATGCATCGTGATGATCGACCTGATCATCGGCTACACGGCAATTCAGTCGATCTCGGAATGGTGCCGGCGTAACGACATGATCCTGCATCTGCATCGCGCTGGACATGGGACTTACACCCGCCAGAAGAACCACGGCATCTCGTTTCGCGTCATCGCCAAGTGGATGCGACTTGCCGGCGTCGATCACATCCATGCCGGCACGGCCGTCGGCAAGCTCGAAGGCGATCCCATGACGGTCCAGGGTTACTACAATGTCTGCCGCGAACTGAAAAACGAGGTGGACCTTCCGCGCGGCATCTTCTTCGAGCAGGACTGGGCCGACACGTTGAAAGTCATGCCGGTTGCCTCTGGCGGCATCCATGCCGGGCAGATGCATCAACTGCTTGACTTGTTCGGCGACGACGTCGTGCTGCAGTTCGGCGGTGGCACGATCGGTCATCCGATGGGTATCCAGGCGGGCGCAACCGCAAACCGCGTTGCGCTGGAAGCCATGGTGCTTGCCCGCAATGAGGGCCGCGACATTGCCGCTGAAGGCCCCGAAATCCTGCGCGCGGCCGCCAGATGGTGCAAACCCCTCGAAGCGGCCCTCGATGTGTGGGGCAACATCAGTTTCAACTATCAGTCCACCGACACGTCGGACTTTGTCCCCACCCCCGCCGTCGCCGTTTAAGGAGCTTGATCAATGCGCATCACACAGGGAACTTTTTCCTTTCTGCCGGACCTCTCGGACGAACAGATTTCCGCGCAGGTCGAATATTGCCTGCGCAACGAATGGTCGATCGGTGTTGAATACACTGACGACCCGCATCCCCGGAACATATTCTGGGAGATGTGGGGCAACCCAATGTTCGACCTCAAGGATGCGGCTGGCGTTATGATGGAGATACGCGCCTGCCGCGTTGCCCAATCGGACAGCTATATCCGCCTCAACGCCTTCGATTCCTCGCGTGGTTTCGAGACCGTGATGCTGTCCTTCATCGTCAATCGGCCGAAGGTCGAGCCCAGGTTCGTCCTCACCCGCACCGAGACGGACAGCCGTGTCCAACGCTATTCGATGAAGGCTGCACTTTAACGCCCTGGAGACGTATCCATGACTGCCGTGCAGACATTCGAAACGGCAACGCCGAGCGTGGACCTGGCCGCCGACTTCCGTGAATCGGGGGTGGCTGAGATCCTGGCGGAGCTTGATCGCGATCTGACCGGTCTCAAGCCGGTCAAGCAGCGGATCCGCGAGACGGCGGCGCTCTTGCTGGTCGAGCGCGCGCGCAGCCGCCTGGGCCTGTCGACCCATACGCCGACGTTGCATATGAGCTTTACCGGCAATCCAGGCACCGGCAAGACGACGGTGGCGCTCAGGATGGCAAATCTGCTCCATCGGCTTGGGTACGTGCGCAAGGGCCATCTCGTCTCGGTAACGCGCGACGATCTCGTCGGCCAGTATATCGGCCATACCGCGCCGAAGACGAAGGAGGTGCTGAAGAAGGCGATGGGGGGCGTGTTGTTCATCGACGAAGCCTACTATCTCTACCGTCCCGACAACGAGCGCGACTATGGCCAGGAAGCCATCGAAATCCTCCTGCAGGTGATGGAGAACCAGCGGGACGACCTCGTCGTCATCCTCGCCGGCTATGGGGACCGGATGGAGCGCTTCTATCAGTCCAACCCGGGATTTCGATCGCGCATTGCACACCACATCGACTTCCCGGACTATGAGGACGCAGAGCTGCTTTCCATTGCCGAGACGATGCTGGCCAAGCAGAATTATGTGCTCGACGATGAAGCGACGCAGATGATGGCCGCCTACATTCGCATGAGGCGCACGCAGCCCCACTTCGCCAATGCACGCTCGATCCGCAATGCGTTGGACCGCGCCCGGCTGCGTCACGCCAATCGTCTTTTCGAAACCTCGGTCGGCCCCGTCACCGTGCAGGAGATGTCGACCATCCGTGCCGACGACATCAGGGCCAGCCGAGTGTTCTTGACGCCAACAGCCGCGGAAGGTCCCACCAAGTGAAGCAGACGATCATTGCCCCATCGGTCCTCTCGGCCGACTTCTCGCGTCTTGGCGAAGAAGTCGAGGCCGTCGCCGCAGCAGGTGCGGACTGGATCCACCTCGATGTTATGGACGGCCACTTCGTGCCCAACATTACCTTCGGTCCTGCCGTGATCAAGGCAATCCGGAACCGAACAGACAAGGTGTTCGACTGTCACTTGATGATCACGCCAGCTGATCCCTATCTCGCCGCCTTCGCCGATGCAGGTTGCGACATCATAACGGTCCACGCAGAAGCTGGACTGCACCTCGACCGATCGCTCCAGGCCATCCGCGACCTTGGCAAGAAAGCCGGCGTTTCGATCAATCCCTCGACGCCGGAGAACGTTATCGAATACGTGCTGGATCGTCTGGATCTCGTCCTCCTGATGACGGTCAATCCAGGGTTCGGCGGCCAGGCCTTCATTGCGTCGGTGGTCGAGAAGGTAAAGCGCGTGAAGGCGATGATCGGTGATCGACCGATCGATATCGAAATCGACGGCGGGGTGACTTCGCAGACCGCACCCCTCCTAGCATCCGCCGGTGCCAATGTGTTTGTTGCGGGCTCGGCCATCTTCAAAGGCGGGACGTCCGCGGCATACGGGGCCAACATCGCGGCCATTCGCCAATCAGCCGATGCGGCTTCGTGAGACGGGCGCCATGAAGGCGAGCCAAGCATTCGCGGACCTGCCCCTGCGGGCGGTCTTCTTCGACCTTGATGGAACGCTTGTCGATTCGGCCCCTGATATGGCCGCCGCCGTCAATGAACTGATGGCGCAATACGGCCTGGAGCCGCACTCACTTGAGGCAGTGCGTGGCATGATCGGCCATGGGGTCGAGAAACTCATCGAACGAGCCTTCGCGGCGCATTCAGTCGCGCTTGGCCTGGAAGATCAGAGCGCAAGCCGCGAGAGGATGAATGAAATCTATGGCCGCCACCTCACCCGGCTGACCTCCCTGCGCCCCGGAGCAGACAGGGCGCTGACCGCGGGTCGCAAGGCTGGGATGCGGACCGGCGTCGTCACCAACAAGCCGGGAGGCTTCTCACGCATTGTCCTGGCGCACTTCGGCCTGTCGAATGAGCTCGATGTCGTCATCGGCGGCGATGCCGGCCATCCGAAAAAACCTGCTCCCGATATGCTTCTGGCTGCCTGTCACGCGTGCGGTTGCAGCAGCGCTCAGGCGGTTATGGTGGGAGATAGCATGGCCGACGTCGGAGCCGCCAGGGCCGCGGGCATGCGCTGCATCATAGTGCGCGGCGGGTATACCGAACTGGCGGCCGAAGCTCTCGGCGCTGACTGCGTTATCGACGTGCTCGACCAGCTGGAATCGGTTTTCCTGAGGTAAGAAAAGGCTGTGCAATGGCTATTCGAGCGCTTGTCTTCGACGTTGACGGCACGCTCGCGGAGACCGAGGAGCTACACCGTCAGTCTTTCAACCAGACTTTTGCCGAGCACGGGCTTAATTGGGTCTGGGACCATAGTCTGTACACCGAGTTGCTCGGCACCACGGGTGGGCGAGAGCGCATTGTTTCGTATGCGCAGATGGCGGGGCAAAATGTCGACCCAGATCTTCTGCACGCACGAAAGACAGAAATCTATAACCTCAAGATCAAAGAGGGTCTGATCAGCCTGAGGCCTGGCGTGGTGGAGCTGATTGAGCATGCCACGCAGGAGGGGCTGATGCTCGCGATCGGAACGACCACCAGTAGGGCGAATGTGGTGTCGCTCCTTCATCAGACGCTCGGCCCAAGGTCCTTGGACCTGTTTTCCAGCATCCGTACCGGCGAGGATGTGCGCGCCAAAAAACCCGATCCTGAAGTCTATCGGCTGGTGCTATCGGACCTTGGCGTAGAGGGTTGCGAGTGTCTTTGCATCGAGGATTCCAGGAACGGACTTATGGCTGCTCGTGCGGTCGGCATGCGCACGGTCATCACAGCCAGCCTGTTTACCTCTCACGAGGACTTCAGCGGCGCCGATCTCATCCTACGCAATCTGGCGACGCCATGGTCATCGGCTGAGTTCAACCCTTATACGTCGATGATGGACCAGCCGCTCGAGGTGAGCCGCCTACTGCGGCGTGCCGGAGCAAGATCCGGCGGTCGGCGAACGGACGCTTGAACATCGCCAACTTTGTCGAGCGGGCCGTCGCCCGGCAACCCAAGGGATTGGCCGATCGAGCAGTCCTCGCGGCCTGTTGCGGGTTTGTTGCAAGGCTGAACAGGGACGCCGAGTGGCCGCTGCGAGGTCAATCAGGCGGCGGGGTTCTCGGCCAGGGACGGATTCGCATTGAAGGCGTACCTCGCCTGTCGCTCGCGCATCATGTGAATTTTCGATGCCAGACAGGATGGTGGGAGGCAGTGGCCGTCGATTTGAAGCAGAGCCTCGGCCGACTCGGCGCTTGATGCGCCGATGGTGCGCGAAGCGTATCCGCCCGATGGCAGGTTTGGCTATGCGGATGCCGGCCGGCTTGGAGGACGACACGGGCAGCGCGGCCAAGGGTCGCCCATTTGGTTGCGATCAGCTGCGCAAGCGCCGTCCGTTCCACCGTTGCACAGTGTAAAACAAATCTGCCGAACTGGCCTGGAGCGCTGCCGAACTCAACGACGTCGAGAAGCCTACAGTGCTTGCGAGATGCGGCGGCGCTGCTCATCCGTTGCCACGTCTCCGAACCCGGCCCGCGCGTTGCTTTTCATGTGTTCGGGATCTGACGTGGCGGGGATAATGCATGTCACCGCAGGATGGGCCACGATGTACTTCAGTGCCAGCTCTGACCAGCTTCCGCAGCCAAGCTCCCTGGCGACCTCAGGAAGCGGTCTGTCGCTGAGGCGACGTATCAGTGTGCCTTCACCCAAGGGCCGGTTGACAAGAACGGCGACGCCGAGGTCCTGGGCCGCGGGTAATAGCCGCCGCTCCGCCGCACGATCAAGCAGCGAGTAATTCAGCTGCACAAAATCGAACGTCTCCGACCGAAGGACGGCTTCGAGATCCCCGTGGGCGCTATCCGTGTAGTGCGTCACGCCAATGTACCTGAGACGCCCTGCGGCCTTCCACTCTTTGAGGACGGGAAGGTGGGTCCTCCAGTCGACGAGGTTGTGAATTTGCATCAGATCGATCACGTCGGACTTCAGCAACCTGAAGGAATGCTCCATCTGCTTGATGCCTGCCCGCCGACCCGTCGTCCAGACCTTGGTTGCGAGGAATCTTGGGGAACCGGGCGCCAAACTGGCCAGGACCTCGCCGGCGACCTGTTCGGCCCGACCATACATGGGTGACGTGTCAATGACTGAACCGCCAGCCGCGAACAAACGCTCGAGAACCTGCCTCGGTGCCTCGAGTTCAGTCGGGGATGTGCCGCTATCGAACGTCTGCCAGGTGCCGCATCCCACGACCGGCAGCGGCTCACCGCTCGAAGGAATGTTCCTGGTAAGCATCGCGGATTGGCCTGGTGTTTCGGGCATTCAGCTACTCCATCGTCGTCTAAGGCATGGACGTTTCGGCCATGAGTGAAACAGGCAGGAAGCAGGTTAGAAGACAGCCCTGCCCTGTTTGGTCGTCATTTCCAGAGGCTGCGATGTCGCACCACCGGTCGCCGCGGGATTATTACACTGGGCGGCATTGCGTCGTGAGTATCCCGATGCCGTCAATCTCGACTTCCACGACGCCCTCTTTCGGCAGTGGGCCGACGCCCGCCGATGTGCCGCAGGCGATCAGATCGCCCGGGAGCAGGGTCAATCCGCGCGAGATCAAACTGATCAACCTGGCCGGCTGGAAAATCAGGTCCGATGTCGAATATGACTGGCGTTCCCGCCCGTTGACGCGCGTACGGATAGTCAGTCCGGCCGGGTCGACGTCAGTCGCTATGACCGGGCCGAATGGCGCGAACCCGTCCAGCCCCTTGGCGCGCGTCCAGTGGGTAAAACCAGATTCCGCTTGGAGAAATGCGTGCGCGGTCAGGTCGTTGACGCAGGTATAGCCAAAGATCGCCGCCTCAGCCTCTTCGATCGATGCATTAAGGCACCGCCTGCCGATGATGATGCCCAGTTCCCCCTCGAAGAGAATGCGCCCGACAACCGCTGAATGCTCGACAACCGAATTCTGACCGGCATATGAATTTGCCGGCTTGATGAAGAACATCGGGTCTTTGGGGATTTCAAGACCCTGCGTGGCCGCGACGGTACGGGAATTGTTCCACAGTGCGATCATCTTGCTTGGCACGCATGGCATGTCCACTTGGACCGACACGAGCGGAAGCAAGGCACCGGTTGGCTCGCATGCTCCGAACATGTCGCCCTCATGGACATGAATGGTATCGTCAGCAAGGATGCCGAAGCCTGAACTTGTTCCCGCAGAATAACGAATCCAGTGCGTCACGTCGGTTCCATCCAATCTATTTTACACTGGGCGAGGCGCGGTCCACCTGTTAGTGCGGTGCGTTCGTTTCAGCCAGTGTTTTGGCCCTCAGACGAAGCAGCGCAAGCACAAGATCGATTGACGGTGTTTTCATACCCGTCATAAGTCCCAGTTCCTGCACGGAGCCGGCGAGCGCCTCAATCTCCATGGGGCGGCCGCGCTCCAGATCCTGCAACATTGAAGTCTTATGCTTGCCTACGGCCTGCGCGCCCGCAATACGGCGATCGACATCAATCGGGAACTTGACACCTAAATGCTCGGCGATGCGTTGCGCCTCCAGCATCATTGATCGCACCACATCCCGTGTCCCGGGATCACGGCAGATCGTTTCGAGTGTCGCCAGTGTCAGCGCCGAGATTGGATTGAAGCTCAGGTTGCCCCATAGTTTTATCCAGATCTCGTCGCGAATGCGTGCCCGGATCGGCGCTTTCAGGCCACCCTTGCGCATCGCATCGGAGAGCGCTGATACGCGCGGCGTCGCCTCTCCGGATGGCTCGCCCAAGGAAAACCGGTCCCCCTCCATCAGCGTCACGACGCCAGGATAGGTGATCTCGCAGGCTGGATAGACGACGCAGCCGATCACCCGCTCAGGCCCGATCGTGCGCCATTGCACACCGCCTGGATCGACGCTTTCGAGCCACCTGCCCTCGAATTCGTTTCCGGCCTTGAAAAAGTACCACCATGGCAGGCCATTCACTGCGGTGACCACGCTGCCTTCCGGCGCCAGGAGTGTAGCGATCGATTGGGCGGCCGCTGGCACTTGATGAGCCTTGAGCGCGACAATCACATAGTCCTGTGCAGCCAGGTCTTGTGGCCGGTCGGTACAGATGAGACGATGGACCGACTCCTGCTCGCCTTGGACCATGCGAAGCCCATCTCTTCGGATGGCTTCCATGTGCGCACCGCGCGCGATCAGGCTGACTTCGCAGCCCGCCTCGGCAAGTGCGGCCCCGAGATATCCACCAATCGCGCCGGCTCCGTATATACAGATCTTCATGCATGCCCTTCTGTTCGGCTAATGCCCAACAGCGCAGCAAGACCAATGCGCTGAATCTTTCCTGTTGCACCCTTCGGAATCTCATCGACGATGAATATCTTGCGGGGCACTTTGAATGCCGTAAGCCGCTCCGCGGCGAAAGCACGTATGCCCTCGGCTGTGGCGCCGCTGCCCGGCGAAAGCACGACGGCTGCAGCCACCTCTTCGCCAAGCTTTGGATGCGGATAGCCGAAGGTGACGGCCTGGGCCACGCCGCTTGCCAGCAGCAGCACTTCGTCGACCTCGCGCGGGGCGACTTTTTCACCCCCCCGGTTGATCAATTCTTTAATGCGGCCGGTAACGGTCAGATAACCTTCTTGATCGAAGCGGCCGAGATCACCGGTGCGAAACCATCGCGTCTTCGCATCGCCGTCCTCGAAGAACGCGGTGGCATCGGCGCCGGGATTGTTCTCATAGCCGCTGGTAACATTGGGTCCGCAGATGACGATCTCGCCCTCGGTGCTGGGCGGAAGGAAATTGCCGAATGCGTCGGCGACACGCACCATCGGGCCGGCCGCCCGTCCAACCGTTCCTGGCCGGCGCTCTGCCTTTGTCAGTGGATTGGACGTCATTTGATGCGCCGCCTCGGTCATTCCGTAGGCTTCGACCACGGTGCAGCCGAAAGTCTTCTCGATCTCCGCCAGAACCGAGGGCGGCAGGGAGGCCGAACTCGAGCGAACAAAGCGGAGGCGGTTCTTCATGGCCTCGTCCGGTTGGCGCGCTGCCCGCTCGGTGATCGCCTGATGCATTGTCGGTACCGCAGTGTACCATGTAGGGCTCTCGCCTTTCAGCAACGCCATGAAGCGTAGCGCGTTGAAGCCCGGGGTGCAGACCACTGAGGCTCCGGCGTGCAAGGATGCAAGGACCGCCGCGACCAGCCCGTGGATATGGAAGAGGGGCATGATATTCAAGCAGACGTCGTCGCGCCGCAACGCCAGCGAGACGGCGATATGGTTGGCCGATGAGGTGAGGTTGCGATGCGACAACGGCACGATCTTCGGCCGCGACGTGGTGCCCGAGGTGTGCAGCACCATGGCAGTGTTTTTCGGCGATATGTTGCTCGTGGCAGTCTGCGGCACCGCCGCATCGAGATCAGGGGATACCAAGAGCCCAGCCGTCTTTTGCGTTCCGCAGGTGACGCGAACGACCGCCATTCCCCTGGCAACAGCAGCCTCGATCGCCGGCCCGGATGCGTCAGCGTCCACGATGATGAGCTTTGCATCGAGGTCATTCAGGTAGAAGTCAAGCTCCTCCCTGCGATAGGCTGGATTGAGCGGCGCCGCCGTGCCGCACAGCGTCGAAGCGAGAAACGCCACCGCCATCTCGGCACCGTTCGGAAGTACGATTGCCACTCTGTCATTCGGTCCGATGCCCATGCCGCGAAGGCGGCAAGCGACGTCATCCGCATGCTGCAGCAACTGCCCATAGCTTAGCGGCGCCTTGTCGGGTGCTCTGATCGCCGGGGCATCGGCGTCAGCGCGCGACAGTATGTCCCTGATCGTCAAGTGTAGGTCGCTAGGCAAGCCATCCTCCTTTATGTTCGCAGGCATCCGCCTCCCGGTCGAAGGCGACAGCTACCGGATGTCCTACACGCGGCCACGTTGGCGTTGCCTACCAGCCGGAGCGAACTCGGCGTCGATACCACTCGTGTAACCCGGCCCGTGCCGGCCTCGTTTGAAAGCTGCGTGGGGCCTCAATGCTGAATATTGGCAGCAGCGCACAGCCAATCGTTGACGGTAACATCCCTCGTCACGACCGCGCCCGTTAAGAGGGAAACAGGATGATGTCGAGCGGATCCCAGGACAACGAAACCGCATCCCCGCGAGCTGGCAGGTACACGCCTTGCCGCACAGTCTGCTTGACGATCACCTGCGCCGATCCCAACGAAATCACATATCGAATGGAATCGCCGCTATAGATCAGATCCTTGACGGTCCCGGCCCATCCCTTTTCGTCACCAGGCGCTGTGAAGACGATCTTCTCGGGACGAATAAACACTTCGACGTCTTGATCCGCGCGAATGCCGCTTGACGGTACGCCCTGGAGTAGGAGTTCACCGATCTTGACGGTTGCTGTACCGCCATGCTCGCCAACGACGCGACCGCCGAGGAAGTTGCTCTCCCCCATGAATCCGGCGACAAACTGATTGACGGGCCGCTCGTATATTTCACGCGGCGGCGCAATCTGCTCCACCCGACCGTTCTTCATAATCGCGATCCGATCAGACAGGACCAGCGCTTCGTCTTGGTCGTGCGTCACATAGATCAGCGTCGTCCCCAGTTCCTGATGCACTCGCCGTAACTCATGCTTCATCTGCTCTCGCAACATGCGATCCAACGCGCCGAGCGGCTCATCAAGCAGCAATAGCGGTGGTTGGAACACCAAGGCGCGGGCGAGCGCCACTCGCTGTTGTTGGCCTCCGGATAGTTGTCGAGCATAACGCTCCTCAAGGCCGTGCAATCGAACGAGCGCCGTGGCGCGGGCTATATGATCTCGTGTGTCGGCTTCCTCCATGTCACGCATCCGCAATGGAAATCCGATGTTTTGTGCAACGCTCATATGCGGAAAAAGGGCGTAGTTCTGGAAAACAACGCCGATTGAGCGCTTGTGCGTGGGAATACCGACCAGATCGGTATTGTCCAAAAGGATCGACCCTGCCTCGGGCTGAACAAAGCCGGCAATCATCATCAAGGTGGTGGACTTCCCAGAGCCGCTCGGCCCCAGCAACGTCAGGAACTCCCCGGCACGCACAGAAAGAGAGACGTCGTCCACCGCCACCACGCCGCCATAAGACTTGCGCAATGACCGCAGCTCCAAGCTGCCTGCCTGCCTGGCAGGTACTGCCGATTTCATAGGCTGTATTCCAAGATCTCGAGCCCGCGCACGCGATCGATCAGATAAATTCGTTGCGTCGCACGATCGACAAAGACGTCGTTCGACAGCGGTCCGAACTCCGAACGCATCGGAGGTAGCCAGCTGGCGATTTCGACCATTTTCCTCGGATCGCTGACATCAAGAACGCGCAAGCCATGGGAGAACCAGGCCAGGAACAATAAGTTGTCAACGATCTCCTCATGCGGCTGATGCGCTGCCCAAATGCCCATCTCTTTCCCGCGCGGCAGCTTGAACTCGTCGACGATTTTCGGCGCGTGCCGATCGGCAATATCGAGGCTTGTGGCCCACCCTTCCATATCCCACCAGCCTTCATCGACCGAGATCACAAAGTCGCCATTGGTCACCGCGCCGGGTGTTGGCACGATCGTGTGTGTGAATAGGCCGTGCAGCGGATGGCGGCAAACAGTCTTGGGTTTGGTAATATCCGTCACGTCGACGATCGCCATGCCAGCGTGGACGAGAGAGACATAGATATAATTGCCCCGCCGCAAGCCGTGGTGAACGCGATGGCGTACGCCTCCTTCCCAGGAGGGGGTTTCACCGCCAGCCGTCCACTGCCCCGGCAGCCACCAGCGCGAGACTTCCCTCGGCCGGGTGGGATCGGCCAAGTCGTAGGTCACCAGGATATTGCCTTGATAGCCTTCAATCTCCGTCGACAGATAGGCGTAACGACCGTCAAAGTCGAAGCGATGGACGCCCCGGCCCCCGGTACGCAGGAAATGGATCTCCTTCGGCTGTTCGGGTCGTGAGATGTCGAATATACGAACGCCGCCCTGGAATTCCGGCGCTATGCTGAATTCAGGGTAAGCTTCGTTGTTGATCAGCATCAGATCTCCATGCACCCGAACCTTATGACTATGGGCTGTCCATGGCATGGTGAGATGTGACAGGAAGCGTGGTTTTGCCGGATCGGAGATGTCTAGAATGGTGGTTCCTTCGGGGGGCGAGATATGGCCCACGAAGCAAACGTTCCCTTGCACATTGACCTGGCCACCGCCGCGGACATCGGCGTAACCTATATGCTTGAGCTTCAATTGACGCATTTTTTTCTCCTTGAACATTTTTTCGCCGGGCAGTCCTAAGTCGTGAAGGCGACAAGGTTTATCCGCGCTCACTCATCGAGCGCGATCGCAGCAGATGCATGATGACCAGCGCCGCTATCGTTAATCCCACGAGAACCGCAGACGCAGCAAAAACGCGTGGATCACTATCGTTGAGCATGCTGTCGTAGAGTTGTTTCGGCAGCGTCTTTGCCTTGCTGCTCGTGAGAAACAACGCGATCGCGAGATCGTCGAAGGATGTCAGAAAGGCGATTAGCGCGCTGGCGCCCGTCATCGGAGCCAGTAACGGTAGAATAATATGACGAAGCCGACGCCATGGAGACGCGCCAAGAGACGCGGCTGCATCCTCGAGACGGTTGTCGATTGATTGGACCGCCGCCACCATAACAAGCACCGTCGGAGGGATCGCAAGGATTGTATGCCCCAAGACCAGGCTTATCCTTGTTCCAATCAGGCCAATTTGTGCAAAGAGAAAGTATGCCGACACACCATATGCGACCGCCGGCACTATCATTGGGGTCAAGTTGATCGACACCAAGGTCGTCCGGACCGCCGGTGGCAAGCGACGGAGCCCGAGGGCGGTCACAAGTGCGATTGTGCTCGCCAAGGCCGCTGTCACCAGCGCGACTTGAAAGCTGGTGAGTGTCGAACTGATCCACTCATCGCGCGTGAAATACAATGCGAACCAACGCAACGAGAAATTGCCGAGCCTGATAGCGCTAGAGGGCGACGGGAAAAACGCCATAAGAACGATCAAGAGGATCGGGAAAGCGGTTATGGTCGCGATCAGCGCCGCCATCAGAGTTGCCAGCCTGGGCTGCGATCTCGCTGACCGCCGCCTACGCCGCAGTGGATTTGGCCAGAAGCGTCTCCACAGCGCGCGAACAGGGCGCCATCCTTGATCCAGCTTCGCGATCAGCGTGTAGAGCCTGATCGCTTCGCCGCCTTGAACTTCCGGTGCCGCATGTCCGGCACGGACGTAGCGATTGAACACTGCAAACAGCAAAAGTGTAGCCGCCAGCAAGAGGGAAGACAAAGTCGCGGCCATCGGCCAATTCAGCATCACCCCCATATGGCGCTCCACCAGAACCACAACCGAGGGGCTTTGATTTCCGCCGAGAACCGCCGGGGTCACAAAGAAGCCAAGCGAAACGATGAACACCAGAAGCGAACCCGAGATGATTCCTGGAGCTGTCTGGGGAACATAGATCAAAAAGAACGAACGCATGCGGCCCGCTCCAAGCGTTTCGGCGGCTCGGACAAGCGAGCGGTCGATGCCGTGCATGGAGCTGTAGAGGCACAATACCATGTAAGGCAGCATGACGTGGACCGTGCCAATGAAGACCCCGATACGGTTGAACACCAACGACATCGGGCGGGATACGATCGAAAGATACATTAGGCTGGAATTGACGATCCCCTCCCGGCCAAGGATGGCGACCCAGGCAAAGGTGCGCACCAACGCACTCGTCCAGAACGGCATGATGATGCAGATCAGAATGAAAAGTCGCAGTCGCGACCCGCCGGTCGCCATGACATACGCGACCGGATAGCCGACGACCAAGCTGAGGATGGTGGTAAAAAAGGCGAGCTCGAATGTCCAGACAAAGGCGTTCAGGTACAGTGCCGAACTTAGCGCCCGCTCGTAGTTACTGAAAGTAAAGACACCGTCTACCCAGAAGCTCATCCAGAGCGTCTGGATGAGCGGCACATAAAAGAAGCATAGAAGAAACAACAGCGGACCCGTCAACAACATCACGGCTGCTCGGTTGACTGTGTCCGGTCCCCGCAGTTTAGGCATGATTTCTCCATCCCTGCGCGCGTGCGCCCAGAACCTTTCTGAACCGCGCGTGCTGCGACGTCACTATTCGAACAATCCCTCTAGCACTGTACCCGGGACCGGCTATTGGCTTACCCAGCTTGCCCAGCGCTCGTTGACCTTTTCAAAATTGCTGCGGCCGGAGCTGTCCTGTTCCATCCACCAGTCGTCATTGATCATTATGAGACTGGCGAGGTGTTCAGGAGAATTGATCCGGCTGGCCGCCGTTTTGGGGTCCATGTATTGCTGCGCTGACTTCACGGTGAGGCCATAAGCTGGATAAGCATTCAGGAAGGCCGCGTGATTTTTTGGCTCCAAATAGTAATCCAACAGGCGATGAAAATTCTTCGGGTGCGGCGCCTTCTTGGGCATACCCCAGTAGGAGATCTTGGCCATCGCCTGATTGAATTCGATATTGATCCCCGGATCCTGCCCCTGCTGCTTCATCACAATGATGCGGCCAAGCGTGTTCATGCCTACCACCGCATTGCCGCTCGTCATCAAATTGAGGCCTTCAGGGCTGGTTGACCAGAACTTGGCAACATGCGGCTTGATCTTGTCGAGGGAGGCAAAGGCGCGGTCAACGTCCAGCGGGTACAATTTGTCGACCGGCACGCCGTCGGCGACCAACGCCGCTTCGATGGGTCCTACATAATAGCTCGGATCGGGCAGCGCCCTGGGACCCGGGAACTTGCTGACGTCCCAGACATCCGCCCAGCTGCGCGGATGCGACCCTTCTTTGAACTCGGTGGCGCTGTATACGATGCCCGCGCCCCATACGATCGTGCCTACACCGTACTGAAGTGCGCCGTTGGTGATTAGGTCGTCTTTCAGCCCGGAGCGCAGTGCCGAGTAGTCGATGGGCTCAAGCAGGTTTCGCCGGCCCAAAATGCCGATATCCGTGGCACCAATTTCCCAGAAATCAAGGTCAACAGTGTCTGTTGAGACCATTGCCTCGACCTTGGCGAGCTTCGGATATGGAACTGACACGACTTTGATGCCCGTGGCAGCGGTAAAGGGATCGAAGATCGTTTTTCGCTGCACCTCCTCCACAATCCCGCCAGTTGTTCCGTATAATATTTCGGGCTCTTCCTTCTGCTGAGCCCATGCCGTCGGAGCCGCGACAAGCGCTGCCGTTGCAACTGCCTCCCTGAGCAGGGTGCGTCGAGACATTGCACGTTTTAACATTATTCTTCCTCCCTTTTAGAGTTCCCTCAGTAACAACCCTCAAGCATCCACTTACAGTCACAAAGCAAACAAGAACGTCATCCACTAAAGCCGGTCGAGCCACTACCAAAGTTCATCATGACATGCCTGACGATGGTATATTCTTCGAGACCATACATCGACATTTCCTTGCCGAAGCCGGACATCTTCATGCCACCATGAGGCATCTCATGCACGAAAGTCAGATGTTGGTTCACCCATACGACGCCATATTGTAAGCGCGCGCTGATCTTTAGCGCGGTCTTGACGTCGCGGGTCCACACCGACGAGGCAAGCCCGTAGTCGTTGTCATTTGCCCAAGCGATGGCCTGGTCAGCATCCTCGACGCGCGTGACGGAAACGACCGGTCCGAACACCTCGCGCCGGACGATCTCGTCCGACTGCAGGGCTCCAACAATCAGCGTCGGCTCATAGAAAAAGCCGGCGCGATCTGACGGACGGCCCCCCGTCACGACCTCGATGTGCTTCTGCTGCGCCGCGCGCTCCACGAAACTGGCGACCCGCTCGCGCTGACGCTGGCTGATCAAAGGACCCAACTCGGTCATCCCTTCGCCGGGCGAACCAATACACAACGATTTGAGGGCGCCGTCGAGCTCAGCGACCAGCTTGTCGTGGATTCTTGGAGCCGCATAGATACGACACGCGGCCGTACAATCCTGGCCTGCATTGTAGAAACCAGCAAAGCGGATGCAACGCACGACCTCTTCGAGGTCGGCGTCGTTCATGACGATGACGGGCGCCTTGCCGCCGAGTTCCAGATGGGTGCGCTTCAGCGTCTTTGCCGCGGTTTGCAGTACCTTTTGGCCCGTCACGGTGTCACCTGTGAGTGACACAAGCCGGATGTCTGGATGGGCTACGAGCGCGGAACCTATGGTCTCGCCGCGACCGGGCAGGATGTTTACCACACCTGGCGGAAGAACCCCGGCCAACAGCTCGGCAAGCTTCAACGACGAAAGCGGCGTCTGCTCCGAGGGCTTAAGCAGCACCGTGTTACCCGCTGCCAGCGCCGCTGCGAGCTTCATGGCTGCGGTCGTCAAAGGGTAGTTCCAAGGAGCGATCAAACCGACAACGCCCACGGGATCGCGTCGGGTCATGCTGGTATGATTGGGAAGATACTCGCCGGCGGCGCTGCCCCCCATGCAACGCGACGCCCCCCCCATGAAACGGAAGAGCTCGGCCACGGCCGGCATCTCGTCCTTCAACATACGGATATAGGGTTTTCCGGTGTTGAGGGACTCAAGGGCCGCGAACGCTTCGGCGTCCCTGTCGATCAAGTCAGCTATACGGAAGAGCAATCCCGCACGGTAGGCGGGTGTCGTGATTGACCACGTCGCGAAGGCTTTCATGGCCGCGGCGACCGCCGCATTAAGTTGATCCAACGACGCTTCAGCGACCTGTGCGATGACGCTGCCAGAAGCCGGATCAACGATGGCCTCGACCTCTCCCTGGCCAGCAACAAGCTGTCCGTCGATGAAAAGCCGCGTTTCGATCTGTGAAGATGGCAGGTCCATAACGGTTCCTCTGGCAACGTGTGCTAGTCCCTTTCGACTTGACTATAGAAACCGGGCCTGTTGCGTAAAATTCAAAATACAAGCCGGCAGCTATCGGAAAAATCGATGGCCACTAGGCGGTGAAGTGGCGCACCATTCGATAACCTCGTGCCAACGCAAGGAACACGGAGGCCGGCTCCGCCAGCATCGATCCCCGCCGCCAAACGACACCGACGTCGACAGTCGGGATCGGGTCCTCCAGTGCTCGCACTTCGAGGCGGTCTCCTTCCAGAGACCATTGGCGGAAGGCGATGTCAGGCAAGACCGCGATCCCTGCTCCGGTCGCCACCAGGCTGCGCACCGCCTCGACTGACGACGTATGCAAAACGATATTCGGATGGAGGCCGGTCGGACGCCAAATCCCCTCGCTGTTTTGTCCCATCTCGTCAATCGTCAGCCCGATTACAGGCTCTCGCGCGATATCTGCCAAGGCGATCTGCTTGCACGCTACCAGTGGATGACCCGCCGATAGCCAAACTCGATTGCTGGAACGAACCAGAACTTCCGACTCTAGTGCATCTTGATTGGCCAAATTGGAGATCAGCATCAAGGCAACCTGCAGCTCGCCGTTGACGACCAGATGTTCGATGTAGGACCGGTCCTCCTCGGTGACTTTGACCACTAGCTTCGGGAACACCCGACGCAGTCGGGCCAGGACATCCGCCAGGAAATAACCAGCAACAAGGCTCGTAACTCCGAGCGTTAGCGTGCCCGAGATCGATTGAGGCTTGGTGATACTGACCGCCCTCCCAGCGTCCGCCACTGCCGCCAGGATCAGCCGCGAATGCCGCAGGAACTGGTGCCCCTGATAGGTCAACACAACACCCTTGGAGTGGCGGTCGAACAGGGTGGCCCCAGTCTGCAGTTCAAGCATTCGCACGCTCTCGGTGATGGCCGACTGTGAGATACCAACTGCCGCTGCCGCCGCGGATATGCTCCCCTCCTCAGCCGTCGCGACAAAATACGAGATCTGGCGAATAGTAATGTTCATCGGAATTGCTCACGCCTCCGAGTTGCCACCACAATTTTCGATGGACGCGACCACGGTCCAGGCCACAACCGATACGGTTACGGCCGCTCAGTACGAAAAGCGATGCTGCTTTGAATCTGCACAGTGGCTGGCAGGTGACGAGCCTGTTTTCTTAGTGAGGCATCGCAATCGACCAACAAACCCAGCGCAGGTTTTGACCAATTCGGCGCGCGAATGGCGCCCTCCTTACCAACGCGGACATGCCCACCGAGCGGATACGTCTGCATTGACATCGAAAGAGCGGCTCGCCCGATGCGCGGGCCTGTGCGGATCGCGTCCTGCAGCAACTTGTTTTGTTCGCGTACGCCATGATCTTGTAGACGCCGCGCCGGACAAGGGCGGGCCACAGTGCCAACGACGGACTTCATTGTCATCTGTTTGATGCCAACCATGAAGGGGCTCATCCTCGTGGGTATCCGAGCATCGGCCGAGATCCGCGGGGTCTGAGGCTGCCGAGAGGCGTCGCTCAATTTGCGACCTTTTCCAAAGTTCCGATTATTGATACCAAATCTCTATTTTCGAGAATCTCAAAGTACGTTCTCATTGTCAAGCGGAGATTGGGCCTGACGTGCTGCAAAGCTAAAATCGAAGCACAGAGGCCTGGTACCGGGTCGATCACGCAGCGCGAATTTTCGAACTGCGCGGCCAAGAGTAGACACGGATTAAAGGCGAACCTCGCCTGTCACTTGCCCCATCATGGATCGTTTCGATCCCACTGGATGGTCGCGGTTGCTGCTGGTGATTTGAAGCCGTCCAACTGAAATCTACCATCGTCACTTGATGCGGCCGATCGCATCCGGAACAGGGATCCCGCCCGGCCATAGCATCCTGTCGAGACCGGCAGGAGCCGGTTCGGCACTGACCCTGACCGATAGCCGGATATAGAGGAGCGCATCGACGATCAGGCAACGGGCAATCTCACCTCGCACTCTGTCAGTTGCTGCAGACTTTTTTGATTGCATTGGAGGCCGGAACCAGGCCGGAAAAATCACTCACGCTCTCGTCGTCCGTCGGCGCCGATGAAAGTCGCACGGCGAGCAGCTTATTTGGCAGCATTGCAACCACCTGTCCGCCGTAACCCATGAACCGTGCGAAATTTCCGCTGCACCCATCAAAGGAGAAGTCATCGATCCAGAAAGAACTAAAGTATCTCTGGCCCAGACCGGTTGGTCGGCCTGTGTCCAGGCCCCACTTGTGATGGTTCGTCAAACCCTCTTGGGTCTTCTGTTGGCTAAGAACTTGGTCCCCTGAAACTGCGCCATTGTTTTGAAAGAGCTCGGCGATCTTGACGAGATCATCAACGGTCGCATACAGCCCTTCGAACGCAAGCGGCTGCCTTTTTACGCCATACGTGGTTGCCACAGGCAGGTCGTAGATCCCGATTTTTTCGTACACCTCCCGTCGTAGCATCGATACGATGTCTTTGTCGGCGCCTTCCTTCTGTTTAAGCAGGCTGTCCAAGGCCGCGACAAGGACGAAGTAATCCTCGTCTCTATAGCGAACAAACCTGTCGACACCCCAGCCATAGGACCTGGGGCGTGCGAGCGCCTTGTCCAGTTTCGATGCGAAATCGCCGTCGTTGTAAAATGCCATGTAGGAGTCATCGTACGGCTCGTCACCGATGTTCGCTTCAGGCTTCCCAGCCCCGTTTCCGACACCGGTCGCCATATTGAGGGCGCTGCCTAGCGTCACGTCCTTCCAGGCCGGAAAGCGTTTCGTTTCCGATATCAGATCGTCGATCTTCATCGTGAAGATTTGATCCCCGTATTTGGCTGCCATCCGAAGCATGGCCATGCGCGCAACTGCGGATTTTGTCGCAGACCATACGCCGAAGCGCTGTCGGTCGCAGTAAGGCAGCGGACCTTCCGACGTTTGGCAACTCTTCATATAGATGGTGCCGTCAGCAAAGACTGCGGTCACGACTTTCCAGTCCTCACGCATACGGCCGCCGAACTCAGTGCTTTGAGCTGTGGTCAGGCCGACCGGCAGGTTGTCCCATGATCTTACCGGCAGGTGGCTGGCCTCTCGCACACTAAACGCCTTTTCAATGGCATGGACGTCCCCTGTCGAAATCGGTTTCATCGTCGAAACGGACGTTGCGGTTGCCTTGAAAACCGCGCCAGCCTGGAAGGGCGTGGTTCCGGTGGTTATTTGAATATGCAAGGGCGTGATATCCGCATCCTTGTACATAAACAGAGCGACGCCGTTATGGCTCTCGCCGCCTTCCACGGGATTCATAAGGGCAAATGGGAACGACGCGCGCGTCCAGCCCGGCGGATCATGCGGTTCCGACCAAACTTTTCCGGGCTGTACCAATATCTGCCAGTAGGTCCCAGCTCCCGTGGGTTTGAAGTCACCCAGGATTTCTTGTGAAGAGGGTACGAGGGTGCTTCCGACCGTCGTGAAGCTGATTTCGAAAGCAGGAAATGCATGCAGGTCCTTGCCATTTACCGGCGCAAGCTTGTCGGTGCTCACCATACTTGCCCCGGCAAAAGCCAGATGTCCGCTGAACGGCTTGGTGGCGTGCGAAGCATCCTTTGAGGAAACAAAGTCGTCGTTGGAGCGTAGCTGCAGCGTTGCGCTGGATTTTACGTCTTGAACCGAAATTGGTGAGGCCTTTAGATCACCGGCAGTGCCGGTAATGGCCAACGAGACGATCCCAAGTGCCACAAATGCAAATCTCGCTCTCATTTCAGATTCTCCCAAATTCCCGCTATTGGCATCGTTTTCAGGACTTCTAAGCCTTCAAAGCGAGCTGAGATCGCGCTGAAGCAGGGCTGGCGATCGTGGCGCCAAGCCTTTCCAGAAGCCATTTCGCTTTCTCGACCAGTTCGGCATTGCTCTTCACAAGCTCGGTCTTCGACATGCGGATCGTGTCCTCCATGCCGATCCGTACATGGCCGCCAAGCAGGTAGGATTGCATCAACATCGGGTAAGCGGCGCGGCCGATGCCAAAGCCTGTCCAGATCGCTTCCCGGGGCAGCATGTTGCGGGCGAACATCATGGTCTCAGGCGTCGTCGCGAAGCCGTATTTCACACCAAGCACAAGACTTGCGAGCGGGGGACCGCGAAACACGCCGCTTGCGAGAAAGTCGTTGAGGAGATTGATGTCTCCGCTGTCGAAAAGCTCGAACTCGGGCCGGACCCCACAGTCATAGATGATCTCCGCCATCTTCTTGACGTTGGGGGGCGTGTTGATGACGACCTCGCTGCCGAACGTCATCGTGTTGAGATCCAAGGTGCAGATGTCGGGCCGCAGATCGCGGATATGCTCGACGCGGCGTTCAGCGGTCACGAAATTGGTCCGGGGGCCGGCAATCTTGGGGTCCTCCTCACCGGGCTGGAACCGGCCACCAGGTCCGGTGGTGATATTCAGGATCACCTCCGTATTCTTGGCGCGGATCAAACGAACGAGCTCGCGGTAGTGATCGAGTTCCATCGACGGCCGACCGTCGGGATGGCGAACGTGAAGATGCAGGATGGACGCCCCTGCATCGGCGGCCTCAAGCGCCGAGACAGCGATCTGCTCCGGCGTGACCGGCAGATTTGCGTTGTCTTGCGGCCTTGTCAGGCTACCGGTCACGGCGCAGGTGATGATGGTGTCCTTCGACATCAGACTACCCTCTCAGCTTGCAAGGATGGCAGTGGCGGCGATCTCGACGAGAAGGCTCTCGTCGATTAGTGCTCCCGCCTGCACCATCGTCGTTGCCGGTCGAATGGCGCCGAAAACGGAGCCGTGGGCTTTGCCGACGGCCTCCCAGTCGCTCATGTTGCGCAAGAAAATGCGCGTCTCGACAATATCGTCGATCGAGGCGTCGAGTTCGTGCAACGCAGCACCGATGCGCTGCAGAACCACGATGGTTTGTTGTTCCGGATCGCCGGGGTGAAGTGCCCCATCGGGTCCAGAGGCGGAAGTGCCCGATACAACAATGATGTTTCCGGCGCGCACCGCCCGGGAATAACCGATAGCCGCGCCCCACTTGTTGTTCACGTCGACCCTGGCCCTTTTCATTTGCCGCTCCTTGGCTGTCCTGGAGTTTCCTGCCGCTATCATGATGCGAAAGGCAGCAATGCCCGGTCGAAGGCCCGCACTATGTCGTCGATATCGGCATCTTCCATGGCAGTGGAGAACGCCATCAATCCATTGCCTGCAATGATCACGCCTTCGTCGAACAACGCCTTGGCGAGGGCCGATACCCGCGCGGCCCCATCTGCGGCGAATGTGGAGCGGTAGTCGCTCAGCGGTGCGTCCGTCAGGTGGACACGCCGCAGCGAACCCAGTCCGGTAACCTGCCCCTTGATCCCGTGTCGGGCAAAACAGGCACGAATACCCTGGTCGAATCGATCACCGAGCGCCTCGAGCTTCTCGAATGCGGCAGGGGTCAATTCCTCCAGAGCGGCTATCCCTGCCGACATGGACATGGGATTGGCGCTGAATGTGCCGCCATGCGGCACCGCGGGCGGACCCTTGCTCGGATCGAACACCGACATCACCTCCGCACGGCCGCCGATGGCGCCGATCGCGAAGCCGCCACCGATAATCTTGCCCAGCGTGGTGAAATCCGGATCGATGTCGAAGCGGCCCTGCGCACCATTGTAGCCAAGGCGAAAGGTGATGACCTCGTCGAGGATCAGCAGCGCCCCAAGCTCGCGCGTAACCCGCCGCAGCATCGCCAGATATTCGGGCTTTGCCGGCACCAGCCCTGCGCGATTGGGCATGACATCGACGAGCACGGCCGCCAGGCTGTTGCCGCTGGCGCGAAGGATTGCCTCGGCTACAGGCGTGTTGTTGAAGGGAATGACGACGACATCGTCGAGCACGCCCTGGGGTGTCCCCTTGGCGGTCGGCACGGATCCCGGCCTGTCGATATCGCCCCAGGTGGCGGGGGTGGCGTCCTGGCTTGTCTCGGCCGGATCGTAGGTCCCGTGGTAGGCGCCCTCGCATTTTGCAATCTTCGGTCGGCCGGTATAGGCGCGCGCCGCCTTGATCGCGTTCATCACCGCTTCAGTGCCGGAATTGGTGTAACGAAGCTGCTCGACGGACGGCAGACGGTCGCACAGGATTTCCGACAGCCGGATCTCACTCTCGGTGGGCATGCCGAAACATGTGCCGGCTTCGAGCTGCCGTGTGGCAGCCTCAAGGATCTGGCGATTGCCATAGCCATGAATCAGAGAGGTGAAGTTCCCCAAGGCGTCGATCCGGACATGGCAATCGACATCGGTGATCCGGCAGCCATCGCCGCGCCAGGCATAGATTTGATGCGGCTTGCGATAGACGGTCGTGCGCGTGTTCCCGCCAGGCATGACCTCGCGGGCACGGGCATAGAGGTTTTCGGAATTTGGTGTCGCTGGTGCTGACATGAGGTCGCTCATCACTTGGTTCTACGTGGCAAGATTGATCCGCTCGCGACGCAAGGTCGGATGGCCGTTGTCGAATTCTTGAGCAAAACGGTGCCCCGAATAGACGGCGGCATAGATGGCGGCCGGCGCTTCGCAATCCCCGATGCGCGAGACACGGCGCAGTCGGCCTGCGTCACCCCTGTCAAGACGGGCGCTCAGCGCTTCAAACAGTTCGTTGCGAGGTAGCCGCGCTGTGACGAGGACAAGGGCGTCGGTCTCCCGGTGGCTCGTTGCGCCTGTTCGCGCATCGACGAATAGGGCCTGGCCTTCATGCGCACCGGCGAGCGCCATGTGCGTAACCATTCCAACGCCACGCTCATATAGCCGCTTTGCTGTTCGAATGTTTTCAAGCGTGTTGATCGTGAAGGAGGAGACGTCGGCCGCTGGCGTGACCAACGTCACATTATTGCCCATCAGCGCCAGCTTTTCAGCGATCACGGCGCCCATGTAGTAGTGGTCGTCGTCATAGACGACAATGCGGCCCGAAGGGATATTGCCGCCCATGATGTCGTCCGGTGTGAACACGGGCACGCTGGCCGACAGCGTAAGCGGCTTGAACGCCGCGCGCCCCACGCCATCGGCGCGCCATTGCGATCCAGTCGCCAGCACGACTTCATCTGCGTCAAACTCGAGAATTTCGGCCAATCCGAGATCGCTTTCGAGATAGACACCGACATTCGAGAGTTTGTCGAGCTGAGTGACGCGCCAGTCGCGGACCCTCAGCCACTCACGCAGACCCGGCAGCTCGCCCTCAAGGGTCACGCGGCCACCGAGACGGCTTTGACGCTCGGCCAAGGTTACCTGGTAGCCGCGCTGACCGAGCGCCCGGGCGCATTCGAGACCCGCTGGCCCACCGCCAACCACGAGCACGGTCGCATCGCTTGATTTGGTGGAAATTCGTTCGGGATGCCAGCCGCGACGCCATTCTTCGCCCATGGTCGGGTTCTGCGTGCAGCGCAGGTTCGTCATGGCAAAATGGCTCGACACGCAGATGTTGCAGCCAATGCACTCGCGGATATCTTCGTAGCGCCCCTCCTCGATCTTCTTCGGCAAGAAGGGATCGGCGATCGAGGGGCGCGCGGCGCCGATCATGTCAAGCACGCCGCGGCGGATCAGGCTTGCCATCGTGTCTGGCGAGGTGAAGCGCCCGACCCCTACGACCGGCTTGGTGGTGACGCCCTTGATCCCGGTCATGAACGGCTCGTGGTCGTTCTCGGGTGCGAAGCGGGAGGTCGGCGAATCGTCGGCCCAGGTGCCAACGACGAGATCCCACAGGTCCGGCAGTTCGGCGAGCAAGCCGATGGCCTCTATCCCTTCGTCCGCGGCGCGAAGTCCTTCGGAGCCAAACAGTTCATAGATGATCAGACGTACGCTCACCGCGCAGGCATCGCCGCCACCCTCTCGCGTTGCCTCGATCAATTCCTTGAGAAGGCGAACCCGGTTTTTCAGCGAGCCGCCATATTCGTCGGTGCGCTGGTTGCGGGGCGAAATGAATTGGAAGGCGATGGTGGAGAAATTGCCGTCGACATTGAGAATGTCGAAGCCGGCCTTGCGCGCCCGCTGCGCCGCCGCCTTCCACCAGCCCAGCAGTGCCTTGATGTCGGACTTGTCCATGGCGCGAACCTGGACCGGATGGTGTCCGCTGACGGGTCGGTCCATCGGGCCGAGCGGCACGTCGCGGGTCATGCGATTGGCGTTGTAGTAGGCGGGATAGGCGAGTTGCACGCCGGCCAGCGAGCCGTGCTCGTGGACCGCTTCGACCATCAAAGCGAGCGGTGGAATGTCGCCGTCATCCCACAGCATCTGCAGAACCTCCGGCATGAGGTCGCCTGAGGGATGAACCGAACAATGCTCGGTGTTGACCACCGCCCATCCGCCCTCGGCCTTGATACCGCGCATGGCGGCATGGGCTTGCGGTCGCAAATTGCCCATGCCGTTGCAGTGAGGTGCCTGGTAGAACCGATTGCGAGCGACAACAGGTCCGATCCGCACCGGCTCGAACAGGATATCGAAGCGTGGTTCGCGCATGCATGGCTCTTTCTGTGTCTTCGCCTCAAAGAAGGACGAAGGGCGTGCTTTGTCAGGGGATGAAGCCAGTACGACCGCTAGGCGCGGATCTTGATCCAGGTTGCCTTCAGCTCGGTGTATTTGTCGATCGCATGCAGCGATTTGTCCCGTCCGAAGCCCGACTGCTTGTAGCCGCCAAAGGGCATTGTAATGTTGCTCTCATCAAAGTTGTTGATCCAGACAGAGCCCGCTCTCAGCCGGCGAGCGGTGGACAGCGCGACGTCGATGTTGTCGGTCCAAACAGCTGCGGCCAGGCCATAGATGGTGTCGTTGGCAAGCGCGACCGCCTCCTCCGCCCCGGAAAAGGAGATGGTGGCAAGGACGGGGCCGAAGATCTCCTCTTGCGCAATCCGCATCTTGTTGCTGACATTGTCGAAAACGGTCGGCTCGATGTAGTAGCCGCCGGTCTCGCTGAGGACACGCTTGCCGCCGGACTTGAGCTCGGCCCCTTCCCTGGCGCCGATATCGATGTAGTCGAGCACACGATCCATTTGAACCTGACTGACGATGGCGCCCAGCTTCGTGGCCGCATCGAGAGGGTCGCCAACAGTCAGCGTTTTCCCGACAGCAATCACCTTCTCGAGAAACGCGTCCTTGATCTTGGCGTCCACGAGAAGACGTGAGCCGGCGTTGCAGACCTCACCCTGGTTGAAGAAGATGCCGTAAGCCGCCGCCGTCGCGGCTTCGTCGAGGTTGCCGCAATCGGCCATGACGATATGCGGGGTTTTGCCGCCGCATTCGAGTGCCACGCGTTTCATGTTCGACTGGGCGGAATAGCTCATGAAGAGCTTGCCGACTTCAGTCGAACCCGTGAACGTCACCGCATCGACATCCATGTGCAGGCCAAGCGCCTTGCCCGCGGTCTCGCCAAGGCCGGTGACCACGTTGAACACGCCATCGGGAATACCGGCTTCCGCCGCGAGTTCGGCAAGCCTGATCGCCGAGAGCGGTGACTGCTCGGCAGGCTTGAGAATGACCGAGTTGCCCGCTGCGAGCGCTGGCCCGAGTTTCCAGCATGCCATCAGCAAAGGAAAGTTCCATGGGACGACCGCCGCCACGACGCCGACAGGCTCACGCGTAATCATGCCCAGAGCACCGCTGCCGGTCGGAGCAATCTCGTCGTAGATCTTGTCGATCGCCTCGGCGTACCAGGCGATCGTATTGGCAGATGCCGGAACGTCGATTGAGCGCGCGTCCGAGATCGGCTTGCCCATATTCAAGGTCTCGAGCAGGGCGAGCTCATCACCGTGCTGATGCATCAGCTCGGCGAAGCGCTGCAGCACTTTCTTGCGATCGCTCGGCGAGCGCCGCGACCAGGAGCCAGACTCGAAGGCGCCGCGCGCGGAGCGCACCGCCAGGTCGACATCCGTCGCGTCGCACGACGCTATCTGGGCAAGCGTTGTTCCATTGGCGGGATTGATCGCGTCGAACACCCCACCCGACACCGCGTCGACGAATTTTCCGCCAATGAATGCCTGTTTGCGGAGATTGAGATTGGACGCGGCTTGACGCCAGTCGATCGCACTCATGGAAGCTGCCTTTCTCGATAATCGATACATACAGTCATTTAATGAGAACTAGACCTTTCGGTCGCTGGCTGTCAACACAATATCGCAATGTTCCACAATGATTTCTCAAAAGACGAGCGCCATCGACGACGTTCGTCAGATATTTCTTGCGAAAATACCCTCAAACGTTGCGCGAAAAACACAACTTTTATAATAATACGTGCAAATAGAGCGCTTCGGTTACTACCGAGCGCTGTCGAGCAAACATGGGTTTTCTGGACTCAGGCTGTACTTTTTAACGTATGCCGGAATTGTTTCTCCAGGACCTTAGAAAGTTTCTCCGCCAGACGCTTGACCACTGCAACGTTAGTTTCTCGGTTGGTATCGATAATTCCCTGGATCGTGCCCGTCACGCACAGGCTATGCTGCGTGCGCTGCCCATCGATCCTGATCGGCGCGGCGATCGCGGCAAATCCGTCGACATCTTCACCGATGCAATAGGCCACGCCGGTTTTGCGCACGAGTTGCAGTTCTTCCACGAGGACGGCGAAGTCGACTTTGGTCGCAGCCGTGAACCGCTTGAGCGGCTTGTCGAGCACCGAAGCGATGAAGTTCGGTTCCTGAAAGGCGAGGATCGCCTTGGCCGAGGCGCCGGCGTGCGCTGGGATTTCGTGCCCCGGGACGATGTAGGCCCTGACCAGATCGCCGGGCGCGACCATGTCGAGGCTGCGCACGCTGTCGCCCGACAGTCGCGCGATGAAGCAGGCCTGGCCGGTTTTTTCTGAAAGCTCTTGCAACGTCGGACGCGCAACGACCTTGAACCAGTCGTCGCTCGCACCTGAAAAGAGCAGTCTTTCCAACCGTCGCCCAAGCTTGAAATTGGCCGCGCTTGGGCCGCTCTGCTCGATCAGTTCAACATCAGCCAAGCTCTTCATCAGCCTATAGGCCGAGGCTTTCGGCAGATCGAGCATCTCGCCGACGGAGGTTCCCGAAATACCGCCGGGAAAGCCGGCGACGATCTCAAGAATACGCACATAGCGCTCAAGCGGCTTTTCAGTGGCCGGTTTGCCCGTCGGAGTTTTTGCCATGATGTATGCGCTCTAGCCCCTTGCGATTCGATCATCATGCCAGTCGAAATAGCGCATAGCCAAGGGCACGAACCACGGCGAGCCGTTAAAGAATGGCACCGTAGGAAATTTTTCGACATCGAAGGCCGAAGACATGTCTCCCCGTTGAAGAATTCGGGCCGCAAGCTTCTCCCCGAAATGTGTTCCAAGGGGAATGCCTGCAAAGTTGTACCCAAGGGCGAAGTGCACCCCGTCCTTGACGCCGATATGGGGCATGAAATCGAAAGTACCCGCGCAGTGCCCGGTCCAGGCGCGACTGAGACGGACACCCTCAAGGTCAGGCAAAATTCTCACAAGGCGATCGCGGAGCGTGCCTGCGAGCGGCGTTGCCGTCGGGCTCGCCGTGCCAGTCATGCCGCCAAACAGAATGCGGCTTGAATCAGGTGCCGGACGAATAAAATCGATGTTCATCCTGGTGTCGAGATAGGTGCGGCGGCGCGGCATCACCTTGTCGATCGTTTCCGTGGGCAACAGCTCGGTCGCGACAACAAAACCACGGAAGGGAATGACACGCCTTGCAAGCCACTTCAGATCGCGGCTCGTATAGCCATTGGTGGCGACAATGACATGAGGGGCAACGATGTTTCCTCTCGACGTACGAACGATCTTCCCGCTTGCGCCGTGCTCGACGCCCACGACATTGGTGAGAGGATGCAGCCTGACGCCGGCCTCAAGCACCTTGGAGACAAGGCCAGCGTGATAAAGGCCGGGGTGAATCGAACCGAGATCCGGAATGACCGCCCCGCCATGGTATCTGTCGGAGGCGATTTCCGTACGGACGTCCTGCTTCTCGACAACCGAATAGTCGAACCCGACGGCCTGGCGCGTCTGTTCGAGTTCGCCAATCAAAGCTTGAAAATGGGCTTTCGAATTGGCGGCAATAAAGCGGCCGCAGCTCTGGTAGTGGCACTCGATGCGCTCACGCTCGACGAAGGCCGCAACACCGCGCAGAGCCGCATCAAGCTCACGATAGACGTTCAACGCGTATTCACGTCCCGACCTCTGCGCCAACCATTCAACGGACCGCTTGAGGGTGCGCCCGACGAAACCGGCATTGCGGCGTGCAGCGCCCTCGCCGATCCTCTGCGCATCGACAACAACGACGTCACAACCCGCACGGGCCAAATGCAAGGCGGCGACCAGACCCGTGATGCCACCGCCAACGATGACGACATAGGCCCTCCCGTCGAGGCCGACGGGTTCTGTGTGCTCGCCGGCTGCGGACAGCGGTGCCGCCGACCACCAATAAGGCTCTTCGACATAGTCGTCGGCGAACAATCCGGCTTGCGCCGCACCGGCTTTCCCGGGGACTTGCGACATGACGTGCAGCATTGCGTTACCTATTTTTATTGGCGTTGTAGGCGATAGCCATCAGGCAACTCGTCAGTAGGATCATTACAGCGGCGGCAGCCAGGATCGTCGGATCGAGTTGTTCACGCAGCCCCGTGAACATTTGTTTTGGAAGTGTTCGCTGCTGAGGTCCGGCAATAAACAAGACCATTACCACTTCGTCGAATGACGAGGCGAAGGCGAAGACCGCGCCCGCCGCGACACCCGGCGCGATGATTGGAAGCATCACCGTTCGAAAGGCCGTCACGCGGCCGGCACCGAGGCCAGCCGCGGCCCGCATCAGGTTGAAGTCGAAGCGCGTCAGCGTGGCCGTCACGGTGATGACAACAAAGGGCGAAGCCAAAATCGTGTGTGCAATAACGACACCGGCGTAGGAATAGTTGAGACCGAGCGGCGAAAAGAAGATGAACAGCCCAAGGCCCAGCACGACGACAGGAACGATCATCGGTGAAATCGCAAGCGCCATCACGGCGGTGCGGAAAGGGAACCGTGGATTGACAAGCCCGATCGCCGCGAGCGTGCCCAGAGTCGTGGCGACGACGGTGGTCGAAATTGCAATCACCAGGCTGTTGACCATTGCTCCGGTCCACAAGGCCGAGGAAAAAAGCTCCGCAAACCAGCGAAGAGACAACGCACGGAATGGGTAGGTAAACCAGGGATCGGCATTGAGCGAAATTGGGAGAGCGACCGCCAGCGGCAGCATCAGCAAGAGAAGTGCGATCCCAACAAATCCATAAAGCGGCATACGAATGTAGGCGGGAAACTCAGTGTAGACGCGGCGGCCCATGTTCATATCCGATCCGACGAGTGACGCGCGACATGTCGCGCAAGGGGCAGAGCAACGAGGCCGGCGCCCAAGATGAGTATGACGCTAAGGGCCGAGGCAAGCCCCCAATTCAGATCCTCATTGGTAAACCTGGCAATGAAGAAGCTCACCATCTGATCGGACGGTCCACCCACCAATGCGGGCGTCAGATAAAAGCCAAGGCACAGCACGAAGGTGAGAAGTCCGCCGGCGGCAATGCCTGGAACCGCCTGCGGCAGAAAAATAGTTGCATGGGCCCGGAGTGGCCCTGCCCCAAGGTTCCGAGCGGCCTTGACCTGGTTCGTCGGGATCGCCCGCATCACGCTGATCATGGGCAAGACCGTGAACGGCAACTGGATCTGGATCATCGCGATAATGGTCGCCATGCGCGTGTAAAGGAGGGGCAGCGGCTCTGATATTAGTCCCGTTCCAGCCAGCGTGGCGTTGAGAACGCCGTTGGTCTGAAGGAAGACGATCCACGACATTGTTCGCACGAGCAGCGAGGTCCAGAACGGCAGGAGAATGAAGAACAGGAGGACTGCGGCTGTGCGCCCACTGGCATTGGCTATGACGTAGGCGACTGGGTATCCGATCAAGATCGTGAGCCCCGTCACAACAAGGCTGATCAGGATCGTCCTTAGATAGATCGACCGGAAATCATAACTCGTTTCCTGAGACAACCGGCCATCGGCTTCGATCTTTACGGGAAAGCCTGTCGCCCAGCGCAAATAAAACGCGCTGTAGCGAGCATCGTAGTGCTTGATGATGCTCCACACACCGCTCTGTCCCCAGGCCGGGTCCGCCTTGATCAACTGGGCTTTCCAGGCCTGCGGGTCGGCGCGGTCGAAATCCTCCGACAGGATCCGCTGGGCACCCAGGATGATGTTCGCCCCGCGCGACAATTCGTACCCCATCCGACGGCCTAGGGGGCGTACTGACCCAGCATTTCCCGCGGCCTCGAGCTCCTGACCAAAAGTCATGTAGACGGCGCTGAGCGGCACATCATCTCCGTCCCAGGCCTGAAGCGCCTGCGTTGTCAGCGGCAGGGCTCTGGCGATTTCCCCATCCGATACCGCCGTATGAAAGATCGAACCTATCGGGATCACCAGGAACAGAAGCAGAAAAATCAGGAGCGGCGCCGCCGGAAGCGCAGCCCGAACTGCCCTGCGGTGGCTGTCGCTCCTGATCGACGAGCGAACGACACGCACCGACGGTGCCGCGGCCTTTGCAGCAGGGGTATCATTCTGCGTCATCATCAGGCCCACGTCACCGTACGGTAGTGTCATGCGAGAACTCCCATCGCTTGGCTTACTGGGAAATCCAGCTGGAGAAGCGGGCGTTCAGCGCGTCACCGTTTTTGGCCCAAAATGCGCCATCCTGGGCCAAGGCGCCCTCGCTGTTTTGCGGGGCAGACGGCAAGTTCGGCAGCACGTCCTTGGCAACCAGAGCGCTGGCGGCCTTTACGGTCGGACCGTACGCGATGTAGGTGCTCAAGGTGGCGTTGACATCCGGCTTGACGCTGAAGGCCACGAAATCCTTGGCGGCTGCAAGGTTCTTCGACCCGGATGGGATAACCCACATGTCAAAGCCACGGATCTGATTGGTCCAGGCGATCCCAAGATCGGCATTTTCCTTGGCGTTGGCGTCCGCTATGCGGCCGTTCCAGGCCAGCGCCATCTTCACCTCGCCGGATTTGAGCAGCTGCGGCGGTTGGGCGCCGGCCTCCCACCAGACGATGTCCTTCTTGATCGTGTCGAGCTTCTTGAAGGCTCTGTCAACGCCGGCGGGCGTTGCGAGGGTGGTATAGACGTCCGACACCGCGACACCGTCGGCGAGCAGCGCGAGTTCGAGCGTGTCCACCGGACTCTTGCGCAGGCCGCGTTTGCCGGGGAAAGTTTTGGTGTCGAAAATGTCGGTCAATTTGGTAGGGGCCTGCGGGAAGGCCTGTTTCTGAAACGCCAGGATCGTGGCGTAGACGCTCGTTCCCACCGCGCAATCGGTAAGGGCGCCATCAACGAGACCCGCGGACTTGAAGGCCGCGTCAGCGCCAATCTTCTCAAGCAATCCCTGGTCGCAGGCGGTCGCCCCTGTTTGCGGATCGACGTCGATGACGTCCCAGGCGACATTGCCGCTATCAACCATGGCGCGCAGCTTGGCCAGTTCGCCGCTCCAGGTGTCCTGGGAGACGGTGATGTTGTTGGCTTTTGCATAAGGATCGAGAAATGCCTTTGTCTGTGCCTCCTGCAGAGCCCCACCCCAGGAAACGACGGTCAGACCGTCTGCCAGGGCTGGAAAACTGACCGCAGTCAAGACAAGCCCGACAAGGAACGATTGTTTGAATGAACGTGCTCGTGGCATGTGATGTCCTCTCTGGATTTTCGGTTGTGTTATCTGCCGTCAAGCGCCCAGGCATCGCGGGGCTCCCAGTCAAGAAGGACAGGACTGCCCATCTCCAGCTGGATTCCCAACGATGATGAACTCTTCGCAATCAACCGTTCCCCGCCCGGCAGTTCGACGTGGATCCGGAACTGGTCGCCGCAGTAAATGATGTCGCTGACCTGCCCGCTGAGCGTTGCGGCGCGGTCCTGCCCGGTGATGCGGACGCTCTCCGGCCTGATGGCGATCGTCGCCTGTTGATCAACCTTCGTGTGAACGCTGCTGCGCGCCCAAATTTCCTGGCCGCCGGCGAGCCTTGCGCGCGCCAGGTCGCCTTCGATCGAGACGACTTTCGCGTCAAGGCAGTTGTTGTCGCCAACGAACTCCGCCACGAAGCGGCTCGCGGGATGGCCGTAGATATCTTGCGCCGAACCGATCTGCTGGATGCGGCCGTCGTTGAAAATGGCGATCCTGTCGGACATCGTCAGCGCTTCGTGCTGATCGTGCGTCACATAGACGACTGTCAGGTCAAGCCGATCGGCGATCCGGCGGATTTCGAGCTGCAAATCCTCGCGCAGCTTCTTGTCCAAGGCGCCGAGTGGCTCATCCATCAGCACCAGGCTGGGTTCGAAGACGAGCGCTCGAGCAAGCGCGACCCTTTGCTGCTGACCGCCCGACAAGGCCGTGGGCTTGCGTTGCGCCAGGTCCGAAAGTTGGACCATCGCCAGCGCTTCGCCGACGCGCGTGGTGATCTGCTGCTTGGAGAAGCCGCGCACCCGTAACGAATAACCAACATTCTCGGCGACCGTCATATGCGGGAAGAGGGCATAGTTCTGGAACACCATGCCGATGTTCCGCTTTTCCGGCGGCTTGTCCTGGATCGGCCGCCCGTCGAGCGTGATTTCACCGCCTGACGGATATTCGAAGCCGGCGAGCATCATCAGCGTCGTCGTCTTGCCCGATCCCGAAGGACCAAGAAGCGTCAGGAATTCGCCCTTCGCGATGTCAAGGTTGAGATCGCGAACCACGAAGCTATGGCCATCATAGGTTTTGGATATGCCGGTCATGCCGACATGCATCGGGTGGTTAACCATGGCTGAAGGCCGTTCTCCCATTCCCATGTTCTCGATTATTGAGAATCATTATTGAATATCGAGAATAGAAGCATTCGTTCTTATCGGCGTCAATCCCTTTGCTCAAATTCTGCTCTATTGAAGCTATTGCAGTCGCATTGTGCATCGCAGCATTTTCGACACAGGATGCCCTTTGCGCAGGGGCCGGCCTGTAAGCCACTTTCGGGAGACAGAAATTCGCGCTTGGCCTCTTTGCAGCCCGAAAAAGCGGGCTCAGGCTCTGCGTGGGCGATTGTCTTGGAAGCTCGTTGACCGTCGGCCGTCCTCGGACGATCAGGCTGCTGTTCAATTCTATGCAGGAGGGATCTACCTGCAGCCCGCACCCAAGAACGCTTTGAATGAAACAGCTTGCCCCGCGAAGTGACTTTGCCGGCAGCGTGAGCCTGGCAGCCGGTGACCGATACCCCTCGGCGTCTACCTGGAGAGAAGCTATGTATAGGGGGCCGCAATAACGGCGAACCTTGGCTTGTTACTCTACCTTCCCAGAAGATTGCGTTCGACGGTTCTCAGATGCGATTGCATCGCGTTTTTCGCCCCTTCCGGATCGCGGTGAATCAGGCAATCCAGAATCACCTGGTGCTCGTCGCAGTAGGCCTGGCGCCGTTCTTCCGAGAACGAACGCTTCTTCATTTCGAACCAGGGTGACTGGTTGCGAATGGCGCGCATGAGATTGTGGATTTCTTTCAGGAAGTCATTGCGGCAGCACGCGAACACCCGGTGATGAAATTCGGCGTCCCAGTGTTCGAAATCCGGCATGTCCCTGGCGTCGCATGCAGTCTGGTGCGCTTCGCGCACCGCGTTCAGTTCGGTCGCGCTGGCGTTGGTCGCGGCAAAGGCGGCCGCTGCCGGCTCGAGCAACTGCCTGATCTCCATCATGTCGGCGGGGCTGGTGCCCTCCATCCGCGCGACCATTGATCCGATCGACATCGTGTTGGTCGCCGTCAGAAAAGTGCCCCGCCCCACATGCCGCACGACTGTTCCGTCATCCTCCAGGAAGCCGACGGCGCGACGCACGGTATTGCGCGCGACGCCGAATTCGACCGCGAGGTCACGCTCGGGCGGCATGCGGCCGTCCTCAAGCCACTCGCCGGAGGAAATCCGCTTCTTGAGCATTGTGGCGATATCGTTGGCGACGAGTTTCGGCATTCGGTGCGGTCTTTTATCTGATCCAATGTTGAACCAATATTATCAACCGATTGCCGCCTGGTCCAGTGTCAAGGCGCGAGACAAGGGCAATATCGGCATTCCTTCCCTTCCAAAGTTGCGAGGCGAAAACCTCTTGCAGAGTGGACCAATCAGCGGTAGCGTGTAGCGAAAGAACAAGTATTGGTTCAGAAAAGGTTCAGGGAGGAACTGGATGCGGGTCGCGACTTTTTCGATCGCCGGCGAACGTCGCGTGGGTCTTGTCGACCTCGATGCCAAGACCGTCGCCCCTTTCGATTTTACCGTCGATCAGGCCAAATCAGGCATTCTGGCTTTGATCGAGCGCAACGGCACTGGTGTGCCGCGCACCCTGTCCCCGATCCCGCTGGCGCAGGTCGAGATCGAAGCGCCGATCCCGCAACCGCACCGCAACATCTTCTGCGTCGGCAAGAACTATCACGAACACGCACATGAGTTCGCCCGCAGCGGTTTCGATTCCAGCGCCGGCGCCGGCGCGATTCCAAAACATCCGATCATCTTTTCCAAGGTTCCGGACTCGGTCGTCGCCAACCAGGCAAACGTGCTGATCGATTCCTCCGTCTCGACCGCCATCGACTATGAGGCGGAACTCGCCGTCATCATCGGCAAGGGCGGACGCGGCATATCGAAAGCGGACGCGCTGGACCATGTCTGGGGCTACACCATCGTCAACGACGTCACCGCGCGTGACCTGCAAGGCAAATACAGCCAGTGGCTGATCGGCAAGTCGCAGGACACCTTCTGTCCGATGGGGCCCTGGGCGGTGACCCGGGATGAGCTGGATCTGGCGACCGCCGGCATCCGTTGTTTCGTCAACGAGGATCTGCGCCAGAATTCGCAGATATCGCTGCTCATCTTCGACATCCCGACCATCATCGCCACGCTGTCGCAAGGCATCACGCTGAAGCCCGGTGACATCATTGCCACCGGCACGCCGGTTGGCGTCGGCATCGGCTTCGATCCGCCGAAATACCTCAAGGCGGGCGACGTCGTGCGCATCGAGATCGACGGCATCGGCACGCTGGAAAACCGCTTCGCGGAGTACGCGCAATGACCACGGTGACGGTTGGCCAGGTCGTTGCCGAAGTCGTCGGCGAAGGCGCGGCCGTGGTGATGATCCACGGCCTTGGCGGCACGTCGAACATGTTCCAGCCGCAGATGGCAGCACTTTCCGGCTACCGCGTCATCCGGCTCGATTTGCCGGGCTCCGGCCGCTCGCCACGTCCAATCGAGCCGCTGACCATCGAGGGGATGAGCGAAGCCGTCATTCGCGCCATGGCCGGCATAGGGGTCACTGCTGCGCATTTCGTGGGCCATTCGATGGGCACCATCGTCTGCCAGCAGATTGCCGCAACGCAGCCCTCGTTGGTCGCCTCGCTGTCGCTGTTCGGCGCGCTGGCTGAGCCGGCGGAAGCAACGCGACAAGGTCTTGCCAACAGGGCACGGTTGGCGCGCTCGGGCGGCATTGCCGATATCGCCGACCAGATCGTCGCCAATGCGATCTCGGCACATACCAGGGAAACCTCGCCTGCCGCCGGCGCCTTCGTGCGGGAATCGATCACCCGCCAGGATCCAGAATCCTACGCCCGCACCTGTGAGGCGCTGGCCAAGGTGACCGCGGTCGATGCGCGGCGGATCTTGGCGCCGACGCTGCTCGTCACCGGCGACGCCGACACGGTCAATCCGGCGGGTGTCGGCCAGGCGCTTGCCGACAAGATCAAGGGAGCCATATTCTCGTCACTGGATCGGTGCGGGCACTGGGCCACGGTGGAAAGACCGCGCGAAAGCAGCCAGAAGCTCGCCGATTTTTTGAGACGGGTTGATAGGTGAGAATTTCAGATCGGGCGTAGAACTACGCGCTCGGCAAGTTGGGAGGCTTGTGATGGCAGACGACAGCTGGAACGGCAACGGTTCGAGCAGCACGCTATTCACCAATGTGCGCGTGCTCGACGCCACCGGTGAATATCCCTACACCGGCGAGGTGCTGGTCCAGGGCAACCGCATCAAGCAGATCACCAAGGGCTCGTCGCGCTTCGGCGCGTCCTCGTCGTCTTCCTATGGCGGTGGCGCAACGGTAATCGACGGCATGGGCGCGACGCTGATGCCGGGCATGATCGACGCGCATCTGCATCTGTCCTGGAACAATGCGCCCGGCATCGATCCCATCCAGATGATGGAGGTCGAAGAGCATATGCTGGTCACCATGGAGATGGCCAAGCTGGTGCTCGATGCCGGTTTCACCGCCGGCCGGGGTGCCGCCGCCGCCAAACCGCGCCTCGATGTCGTCGCCAAGAAATTCATCAATCAGGGCCGTTTTCCCGGACCGCGCTATCTCGCGGCGGGGCCTGAGATCACCACGGTCGGCGGCCTCGGCGATTCCTCGCCGTCGCACATTCCGCATGAAGGGCTGAACCTCGGCATCGTCGTTTCCGGCCCCGAGGAAATCCGCCGAACGGTGCGTCAGCTGATCAAATACGGCGTCGATTCCATCAAGCTCAATCTATCCGGCGAGAGCATCACCGGCATGGGCGCCGAAGAGACGCCGATGTCGGAAGAGGAGGTCGCCATGGCCGCCTCCGAGGCGCGCTGCCGCAACAAGGTGCTGTCGGCGCATGCGCGCTCGTCCGGCTCGGTCAAGCAGTGCGTCCGCCACGGTATCCAGAACATCTACCACGCCTCCTTCGCCGACGAGGAAGCGCTAGACATGCTGGAAGCGGTCAAGGACAAGCACTTCGTCGCGCCCGGCATCGCCTGGCTGATCAACACCGCGCGCCATGCCGAGCAATGGGGCATCAAGCCCGGTTCGCCGCTGTCGCTCGAATATGAGCGCGAACTCGAAATGTGCATCGAGACGATGAAGAAGATGCACCGGCGCGGCATCCGTGTCTTGATCGGCGGCGACTACGGCTTTGCCTGGACGCCGCAAGGCACCAACGCCAAGGACATCCAGACCTTCGTCGAAATGCTCGGCTTCTCGCCGATGGAGGCGATCCAGGCAGGCACCAAATATGGCGGCCAGATCATGAACATGGGCGACGAGCTCGGCATGATCAAGGAAGGCTATCTCGCCGACATCCTGTTGATCGATGGCGACCCGATCTCGGATGTACGCATCCTGCAGGACAAGAACCGCATCCTCGCCATCATGAAGGACGGCAAGTTCCACAAGGCGCCCCGCATGAACGAGCAGCGCCGGCGGCTGACCGCATGAGCCTGCTCGACCAGCCATCCTCGTCGTCGCTCTCAAGCGGCGGCATGACAGGCCGGCAGGCCTGGGGCCTTGTCGCCCTGCTTGCCGCCGCCGTCATCGCATGGCTGGTCTTCGCCGTCTGGCCGGATTGGCTGAACGCGGTTCTGATCTCGAAGAAGGCCTTCGTCAGCGCCATCCTCAACGGCATCACGCTGGCTGGCCTGTATTTCCTCGTCGCCAGCGGTTTCACCCTGATCTTCGGCCTGATGCGCAACGTCAACCTGGCGCATGGCTCGCTCTATCTGCTCGGCGCCTATATCGGCTACGAGGTCACCAACCGCACCGGCTACTGGCTGCTCGGCGTCGCCGCAGGCTTCGCCGTGCTGGCCATCGTCGGCGTCGTCATGCAGGTCTTCGTCTTCCGCCGCCTCGAAGGCGACGATTTGCGCCAGACCCTGGTCTCGATCGGCATCTCGATCGTCGCCGCCGACCTGATGCTGGCGGTGTGGGCCGGCGGCACCTATCAGATCGCCACGCCGGAATGGCTCGACGGCGCACTGACGCTGCCGATCATCACCGCGGTGCGCTCCAACGGCGTCTCGGTGTTCCTGACCTATCCGCTATACCGCGTCGTCGTGCTGGCGGCGGCCATCGTCATCGGCGTCGGCCTGTGGCTCATGCTGCACCGGACCCGCGTCGGCATGATGATCCGCGCCGGTGTCGACGACCGCGCCATGCTGCAGGCGTCAGGCGTCAATGTGCATGCGGTGTTCGCCATCGTCTTTGCCGTTGGCGCCGGCCTTGCCGGCTTTGCCGGTGTCGTCGGCGGCTCGGCACTGTCGGTCGCGCCCGGCGAGGATGTCCGCTATCTCCTGGCCTCGCTGGTCGTGGTCATCGTTGGCGGCATGGGTTCGATCACGGGCGCCGCCATCGGCGCGCTGCTGATCGGCCTCGCCGAGCAGATCGGCCTCGTCTACTTCCCGACCTACGGCATCGTGCTGACCTTCGTCATCATGGTGGTGACGCTGGCGGTCCGGCCGCAAGGCATTATGGGGAAGGCAAGATGAGCCTGGCCATCGCCACCCCCAATGCAGCGGCGCAGCAGAACTGGCTGGAGAAGCTCGGCGCCGGCCATATCATCCTTGGCGCGGCACTGGTGCTCTATCCCCTGGTGGCCTCGGATTTCTTCCTGACGCAGATCGGTGGCTATTCCTTGATCTTCGGCATGCTCGGCCTGTCGCTGATGCTGCTCGCCGGCTATGGCGGCATGGTCAGCCTGGCGCAGATCACCGTCGCCGGCATAGCCGCCTATGCCATCGCCATTCTCGGCAACAACAATTCCAACGTCCTCGGCTTTGGCTGGCCGTGGTGGCTCGCGGTGCCGTTCGCCCTCCTAGCCGCGGCATTGGCGTCGGCACTGATCGGCTGGATCTCGGTGCGCACTGAGGGCATCTACACCATCATGATCACGCTGGCGATCGCCACGGCGACCTACTATTTCGCGCAGCAGAACTACGCCATTTTCAACGGCCATTCCGGTTATGCCGGCATACGCGCGCCGGTGTTCTGGGGCGTCAACTGGCGCGATCCCAAACCGTTCTACTATCTCTGCCTTGGCCTGGCGGTGCTGTCCTACGCCGCCGTGCTCTACGGCTCGCGCTCGACCTTCGGCATGACCTTGCAGGCGATCCGAGACAATCCGCGCCGCATGCGTGCGCTGGGCTATCACGTCACCGCACACAAAGTCTTCGCCTGGTTGATCGCCGGCGTCATTGCCGGCTTGGCCGGCGTGCTGCTGGTCTGGTTCAACGGCCGCGTCTCGCCCGGCACCATCGGCGTCGATGCCGCGATCGACGTGCTGATCATTGCCGTCATCGGCGGCCTGCGCCATCCGATCGGGCCATTTCTCGGCGCGGTCGTCGTCATCCTGATGCAGACCTTCGCCATCGACATCGTCGGCGCCGAGCGCTTCAACACGCTGATCGGCATGGTGTTCCTGGTGATCGTCTTCGTCTCACCGGATGGAATTCTTGGGTTGTGGGGGAGGATCAAGCCACATCTTGTCCAGGAGTCCTTGCGTCCCGGACCGTAGCATCCGGGATGGAATGCACCACTGCAAAACGAAATCAACGGGAGGAAAATCATGAGGATGCATAGACGTACTTTACTGGCGCTCGCGGTGTTCACCGGGCTGACGGCGCCCTCGATGGCGCTGGCCGCCGACGACACCATCAAGATCGGCCTGCTCGCCACCTTCGAGGGTCCGTTCACGGTGCTGGGCGAAGACGGCGAGCGCGGCGCCATGACCGCGGTTGCCGAGATGAACGGCACGGTCGCCGGCAAGAAGATCGAGATCGTCAAGGGCTCGTCCGACGCTTCGCCCGACAGCGCCGTGCGTGCTGCACGCAAGCTGGTCGAGCAGGACGGCGTCAAGGTGCTGGTCGGCCCGCTCTCGGGCGACGAAGGCCTCGCCGTCAAGGACTACGCCAAGACGCAGCCGAATGTGACCTTCATCAACGGCACCTCGGCCGCGCAGGACACCACGCTGCGCGATCCGGCGGAAAACTTCTTCCGCTTCTCGACCGATGGCGCGCAATGGATGGCCGGCCTCGGCACTTATGCCTTCAAGGACAAGGGCTACAAGAAGGTCGCCACGGTCGCCGAGGATTATTCCTTCCCCTACACGCAGGTGTTCGGCTTCATGGCCGAGTTCTGCAAGGCTGGCGGCCACGTGCCGTCGAAATCCTGGGTGCCGATCGGCAACAAGGACTTTTCCTCGGTCATCGCCGCCATTCCCGAAGACGTCGATGCGATCTATGTCGCGCTCGGTGGTGCCGATGCCGTCAACTTCCTGACCCAGTACCAGCAGGGCGGCGGCACCGCGCCGTTGATCGGCGGCTCGATCACCGTCGACCAGACGGTGCTGACTTCGAAAGGCAAGTTGAAGGATGTGCTGAAGGGCACGCCCTCGGCCGGCCCGACCGCCGACACCAACGACGCGCCGGCCTGGAAGGCCTTCGTCGAGGCCTACAAGAAGCAGCCCGGCGCCTTTCCCTCGCCGTCGCTGTTCGCGCATGGCTACTATGTCGACATGAAGGCGACGCTGCTCGGTCTCGACCAGGTCGGCGGCGATGTCTCCGACGGCGGCAAGAAACTGCGCGACGCGCTGTCGAAACTGTCCTTCGACACGCCGACCGGCAAGGTGTCGCTCGACAAGAACCGCAACGCCATTGCCGACATCTTCCTGACCGAGGTCACCGAGGGTGCTGACGGCAATCTCCTGAACAAGCTGGTCAAGGTCGTGCCGCAGGTCAACCAGACGCTCGGCATTCCCGAAGACGAGTTCATGAAGCTCGGCGCGGTCAACCGCGACAATCCAAGCTGCCCGTAACATCGGACGTCGAGTGTAGCCGCCAGTGACCGAAAGTTTTGCTGCAAACCGTCTCCAGAGCACCGGCGCCTACGCGCTGGAGCTTGATGGCGTGGCGCGGCATTTCGGGGCGCTGGTGGCGCTCTCGGGCATCAATATGAGGATCGCGGCCGGCGAACGGCGCGCGGTCCTCGGCTCCAACGGCGCCGGCAAGACGACCCTGTTCAATGCCGTCACCGGCGATTTCCTGCCGACAGCCGGCCGCATCCGCTTCTTCGGCGAGGACATCACCGACCTGCCGCCGCATGAACGCATCCGCCGCGGCCTGCGCCGCACCTATCAGATTTCACAATTGTTCAAGGGCCTGTCGGTTCTCGATTCCATCTTCCTCGCTTGCCGCGGCGTCTCGCGCCGGCGGTTTTCGCTGCTGCGCCCGGCCACATCGGACGTCAACATGGTGCAAGCGGAATCGATCCTCGACGCCGTGCATCTCGAAGCCTATCGCGACACGCTGGTGGCGACGCTGAGCCACGGCCAGCAGCGCCAGCTGGAAATTGCGCTGGCGCTGGCCGGCGCCCCGCGCTTCATCCTGTTCGACGAGCCGGCGGCTGGTCTTTCGCCGACCGAGCGCCGCGACCTCGTCGCCATCCTCAACGCGCTGCCCAAGCACATCGGCTACATCATCATCGAGCATGATCTCGACGTGGCGCTGCGCGTCTCGGAATATGTCTCGATGATGCACAATGGCCGCCTGTTCAAGGAAGGCACGCCGCAGGAGATCGAAGCCGATCCGGAAGTGCAGGAGATCTATCTCGGGGGCAAGCATGGCTGAGCGTCCCGGGAAGGTGGCCAAGGCCATGCTGCGCATAGATGACCTGCAGGTCTTCTATGGTGAAAGCCATGCGCTGCAGGGCGTCTCGCTGACGCTGGAAAGCGGCGTGCTGTCGGTGGTCGGCCGCAACGGCATGGGCAAGTCGACGCTGTGCAATACCATCGTCGGGCTGAAGCGGGCGAAGTCCGGTTCGATCCGCGTCGACGGCCGCGAGATCACGGCGCTCGAGCCGCACGAAATCCATCGCCTCGGCGTCGGCTATGTTCCGCAAGGCCGCCGCGTCTGGCCGAGCCTGACGGTCGACGAGCATCTGCGCCTTGCCGCCGGCAACAGGCGCGATGCCAGCTGGACCGTCGAGCGCGTCTACCAGACCTTTCCGCGCCTGGCCGAGCGCCGCGGCAATGGCGGCTCGCAGCTGTCGGGCGGCGAACAGCAGATGCTGGCGATTTCGCGTGCGCTGCTCAGCGATCCGAAACTTCTGGTCATGGACGAGCCGACCGAAGGCCTGGCGCCGGTCATCGTCGACCAGGTCGAGAAGATGCTGGTCGACCTCGCCGCCGAGGGCGAGATGGCGGTGCTGGTCATAGAGCAGAATATCGGCGTGGCGACCGCAGTGTCCAACCAGGTCGCCATCATGGTCAATGGTCGCATTAACCGGCTGATGGACGCCAAGGCGCTCGCCGCCGACCGTGAATTGCAGCAGCGGCTGCTCGGTGTCGGTCGTCATGCCGAGGAAGCACCAGTCACGCCGGCGGAAGTGGCGCAGGCCAGGGAACAACTGGCGGAAGTCTATCGCATTGATCGGAATGGCTCTGGCGAACCGCTGCCGCAGAACGGCGTCTATCGCCCGGTCACAGAACTGCCCAACCGYTGGAATGTGCCGGTCACCGAACTGCGCCAGGCGGCGGTCGACAAAACTGCACCGCAGGACGATCTGAAGAAAGTCTTCGCCATTCCGTTTGCCGAGCGCATCGGCAGGACCGTGCTGGTCGTCGGCACCTTCGACACCAAGGGCAAGGAATTGCGCTTCGTCGCCGATCGGCTGAAGTCGCTGGGTCTGCCCGTGCGCACGGTCGACCTGTCGACATCGGGAAAACCGACCAGCGCCGATGTGCCCGCCATGCAGGTGGCGGGCATGCATGCGCGGGGCTCATCAGCGGTCTTCACCAATGATCGTGGCGGCTCGGTCAGCGCCATGGCCGACGCCTTCGCGCGCTGGATCGAGCGCGAGCCGCGTATCGGCGGCGTCATCTCGGCCGGGGGCTCCGGCGGCACCACGCTGGCGACGGCAGGCATGCGCGTGCTGCCGGTCGGCATTCCCAAGCTGATGGTCTCGACGGTGGCGGCCGGCGATGTCGCCCAATATGTCGGCGGCGCCGACATCATGATGTTCCATTCGGTCGCCGATGTGCAGGGGCTGAACTCGATCACGGAAGCCGTGCTGTCCAACGCCGCGCACGCCATGGCCGGCATGGTCGCGCAATTGCCCAATGCCGAGGCGTGGGAAGCAAAGCGAAAGCTGGCGCGTCCGGCCGTCGGCATCACCATGTTCGGCGTCACCACGCCTCTGGTGCAAGCGGTCACCAAACGCCTCGAAGCCGACTATGACTGCCTTGTCTTCCATGCCACCGGTATCGGCGGACGGGCCATGGAAAATCTTGGCGACTCCCGGTTGCTGTCGGCCTTCCTCGACCTCACCACCACCGAAGTCGCCGACATGATCGTCGGCGGTGTGTTCCCGGCGACCGAGGATCGCTTTGGCGCGGCAATCCGCACCGGACTGCCCTATGTCGGCTCGACCGGAGCGCTCGACATGGTCAATTTCGGCCCGCGCGACCGCGTTCCGGAGAAATTCCGCAGCCGCAAATTCGTCATCCACAATCCCAACGTCACGCTGATGCGCACCACGCGCGACGAGAACCGCGCCTTCGGCGAATGGATCGGCGCGCGGCTCAATGCCATGAACGGCCCGGTTCGCTTTCTGCTGCCCGAGGGCGGCGTCTCGATGCTCGATGCACCCGGCCAGCCCTTTCATGATCCGGAAGCCGACAACGCTCTGTTCGAGGCGATCGAGAAGACGGCTCGCCGCACGCCTTTGCGCCATGTTGAGCGGGTGCGGGCCAACATCAACGAACCGCCTTTCGTCGACGCGGCGATCGCCGCGTTCCATGCGATCACGCCGAAGCTGCAGAGGCGGGCATGAAAAATTGGACTTCACCACCCTGCGGGTGGATGTTTGAAATCGGTCGCCTCGCGCCGACCGTATTGTCTTGGGGAGGATAGATCATGGACGCGCAAACCTTTGGCGCTTTCCTGTTGTGGCTGATCATTGCCGCGGTTGTTGTGGTGATCGCCGTCTACATCTTGCGGTGGCTCTATCGCCGCTCGACCAAGGAGACGGCGTTGGTGCGCACCGGCTTCATGGGCGAGAAGGTGGTGGTCAATGGCGGTGCTTTCGTCATCCCGGTGCTGCACGAAATCACCCCGGTCAACATGAACGTGCTGCGCATCGAGGTGCGCCGAGAGGACGGGCATGCGCTGATCACCAGGAACCGCATGCGCGTCGACCTGATCGCCGAGTTCTTCGTCCGTGTCGGCGCCAGCCGCGAGCTGGTTGCCGCTGCCGCGCAGACGCTGGGCCGCCGCACGTTGCAGCCCGACAGCCTGCGCGAATTGCTCGAAGGCAAGTTTGCCGGTGCGTTGCGCACGGTAGCCGCGCAGATGACGCTGGAGGAGATGCATGAACTGCGTGGCGACTATGCCGCCAAGGTGCGAAGGCTCGCCGAGGAGTCGCTCGCCGCCAACGGACTTGAGTTGGAAAGCGTTGCCATCGTCGATCTCGACCAGACCAGCCTCGAATATTTCGACCCGTCCAACGCCTTCGACGCCGAAGGCCTGACGCAACTGACGGAATCGATCGAGACAAGGCGCCGGATGCGCAACGAGATCGAGCAGCGCACGCTGGTCGACATCCGCAACCAGAATCTCGACACCCAGCGCAAGGTGTTGGAGATCGATCGCGACAGCGAATATGCGCGCCTGGAACAGGAGCGCGAGGTCGAGATCCGCCGTGCCGCGCAGCGTTCCGAGCTCGCCATCGATCGCGCGCTGCGCGACCAGGAATCCGAGCAGGCGCAGCTTTCGTCGCGCGAAGCCGTCGAGAAATCGCGCCTCAACCAGGAGCGCAACATCACCGAGGAGCGCATCAAGAGCGAGGAGGACACGCAGCGCCGCGAGATCGCGCGTCGCCGTTCGCTCGACGAGACCGAGATGAAGATGCGCGAGCTGACCGAGCGCGAGCAGATCGCGCTCGAACTGTCGCTGGAAAAGGCCCGCATCGAACGCGAAGGCACGCAGAGCCAGCTGGAGATAGAGCGCAGGAAACTGCTCGAAGTCGCCGAGTTGGAGCGCCAGATCGCGCTCGCCGAAAAGGCGCTGGAAGTCACCAGGGCCGAGGCAGAAAAACGCCGCGCCGAGTTCGTCGAGAACCAGGCGACCGAGACGGCGCGGATCACGCAAGACCGCGCCATAGACGAGGTCAGGATCGCAAGGGAGCGCCACCTCGAGGCGCTGCAGATCGCCAAGCGCCAGGCCTTCGAGGAGGCCGAGATTTCGGCCGGCGAAGAGGTCGAGCGCGCCCGGATCACCACCGAGCGCGGCATCGAGGAAGCGCGCCTGATCAAGGATCGCGACATCCGCCAGCTTGGCGTCGACCGTGACCAGAAGATCGAGATCGCCGAGATCCAGAAAGCCATCGACATCGCCAAGAAGACGCAGGAACGTTCGTCGGCGATCGCGGCTTCCGAAGCCGTGCGCGCCAAGGCCATCCAGGCCGAGGAACAGGCCTTTACCGCCCGCGAGCGCGAGATTGCCGAGCGCCGCAAGCTGACCGACCTGATCGGCGCGCAACGCGAAGCCGAGCGTGACGCCTTGCGCATCGTCTCGGCCGCGGATGCCGAGATGAAGGCGGCGAAGAGTCTCGCCGAAGCACGGAAGATCGCAGCCGTCGCTTCGGCCGAGTCGGAGAAGATCCACGCCCTTGCCGCCGCCCAGCGCTACGAAGTCGACGCTGCCGGCCACCGCCAGCTCAACGAGGCCGAGAACATCCTTTCCGAAGGCGCGCGTGCCGGGCGCCTGCGCGGCAAGCTGCTCGACCACATGGAAGGCATCATCCGCGAAAGCGTCAAGCCGATGGAGAAGATCGACGGCATCAAGATCCTGCATGTCGACGGCCTCAACGGTGGCACGGGCGGCAACCGCAATGTCACCGACGAGGTGATCGACTCGGCACTGCGCTACCGGGTGCAGGCGCCGATGATCGACAATCTGATGAAGGAGATCGGCATCGAGGGCGGCTCGCTCGGCCGCATGACCGACGTGCTGCGCGACGCCAAGGACATTGCGAGCCTGACCCGCGACAAGAAGGGCAAGGGCAAACCCGCCAAGGACGACGATGACGACCGCGATCACTGAGACGATCGTGTTCCGTTGGGCGCCTGGGCACGGCCTTTGTCCTTCCACTATCGGCCCGCAAGCATGACCAAGGTCTATGTCTCTTCGGTCATTCCCGCGCCAGCAGCGGAGGTGTGGAAGGTCGTCCGCAACTTCAACGGTCTGCCAAGCTGGGCGCCGTTCGTTGCCGAGAGCCGCATCGAGCAGAATGCGCAGGCAGACCAGATCGGCTGCATCAGAAGTTTCACGCTCAGGGATGGCGGCCGAATCCGCGAAAGGCTGCTGGCGCTGTCGGACTACGACCTGTCCTGCAGCTACGCGATCCTGGAAAGCCCGATGGCGGTGGAGAATTATGTCGCCACCCTGTCGCTGACGCCGATCACCGACGGCAATCTGACGCTCGCCGAATGGCAAGCGGAGTTCGACTGCGAGGCCGGTCGCGAGGCAACCCTGACGCAGCAGATCGGCACTGGCGTGTTCCAGACCGCCCTCACCGCGTTGAAACGCCGGTTCGGGCGCTGACATCGGCCAATGGTCAAGGTTTGCCAGAGCACGATCATCGATGCACCGATCGACGAGGTCTGGGCGATCCTGCGCGATTTCAACGGCCATGACCGCTGGCACCCTGCGATTGCCTTCAGCGAGATCGAAGGCGGCGAGCCAGTCGATGCGGTCGGCTCCGTGCGTCACTTCCGACTGAACGACGGCGACGAGTTGCGTGAACAATTGCTGGCGCTGTCCGACAAGGACCGGCGGCTGAGCTATTGCCTGCTCGAAGCACCACTTCCCTTGATGGGCTATGTCGCCTCGGTGCGGCTGAAACCGGTCACCGACGGTAACGCGACCTTCTGGGAATGGCGCTCGGAGTTCAACCCGCCGGCGCATCGCCGCGACGAGCTGGTCAGACTGGTCGCCGAAGGCATCTATCAGGCCGGCTTTACGGCGGTGCGCTATCTTCTACGAGGCCGAAGTGTGGCCTCGCCGATCGACGCGAGACAATCGCGGGCGGTTGCAGTGCCGAAGCCATCCGCAAGCGTGCCACGTGCGGCGTCAACGGTTGCTCCAGGTCAGGCCGCAACGACCAGGGCAATCCTGGTCGAGCGTTATGGCGGACCGGAGGAGTTACAGCTGAAAGAAATCGGATTGCCGCCACTGGGGCCGAACGAGGTGCGGATCCGCCATACGGTGATCGGCGTCAATTTCATCGATGTCTATTGCCGCACCGGCTATTTCGACCTTCTGAAGCCGCCTGGCGTGCCGGGTATGGAGGCGGCCGGCGTCATCGAGGCGGTTGGGTCGGCGGTGTCGGGCTTCTCTGTCGGCGACCGCGTCGCCTATGCGTGTCCGCCGGTCGGCGCCTATTGCGAGCGGCGCAACATGGTGCCTGAACTGCTGGTTCATCTTTCGGACGACATTTCGGATGAGATCGCCGCCGCCGGCCTGCTCAAGGGCGTCAGCGCGAGTTTCCTGCTGCATGATGTTCATGCCGTGAAGCCGGGCGACGTAGTCCTTATCCATGCGGCCGCCGGCGGCATCGGCCAGTTGCTGGTGCAATGGGCCCGTCATCTCGGCGCGACGGTGATCGCCACGGTGTCGAGCGACGACAAGGCCCGCATAGTCGAGCGTCTCGGCGCGCATCATATCATCGTCTACTCCCGCGAAAATTTCACCGACGCCGTCATGCGGGTGACAGGGGGCAGGGGCGCCAATGTCGCCTATGACGCGGTCGGCAATGATACGTTCGGCGGGTCGCTGGCGGCGCTCGCAATACGCGGTCACCTGATAAGCTTCGGCCAGGCCTCGGGTCCAGTCGGTAATTGGGATATCGACCGGTTAGCCTCCAAGTCGGTTACCATCTCACGGCCAAACTACGCGCACTACACCGACACACCACAGAAGCTCGCGCCGCACGTCGATCGCTTTTTCGAGGCATTTCGTAAGGGCGCCGTCACAATCGGGCCACCGGTGCGCTACGATCTGGCTCGGGTTGCGGACGCTCACCGCGACCTTGGATCCCGAAAGACTACCGGAGCGCTGGTTTTGTTGGCGTAGCCGCCGGTTTCCCGGGCATCAGATAGTCCGGACCTCCCCCGGCGGGAGGCGGCGCCGATCGATCGCTCTTCGCCAGACAGCGACAGCCTCACGCCCCTTCGGCAAGGCCGGCTTGTCGAAGGATCCATGATCCTTGAAGCCATCCAGCTATGGACGAATTGCTCAATTTGTCAAAAGTCGGGAGCTCTGTGATAAGCTTGATGTCGAGGCCGAGAGTACCGGGATGGTCATGGACGCAGTTTACAATCGCTTGGAGAAACCGCGGGTTCAGACCGCTGCGCGCACCGTTCAAATTCTGAAGTATGTCGCCCAGCAAGGTGGTGGAGGCGTTTCGGCGAAGCAGATAAGTGACGATCTCTCGATTCCCCGCCAGGTCGTCTACCACTTGATACATACGCTAGTGGAAACCGACATGCTTAGAAAGATCGGCGGCAGTTCGTACGCGCTGGGCTTCGGTGTCGCCTCCATCGCCGATGGTTTCAAACGTCAGCTGACCGCGCCCGGCATGATGGCGGAACTGGCCGAACAGGCAGCCAGAATAACAGGTGAAACCGCCTACATCGTCGGATGGATCGACGGCGAGATCGTGGTGATGGCAACAGCCACCGGAACAGCACCAATTCGTGCGGGAGAGATTGCCCAAGGCACGACAGGTGATGCCCATGCGCGAGCCAGCGGAAAAATGCTTCTGTCCATGGTCCATCCATCCGAACGGGATCAGTATCTGTCCAAACACGAACTCAGAAAGCGGACGCAGAACACCATCATTGATGTGGAGGTCTTTAAAGGGGAACTTGTCCAGACGCGCGAGCGCGGTTTTGCGTTCGAGAACGAGGAATATGCTCCGGGGCTGTCCTGTCTCGCGGTTCCGATCGGGAAAATGCCTTCGCAAATGGTGTTAGGCCTCTCGGCCCCATCCCAACGGTTCAATGAGAACCTTGGTCGCTATGTCGATCGTCTCAAGGAGATTGCGAAGCGATAGGCAGGTTTTAATCAACTAATGATGCGAGTGTAACATGTTGACATAGCCTTCCCTTCCGCCTCTATCTGCGGGCTGTCAGGGAGCGTCAATTGGCTATTTCAGGCACGACCAGGCTTTATCCCATTTTGGCCGATCCGGTCCTGCACGTCAGGGCGCCCGCACTGCTCAATGCGCGGTTTGTCGAGCTCGGGTACGACGCAGTGGTGGTACCCTTTCAGGTTCCCCGAGATCGTCTGGCTTGTGTGTTTTCCACCTGTAGGAGTGTCGCCTCCATTGCGGGCTTCCTGGTGACCATCCCTCACAAGTCGGACATCGCCCCTCTTTGCGATGTCGTGACGCAACGCGCTCACGCGATCGGGGCTGTCAATGTCGTTCGACGTCTTGAGGACGGTCGGATGGAGGGAGACATGCTCGACGGTCCGGGTTTCATCAGGGGTCTCGAGGCAGCGGGCATACAATGGGAAGGCAAATCGGTTGCCCTGGCCGGGGCCGGCGGCGCCGCCAGAGCGATCGCGTTCGAGATGGTCGCGAGGGGAGCTGGCTCACTTTCCATCCGAAATCGCAACAGGCAGGCCGCGGAGGAACTGCGTGATCAGCTTTTGCGAGCCTTTCCGCATGCCAACGTATTGGCCGAGGGCGGGCAGGCCCTCGGCGACACGTTTGATCTGCTCGTCAACGGGACCTCCCTGGGGATGAGGAAGGATGACCCTTTGCCTTTCAGCGAGGACGTGCTGCGGCGGTCTGGCGTCGTCTGCGAGGTGGTCATGGCGCCGGAGACGACGCCCCTGCTGCAAGCCGCGCTGAGAGCCGGCGTGCGTATCCATCGAGGAGACAGAATGCTGATCGGCCAGATCGAAGCCATGTCCGACTTCTTCATCGCCAAATCCGGCTGACGTCAAAGGTTCCTCGACGGCCCTGTTTGACCAGGCCTCAGGACGCCAGCGTTTTCGCAGCCGCTGCAATTGTCTCTGGATTCGGCAAGAGCGCCTTTTGCAGAACGGGACTCGACGGCATTCTAACATCTGGGGTCGTCAACCGCGAAATTCTGACGTCCATTTTTGGAACGAGCTCGCGAATGCGCATGGCGATTTCCCCGGCGAAGCCCCCCGTCCTCACCGCTTCGTGAACGATGAGAACCTTGCCGTTTGCCGTGGTGACGGCGTCGACGATGGCCTTCTCGTCCAGCGGGTTCAACCAACGAAGGTCCAGCACGCCCACATCGAGTTTGCCGGCCGACAGGGCCTCCGCTGCCGCCAGCGAGGGCCCAACCATCGTTCCCCAGGTCAAGATGACTGCGTCTTTCCCGTCGCGACGCTTCCTTGCCGTGCCGACGGCCTCGGCGCCATCTGTCAGTTCCACCATCGACTTGGTCTGATAGAGAGAACGGGATTCGATGACGACACAAGGATCCGGGTCGGCCGCGGCGGAGCGCAGCAGCGAATAGACATCCGAGGCAGTGGCGGCCAAGGCTACCTTGAGGCCCGGGACGTGAGCGAGCATGGCCTCGATGGATTGCGAATGTTGAGCGCAAGAGCCCGGTGTCGCTCCTTGCTGGGTCCGCACCACCATAGGCACCGACGACTTACCGCCCGTTATGTAGCGGATGTTCGCTGCCTGGTTCACCAGTTGATCCAAGGCGACAAAAATGAAGTCGGCCCACATGATCTCGACGATCGGCTTCATTCCGGCCAAAGCCGCGCCGACCGCTGAACCGAGGATGGCATTCTCGGCGATTGGCGTATCGAAGACCCTATCCGCGCCAAAGTCCCTTTGGAGATATCGGCTGGCGCCGAATATGCCGCCGCCTTTGCCGACATCTTCGCCGTAGACCAACGTTCGAGGTTCGTTTTCGAGTTCTGCCCGCAGCGCGGCATTGACAGCTTCGATATAGGTCATCTCCCTGGTCTCAACGACCTTGGGTATTTTCCGCCCTGCCGTCAGGAGGGGTGCGATCACATTGCTGCGAGCTGAGTTGGGATCGGGGTCCCGCGAGGACATCACCGTCTCGACCAGGTGCTCGACCTGCTTGTCCTGAAGAGCCACTATGCGGTCGAGGTCCTCGGCCGGCACACCGCTGGCCAGAAGGCGCCCCCCCAACTCGGTAAGCGGATCGCGGGCTTCAGCCTCTGCCTTGTCCGACTTGGATCGGTAGTGTTCGATGTCCCTGTTATAGTGACCCCATAGCCTCGGGACGCGGCATTCGAGCAGGCTTGGCCCCTGGCCCGCGCGGGCACGAGCGGCAGCGAGCGCAATGCTGTCGCGCACGATCATCGGATCGGCTCCGTTGATGGTCGCCGCCGGGATGCCGTAGCCGTTGGCACGTTGAGCGAGGCGTTCCACCAGAAACATGTCGGACGTCGCGGTCAACTCTGACCAGCCATTGTTCTCCACCACGAAAATGACCGGCAACTTCTTGGCGGCGGCGAAGGCGAACGCCTCGTGAGAAGCGCCCTGGTTCATCGCGCCGTCGCCAATGGAGACGACGACAATCCTGCCGTTGCCGAGCGACAGGTTTGCCAGGGCCACCCCGCACGCCATCGTGGTCCCCGCCCCCACAATCGAGTTCTCACCAATGAACCGGGTATCGGGCGCCATAAAGTATGGCGAACCCGCGCGCCCACCATTCAGGCCCTCGGCCTTTTGGCATATCTCGGCCATGACCGAATGCGGGTCCAAGCCCGCGGCCAACGCCCAGCCATGACCGCGGTAGGTTGCAATGAGTTGATCCTCCTCCTGGAGGCCGGCAACGGCCCCGAGAGGCACCGCCTCCTGCCCGGCGCAGAAATGCATCGATCCCATGACGCGTGGCGGATTGGTCTGCGTTAGAGCCCACGCCTTGGCCTCGAACGCCCTGATGAATGCGGTTCTTGCGAACATCTCCCGCGCGAAGTTCATGTCCAACTCTTTCAAGGGCTGACGGCTAACGCCAACGCTAACGTTCATCTCCTGCTCCTTCTTAGGGTCCGTTCGGAGGAATGACGCAACAGCCTAGAAATGTCAAATATGGATGTCATCATCAGATTTTGATAAATATGGCGATCTTTTAGCCTTGCTGTGATAACAGATAGTGTGTATCAGATAAAGCAATGAGTTGACTGGGAGGGTTCAATGTCGTTTACGGCTCCCCCGCTGGGGGAAAGCTTCGCCGTCGTCACGGGAGGCACACAGGGTGTGGGCGAGCAGACCGCGCGCCTTTTGGCCGACCGCGGCATCGCAGGATGTCTGATCACAGGCCGGCAACGCGACAGAGGAGAGGCCGTGGCTGCCGATCTTACCGCCAAAGGCTGTCGCGCTTACTTCGTGCAAGCGGATCTGGCCGAGGTCGATGCGGCCGCCCGGATCATCGACGCCGCCGACAAAGCTTTTGGACGGGTCGACATCCTCGTAAATGCGGCCGGCGACACAAGTCGCGGCAGCATTCTCGATACCTCGCCCGAGACTTTTGATCGTCTGTTCGCCGTCAATGTGCGCGCGCCGTTCTTTTTGATCCAGAAAGCAGTCGAGATCATGCGCCGGGAAAAGACGAGCGGTTCGATCTTGAACGTGATCAGCATGTCTGGTCATGGCGGCCAGAGCTTCATCACACCGTATTGCGCGTCGAAAGGCGCCCTCGCCACTTTGACCAGGAACGTGGCTTTCTCCCTGCTGCCCGACCGCATCCGGGTGAACGGGCTTAACATCGGCTGGACGGACTCTCCGGGCGAGCGCGCGATGATGGCTTCCGTTATCGGCCCGGGCTCGGACAGGTTCCTGGCCGAAGCCGGCGCGAAACTGCCGTTTGGACGCCTGCTTGATCCGGCCGAGATCGCACGCGCGGCGGTTTTTTTGGTGTCTCCGGACTCCGGGATCATGACCGGGTCGCTGGTTGACTACGACCAATCCGTGCTCGGCTGCTCGGATAGCGGTCCGCAGCCAGCCGCTCGCGTACCTGACCACGCCGCGGCGTAGCTTTCGGCGCCCAATTCCAGAGGTTTGAAATGACGACGGTTTGGACAGTAAACTGGCCGCACGGGAAATTCGACGTCCACGCCAAGGGCGGAATGCTGGCGGGCGTCAAGTTGAAAGTCGGCGGTCAAGATGTAGCGCCATTCTACGAGGCGCCCTGGATCGCGCCAGGCATAAAGGCCGACCCGCCTATCTTGGAAAATCTCAGGAGCGAGTTCGCGTGCGTTCCTTTCGGCGCGGACTACCCGCAGGAGAGCGTGACGGAGGAATGGAAGCCGAGCCTGCGCCGCTCCGAGGCAGATGCCCAACTCGATACGACCGACTTCCTCCTGCACGGCTACTGCACGGTCGCGAATTGGCGCCTGGTTCACCGCGATGAAGAAAGCGTCGAAATCGAGGTGGAGTATCCCGAGACCTCCGCCATCCGGCGGTTGGTGCGCAAGGTCACCGCCGACAGGAACGGCCCGAACCTGACTTTCTCGCTGACCATCGAGACCCGCAGGGCCGTCGCCCGCCCTATTGGCCTGCATCCCAATTTTGCCTTGCCTCAGCTGTCGGGCGCTATTCGGATCAAGCCCGGGGCATTCAAGTTCGGCATCGTGCATGCTGCGGGTCCAGAGCCGGGAGTGTCGCGAGCCTTGCCGGGTGCCGTTTTCGACGACCTCGCCAGCGTCCCCCTATCGGCAGGCGGCACCGCAGCATTCGATCAGCTTCCGTTCGCCCATGACACAGAGGAAATCGTAGAACTTTGCGGCATCGACGGGCGGGTGGAGCTCATCGACGCAAGCAGGGCTGTCTTATACCGGTTGTCCTGGGATCCCGGCGATTTCAATTCGCTTCTTCTTTGGATGAGCAATCGCGGCCGCGCATACGCGCCATGGAACGGCAGGAATGTCTGCGTGGGTGTCGAGCCGCTCACCGGGGCGTTCGACCTCGGAACACGGGCGAGCCTGGCTTCCAATCCCATCAACAGGCGCGGCGTGGCGACGACGGTGGAACTGGATCCCGCCAGTCCCCGAACCATCGAATACCGGTTCAGCGCGGCGCCGGCCGCCTAGAAGCCGAACGCCGAGCAAAGCGAAAGCGAGTGAGATCACCATGACCGTATGTTCCATGTGGCACGCCTCCTGGACGGTGGAGAGTATGGAAAGAACGTTGCCCTTCTATACCGACCTTTTGGGGCTCGAAGTCATCCACACGCAGATCCAGGACAACGAATACACGAGGAAGCTGGTCGGCATCGAAGGCGCGATCCTCAAGGCCGTGCTTCTGAAGGTGCCGGAGCTGGATGCCGGGCTCTCCGGGCACATCATCGAACTCATGGAGTATATCCAGCCGAAGGGGGTCAAGATCGACACCAAGCCCTGCAACATCGGCGCCGCCCACTTCGCCTTCGGGACGCGTGACGTTCACGCGATGTACGAGAAGATGTCGGCTGCCGGCGTGGAGTTCGTCTCTGAACCGGTGGCGATCACCGCCGGGATCAACAAGGGCGGCTTCACCTGCTACCTCCATGATCCCGACGGCTACACGCTGGAGCTCATGCAGCCGCCGTCCTGGCGCTTCGACCACGCGATCGCGCTGACGCGAAAGGTTGGCCAATGAACGAGGATTTCGATCTCACCGGTCGCGTGGCGCTTGTTACCGGCGCATCGCGGGGCCTCGGTCTCGCCACCGCCCGAGCGCTCGCCGGCGCAGGAGCATATGTCGTGGCGACGGACATCGACCTCCCCGTGACCCAAGCCGTGGTCGCGAAATTCCTCGAGAACGGGCTGAAGGCCGAGGCCGCGCTTCTGGATGTCACCGACGAGCCGGGCATCCGATCTCTGGTCAAGGACATTGCCGCACGTCATGAGCGGATAGATATCCTCGTCAACAACGCCGGGATGATACTGCGCAAGCCCCTGGTCGACACGACCGGTGACGAATTCCGCAGGCTGTTGAATGTCGACCTTGTATCGATGCTGCTGCTGGCTGGAGCGGTGGCTCCCGTGATGGCGAAGAACGGGTACGGCCGCATCATCAACCTATCGTCGATCATGGGGAACATAGGCAGGGCCGGCCAAGCCACTTACGTGGCCGCGAAACACGGCGTTGTCGGCCTGACGAAGTCGCTGGCCGCCGAATTCGGCCCGCAGGGCATCACGAGTAACGCCGTGGCTCCGGGATATTTCTTCACCGAAATGAACAGGCAGATCCTGGACGACCAGGATTTCTACCAATCCGTCATTTCCAGGACACCGCTGCGACGTTGGGCGGAAGCCGAGGAGCTTGGGGGCACCATGGTGTTTCTTGCCTCCAAGGCATCCGCCTACCTGACCGGCCAGACGCTCGTGCTCGACGGGGGAATGACGGTGACCGTACCGGGACCCGCGGGGACGTCCTGAGACGGCGAGAGGCTGGGAGGAGCCAGCGAGTTCGACCCGAACACGTGCAGCCAACAACCAAAACAGGAGGAAGACATGAATCTATTGAAAACACTCGCGGCAGGTTTGGCCCTGTCGGCCATGCTTGCCGGCGCCGCATCAGCGCAGGACAAACAGGATTGGCTTCCCTCGCCGCTTCCAAAGCCGCTCGGTGAAATCACCATCGGTTTCGCCAACCTCGGCTCCGGGGTGAACAGCTATGTCGCGACATATCTCGATACCTTCAACACCTACACCAAGCAACTCGGCGTCAAGACCATCGTGCTCGACGCTCAGGTCGATCCCGCCAAGCAGTCCGACCAGGTGCAGGATCTGATCGCGCAGCAGGCGGACGTCATGATCGTGTGGCCGGTGAACGGCAAGGCGATCGTTCCCGCCCTGCGCAAGGCCAAGGAGGCCGGCATTCCTGTCGTCGTCACGAACTCGCAGGCCGATCCGTCGGCGGCCGATTACTTCAACACCTTTTCCGGTCCCGACAATATCAAGCAGGCAAACTCCGCCGGCGAGATGATGGTCGAGGCGCTCGGAGGCAAGGGCAATGTGGTCGTCATCGATGGCCTTCCGGGCTACTCGGTCGCCCAGGAACGCGAAAAGGGTTTTCTCGACGTCATCAAGCGGCATCCCGACATCAAGGTCCTGGACATCCAGCCCGGCGACTGGTCGCGGGAAAAAGCCCAGTCGGTGATGGAAGCCTATCTGGTCAAATACGGTGACAAGATCGACGGGGTCTATTCCGCCGATTCCGACATGGGTGTCGGGGCGCTTGCCGCCGTCAAAGCCGCGATCGCCGAAGGCAAGATCAAGCCGGGCAAGATCAAGTTCACCGATTGCACGCTGTTTGCCGCCGCCTATGACGAGATCAAGGCCGGCAACTATTACGGATCGGTCTTGCAATCGCCAGTCGTCGATGCACAGGCCGCCATCCAGGCAGCGATCCAGATCGCGGAGGGCAAGGAACTGCCCAAGCAGCTCTTCTTCGCTTCACCTTCGATCACGCAGAAGAACATCGCTGACTATCCGCGTCCCACGTTTTGAGTGGATCTCCCCCGGGATCTCCAAAGGGTCCCGGGGCAATCGACACAGCGCACGAACGGTCTGCCGCTATGCCAAGAGCAGGAGGGAAGATATGCAACCATTGAAAACACTCGCGACTGGCTTCGCCCTGTCGGCCATGCTTGTCGGCGCCGCATCAGCGCAGGACAAACAGGATTGGCTTCCCTCGCCGCTTCCAAAGCCACTCGGTGAAATCACAATCGGCTTCGCCAATCTGGGCTCGGGCGTGAACGGCTATGTCGCGACATATCTCGATACCTTCAACGCCTACACCAAGCAACTCGGCGTCAAGACCATCGTGCTCGACGCGCAGATCGACCCGGTCAAGCAGTCAGACCAGGTTCAGGATCTCATCGCGCAGCAGGCGGACGTCATGATCGTGTGGCCGGTGAACGGCAAGGCGATCGTTCCCGCCCTGCGCAAGGCCAAGGAGGCCGGCATTCCTGTCGTCGTCACGAACTCGCAGGCCGATCCGTCGGCGGCCGATTACTTCAACACCTTCTCCGGCCCCGACGATGTCAAACAGGCAAACGCCGCCGGCGAGATGATGGTTGAGGCACTCGGCGGCAAGGGCAACGTCGTGATCATCGACGGCCTCCCGGGCTACTCCGTAACCCAGGAGCGCGAGAAGGGTTTTCTAGACGTCATCAAGCAGCATCCCGACATCAAGGTCATGGACGTACAGCCGGGCGATTGGTCGCGTGAGAAAGCCCAGTCGGTGATGGAAGCCTATCTGGTCAAATACGGGGACAAGATCGACGGGGTTTATTCGGCCAACTCCGACATGGGCGTCGGGGCGCTTGCCGCCGTCAAAGCCGCGATCGCCGAAGGCAAGATCAAGCCGGGCAAGATCAAGTTCACCGATTGCACGCTGTTTGCCACCGCCTATGACGAGATCAAGGCCGGCAACTATTACGGATCGGTCCTGCAA
>NZ_JBFUFX010000015.1:0-163224 GCF_056403215.1 Mesorhizobium sp. P2_H9 | reverse complement strand
GATCGACCCTCCCCACAAGGGGGAGGGTAAGAACCGCTCAAAACGTCACCGCGATCAGCGCCGCCGACAGCAACCCGAACAGCGCGATCAGCAGATAATCCGCCACCTGGTAGAGTTTCAGTGCCCGCCTGATGTCGAGGCTCTCGGCTTCGCGGCGGCCGCCTTCGCCCATGAGCGAATCTTCGACGATGACACCGCCATAGCTGCGCGGCCCAGCCAGTGCCAGGCCAAGCGCACCGGCCATCGCCGCTTCCGGCCAGCCGGCATTGGGCGAGCGATGCTTTTTCGCGTCGCGCCGCACCGCTTGCCAGGCATTGCGGGGATCGGCGTCGCGGACGAGAAAGGCGGCAGCAACGATCAGCAGCGCCGTCAGCCTCGAAGCCGGGAGGTTGATCCAGTCGTCGAAACGTGCCGCCGCCCGGCCGAAGGCCTCGTGGCGCGGGGTGCGGTGGCCGATCATCGAGTCGGCGGTGTTGGCGGCCTTGTAGGCGACGCCGCCGGCCAGGCCGCAAACGCCGGTCCAGAAGGCGGGCGCGACGATGCCGTCGGAAAAATTCTCGGCCAGGCTTTCGATTGCGGCGCGGGCAACGCCCGGTTTGTCGAGCTTTTCGGGATCGCGGCCGACAATGCGCGCCACAGCGATTCGACCCAGCGCCAGGCCGCCGGTGTCGAGTGCATCGGCCACCGCTTCGACATGCTCGGCCAGGCTCTTCTGCGACAGCAGCGACGTCGCCAGAATGGCGGTGATGACCATGCCGGTAGGAAATATCTGCCAGAGTACGATTTGCAGCACAAAGGCGATTGCCGCCGGCACCAGCACGATGACCAGCAACGCGAAGACACCTCGCCGGCGACGCAGCGCGTCGGAATCAGTGGCGCGGTTGAGCCTGCGGTCGAGAAAGGATATCAGCCTGCCGAACCAGGTGACGGGATGGCCGATGGCGCGGAACAGCCAGTCCGGGTAGCCCAGGGCACGTTCAATGGCCAATGACAGGAAGGCGATCAGGATCGACATGAAGCTTCTTGAAGGAGCGATTGCTGCCGTGGACCACGGCGGGAGCCTTGGCCGGGCGAGTGCGCTCTTCCCTCACGCGCCACAGCCTTTCGTCGACCTTTCGACAGGTATCAATCCGCACTCCTATCCGCTTTTTGAGCTGCCCGCCACCGCCCTGTCGCGATTGCCGGAAGCCGCGCGCGCCCGTGAACTGGCTAAGGTCGCGGCCGCGGCCTACGGCGCGCCGTCGGCAGCGCATGTCGTGCTGGCTCCCGGCACACAGATCTTGTTGCCGCGCGTTGCTTCGCTGGTCAGCCCCGGCAGGGCGCTGGTGCTCGGTCCGACCTATGCCGAACATGCTCGCGCAGCCGCGATCGCCGGCCATTCGGTCGCGGAAGTCGACGATTTCGAGGCTTTGGCCGGTGCCGACCTCGCCATCGTCGTCAATCCCAACAATCCGGACGGGCGCGTCATAGAGCGCGAAAGGCTGCTGCAACTTGCCGAGACATTGCGCGCCAAGGGCGGGCTGCTGGTCGTCGACGAGGCGTTCATGGATGTCGGTCCGCGCGCCGAGAGCCTGGCCGGCGATGTCGACCAGGGCGGCATCGTCGTGTTGCGCTCGTTCGGCAAGTTCTTTGGCCTCGCCGGCTTGCGGTTAGGTTTTGCGCTGGCCGATCCGCAGACGGTCGAACGGCTGGACGCGCAGTTCGGGCCGTGGGCGGTTGCCGGCCCGGCGCTCGAATACGGCATCCGGGCGCTCGCCGACAGCGGCTGGCAGACCGAGATGCGCGCGACACTCAAGGCTGAGGGGGAGCGGCTGGATGCCTTGTTCGGCCGCTTTGGCGTTCCGGTCGCCGGCGGCACCACGCTGTTCCGCTATCTAAGGCTGGCGGACGCAGCCGGCCTATTTTCGGCGCTTGGCGAGCGCGGAGTCCTGCTTCGCCATTTCACCGACCGGCCGCATCTGCTGCGCGCCGGACTGCCGGGAAGTCAGGAGGAATGGCAGCGGCTCGAATCCGCTCTTGCCGAGTGGGTGCACAAGCGCGACGCTGTCGCTGAGGAGATCGCGCGATGATGATCCATGTCTGTTCACTGGCAAAAGTCGATGAAACCGTAACGAAGACCGGCGCCGAGCGGCTGCTTTCCCTGCTGGCGGCGGGAACCGAAGTGGTGCGCCCAGCTTCGATCGTTCCGGAAAATCATCTGCATCTGGTCATGCACGACATTGCGGTGGCGCAGGAAGGCATGACCATGCCGGGCGAGGAGCATGTGCGCAATCTGCTCGATTTCGCCCGTCAATGGGATCGTGTGAAGCCGATGGTCGTGCATTGCTATGCCGGCATCAGCCGTTCGACCGCCTCGGCCTACATCATCGCCGCGGCGCTGTCGCCGAAGCGCGACGAGGTCGAGTTGGCGCAGACGCTGCGCGCGCTGTCGCCGTCTGCGACACCCAACCCGCGGCTGATCGCGGTCGCCGATGCGCTGCTGGACCGCAACGGCCGGATGGTTGAGGCGATCCACGCGATCGGGCGTGGCGCGGACGCGTTTGAAGGCACCCCCTTCGCACTGAGGATCGACGGCTAGGGCATGTCGATATTCAGGTGATGCCGGCCTGCGAACGATGGTTTTCTGCGCTTCCGGTGCTCACGTACCCAAATGTACGCTCCGCTCCCGCCTTCGCCGGCCGAAGCCCTCATAAGTGCCTTCGCTCTATGAAGAGCTACGGACGGCGTAGGCCGGTTCTCGAAATCCATCATTCTCAGCTCGGCCTGACCTGAATCTCAACATACCCTGGGGGTTGTTAGGCCAGCCAGTCGGAAAGCTTCGCCTTGCGCACATCCCGCAAGAGGCTGATGAAGCCGTCAGCTTGATGCTCTGATGTCAGCCGGCCCTTTTCGGCGGTGGCGATGCTGGCGTCGCCGACCACGCCGTTCGGGTTGAGGTCGCTGGCGATCCAGGCAAAGGCATGCGTTCCGGTGTGACGAAGCAGCGAAAATTCCTTTTCGGCGCGGGCGACATTCGAGACAAAATTGTCGGCCTTTGCCATGTCGACGAGGTCCGGGCGGAAATGCAGCATCAGCGAGGTCTCGACATCGCCGCCATGGATGCCGTGGCGGTCTTCAAGCTCGGTGAACATGCCGGCCGGGCGGCCAAAGCGCTGCCAGCTGGTCTTCACCGCCAGCATCTTTGCGCGCACCCTCAATTCGCGGGTGATGATGCCCATGATCTCCTCATTGCCGCCATGCGAGTTGACGACGATCAGCTTTCTCACCCCGGCGCGCGCGACCGACAGGCCAAGCTCGGTCCAGGCATCGACCAGGGTCGTCGCGGGCAAGGTGAGCGTGCCCGGTGCATGCAGGTGCTCGTTCGACTTGCCGACCGCCTGGACGGGCAGGATGCGGATGTCGAGATCGCCGGGCAGGCGGGCAATCACCGTTTCAAGCATGCCGTTCATGATCGAGGTGTCGGTCGAAACCGGCAGATGCGGACCGTGCTGCTCGATCGCCGCCACCGGCAGGACGGCGATCGTCGCCTCCGGGTCGATCGTGGCGTATTCGGTGGTTCGATAGTCGCCCCACCACACGCGTCTCTTCGCAACGGTCATGTCATGCCTTTCAAATGGACGGGCCAGACTTAGAGCGGGAAGGGCGGCCTGTCGATCACCCCGCCGCCAGCACCTCGACCTCGACCTTGAATTCCGGCCGGGCGAAGCCGGAAACGACGATCAGTGTCGAGGCCGGGGCCGGCTCGGAGAACAGCCTGTTGCGGACGTCCATATAGGGCTGCAGATAGGCGCGGTCGATGACGAAAGCGTTGACGCGCACGATGTCCTTCAGCCCCAATCCCGCTTCGCCCAGAATGGCTGCCACGTTCTTGAAGCAAAGCTCGGTCTGGGCGCCTGCATCTTCCGGAACGAGATCGTCCGCGCTGATACCGAGCTGGCCCGAGCACAGGACCAGACGCTTTCCTGATGGCACCTCGACGCCGTGGCTGTAGCGGGCAAAGGGCGGTTTGATCGACTTTGGTTTGAGAAATTTGAACATGGCAATCTCCGATCTGCCGCCACCTAAGACCGGATCGATTGCACCTTCAAGACGCAGTGCATGGCATTGGCGCGATTGTGGACAGGCGTCCAAAAAATAGGCACCATGCCTCCCGTACAGCATGACCCGTCCGTCCTTCGCGCGCGACTGTTGCGCAAGCGCGGGGTCCCGGCGGTGGCATGTGTCTTGCTTCTTGAACCAATGGTGTCGAGCCCGGCGCGGAGCGCGCCGGAGCAAACAGAGGGTGGTGTTAATGTACGGAAAACTGACGGTTTCGGCGGCGGCGATCGCCATGCTGGCTTCGAGCGCGCTGAGCGCAGCAGCAAACGAAAAGGTGACGTTCGGCACCAACTGGCTAGCTGAGCCAGAGCATGGCGGCTACTACCAGGCCGTGGCCGATGGCACCTATGCCGCGTGCGGCCTCGACGTGACCATCATGCAGGGCGGCCCGCAGGTCAGTGGCCGGCCACTGCTGCTCGCCGGCAAGATCGATTTCTACATGGGCGGCAATCTTTTGTCGGCCTTCGATGCCGTCCAGCAGGACATTCCGATGCGCGTGGTGGCGGCGGATTTTCAGAAGGATCCGCAGGTCATCATGTCCCAACCCGGTCAGGGCCTGGACAAGTGGGAGGATTTGAAGACCGCCGACCAGTACATCCTCGGCGATGAGGGCGTGCAGACCTTCTTCCAGTGGATGGTGACGGAACTCGGCTTCGACGCCGCCAAGCGCGTGCCCTACACCTTCAACTCCGCGCCCTTCATCGCCAACAAGAAGTCGATCCAGCAGGGCTACGTCACCTCTGAGCCGTTCGCGGTCCAGAAAGAGGGTGGTTTCCTGCCGAACCAGTTCCTGCTGGCCGACTACGGCTGGGACACCTATGCAACCACGGTCGAGACCATGCAGGCCACGATCGACAAGCGGCCGGAGGTGGTGCAGTGCTTCGTCGATGGCTCGGCCAAGGGCTGGTACAACTACCTCTACGGCGACAACAAGGCCGCCAACGAAATGATCAAGAAAGACAATCCCGACATGACGGATGCGCAGATCGCCTTCTCGATCGAGCAGCTGAAGAAGTTCGGCGTGGTCGATTCCGGCGACACGGAGAAGCTGGGCATCGGCGCCATGACCGACGCGCGCATCCAGAGCTTCTACGACAAGATGGTCAAGGCCAAGGTCACGCCGGCGGGCATCGATATCAAGAAGGCCTACACGCTTGCCTTCGTCAACAAGAGCGTCGGGCTGGAGCTGAAGAAGTAGGCCGGTCTGCCTGACATGATGCAGGAGAAAGTGGCGCAAGCGCCGGCAAGCACATCGGGAGAAAGCCCGATGTTGCTGGCATTGCGTGGCGTCGGCAAGGTTTTTTCCAACGGCGTGACGGCACTCAGCGACGTCAATCTGACGATCCGGGAAGGCGATTTTCTCAGCCTTCTCGGGCCGTCGGGCTGCGGCAAGTCGACGGCCTTGCGCCTGATTGCCGGCCTGTCGACGCCGACTTCCGGTGTGCTCGACTGGCGCGGCAGCGGCTCGCTTGACCGCTCGAACATCGGCTTCGTCTTTCAGGAGCCGACGCTGCTGCCCTGGGCGGATGTCTTCGACAATGTCTGGCTGCCGCTCAGGCTGAAAGGCGTGTCGCGGGCCAAGGCGGCGCCGGTGGTGATGGAGATGCTGGCGCGGGTTCATCTGACCGGTTTTGAGAATGCCGTGCCGCGCGAGCTTTCCGGCGGCATGAAGATGCGCGTCTCGATCGCCCGCGCCATGGTGACCAAGCCGCGGGTGCTCTTGATGGACGAGCCGTTCGCCGCACTCGACGAGATCACCCGTTTCAAGCTCAACAACGATCTTCTGGAATTGTGGCAGGACGAGCGTTTTACCGTCGTCTTCGTCACCCACAGCGTCTTCGAAAGCGTGTTCCTGTCCAACCGCGTCGTCGTTATGGCGGCGCGGCCGGGCCGGGTGTTCGGCGAGCTTGCCGTCGATGCGCCCTATCCGCGCGACGAGGTGTTTCGCACCTCGCCAGACTATGCCGCGCTCTGCCGCCAGGCCTCAGATGTCCTGGTACACGCCATCAACTCAACCGCCGGACCGCATCATGACGGCCATTGACCAACCTGCCGTGAACCTCGACCCGGAGGAGGCGCGCCGCGTGCGCGAGGAGCGCCTGGAACGGATCGGCAAGTGGCTGCTGCCGCTGGCGATCATGATCCTGGCGATCTGGTTGTGGGACCGTGTCTGCGTCTGGAACGAGATCCCGAAATATATCCTGCCGCGCCCGGGCGTGGTGCTGCAGACGCTTTTTGACGATGCCGGGTTGCTGTTCTCCTCGCTGCTGGTGACGCTCAAAATCACCTTCCTCAGCCTGGGGCTCGCCGTCATCGGCGGCGTCGGGCTGGCGGTGCTGTTTGCGCAATCAAAATGGGTGGAGATGTCGTTCTTCCCCTTTGCCATCGTGCTGCAGGTGACGCCGATCGTTGCCATCTTCCCGCTGATCAACATCTATGTCGACAACCAGACGACGAAACTGCTGCTGTGCGCCTGGATCGTCGCCTTCTTCCCGATCCTGTCCAACACCACGCTCGGCCTCAATTCCGTCGACCGCAATCTGCGCGACATGTTCAAGCTCAACGGCGCGACCCACTGGCAGCAATTGCGCTATCTCAGGCTGCCGGCGGCGATGCCCTATTTCCTCGGTGGACTGAAGATCGCCGGCGGCCTGTCGCTGATCGGCGCTGTGGTGGCCGAGTTCGTCGCCGGCGCTCAGGGACAGTCGTCGGGGCTTGCCTCGCGTATCATCGAGGCCGGCTACCGGCTCAACGCGCCGCGGCTGTTTGCGGCGCTGATCCTGATTTCATTTACCGGCATTCTGATCTTCCTGGTGCTGTCGCTGATTTCGCATCTGATCCTGCGGCGCTGGCACGAAAGTGCATTGAAGCAGGAGCGATAGCGTGCCGGAAGCGTTCAGCATTCCGCAGGACAGTTCCTATGTCCTCAGCAACGTCCGGCTTCATGCATCGCTGACGCCCGGACTTGCCGCAACTTTCGACACCGATGGATTTGCGCTGGCCGATATTTCCGTCGCCGACGGCAAGATTTCCAGCATCGTCGCGCATGGACGAGCGAAGGCTCCGGCGGGCGTTGACCTCGCCGGCCGCATCATCCTGCCGTGTTTCGTCGACTGCCACACGCATATCGACAAGGGTCATATCTGGCCGCGCAAGCCCAATCCCGACGGCACCTTCATGGGCGCGCTGAACGCCACCGGCGCCGACCGCTCGGCACGCTGGAGCGCCGAGGATGTCGCCCGCCGTATGGATTTTTCGCTGCGCTCAGCCTACGCGCACGGCACCAGGGCGCTGCGCACCCATCTCGACAGCGTGCCGCCACAGGAGGAGATTTCCTGGCCGGTGTTCGAGACCATGCGGGAAAAATGGCGCGGCCGCATCGAGCTGCAGGCAGCCTGCCTGCTCGGCATCGAAGGCGTGCGCGACAGAAAATGGTTCGAGAGACTGGCCAAGCGGGTGGCGGCGGCCAAGGGCGTGCTCGGCGTCGTCACCTATATGGTGCCGGATCTGGAAGAGCTTCTCGACCAGGTGTTTGCGCAAGCGATCAAACATGGCCTCGACCTCGATTTCCATGCCGACGAGACCGACGATGTCGCAGCGATCTCGCTGAAGAAGATTGCTGAGGCAGCTCTGTGGAACGGTTTTGAGGGCAATATCCTTGTGGGACATTGCTGCTCTCTGGCTCGCCAGCCTGACCTCGATGTGCTCGACACGCTGGACAAGGTGGCGAAGGCCGGGCTCGCCGTGGTGTCGCTGCCGATGTGCAATCTCTATCTGCAGGACCGGCGAGCCGACAACACCACGCCGCGCTGGCGCGGCGTGACGCTGCTGCACGAAATGAAGGCGAGGGGCATTTCGGTTGCGGTTGCCTCGGACAACACGCGCGATCCGTTCTACGCCTATGGCGACCTCGACATGCTGGAAGTCTACCGCATGGCGACGCGCATCCTGCATTTCGATCATCCGGTCGCCGACTGGCCGCAAGCGGTGACCGCGACGCCTGCCAAAGTGATGCGGCTCGATGGTTTTGGTACGCTTGCTTCTGGCGGTGCCGCCGATTTCGTCGTCTTCAAGGGGCGGAGCTGGACGGAATTGCTGTCGCGGCCCGAATCGGATCGCATCGTTGTGCGCGACGGGCTGGCGATCGACCGTAAGCTGCCCGACTATGCCGAACTCGACGATTTGATGGTGACATGATGGATGTTTCGGCGCTCAAGCGTGACCTCGAAGGTCTGAAGCTCGACGACCATCCGGCGATCGTCCAACAGAAAAGCCGCGACTTCTACTGGTACAGCCCGGTGCTGAAGCAGCAGCTCGACCATGTCACCGGCGACCTGATCGTGACGCCGAAATCGGAAGACGAGGTCATCCGCGTGCTCGCCGCCTGCCATCGCCATGGCATTCCGGTGACGCCGCGCGGCAGCGGCACCGGCAATTACGGGCAAGCCATGCCGCTGTCGGGCGGCGTCGTGCTCAACCTTGCTGAGATGAACACGGTCAAGACGATCGCGTCCGGCCGCGTCGTCACCGGGCCAGGTGCTGTTCTCGCCGACATCGACAAGGCTTCGCGCGCGCATTCCGGGCAGGAGCTGCGCATGTCGCCATCGACCTACAACACGGCGTCGATCGGCGGTTTCGTCGCCGGCGGTTCAGGTGGCATCGGTTCGATCCGCTGGGGAGGCTTGCGCGATCTCGGCAATGTCATCCGGCTGCGCACCGTGACGATGGAGGCGGAGCCGCGCGTCATGGACCTGACCGGCGAGGACGTGCTGAAAGTGATGCACGCCTATGGCACCAACGGCATCATCACCGAAGTCGAGATGCCGCTGACGGCCAGCTATGGCTGGATCGACGTGATTGTCGGCTTCGACGATTTCATGGATGCTGCCGGCTTCGGCAATGATCTCGCCATCCAGGACGGCATACTGGCGAAGCTGATCACGCCGATCGCCGCACCCATCCCTTACGACTATTTCAAGCGGCACCAGAAATTCTTTCGGCGCGAGCAGAGCATCGTGGTGTGCATGATCGCGCCGCATGCGATGGACGCCTTTGTCGCCCTGACGGCACACAGCAAGGGCGAGATCGTCTTTCGTGCCGACAAGGAGGCCGATCTCAAGGGATTGCCGCCGGCCTATGAATTGACCTGGAACCACACGACGCTGCGCGCCATCAGGGTCGATCCAACAATTACCTATCTGCAGACGCGCTACCCGTCGCCGGACCATCTCGGACACGTCAAGGCGATGGTCGATCGTTTTGGCGACGAGGTGCCGGCGCATCTCGAATTCATCCGCTTCGACGGCGCGATCGGCGCCGCCGGGCTGCCGCTGGTGCGCTTCACCACGGCGGAGCGGCTCGACGAGATCATCCGCATCCATGAGGACAATGGCTGCTGGATCTTCAACCCCCACCGCTACACGCTGGAGGAGGGCGGCATGAAGCAGACCGACGCGGTGCAGCTAGCCTTCAAGCGCGAGACCGATCCGCAAGGGCTTCTCAATCCCGGCAAGATGATCGCCTGGGAAAACCCTGACTACGACTACCGCTCAGGCAAGTCTTTCCTGTTCAAGGGTTTGCAAAAGGCAAGCTGATGAACATCCTGGTCCTCTACGCCCATCCGGTCGAGACCAGCTTCAATGCCGGCCTGCACCGGATGATCGTCGAGCGGCTGACGATGGCCGGCCATAGCGTCGACGATTGCGATCTCTATGCCGAGGGTTTCGATCCAAGCCTGACACGAAGTGAGCGGCTCGGCTATCACAACGCGCGCGGCACTGACGATGCAGCAGCGCCCTATGTCGAGCGCTTGCTGAGGGCCGAGGCGCTGGTGCTGTCATACCCGGTGTGGAATTTCGGTTTTCCGGCAATGCTGAAGGGCTTTCTCGACCGCGTTTTTCTGCCCGGCGTGTCGTTCCGGCTGGTCAACGGCAAGGTGCAGCCGTCGCTGCACAACATTCGCAAGCTGGCGGCTGTCACCACCTATGGCGGCAGCCGCTTCCGTGCCATGCTGATGGGCGATCCGCCGCGCAAGCTGGTCAACCGCATGCTGCGCGCCACCATCAAGCCCGGTGCCTCCGTGTCCTACCTCGCGCATTATTCGATGAACCTGTCGACCGACGACACACGCAAAGCCTTCATGGCCAAGGTCGCGGCCAGGATGGATGCGTTCTGATGCGCGTGCTGGTGGTCTATTGCCATCCGGTGCCCGAGAGCTTTTGCGCGTCGATCCGCGACAGCGCTATAGACGTGCTGACCCGAAGAGGCTGGGAGGTTCGGCTGCTCGACCTTTACGCTGAAAACTTCAACCCGGTCATGGGCTGCGACGAGCGGCGTTTCTACAATGACCGTGCCCCTGCGGATCCGGCGCTGAAGCCGCATTTCGAGCATCTCGCCTGGGCGCAGGCGATCCTCTTTGTCTATCCGACGTGGTGGTACGGGCTGCCGGCGATGCTCAAGGGGTGGCTCGACCGGGTGTGGGCAACGGATGTCGCCTTCAAGCTGCCGGCGGGCAAGGGGCGCATCAAGTCGCTGATGACGCATGTGACGAAGGTCGGCGTGATCACCACCTGCGGCGCGCCAACCTGGTGGAGCGTCGTCGTCGGCCAGCCCGGCCGCAAGACCATCCTGCGCGGCATGCGCGCTCTGTGCGCCACGCGCTGCCGGACGTTCTTCCTGGCGCATTATCTGATGGATGCCTCGACGCCGAAGAGCAGGGCGGCGTTTCTGGCGAAAGTGCGGGCGAAGCTGGAGCGGTTTTGAGCTTCTTTACCCTCCCCCTTGTGGGGAGGGTCGCGCAGCAAATGCCGCAGGGCGGCATTTGCGAAGCGGGGTGGGGGTCTCATAGGGCGCTCCCCCACCCCGTCTCGCAATCTTCGCTTCGCTCCGACTGCGAGCCGACCCTCCCCACAAGGGGGAGGGTAAAAAAGCGCTACATCCTGACCCGCTCCGCCTTCGGATCGTACATCGGCTTCAGCGACGCCTCCGCCGCAAATCGCTCGCCGGCGATCTCGATCTCGTAAGACGAAGCCAGCACGTCCGCCTCGCTCTCACCCTTGCATGAGACGTAGCCGAGGCCGATGGCGCCACCGAGATGATGGCCGTAATTGCCCGAGGTGATGGGGCCGACGATCTTGCCGTCGCGCAGGATGGCTTCGTTGTGGAAGAGCAGGGGTTGCGGATCTTTCAGGCGGAACTGCACCAGCCGGCGATACAGGCCAGCTTCCTTCTTCCGCAGCACGGCGTCGCGGCCGAGGAAATCGCCCTTGGCCGTCTTGACCGCGAAGCCGAGGCCGGCCTCCAGAACATGGTCCTCGTCGGTGATGTCGTGGCCGAAATGGCGGAAGGCCTTTTCGATGCGGCAGGAATCCAGCGTGTGCAGGCCGCAGAGTTTCAGGCCGACATCCGCCCCCGCCTCGTCGATTGCTTCGAAGACATGGGCGGCCTGATCGGTCGATACATAGAGTTCCCAGCCGAGTTCGCCGACATAGGTGACGCGGTGGGCGCGGGCCAGGCCCATGCCGATTTCTATCTCCTGAAACGTGCCGAACGGATTGGTTTCGTTGGAGAAATCGTTCGGGCTCACCTTTTGAATCAGTTTCCTTGCGTCCGGACCCATCAGGCAGAGCACGCTTTCCGCCGCCGTCACGTCGGTGATGACGACGAACTCGTCGGCGAGATGTTTTCTCAACCAGGCGAGATCGCGCTGCAGCGTCGCGCCGGGCACGACGAGGAAGTAGGTGGTTTGCGACAGGCGCGAAACGGTGAGGTCGCTCTCGATGCCGCCACGCTTGTTGAGCATCTGGGTGTAAACGATCTTGCCCGGCGCCACGTCCATGTCGTTGGCGCACAGTCTTTGCAGGAAGGCACAGGCGTCGCGGCCCTCGACGCGGATCTTGCCGAAGGAGGTCATGTCGAACAGGCCGACGCCGTTGCGAACCGCCAGATGCTCCTCGCGCTGGTTGTCGAACCAGTTCTGCCGCTTCCAGGAGTAGCGGTACTCGCGTTCCTGTCCTTCCCGGGCGAACCAGTTGGCGCGCTCCCAGCCGGCGACTTCGCCGAACACGGCGCCACGCGCCTTGAGATGTTCATGCAGTGGCGAGCGCCTCACATTCCGCGAGGTCGCCATCTGCCGATAGGGGAAATGGTCGGCGTAGAGCAGGCCGAGCGTTTCGGAGACTCGTTCCTTGAGATAGCGGCGGTTCTTCTGGAACGGCTGGGCGCGGCGGATGTCGACTTCCCAGAGGTCGAAGGGGGCTTCGCCGTCATTGATCCACTGCGCCAGCGCCATGCCGGCGCCGCCGGACGAGACGATGCCGATCGAATTGTAGCCGGTCGCCATCCAGTAGCCGGACAGCTCCGGCGCTTCGCCGAGATAGTAGCGGTCGTCAGGCGTAAAACTCTCGGGGCCGTTGAAGAAGGTATGGATGCCGGCGCTGCCAAGCATCGGCATGCGGTTGACGCCCATTTCGAGGATCGGCTCGAAATGCTCGAAATCCTCGGGCAACTGATCGAAGCAAAAATCCTCGCGAATGCCGTCCATGCCCCAGGGTTTGGCCACCGGCTCGAAGGCGCCGAGCATCATCTTGCCAGCGTCTTCCTTGTAGTAGGCGCACTCGTCGGGCACGCGCAGCACCGGCAGGCGGGTGAGGCCGGGGATCGGCTCGGTGACGAGATAAAAGTGCTCGCAGGCATGTAGCGGGATGGTGACGCCGTTCTGGGCGCCCAGTTCACGCGCCCACATGCCGGCGCAGTTGACGACGATGTCGGCCTCGATCATGCCTTGCTCGTCGCCCTGCGCCCACGACACGCCGGTGACGCGGCCGTTCCTGGTGTGGACCTTGGTGACCTTGACGTTCTCGACGATGGTGGCGCCACGCTGGCGGGCGCCCTTGGCCAGCGCCATGGCGATGTTGGCGGGGTCGCATTGGCCGTCGAGCGGCAGATGGACGGCGCCGACCACATCGGACACATTGAGATGCGGGTACATCTGCTTGACTTCGTTGGGCGAAATCTCGCGCACGTCGACATCGAAGGCGCGGGCGAGCGAGGCCTGCCTATAGATCTCGTGCTTGCGTTCTTCGGTGAGCGCCACGGTGATCGAACCCACTTGGCGCACGCCGGTGCCGACTTCGGTTTCGGCCTCCAGCTTGACGTAGAGGTCGGCCGAATATTTCGCCAGCCGCGTCATGTTCTGCGAGCCGCGCAGCTGGCCGATCAGGCCGGCGGCGTGCCATGTCGTTCCCGAGGTCAGCTGCTTGCGTTCGAGCAGCACGATGTCGGTCCAGCCGAGCTTGGCCAGGTGATAGGCGACCGAGCAGCCGGAGACGCCGCCGCCGATGATGACGGCGCCCGCTTTGGTGGGGATGGGTTTGGCGGTCATGCGGCCTCTCGGCGGTAGCTGGAGGCGAAGCGGCGCAAGCGAAGCGCTGCTTCCTGCAAGACGGCCTCAGGCTGGCAGAGGCTGATTCGGATGTGGCCGGCGGCGGCCTCGCCGAAGCTTGAGCCGGGCATGACGCCGACCTTTTCCGCGTCGAGGAAAGCCCAGGCGAATTTCTCGTCGTCGGGTTCGACATCAGATATGTCGAGCATGACATACATGCCGCCTTCCGAGCCGCGCACGCTGACATTGTTCATGCCGCGCACGGCATCGAGCAGGATTGTGCGCCTTCCGGCATAGCGTTCGGCGATCTCCTTGACGCCGTAGCCGTTTTCGAGCGCCTCGGCGCAAGCCAGGCTGATGAAGGCCGGCAGGCCATAGGTGGTCACCAGATTGAGATTGGTCAGCAGTGTAATCATCGCTTCGGGACCGGTCAGCCAGCCCATGCGCCAGCCGGTCATGCCGTGGCTCTTGGACATCGAGTTGATGACCAGCGTGCGCTCGGCCATGCCGGGCAGCGAGCGCGGTGAGACATGCTCGCCGCCGCCCAGCGTCCAGTAGACCTCGTCGGAGAGCAGCCAGAGGTCATGCTCCCGACAGATCTTCGCCAGTTCTTCCAAATGCTGGCGCGAATAGACCGCGCCCGTCGGGTTGTTCGGCGTGTTGATGAGAATGGCGCGGGTGTTGGGTCGCAGCGCTGCGCGGATATCGGCGGCTCGCGGCTGGAACCCGTCCTCGGCCGGTGTCTCGACCACGGTGAATTCTGCACCCGCCGCACTGAACGTGTTGGGGTAGGTGGCATAGTAGGGCGCGACCACGATGGCATGGTCGCCCTGGTCGAGAACGGCTTGCACCGCCGCGTAGAGCGCTGCCTGCCCACCCGGCGTGGCGATGACCTGGTCGGAATTCGTCGCGATGCCGGTGCATGCGCTCGAGGCCGCGGCCATGGCCTTGCGCAGGCGCGGAATGCCGGGAAGCGGTGTGTAATGGTGATTGCTGGCGCGAACCGCGGTCACGCAGGCCTCGATTGTCTGCGACGGCGTATCGAAATCGTGGTCGCCGATCGACAGCATGATGATGTCTTCGCCGGCCGCCTTGCGGGCCCAGGCGGCGGTATGGACCTCCCAGCCGTCCTTGCCCGAAGGCACGATGCCGGAAATGCGCGATGAGGGTCTGGGCATCAGGATACTCCCGAGATTTCGTAGCCGGCCTGTTCGAGCTGGTCGCGCAGGGCGGCGATATGGGCGGGTCCGACTTCGCAGCAGCCGCCGACGATGCCGGCGCCGGCTCCGACCCAGCCGAGCGCCTGTTCGGCATAGGCATCCGGACCAAGGTCGTGGCGGGCATGCAGCACATCGACGGTGCCGCCATGTTTGAGCGCTTCGGTGGAGGTGAAGCCGTTGGCATAGGCGCCGACCGGGCCGCCGAGATCGATCAGTTCGGGCAGGGCGGCAGCGATCGCTTCGGGCCGGCAGCAATTGACCAGACGTGCCGCAACCGGCAAGCCGTCGAGTGCGCTCGACGCTGCCGCTATCGTCTCGCCGCTGCGCAGGCGCGGCGTGCCGTGATCGGCGAGCGTCCAGGACACCCAGACCGGCTTGCCGCTTTCGGTTGCGGCGGTAACGGCGGCGCGGCCTTCCTCGGCTGAGGCCATGGTCTCGCACAGGAACAGGTCGACGCCATCCGCCTGCTCGGCGACGATGCGGCGATAGATGTCGAGCGTGTCCTGATAGGAAATGGTCAGCGCCGGCGCATAGCTACCGAACAGCGGTGACAGGCAGCCGGCGATCGCCGTATCACCGGCCTTGTCGCGCGCCTGCTTCGCCAATTCGATGCCACGCTTCTGCAATGGCTTGAACAGGTCTTCGGCTCCTTCCCGCGCCAGCCGCTCCGGCGTCGCCGAATAGGTGTTGATGGTGATGACGCGGGCGCCGGCGCGGATGAATTCGGCATGCAGGTCGCGCACCAGATCCGGCTCGTCGATCAGCACCCTGGCCGACCATAGCGGCGTCGGTTCGGAGCTGCTGCGGCGCACCAGTTCCTGGCCCATGCCACCATCGGTGAGGATGACTTTTTTCATGCTCTCAATCTTTCGTTTTTTGGATCCCACAGCGGTTCGTCTTTTTGCACGATTGCCCGAAAACGCTCGCCGAAGATTTCGATCTCGATTGCCGTGCCCGGTTCGGCGAGGTCGGCGCGCAGCATGCCGAGCGCGATTGATTTGTCGATGCGATGACCCCAGCCGCCGGACGTCGTCTCGCCGACGATCTTGCCGTCATGCCACAGCGTCGACACCGAAGGCGCGTCGCAATCGCCTGGGTTTTCGACAACAAGTGTGACGAAGCGCTTCTTTACGCCTTGCTGTTTCTCGTTCAGCAGCGCCGCCTTGCCCGGGAAATCGGGTTTGTCCCATTTGACGAAGCGTTCCAGCCCGCCCTGCAGGATCGAATAGTCGGTCGAAAGATCGCCCTTCCAGGTGCGGTAGCCCTTTTCGAGCCGCAGCGAATCCAGCGCGTACATGCCGAATGGTTTTAGCCCATGTTTCTGGCCTGCGGCCCAGACGGCGTCGAAGACGACCGATGTGTCGTCCACCCTGGTGTGGATTTCCCAGCCGAGTTCGCCGGCGAAGGAGACGCGCACCAGCTTGGCCCAGCGGCCGGCGATTGTCGTTTCCTGATGCGTCAGCCACGGCAAGGTGAGGTCGGCGGCGCAGACCTCTGCGAGGATTGTTCGCGAGTTGGGGCCGGCGAGGATCTGCGTGGAGAACTCTTCCGTGCGGTCGATCAGCTTGAACGAGGCGTCCTTCGGCATGCGCGACTTCAGCCACTCGAAATCGTGCCATTGAGCCACCGCGGCGGTGATCAGCGTCATCAGGTTCTCGTCGTGGCGAACGACGGACATTTCGGTGACGATGCGGCCCTTGTCGTCGGCAAAGTAGATAAGGCCGATGCGGCCGGGCTTTGGCACCAGGCCGGTCACCTGTTGGCTCAGCCATTCGGCGGCACCCGGACCGTCGAGGTTGAAGCGGGAGAAGCCCGGCAGGTCGAGAATGCCGGCGGCATCGCGCACGGCCAGGCACTCTTCGCGCACGCGATGCTGCCATGGTCCATTGCGGCGGAAGGTGAGCGTCGCTTCTTCCGAAATGTCATCGCCATCCTTCGCGTACCAGGTGGCGCGCTCCCAGCCATTGTAGGCGTCGAAGCGGCCGCCGAGCGCCTTGATGCGATCGTGGATCGGCGACAGTTTGCGGTCGCGCCCCGCCGGCCAGGCATGGCGCGGAAACTGGATGGCGTATTCGTTGCCGTAGATCTCCATGCCCTTGGCGACGCAATAGTCGGGGGCCGCGGCAAAAGAGGTGAAGCGGCGTGGATCGCAGGACCACATGTCCCATTCGGTCTGGCCTTGCGTCACCCATTCGGCCAGCACCTTGCCGGCGCCGCCGCCCTGCGCGATGCCGAAGGTGAAGACGCAGGCCTCGAAGGCATTGGGAACGCCGGGCATCGGCCCGATCAGCGGGTTGCCGTCCGGCGTGTAAGGAATCGGGCCGTTGATGATTTTGGACAGGCCGGCGGTGCCGAGGATCGGCACGCGGGCGACGGCATCGGCGAGATAGTGCTCGAGACGGTCGAGATCGTCCGGGAACAGCTGGAACGAAAAATCGTCGGGCATCGGGTCGTTGTGGCCAACCCAGTGCGCACGGCAGTTGCGCTCATAGGGGCCGAGATTCATCCCATTCTTTTCCTGGCGCAAATAGTAGGAGGTGTCGACGTCGCGCAGCAGCGGCAGTTTCTTGCCTTGCTCCTTCGACCATGCCGCCAGTTCGGGGATTTCCTCGAACAGAATATACTGGTGGCTCATCACCATCATCGGCACGTCGCGGCCGAACATCTTGCCGACTTCGGCGGCGCGGTAGCCGGCGGCGTTGACGACGATCTCGCAGCGGATCTCGCCTTGCGCTGTTTCGACCACCCATTCGTCGTTGTCGCGGCGCACGCCAGTGACCGGGCAGAAGCGGATGATCTTGGCGCCCATGTCGCGCGCGCCCTTGGCCAGCGCCTGCGTCAATTGCGCCGGGTCGATGTCGCCGTCATTGGGATCGTAGAGCGCACCCTTCAATTCATGCGTTTCGAGAAAGGGGTAGTGGCGCTTGATCTCGTCGAGCCCGACGACATCGATGTCCATGCCCTGATAGCGGCCCATGCCCTTGGCGCGCTGGAATTCCTGCATGCGCTCGGTCGTATGGGCGAGCCTGAGCGAGCCGGTGACGTGGTAGTTCATGGGATAGTCGACCGCGTCGGCGAGCCCCCGGTAAAGCTCGGTCGAATAGCGCTGCATGTTCATCAGCGACCATGACGAAGAGAAGGTCGGCACATTGCCGGCGGCGTGCCAGGTCGAGCCGGAGGTCAGCTCGTTCTTTTCCAGAAGCACGCAGTCGGTCCAGCCCGCCTTGGCGAGATGGTAGAGCGAGGAGGTGCCGACGGCACCGCCTCCGATGATCACCACGCGTGCCGTGCTCGGCAAACCGGCCATATTGGAACCCCCTCGTTCAATAGACAGGCGGCGAAACCACCCAGATGATCACTGCCGGCTCGGTGCCGGGATTGCGCCAGCGGTACGGCTTGCGCTCGAAGCGAAAGGAGTCGCCTTCGACAAGCCGGTGCCAGACGCCTGCTATCTCGATCTCGAAAATGCCCGATGCGACATAGCCGGCCTCCTCGGTCGGCCGTAGCTGCTGGGACTTCAGTTCCGCGCCTGGCGCGAAGATCGAGCGCACCATCTCGAAACTACCGCCGAGATCGGGCGACAGAAGCTCCTCCACCAGGCCGGATTCGCTTGTGCCAAGCGTGCGCCGGCTGCCGGCGCGCACGACAACGCCGCGCTCCTTCTCGACCGGCACGTCGTGGCTGAAGAACAGGCTGAGCGGCACGCCGAACAGGTCGGCGAAGGCCCTGAGATCGCCGAGCGAGGGGATCGACAGGCCGCGCTCGACCTGGCTGACCCAGCCCACCGAGCGGCCAAGCTTGAGGCCGATCTCGGCCAGCGTCAGCCCGCGCGCCTTGCGCAGCGCCCGAATGTCGCTCGCCAGCAGGCGCTCGTCAGGTCCCTGCAATGTTCTGGCGGTAGCTGGGGGCAAAACGCTCACTTGATGAAAATTTGGAAGTGAATTTCATGAGAAAGCACACCCGTGAAAAAATCAAGAGGATTTTCATGAGAGGCCACAAGATTTGCTTGCGCGATTTTGGCGGTTCATGCAAAGGCTCGCCCCACGAACGGCGAGTGTGGGGTCGTCCGGTCGGCGGCCAATGTTTGGAATCTGCGCATGATCTTTTCCGGAGGCCGGTGCGGTTTTCGGGGCGCATGCGCAAAGGGACGGCCCATGCTGGAGAATGACACACGGATTGCTGAGGATGCGGCGATCGTCGACGAGGCGATCATGTCGCGCCGTTCGGTGCGCGCCTTCCTGCCCGACATGGTCGACGACGAGACGATCCGCGCCATTCTGGCCGTCGCCGCACGCGCGCCTTCAGGCACCAACATGCAGCCCTGGCGGGTCTATGTCACCAAGGGCGATATCAAGCAGCAGATATCAGACGCCATCCTCAATTCCGGCATCCGCGCCGAGAAGGCCGATTGGGACGAGTATCGCTATTACCCGACCCAGTTCTTCGAGCCCTATCTCACCCGCCGGCGCGCCAATGGTTTTGGGCTCTATGGAGCGCTCGGCATCGGCCGCCGCGAGGTCGACAAGATGCGCGCCCAGCACGACCGCAACTTCGTCTTCTTCGACGCGCCGGTCGGCATGATCTTCACCATCGACCGGCGGCTGAACCAGGGCTCGTGGATCGACTACGGCATGTTCCTGCAAAACATCATGGTGGCGGCGCGGGGCAGGGGTCTGCACACCTGTCCGCAGGCGGCCTTTGCGCCTTATCACCGGCAGATCAGGCCGGTGCTCAACATCCCCGACGAGGAGATCGTGGTCTGCGGCATGGCGCTCGGCCATGAGGACACGTCCAAACCCGAAAACGATTTTCGCACCGACCGCGTGCCGCTGGAAGAGTGGGTGACGTTCAGCGAATAACACCACTACGGTCCGGCTGGGCTATTCCACGCTCACTGGCGAGCGATGGCCGCTGACATGGGCGCCGTCCTGCGGCGTCAGCCGGAGATAGGCAAACAGCGCGCACAGCGTGATGACGCCTTCGATGACGAACAGGATGCGGAAGTCGTTGACGCTGGCATGGCCGCCGCCAGCCAGGAGCGACAGCACGGCGGCCGCCAGACCGACGCTGATCGCCACCGCCAGCTGCCACAGTATGTAATAGAGCGCGCTGAAGCGGGCGAGCTGCTCGGGTGCGATGTCCGAGTAGGAGAGGTTACCGGTCGAGGCCCATTGCGCCGAGCGGAAGACGCCGAAGATGAATATATAGGCGAGCACGATCCAGACCGGCGTGGTTGCCTGCATCAGGGCAAAGCCGGCGACCAGGCAAGCGACAACTGGCGTGTTGAAGACCAGCACGCGACGGAAGCCGAAGCGGTTGAGAACCCGCGGCATGAAGAGGCGAGTCAGCAACGAGCCGATCGCAGCGACGAAAGTCAGCGATCCCGCCTGCACGGCGCTCATGCCGAAACCGAGCTGGAACATCAGCGGCAGCAGGAAGACGACGGAACTGAGGCCGATCGTGTCCAATCCGCCGCCGGTCAGGAAGCTGACGCGGAAGGTGCGGATGCGAAGCAATTTGAGATCGAGCAGTGGATTGCGGGCTCGCAAGCAATAGAAAGAGGCGACGGCGAGGATGGCGATGGCCAGGCCAAGTTCAGCGGCGATCATGCCGCCGCCGGCATCTCTTGCAGCAAGCGAGTCCATGCCGAAGACGAGCAGCGCCATGCCGCTGCCAACAAGGGCAAAGCCCGGGAAATCGAAGGGCGTGCGAACCGCTTTCGTGGTCGAGGGGAACAGCGAGGCCGCAAGCAATGCGGCAATGAGCGCGAACGGCACGTTGATGAAGAAGATCCAGCGCCACGAGATGTAGGTGGTCAGCGCACCGCCCACGAGCGGACCGACCAGGGGCCCGGACTGGCCGGCCAGCGAGATGTACATATTGATCTTCAAAGTGCGGCTGCGCGGAAAGCTCTGCAGGATCACGACCTGGCCGAGCGTGCCCATCAGCGCGCCGCCGAACCCCTGCAAGGCGCGGGCGCCGACCAGCATCCAGATGTCTTCAGACAGACCGCACAAAGCCGAGGCCGCCGCGAAGACGAGCAAGGCAAAGCAGTAGACGTTGCGCAGGCCGAAGCGATCAGCGGCCCAGCCGCCGACCGGCATCGAGATGATCAGGCTGGCAACATAGACGGTGATCAGCAGGCCGAGCTGGCTGGGCGGCCGGGCGAGGCTCTCGCCGATGCCGGGCAGGGCGGTAACCACGACATTCTGGTCGAGGCTGGTCATGAACACGCCGCAGGCAACGGTAAGCGGCAACAGCAACGACAGCTCGCCCGCCGTGCCGATGCGGGTAGGGGCCGTCGCCGAGGTCTCTGCGGTCATGGAAGGGATGCGTACTGGTTGCCTGGTCGAGCCGTGCCTTGAGCATCGGCCCGTGATTCCTGATGCATCGTGGCCGTCGCCGGCCGGGCGCTCAAGCGGCAGATCGGCTCGCCTGTAGGGCCAAACGCCTATTGCACCTCGTAGCCGACTTCCTCGCTGGCATGGCAAAGAGCCTTCCAGAACGAGCGGGCGAAGGAGCGGAACACGTAGATGTCGAACTGGTCGGCGCCGCTGCGCTGGATCTGCGCGAAGACGTCATGATGGGTGGTCGAGCGGCCGGCACCGATCGGGAAGGCGGGCAGCGCGAAATCGATGGCGAAGAATTTCGCCAGCACCCATTCGGCCTTCGGTCCGGCGATGCGAATGGCGGTGCGGCCGTGCGATAGATCAGTCAGCGTGCCGATGGCCGGGGTGACAACAGTGGCGAAGGTCGAGGCCAAGCCTTCCGCTTCATCGACGACGGTGAATTTACCTGGCGCAAAACCGAATACTGACCGAACGCCGTCGGTGCTGCCGCCGCCGGCGCCGTCGGCCAGAGCGAGGCCGGTGACGGTGCGGATGGCCGCCATCATCTGCTTCTCTTCGCCCGGCCATGCGGCTAGCTGTAGGATCGAGCCTGGCCTGGTTTCGGAGAGAATGACTTCGACGCCGTGTTCGAAATTGCCATGCGAGCCGGCATGCAGTGCCGGCTCCAGCGGTGATTGGCGCTCAACCATGCATGCGGCTCCCGTCCGGATCGAAGAAGTGGTTGGAGACGATCTCGACCGGCCCGAAGCGCTTGCGCAAGGGGTCGGAGACATAGGCGCGCGTGCCGTGCCGTGTCTTGCCGCCTCCAACCAAAGCCAGCGCGATGTGCTTGCCGAGTGCCGGCGAATAGCAGCAGGCGGTGATGTGGCCAAGGGAATCGTGCGGATTGGCTTCGTCCAGTTCCGCGACGATGTGCGCGCCGCCGTTGAGCGGCCGGTTGTCGAGCGCAATCAGCCCGACGAGCTGGAGGCGATCAGGGGCGATCAGCCCTTCGCGGTCCATCATCGCCGAGCCGATGAAGGGTTTTTTCTTGGACAGCATCCAGTCGAGATGCAGGTCGCGCGCGGTGGTGCGGCCGTCGATCTCGGCGCCGGTGACATGGCCTTTCTCGATGCGCATCGTGCCCAGCGCTTCCAGCCCATAGGTGACCAGTCCGAACGGCTTGCCGGCTTCGATCAGCGCTTGCCAGACATGGGTGCCGTAGCCGGCGCCGGAATAGACCTCGAAGGCCATTTCGCCGGAGAAGGAGAGCCGGCAGATCATCACCGGCACGCCTGATATCTCGCCACGCACAATGCCCATGAAGGGCAGCGTGGCATTGTCGACGGCGGTACCGGTGACGCAAGCGGCGAGAATGGCCCTTGCCTTCGGGCCGCCGATCGCGGCCCCCGCCCATTCGTCGGTGACCGAGGTGACATGCACCTTCAGCTCCGGCCAGATGACGTCGAGGAAATATTCGAGATGCTGCATCACCTTGCCGGCATTGGCGGTGGTGGTGGTCATCAAAAAGTCCTGCTCGCCGAGCCGCCATGTCGTGCCGTCATCGAAGGCGAGGCCGTCCTCGCGCAGCATCAGCCCGTAGCGCGCCTTGCCGACGGCAAGTGTGGAAAACATGTTGGTGTAGACGCGGTCGAGGAATTCGGCGGCGTCAGGACCTTGCACGGCGATCTTGCCGAGCGTCGAGACGTCGACGATGCCGGCGCTCTCTCTGGTGGCCTTGGCTTCGCGGACATAGGCCTGCTCGATCGTCTCGCCTGAAAGCCCGTAGATGATAGGGCGGTACCAGAGACCGGCCGAATACATGGTCGCGCCATTGGCGATGTGCCAGTCATGCATCGGCGTCAGCCGCTCGGGCTTCAAATCGCCGAAGCGTTCGGCCGCCAACGAGCCAATCGACACCGCCGAAAAGGGTGGACGAAAGCGGGTCGTGCCGACTTCGGGGATCGGCTTGCCCAGCGCTTCGGCCATGATGGCGAGGCCCGGAATGTTGGAGCTCTTGCCCTGGTCGGTCGCCATGCCGAGCGTTGTGTAGCGCTTGAGATGCTCGACCGAAACAAAACCTTCGCGATGCGCAAGCCGTACGTCTTCGGCGGTCACGTCGTGCTGGAAATCGACGAAGCTCTTGCCCTTGGCCCTGATCTCGAACACCGGCGCCGGATCGGGATCGCCTGGGGCGGCTTCGACAATCGGGAGCGCCGATGGTGTTCCGGTACCGCCCGCTGCCGAAAGACCGGCGGCGCGGCCTTCGGCGATGGCCTCGCCGGTGGAGAAACTGCCGGTGAAGGCACCGGCGCCGATCCATTTCTGCGTCGGCTTCGGCGGCAGGAAGGCTTGCCGGGCGGCATTCCATTCCGCCTTGGCGCCGGCCTGGCTGGCCAGATGGATGGTCGGCGACCAGCCGCCCGACATCAGCAAGCAATCGGTGTGGATGCTGCGCGCATCGCCGCTCAGCGCACCGCTGATCATGTCGAAGCGCTGCACCTTGATGCCGGACAGCGCCTTGCCGCCTTCGGTGGCGACGATGGCGTGGCCGGAGAAAATCTCGGCTTCGGCTTCGTCGGCCAGCTTGAGCATCTCGCCCGAAAGCTCCGGGCGCACGTCGACGATGGCAACAATCGCGGCACCGGTCCGCTTCAGCGCAATCGCCGAGCGATAGGCGCTGTCATTGTTGGTGAACAGCGCGATCCGCTCGCCCGGCAGCACGCCATATTCATTGGCATAGCGCTCGGCGGCATGCGCCAGCATGACGCCCGGCCGGTCATTGCCCGGAAACACCAGCGGCCGCTCGAAGGAGCCGGTGGCCAGCACCACCGATTTGGCGCGAATGGCCCAGTAGCGATGGCGCGGCTCGCCCTTGCCGGGGGCCTCCTTGTGATCGGTGACCCGTTCAAGTGCTGCCAGCGTGTTGCCGTCATAATAGCCCCAGACCGTGGTGCGCGGCAGCAGGCGGATGTTGTCATAGCCTTCAAGCTGGCCGACAGAGCGCGCCGCCCAGTCGGCGGCCGGCATGCCGTCGATCGTCTCGGCCGACCAGTTGGCGGAGCCGCCGAAATTCGGCTCGAGCTCGGCGAGGATGACGCGGGCGCCCTGATCGGCAGCCGTCTTTGCAGCAGATAGTCCGGCGGGCCCGGAGCCGACCACCAGCACGTCGCAAAACGCGTTCATGCGCTCGTAGCGCTCGGTGCCGGCAACGATGCCGGCCTTGCCGAGGCCGGCGGCGCGGCGGATGAAGTGTTCGCAGAACATCCAGAAGCGGGTGCCCTTCAGCGGGCCGATCACCGGTCCCATGAAGGTCTTGTAGTAGAAGCCGGCCGACAGCAGCTTGCCGCCCAACTGGTTGACGGCGTTGACGTCCCAGGCAAGCGAGGGAAAGCGGTTCTGGCTGACGGCCACCAACCCATCATAAATCTCGACCATGGTCGCGGCGATGTTGGGCTCACGAACCTCGCCGCGCAGCACGGTCACCAGCGCGTTCGGCTCTTCGACGCCTGATGTCAGCACGCCGCGCGGGCGGTGATATTTGAACGAGCGCCCGAACAGGGTGACGCCGTTGGCCAGCAGCGCCGAGGCCAGCGTGTCGCCGGCATGGCCGGTGTAGGGCGTGCCGTCGAAGCTGAAGCGGATGGTGCGCAGCCGGTCGATCCGGCCGCCGCTCGCGATGCGGCGCGGGCTCATGACTTGCCCTCGGTCTTGTGGCGGGCGGCGGCTTTGTGGTCGCCGCGCACGGCGGCGGCGCTGGAGATCTCATGCGTCAGCGTGTTGCGCACCACCCTGAGATGGGTGCGGCAACCGCCGGAATGCTGCCAGATCTCATTGTGGTCGCCGGCCGGGTTCAGCCGGTCGTAGACATAGGCGTTCCAGGCATCGAGATTCTGGGAGGCCGGTTGTGGGCGCTGGCGATTGCCGTCACCCTGATAGGTGAACTCGATGACATCGCGCGGGCCGCAATAGGGGCAAGTGATGAGCATGGAATATTCCCTAATGCAGCCGCGGCGTTGCGCCCTGGCCCTTGTCGTCGATGACCAGGCCGCGGTGGAAGCGGTCGAGCGTGAATGGCGCGTTGAAGTCGTGCGGCTCGTCCTTGGCGATCGTCCAGGCAAAACACCAGCCGGAGGCCGGCGTCGCCTTGAAGCCGCCGTAGCACCAGCCGCAGTTGAGATACATACCGGGCAGCGGGCCGGTGGTGATGATCGGCGAACCATCCATCGACATGTCGCAGACGCCGCCCCAGGAACGCAGCATGCGGACGCTGGCCAGCCCCGGGAACAGCGCCAACATCTCGCTCATCACCTCGTCGACGATCGGCAGATTGCCGCGCTGGGCGTAGCTGTTGTAGCCGTCGATGTCGCCGCCATAGACAAGGCCACCCTTGTCCGACTGCGACATGTAGAAATGGCCCATGCCGAAGGTCAGTACGGTGTCGATGAACGGTTTCAGCGATTCCGTCACGAAGGCCTGCAGCACATGGCTCTCGATCGGCATTGTCTCGATGCCGGCAAGCTGCATGACCCGTCCGGTGCTGCCGGCCACCGCCACCGCCACCTTCTTGGCGCGGATCTCGCCGCGCGAGGTGGAGACTCCGGTGATGCGGTCGCCGTCGCGCAGGAAGCCGGTCACTTCGCAGTTCTCGATGATGTCGACGCCGCGGCGGTCGGCGCCGCGCGCATAGCCCCAGGCGACGGCGTCATGGCGGGCCGTGCCGGCGCGCGGCTGCATGAGGCCACCGACGATCGGGAAGCGTGCGGTGGACGACATGTCCAGCGCCGGCACCAGACGCGCGATCTCGGCGGTGGTCATCAGTTCGGCGTCGACGCCGAGATGGCGCATGGCGTTGCCGCGCCTTGCGTAGTCGTCGAACTGGGCCGGCGTGTGCGCCAGGTTCAGGCAGCCGCGCTGCGAGAACATGACGTTGTAGTTGAGCTCATGCGAGAGGTTCTCCCACATCTTCATCGAGTGTTCGTAGAAGCGGGTGTTGGCGGCCAAAAGATAGTTGGAGCGAACGGCCGTGGTGTTGCGGCCGACATTGCCTGATCCGAGCCAGCCCTTCTCCAGCACCGCGACATTGGTGATGCCGTGCTCCTTGGCGAGGTAATAGGCCGTCGACAGGCCATGGCCGCCGCCGCCGATGATGATGACATCATAGGACGCTTTTGGCTCCGGCTTGCGCCAGGCCGGCTTCCAGTCCTGGTTCCCCTTGAGCGCGTTCGCGAGAAGCGAAAAGGCCGAATATTCCGCCATTCTTCATGCCATCCCTAGAGCATGATGCCGAAAAGTGTGAAGCGGTTTTCGGACGACATCATGCTCTATATCTTTGATTTTTAGAGCCCGATGATTTCAGGTCGAACAGACCTGAAATCATCCGGCTCGGGTGCGATGCGGCAGATTATAGAGCAGGGCGGCGGCGCAAAGCCAATATTGCGCCATGGCTTTTCGACTGGCCGACTCCCAAAAGACGGCCAGACCGCGATGGCTTGCCCCATGGTATCGGCGTCTTTATCAAGGGCGGGTCCTAGAACAGGCCTTTGCCGTCCGCGAGTCGCCAACCGATTATGCTCTTTCGATTGCTCCGCCTGATCCTGATCCTTGCGCTGGTTGTCTCGGCGCCGCCTTCGTTCGACGCGATGGCGCAGGCGCTCGGCCAGGGTGCCGCCGGGCTGATCACCGACCAGCAGAAGGTCATCCAGGGCCTGACGGCCAAGACCGACGATCTCGAGAAGAAAATACAGCAAAGTGTCGAGGACGATGCCGCGCTGGTCGATATCCGCCTGCAGCTGGAGGATTTGTCGCGCGCTGCGCTGAACAGCGCGCTGGCCTTCCGCTCGCGTGTCGGCGACATCAATGCCCGGATCGAGATGCTGGGTCCGGCGCCGGCTGCCGGCCAGCCGCAAGAGCCCGATATCGTCACCGGCGAGCGTCAGGCTCTGGCCTCCGAAAAAGCCGAAATCAACGCGGTCGTCGCCAGCGCGCAGAATTTGTCGATCCGCATCAATGGCCTGATCGACAAGATCGGCAACATGCGCAGCGACCTTTTCCGCAATGTGCTCACCAAGCGCTACGTGCTGTCCGATGCGCTGAGCCCACAGGTCTTTTCCGACGCGCATGATGAGTACGCGAATTTTTACAGGGCAGTGTCATCCTGGCTGACCTTCGCCTTCAAATTCAAGTTCCAGGCGATGCTCGCGGCGACCTTCATGGCGCTTGCGCTCGCCGCGGTGCTGCTGGTCGGCGGCCGGCGTCTGTTCGGACGTGTGTTCGAAGCGGACGCTTCCGTGGAGGAACCATCCTATCTCAGCCGGTTGTCGGTGGCGTTCTGGTCGACGCTGCTGCCGACACTGGCGGTCGGCGTCTTCCTCGCTTCGACGGTTTTCCTGTTCAACTATTACAATGTCCTGCGCGGCGATATCGGCGTCTTCCTCAATGCGCTGGCTGCCGTCATCGCGGTGGTGTTCTGCGTCAACCGGCTGACCAATGCGGCGCTCGAACCGCGGCTGCCGAACTGGCGCCTGATACAGGTCGAGACGGGTCCGGCACGCTGGCTGGTGCGGCTGGCCACTGCCATGGCGGTGGTCATCGGCGTCAACAATTTCCTTGCGGTGGTCAACGACAAGATGGGTTCGCCGCTGTCGCTGACCATCGCCAGAAGCTTTGTCGCCACCATCATCGTCGGCGTCATCCTCATCCTTATGGCGTTGCTGAAACCCTACAAGGCGGCCGATGGAGCGTGGCGGCCGTGGCCGGCGTGGCTGCGCTTCACCTCCATCGCGCTCGGCCTTTTCACCATCGCGGCAGCGCTGTTCGGCTATATCGGGCTGGCGATTTTCGTTTCGCTGCAGGTTGTGGTCACCGGCACCATCCTGGTCACCGCCTATATCGGCTTCCTGTCGGCACGAGAGATCGGCGAGGAGGGCGGCTTCGCCGATACGTCGATCGGGCGCTGGCTGTCGACCACTGCGAGCTATGAGGAGACCGCGCTCGACCAGCTTGGCCTGGTCGTCAGCGTCGCCATCAACGTCATGATCGTGCTGGTGTTCCTGCCGCTGATCCTGTTGATGTGGGGGTTCCAGCCCGGCGACATCCAGGCCTGGGGCTACAAGTTGGCGACGGGCCTCACCATCGGCTCGGTGACCATCTCGGTCACCGGCATCCTCACCGGCATCATCGTCTTCGTCATCGGCTATTTCCTGACGCGCTGGTTCCAGGGCTGGCTCGACGGGTCGGTGATGGCACGCGGCCGTGTCGACACCGGTGTGCGCAACTCGATCCGGCTGGCGGTAGGCTATGCCGGCGTAGCACTGGCCGGGCTCGTCGGCATCTCGGCGGCCGGCATCGACCTGTCCAGCCTGGCGCTGGTTGCCGGCGCCCTCTCTCTCGGTATCGGTTTTGGCCTGCAGAACGTCGTCTCCAACTTCGTCTCGGGCCTGATCCTGCTGGCCGAACGGCCGTTCAAGGTTGGTGACTGGATCGTTGCCGGCGACATCACCGGCACGGTCAAGAAGATCAGCGTGCGCGCCACCGAGGTCGAGACGTTCCAGCGGCAATCGGTGATCCTGCCCAACTCGAACCTGATCAACAACGCTGTCGGCAACTGGACGCATCGCAACAAGCTCGGCCGCATCGATATCAAGGTCAATGTCGCCTATGGCAGCGACGTCAAGCGGGTGCATGCCATCCTGCTCGAGATCGCGCGCGGCCATGCGCTGGTGCTTAAGAACCCGGAACCCTTCGTGCTGTTTTCCAATTTCGGGCCGGCAGCACTCGAGTTCGAGATCCGCGTGTTCCTCGCCGATGTGCTGAACGGCAATATCGTGCAGAACGACATCCGCTTTGCCATTCTCGATGCTTTCAGCGGCGAGCATATCGAAATACCGTCGACGCCGCGCGCGGTCGTCGAGGTCAAGAAGACCGCGGCATGGCCGATAGACGACGAACAGGCCGAGGTCGAATTCGCCGAGCGAGAGCAGGCGGAGGCTGAAGCAGCGGCCGAGAAGAAACGCCTGGCCAAGACAGGCCGCAAGACCCGCAAGCCCGATCCGGACTAGGAGATTCAGGTGATGCCGGCCTGCGAACGGCTGATACCTGCGCTTCCGGTGCTCACGTACCCAAAAGTACGCTCCGCTCCGGTTCGCGGAACCCACCATTCTCGGCTCGGCCTGACCTGAATCTCAGCCTGGCTTTTGCGGCGAAGACCAATTGCGGCATGAATGCGGCATTCAGTTGCGGTTCAGCTTCCATCTCATATAAGCTCCCATGCAAAGGGCGAGAATGCCTTGCGAAATGCAACAAGAGGCGGTGGAAACACCGATACTGCAAAATGTGGAAGTCGCTCGTCGTCGCCATCGCTTTTACTGCAGCGAGTGGTTCGGCCTTCGCCGCCAGCGCGGTCAACAAGGATGCCGAAACGCGCACGCTGATCGTGACGGAAGGCGGTGGCAAGACGGAGTTGGCGCTGGCCGCCGGCGAAACCGTGGAATTCTGCCCGAATGGCTGTTTCGTCACCTTGCCCAATGGTGACCTCGAGGCCCTGACCGGCTCGGAGACAGTCGAGATCTCGGGCGGCGTCGCTCGCATCAAGTAAAGCTGGCGGTTTGATTTTTCGAAGGCCGGGCATTGCCCGGCCTTTTATTGTTTCTGGTAACGCTTGCTTAACAATGACGCCGGAAATACAGCAGCGCCTGCTGCCTGCAACCGGACGTTTTAACGTTCGCTACGCCGTTCCCCGCTATACGGTGCGAATACGCCGAAACACGGCACGACGGATTCAGGCAAGGCAGCACGAAATGGACGCGCGGTCGGACAGGAACGCAATTCCACTTGCGGTCGATCTCGACGGCACGCTGATCGCGACGGACCTTCTGTGGGAAGGCCTGTTCATCCTCATCAAGAAGAATCCGCTCTATATTTTCCTGGTGCCGTTCTGGCTGGCCCGCGGGCCGGCGCGGCTGAAGCAGGCCATCGCCGACCGCATCGACATCGATCCGGCTTCGCTGCCTTATCGCGAGGTGCTGCTCGACCGCATGCGCACCGAACATGGCGAAGGCCGCAAGATCGTGCTGGCCACCGGCACGCCGCGTAAATTCGCGGAGGCGATCGCCGCACATCTCAAGATATTCGATCACGTCCTGGCGACCGACGGCCCCCACAACATGACCTCGGGCCGCAAGCGCGCCGCACTTGTCGCAGCCTATGGCGATGGCGGCTTCGACTATGCCGGCAACAGCCGGCACGACCTCAAGGTCTTCGACGCCGCGCGCAGCGCAATCGTTGTGGCGCCCGACCGCCATGCGGCGCGCTGGCAGGCGGCACACGACGCTGAAATGGTGCCGGTGCCGAAGCCGACCTTGAGGACTTTCGTCAAGATGCTGCGCGTGCATCAATGGCTGAAGAACTCGCTGATCGCGGTGCCGATGGTGTTGTCGCACGAGTACTTCAACGCCAACATGATCTGGCAATGCCTGCTGGCGTTCGTGTCCTTCAGCGCCGTGGCTTCCGCCATCTACATCCTCAACGATTTCTTTGATCTCGCACTCGACCGCAAACATCCGACCAAGCGCAACCGGCCTTTCGCCAGCGGCGCATTGTCGATCCCGTTCGGCCTTGGCTCGATGGCAGCGTTGCTGGCCATCGGCATCGCTGCAGGGCTCTTGCTACCGATCGAATTCCTTGGCGTGCTCGGTGGCTACATGCTCGTCACCACGGCTTATTCACTGTCGCTCAAGCGTATGCTTTTGGGCGACGTGCTGACGCTGGCCGGACTCTACACGATCCGTGTGCTGGCCGGTGCGGCGGCCACCGGTGTCGAAGTCTCCTTCTGGCTGCTGGCCTTCTCGATCTTCTTCTTCCTGTCGCTGGCGCTGGTGAAGCGCTATGTCGAGTTGCGCACCACCGCCATCCCGGCCGGTGAGCGCATTGCCGGTCGCGGCTACCGCACCGAAGATCAGGAGATTGTCGCCCAGGCCGGCATGGCCTCGGCCTTTTCCTCGGCCCTGGTGCTGGCGCTCTATATGGACAGCATGGCCGTGCGCGAACTCTACCCGCATCCCTGGCTTGTGTGGCCGCTGGCGCCGATCGTGCTTTATCTCACCATGCGCGTCTGGATCCTCGCCCGCCGCGATGAGTTGCATGACGATCCGGTGGTCTTCATCATCCGCGACTGGCGCAGCCAGATCGTCGTGCTTATCGGCGCATTGCTGCTGGTTGCCGGGGGCTGGTAGGCATGGCCGAACGGTTCCAGAGTTTTGGTCTCGCCACCCCACCGGCGCCGCGCACCATCCCTGCGGATGACGCCATCGCGCTGATGAAGAGCGGCAAGGCAAAAAAGAACGCGTTGCTCGCCTATGGCAATGGCCGTTCCTATGGCGATTCCTGCCAGAATGAAGCCGGGACGATCGTCGACATGCGGCCGCTGAACCGCATTCTCGCCTTCAATGCCGAGACCGGTCTTCTCGAAGCGGAAGCCGGTGTGCTTTTGTCCGACATCATTGCCCATTCCGCACCCCTCGGTTTTTTCCCGGCGGTCGTGCCTGGCACGCAGTTCGTGACGCTTGGCGGCGCCATCGCCAACGATGTGCATGGCAAGAACCATCACCGGCGCGGCACCTTCGGCTGCCATGTCGAGTCCTTCACGCTGCTGCGCTCGGACGGGCGGACCTATCATTGCTCGGCCACGGACAATGCCCACCTGTTCAAGGCGACGATCGGCGGCATGGGGCTCACCGGCCTGATCCTGTCGGCGTCGATCCGGCTGATGCGGGTGCACTCGCTCGACATCGTCGAGAAGGCGACGCCGTTTCGCGATCTCGGCGAATTCTTCGCGCTGGCCGAAGCCGCCGACCAGGCCAATGAATATGCGGTTGCCTGGATCGACCAGCTTGCCGGGGGCCACGGCCGTGGGCGCGGCCTGCTGTTCACCGGCAACCATGCCGAGCATGGTTCGCATACGGCCGCACGTACCGGCGGACGTCTCTCGGTGCCGTTCCAGCCGCCGTTCAATGTGCTCAACCGGCCGTTCCTGACCGCGTTCAACGCTGCCTACCGGTGGAAGAAGGGACGCTCGTCGGTGCCGCGCCGTGTCGGCTACCAGGGCTTTTTCTTTCCGCTCGACGGCGTTGGCGACTGGAACCGGCTCTATGGGCCCAAGGGCCTCTTCCAGCACCAGAGCGTGGTGCCGGAACAAGCAGCATACCGGGCCGTGCCGGCGCTGCTCGAGGCGGCGAGACGGGCCGGGCAGGGGTCGTTCCTGACGGTGCTGAAGCGTTTTGGCGCGATCCCTTCGCCGGCGCTGCTGTCGTTCCCGCGGCCGGGATACACGCTGACGCTGGATTTCCCCAATCGCGGCGAGACGACGCTACAGCTGCTGAACGAACTTGACCGCATCACGGTCGAGGCCGGTGGCGCGGTCAACCCCTACAAGGATGCGCGCATGGGCGCCGCCACCTTCGCCGCGTCCTTTCCGGATTGGCAGCAACTGGAGGCGCTGCGCGATCCCGCTCTGCTGTCGGATTTCTGGGAGCGGACGGCGCAAAAATTGGACGTGCGGCGCGGAACCGTCGAGGCGGCGGAATAGGTAAAATTTGAGTAATTCGTGGTGAATGAATCGTCAATGCCAGGGTTTACTCAAAACGTTGTTGTGACTTCACGAAATCTTTGCAGGTCTGTAGTAGGACCGCTGCAGGGCGGGTGCAAAACATGAAATACATCGTCTTCATTCTGTTCACAGTCATGACCAATGCTGCCGCGCAGCTGATGCTGAAGCAAGGCATGATGTCGCTCGGGCCGATTTCGTTCGAGGGCGTCAATCCTCTGGTCAAGCTGTTGCAGATCGTCTTCAGCCCGTGGGTCTTTCTTGGTCTCTGCACCTTCGTCATCTCGATGGCCTCGCACCTTTATGTGCTGTCCAAGGTCGAGCTCTCCTTTGCCTACCCGTTCCTCAGCCTCGCCTATGTCGCCGTAGCGATCTTCGCCTATTTCCTTTTCCGCGAGGACCTCAATGCCTGGCGCATCTCCGGTATTGCCTTCATCTGCGTCGGCACCGTGCTGATCGCCCAGAGTGGGCGCGGTCATGAAGAGGAAACGGCTTCCCTTTCGCCCGACAAGATCCACACCAGCGAGACCGTTCGATGAGACATGTGATTTTCGGCGGCGACGGTTTCGTCGGCCGCCACCTTGCCCCGAAACTTGTGGCCGATGGCGAAGAGGTCGTCGTCGCCGATATCGTCAAGAGCGACCTGCCGCACTACCGCTCGGTCCGCTTTGTCACCTGCGACGTCACCGATCCAGCTTCGGTCGCGTCGGTAGGGCTGAAGGCCGACGACATGGTCTACAATTTGTCGGCGAAAATGCTGTCGCCGATCCAGGTGCGGACAAAACGCCACGACTTCTTCTTTCCGGTGAATTTCCACGGCACCGAGCACATCATGCAGGCGATGGACAAGGCCGGCGCGCCGAAGCTGGTCCACTACACGACCGACATGATCTACGGCCATACGGTGACGCAGCCGATGACCGAGGAGCATCCGGTGGCGCCGCTTGGCGAGTATGGCTGGTCGAAGCAGAAGACAGAGGAACTGGCGGCAGAATGGCGCAAGCGCGGCATGTCGATCTCGCTGTTTCGGCCGCGCCTGATCATCGGTCCCGGCCGCCTCGGCATCCTGGAAAAGCTGTTCAAGCTGATCGACTGGAATTTTCCGGTGCCGATGATCGGCTCCGGCAGGAATCCCTATCAGTTCATCTCTGTTTTCGATTGTGCGGAAGCTGCCCGCGCGGCCTGGAAGGCTGGCGTGCCGAACGAAGCCTACAATCTCGGCTCGCTCAATCCGCCGCCGGTGAAGAAATTGCTTGGCGACCTGATCAAGCATGCCGGGTCGAAATCGCTGCTGATCCCAACGCCGGGCTGGGCGGTCAAGCGCACACTTGACCTGCTCGACCTCATGAACATGCCGATCATGGATCCGGAGCAGTATCTGATCGCCGACGAGGAGTGCGTGCTCGACGTGTCCAAGGCCGAGCGTCAGCTCGGCTGGGTGCCGCAATACCGCGACGAGGACATGCTGATCGCCGCCTACAGCGAGTACCGCGCCAAGAAGGCCGGTCACGCCGTCGCCACCAAACATGTGCCTGCCGAATAGCCGGCTCGCCGAACAGATTTCGTTGCGCACGATCCTTGTCATGCGCGCAGACAGGAGATTGAGATGACCGTTATGGCCAAGCCCGAGCAGACGAATACGCGTACCATGGTCAACCCGCCGGCGCTGTCGCCCGCCAGCATCGCCAAGCCCGACCTGATCAGCGTCGAGCAGGCGAAGGCAATGGACGTGGCGCGGATGACCGACCTGTTCAAGGCGCATCTCAACCCCGGCCAGCTGCATTTCATGAAGCTGCTCGGCTTCCACAAGATCAAGATCGAACGCGCCGAAGGCATGTTCTACATCGACCAGAATGGCCGCAAGATTCTCGATTTCTTTGGCGGCTTCGGTTCGCTGGCCTTTGGCCACAACCATCCGCGCATTCTCGAGGCGCGCCGCAAGTTCCAGGAGGAAAAGCGCCAGGAGATCGCCATCGCCTTCATGTCGCAATATGCGGCGGCGCTGGCGCACAACATCGCCAAATGCTCGCCCGGCGATCTCGACATGGTGTTTCTGGGCTCGTCCGGGTCGGAAGCGATGGAAGCGGCGGTGAAACTCGCCGAGCGTGCCGCCGGCCCGAAGCGACCGAAAATCGTCTATGCCGAGAATTCTTTCCACGGCAAGACCAAGGGCGTGCTGGGCATCACCGACGGCCAGCTCTACCGCGCCGACTTCAAGATGGCCGAAAATACGGTCCGCATTCCCTTTGCCGATATCGAGGCGGTCGAGCGCCTGTTCCGCTCCGATCCGGAGGTTGGCGTCATCGTGCTCGAAACCATCCAGGGCGGCGGCGGTATCATACAGGCGCCGGCCGAGTACTGGCAGAAGCTGCGCGCGCTGTGCGACCAGTATGGCGTGTTGTGGGTCGCCGACGAAGTGCAGTGCGGCTATGGCCGCTCCGGCCGCTTCTACGCTTTCGAACATTACGGCGTCGTTCCTGACGTTACGGCGCTGGCCAAGTCGCTCGGCGCCGGCAAGGCGGCGGTCGGCGCCATGATCGCCCGGCGCGAGGTCTATATGAAGGCCTATGGCACGCCGAAGACGGCGATGATCCATGCCATGGCCACCTTCGGCGGCATGGGCGAGGCCTGCATCACCGCGATCGAGGGCCTCAACGTGCTCTATGACGAGGGGCTGATCGACAACGCCGCCGCCACCGGCGACTATTTGTTGCAGCGCCTGCAGGCGTTGAAGGAAAAGTACCCGAAGATCATCAAGGACGTGCGCGGCAAGGGCTTCATGGTCGGGCTGGAGTTCCACGACTTCTCGCAGACCTTGCCGATGGTGCTGCGGCCGATCGTCAGCGTGCTGGACGACAAGCTGAAGGGATCGCTGTCCGGCTTCGTCGGCGCGCTGCTGTTGCGCGACTATGACGTGTTGGTCGCCTTCACCGAGTACAACCGCAACGTCATTCGCCTCGAACCACCGCTGATCTGCCAGCGCGACCATGTCGACCGTTTCGTCGACGCGTTCGACAGCCTGTTGTCGCGCGGCATCGTGTCGATCGTGAAGGACTTCGTCAAAAGCCAGGTTCGCTGAGCACAACGATGCTGACCAGGTCGCCCGCTTCGAACACTCTGCTCGACCGGCTCACCGCAGCCGGTCTGGCATGGGGCGAGGGCACCTATGGGCGACTGGCCGCGCCGATCGGTGCGGCGGCCTTTGCGCTCTACATCCTTCTGACAGCGGCGACGGCCTGGTTCATGCCCGACGCCAATTGGGACATGCTGCCGTATCTGGCTGTCGCGGAGGAAGGCACCTATCCCGATGCGCAGGCTTTGCATGACTATGCCTATGGCACGGTCAAATCAGGTGTGTCGGCCGGCGACTACAAGACGCTGACCGACGATGGCGGCGGGTTCCGCAGTCACATGAGCGAAAATGCCGCCGACTTCCATTCGCTGCTCGGCATGTACCGGATCAAGTTCCTTTACGCCGAGATCCTGTCGACGATGAGTTCGGTGATGTCGCCGGTCGAGGCGATGCGGCTGGTGTCGGTGCTCTCGGTGCTGCTGTTCGGTGTGATCGCGCTGCTCTGGCTGCGGTCTCAAGGCGCTCTGGCGCTGGCGCCGGTCGTCGGCGCGGTGCTGATCATGGCCGATTTCGGCGAAGCGGCGCGGGCGTCGACGCCGGATCTGTTGTGCTCGGCGCTGTTTCTCGGCGGGCTCTTTGCCTATGTGCGCGGCCGTGATGCGGCAACTGCGATCCTGCTCTTCCTCGCCTTCATGGCACGGCCCGACAACATCGTTTTCCTCACCATCTTCGCCGTGCTACTGGTCGCTTTCCGGGTGAAGGCGTGGGGCGCGCTGGCTGGCTTTGCCGCCTCGTTCGTCGCCTACTTCGCCATCTCGCACTGGGCCCAGCATCCGGGCTGGTGGCCGCATCTGTGGTTCTCCAGCATCGAGCAGCACTACAATATGGACGGTTTCGATCCGCCGTTTTCGGGCGTCGTCTATCTGAGGGCATTCGCCGCCTCGCTGGTCCGCGCCATCACCCTGAACAGCTGGGTCGGCGTCTCGGTGCTGGCCCTGGCCGGATGGTATGCATTGAGCCGCGCCGGCTTCAGGCTCGACCGCCGCGCCGGCATCCTGCTGGCCGCGCTGGTGCTTGGCGTACTGGCGAAGTTCACCGTCTTTCCGATCCACGACAGCCGCATCTATTTTCCCAATCTGATCCCGCCGTTCCTGCTGCTTGCCGGCCCGATGATGGCGCTGTGGGCATCGGCAAGCGTCAATGGACGCCGCCCCGTCGCCTCGAATGTCATATCTGGAGATAAGCCATGAGTTCCATTTCCAGCCTGGCGCGCATGGCCCTGTCAGTCGGTCTCCCCACCGGCGTTCTCGACCGTAGCCCGTCGCTGCACGGCACGAAATTCCTGGCCAGGGCGGCGCTGAAGGCGCGCCTCAGTGGAGCCAGGCGGCCTTTCCAAATGGTCAATGTCGGCGCCTGCGATGGCGCACTGTTCGACGACGTGACGCCGTGGCTGCACCGCATTCCGCGCGCCCGGGCCGTGCTGGTCGAGCCGATCCCCTACAACCAGAAGCGGCTGCGCGCCAACTACCCCGATGCCGAGCGCTTCGTCATCGAGCCGGTGGCGGTGACCAAGACCAAGGGCACGATCACCGTTCACACCTTCGATGCTGCCGCGCTCGAGGCCGGCACGCTGCCGATCGAGTTCATCGGCTGCTCGTCGGTCACCGACACCAATCTGATGTCGGGCAAGAACGCCTGGGGCGAGGCTGACGCCAATTTCAACAAGTTCGCGCCACACCTCAGGGATATCGAGGTGCCGTCGGAAACGTTGCAGACGCTGCTCGACCGCAACGGCATCTCCTACATCGACGCCTTCCTCGTCGATTGCGAGGGCGCCGACTGGATCGTCTTCGAACAGCTCGACCTCAAGCGCTATCGTCCGGGCATGATCAAGGTCGAGGTCGGGGCGCTGCCGGCGGCTGAGATCGGCCAGGTCGTGGTCAAGCTCAAGACTGCTGGCTATCAGGTCGGTTTCCAGGCCGAGGACGTCTGGGCCTTCGCCTGAGTAAAAGTCACCTCTGACGACCAGTCGGCGTGCTGGGTCGCGCCGCACCAGCGACGTGTCGCAAACAGGCGGTAGCTCCATCCGCGTCCTCTGCATATTGTGCGCCATTCGAACGGGCGCAGGCGCGCCCGCTTTATCGCTTTGGAGTCGCGGGCAATGGCAGAGTTTCCGAAACAGGCGAAGGTCGTCATCGTTGGCCTTGGCGGTATTGTCGGCGCGTCGATCGTCCATCACCTGATCGAGCGCGGCTGGGACGATATTGTCGGCATCGACAAATCAGGCATCCCGACCGATATCGGCTCGACCGCGCACGCCTCCGACTTCTGCTACACGACCAGCCACGATTTCCTGTCGTGCTGGACGACGCTCTACTCGATCGATTTCTACGAGAAGATGGGCCATTACGCCCGCATCGGCGGCCTCGAAGTGGCGCGTGTTGGCGATGCCAGCCGCATGGAAGAAATCAAGCGCAAGATCGCCTCGGCCAAGGCTTTTGGCACGCGCGCCCGCCTGATCGAACCGGCCGAGATCAAGGAGAAATTTCCGCTCATCGAAGAAGCGATGGTGCAGGGTGGCCTGTGGGATCCGGATGCCGGTCTGGTCATCCCCCGCTCGCAGACCGTTGCCGGCAAGCTGGTCGACCAGGCGGAAGCGTCCGGCAAGCTCAAGTCCTTCGCCAACACGCCGGCGAAGTCGCTTATCGTTAGGGATGGCCGCATCACCGGCGTGGTGACCGACCGCGGCACCATCGAAGCCGACTACGTCGTCGTCTGCGCCGGCATTTGGGGACGGCTGATCGCGGAGATGGTCGGCGAGGACCTGCCGGTGATGCCGATCGACCATCCGCTCACCTTCTTCGGGCCCTACAACGAGTTTGCCGGCACCGGCAAGGAGATCGGCTGGCCGCTGCTGCGCGACCAGGGCAATTCGGCCTATATGCGCGACACCGGCGATCCCAAGACCGCCGAGGGCGGGCAGATCGAATGGGGCTACTACGAAGAAAACAATCCGCGCCTTTGCCATCCGCGCGACCTGCTGGAGAAGAACCAGGCCCGTCTGTCGCCGTCGCAGCGCGATCTCGACATGGAGCAGATTCTGGCGCCGCTCGAGCGCGCCATGGAGCTGACGCCGATCCTGGGCGAACTCGGCTACAATGAAAGCCATTCCTTCAACGGCCTGCTGCAGGTGACCGCCGATGGCGGCCCGTCGATGGGCGAGAGCCAGAAAGTGCGGGGCCTCTGGTATGCCGTCGCCATCTGGGTCAAGGACGGCCCCGGCATGGGCAAGCTGATCGCCGACTGGATGACCGACGGCCGCACTTCGATCGACCACCATGCCATCGACTATGCGCGCTTCTATCCGCACCAGACCAAGGAACAGTTCATCTGGGATCGCTGCACCGAAACGGCGATGAAGGTCTACAATCCGGCGGTGCATCCGCGCGAGCCGTTCTCCAAGGGTCGCAACATAAGGCGCTCGCCGTTCTGGGAGCGCGAGAAGGAGCTTGGCGGTTACTTCATGGAGTTGGGCGGCTGGGAACGCGCCCATGGCTATGCCGCCAACGAGCACCTGCTGGAGAAATACGGCAACCGGGTGCCGGTGCGTGCAAACGAGTGGGACAATCGCCATTTCTGGCGCGTCTCCAACGCCGAACACCTCGCCATGAGCGAGGATTGCGGCATCGTCAACCTGTCGCATTTCGCCATGTACGACATTGAAGGCCCGGACCATGTCGCGCTGCTGGAATGGCTGTGCGCGGCCAAGATCGGCGGCGACAACAACATCGGCAAGGGCATCTACACCCACTTCCTCGACGAGGAAGGCATGGTGCGCGCCGACTTTACCGTCATCCGCATGGCTGACCGCTGCCGTTTGATCGACGGCGCCGACGCCGGCCCGCGCGACTTCCAGTACATGCGCCGCACGGCGCAGGACAAAGGCTTTGATGTCACCATCACAGACGTGACCGAGAAGTATGTGACCGTCGGCATCTGGGGCCCGAATGCGCGGGCGACCTTGCAAAAGGTGGTCGAGAACCCGGACGGGCTGTCGCTCGAGAACTTCCCTTTCGCGGCAATCAAGCCGGTCCGGATCGGCGGCAAGGACGTCACCGCGTTCCGCATCTCCTATGTCGGCGAGCAGGGCTGGGAACTGCATATGCGCTACGAGGACGGTCTCGCCGTCTGGGACGCGCTGCGTTCCACCGGCGTCATGCCGTTCGGCGTCGAGACCTATGCCAACACCCGGCGCATGGAAAAGAGCCTGCGCCTGCAGAACGCCGACCTCTTGACCGAGTACAATCTGCTGGAAGCCGATCTCGCGCGTCCTAAGGTCAAGGAGAACGATTTCTGCGGCAAGGCGAAGCACGTGGAATACCGCGCCCGCGAGCACCAGCCGGCCATGTTGTGCACGCTGGTGATGACCGAGAACGTCGATGCAAAGGGCGTCGCCCGCTATCCCGTCGGCATCATGCCGGTGATGGACCCTAAGACGGGCGAAACGCTGGTCGACGAACTCGGCCGCCGGTCGTTCACGACGTCGATGGCCTACGGTCCGACCATTGGCAAGAACATCGGTCTCGCCTATCTGCCATGGGCCTATGCCCAGGAGGGCCGCAAGCTGAACATCGAGTATTTCGGCGAGACCTATCCGGTGGAAGTGGCCGCCGTCGGCTACAAGCCGCTCTACGACCCGGAGAACCTCAAGCCGAGGAGTTGATTGCCGGTAGGCGGCTGACCTGCAAAGATTTGAATACAAAGAGCCCGGCCCAGCGCCGGGCTTTTCTCTTTGTCGATCCGCGATTCTCGCTTACCCTTGCGTCATGTCTGCTTTCGCCTGTGCAAGACATCTCTTTTCGGGCTGCGCCGCGCTGGCGCTGTTGTTGTGGCTGACGCCGGCGTCTCTCGCGGTCGAACCCGTCGATGTCGAGCTGGTGCTGGCCGTTGATGTTTCCCTGTCCATGTCGCCGGACGAACTCGAGATCCAGCGCCACGGCTATGCGGCGGCACTTACGCACGACCATGTGTTGCAGGCCATTGCCGACGGTGCCTACGGCAAGATCGCCGTCACCTATGTCGAATGGGCCGGCACGACCTGGCAGCATGTCATCGTGCCGTGGACGGTGATCGCCAACCGTGCCGATGCCGAACGGGTGGTTGCACAACTTTCCGCCCATCCGCCGGGCAGCGCGCGCCGCACCTCGATTTCCGGCGCGCTTGAATTCGGCAGCGATCTTTTCGCCGAAAGCGGCTTTCAGGGCGTCAAGCGCGTCATCGACATTTCGGGCGACGGCCCCAACAATCAGGGCGCTCCTGTCGATATCACCCGCGACGCTGTGGTGAAGCAAGGGATCGTCATCAACGGGTTGCCGCTGATGACCCGCGGCGGGTTCACCGGCGCCTTCGACGTCAACAATCTCGATCGCTACTACAGCGACTGCGTGATCGGCGGGCCTGGCTCCTTCATGATCCCGGTCAATGACTGGACGCAGTTTCCCGAAGCGATCCGCCGCAAGCTGGTTCTGGAACTTGCCGGCCCTGCCTCGCCGCAATGGGCGGCGGAGGAGGCTGATCACCCGCCGGTGATGCTGGCGCAGGACGGCCCGCCCGTCGACTGCCTGACCGGCGAGAAAATGTGGCGCGACCGCAGCTGGATGTTCGACAGCCGCTAGACGTCAAATCTCCTAGGCCGGGTCAGGCCGCGAGCAACTGCTTGCGGTCGACGCGCTCCTGCTGCGGTGAGCGGGCGTATAGCTCGCGGTAGCATTTGGAGAAATGCGAGGCCGAGACGAAGCCGCAGGCGACCGCCACCTCGACCACCGGCATCGACGACTGGATGAGCAGGTGCCTGGCACGGTCGAGCCGGATCTCGAGATAGTAGCGGGCAGGGGACCTGCCCATCTCGGTGCGGAACAGCCGCTCGATCTGGCGGCGCGACAGGTCGACATGGTCGGCGATCTCGATCAGCGACAGCGGCTCGGACAGATTGCCTTCCATTAATTCGATGATGGTCAGCACCTTGGAATTCTGCACGCCAAGGCGGGCGCGCAACGGCAGGCGCTGGCGGTCGGTCGGGCTGCGGACGCGGTCGGTCAGCACCTGCTCGCACACGCGGTTGACGAGGTTCTCGTCAAAATCGTCGCCGATCAGCTTCAGCATCATGTCGAGCGCGGCGGTGCCGCCGGCGCAGGTGTAGATGTTCTGGTCGATCTCGAACAGGTCGGCGAAGACATTGGCCTTGGGGAACGCCTCGGAAAAGCCCGGCAGGTTCTCCCAGTGGATAGCGCAACGCTTGTTGGACAAGAGGCCGGCGGCAGCCAGGATATGGGCGCCGGTACACAGGCCGCCGACGGCGACGCCGCGATTGTATTCCTCGCGCAGCCAGGCGAAGGCCGATCTGTTCTGGTAGCGCTCGACATTGATGCCGCTGCAGACGATCGCCATGTTCGGCCGTTCCGGCCCGGCCATCTTCTTGCGCTCATCCTCCAGCGAGGTGTTGACGGCGCATTCGACGCCGTTCGAGGCGCGCACCGGCTTGCCGTCGATGCTGGCGAGGCGCCAGCGATAGGCCTCGTAGCCGAGCATCCGGTTGGCCGAGCGTAGCGGGTCGAGCGCTGTCGCAAAGGCGATCATGGTGAAATCGGGGATGAGGAAGAATACAAACGATCGCCTGATCGGGTGCTTTATAACGGCATTCACGGGGAAACCTCACGCGGCCATGACGCGAACAGGATGTCGCGAACAGCACAGCGTCATCAGGAAAAACCATTCCTGTCAATCGGGTAGAGGGCGTAGAGGCAACTATATTTGCGACATGGGTCGCAAATGGGCAATCGCCCAAGCGATGGGCTCAAATTGTCGCCGGTCTAGGCAGATTTGCCCCGCCTTGTGGCTCAAAACGAAAACGCCGCCTCGGCTTGCCAAGGCGGCGTTGGGATCAACTTCGAAGCAGCGGCAGGGAACGCTGCCTTCGCAAGCTGTTGTCTCAGGCGACGAAGCCGAGGCGCGCCGCGTTCATGGCGCCGGTCTGGCCGGGCATGGTGTTGGCAAGGCGTTGGCGCTCGAGAGCGGTCGTCAGGTTCATTTCGCGGCGGGCAAAGAGGCGGGCAAAAAGCTTCATGATCATCTCCATTCGGTTGCTCAGACGGGTCGCCTTCGCTTTATGGAGTGGGGCAGCTCGTTTGCTGCCGCTGATATAGGCCTGTGCGAGGACAAACTAAATCGCAAATGCGAAGCGCTTGATATGAAATGCGACACCGATTGCGACATTATTGGGCAAACTGCCCAGAATTTACCATTATTTACAACGCGTTATCCGGCAATTTGCACCGCTATGCGGCTTGTTCATATGCGCCATGCAGTGGCGACATGGCTCCAAAATTCATTTGAATGCAAATAAAACGGAGAAGGCCTGCCGGGCATGGTCTGCGCGGCAGGCCTTCATTCTTTGCTACACACGGTTTACTTCGCTCCAGCCCAGGATCCGACGCCGTGGCGTGCACCGGTCTTGGTGTCGGCAGCTTCAGGCCAGCCGATGTCCTTCTGCAGTTCGATCGGCAGCGAGTGAATGGCGCGTTCGGTCTGGTAGCGGGCGCGGGCCGCGCTGAATTCGGTCGCAAGCCGACCAATGGATGACAGGATAGACATTTCATTCTCCTTCGTTGGCGGTGGGAGGATCCGCACGACTGAGGCGGTACACCCGGTTTGTTTCAGCTTCACTTCATGTCGAATACAGGTCTGTGTCGTGGTCGTTTGGTGGCTGCTTTCGGTACGTCCTGCTTCGATGGAGTTGACTATCCTCCCATTCTGATGTTCAATCAAACGAAATGGAATGATGGTTTGCATCAGAAAAATTGAAGGTCGATCCCGATGAACGCCCCACTCAATCATCCGCTGCCCCTGCTCGATCTCGATGTGCTGCGCACTTTCGTGGCCATTGCCGAAACCGGCAGCTTCACCACCGCCGCCAATGCCGTCTTCCGCACGCCCTCGGCCGTCTCCATGCAGATCAAGAAGCTTGAGGACATTCTGGGCCGCTCCGTCTTCGCGCGCGACGCGCGCTCGGTGACACTGACCACCGATGGCGAGATGCTGCTCGGCTACGCCCGCCGGCTGCTGTCGATCAACCGCGAGGTGGTGTCGAAGTTCATCATTCCCGACATTGTCGGCGTGGTGCGGCTCGGCTCACCGGACGATTATGGCGAGCGCGTGCTGCCGCATGTGCTGAAGCGTTTTGCGCAGTCGCATCCGTCGATCGCCGTTGACGTCACCATCGACCAGAGCAGCAATCTGCGCCGCCGCATGGACGACCGCGCGCTCGACATCACGCTGCTGACCAACTCCTACAAGACCAGCGCGATCGGCGCCGAGGTGCTGCTGACCGAGCCGATCGTCTGGGCCGGCGCCAAGGGCGGATGTGCGCATCTGCGCGAGCCGCTGCCGGTATCGCTTTGGGAAGAAGGCTGCGCCTGGCGCGCTGGCGCCCTGGAAGCGCTCGGCCGTGAGGGCCGCAACTACCGCATCGCCTATATGAGCGCGCACACGGCCGGCCAGCGCGCCGCCATCATGTCCGATCTCGCGGTAGCGCCGCTGCCGAAGTCGTTCCTCGGCAACGACATGGTCGAGCTTTGCCCGAAGGACGGCATGCCGGACATCGGCACCTACAATCTGGCCATGGTGGTGGCGCCGGATGCCAGCGCACCGGTCAAGGCAGTCGCCGACCACATCCGCGCAACCTTCGAAGTGTTCCGGGAAACCGGCAAGTTCTGATTTTTGTAACGATCGGAGCCCGTCCCGACAGGATCGGGGGCGGGCTCTTCTTCGTCCGGAATGGCTCGCGGGTGACAGATCAGGTGGCGATCTGACCCTGTAGCGGCCATCGACCGGCCGTAGCGCGGCGTGGTTTGGTTTCGCCGTTCAGGAAGGCGACGATGCTGTCGCGCGCGCGGCGCGCCTCGGGCATCTCGATCAGCGGCCAGACGTGGAACATGCCTTCCTCATAGACGACCTCCACATCGACACCGGCGTTACGAGCTTTCTCGGCGAAGATCAGATTGTCGGGGCTGAGCAGATCGTGCGAGCCGGTCAGCAGCAGGGTTTTCGGCAGCACCAACAGGTCGCCGTAAAGCGGACTGATGTGCCAGTCGCTTCGAGCGAAGCCGGCGCTGTAGAGCCGGACCGCCTCCATCCCGCCAGAAATGCCCAGCCACGGATCGTTGCGCTCGGCTTCGAAGACTTCGGGGTTGGCAAGCGACATGTCAAGACCTGGCGAAATCAGCACATGACGTGACGGCAAGGGTAGGGCTTCTTCCGCGGCCATCATGGTCAGCACCACGGCCATGTTGCCGCCGGCGGAGTCACCCATGAAGACGATGTCTTCCGCTTCGGTTTCGTCGAGCATCTGGCGGTAGACCTTGCCGACCATGCCGAACATGGCGTGGAAATCATGCTCGGGGGCAATGGGATAGATCGGCACGGTGATGCCGAAGCCAAGGCGATCGGCCATTTCGGCGATCAGCCCCCAATGATAGGGCGTGATTTCAAAGACATAGGCGCCGCCATGCAGGTAGAGAATCTGCTTCCGCTCGCCGGCTCTGGGCGCGATTTCGTAGACGGGAAAGCCGCCGACGGTGCGCGTCGTTATGTCGAAACGCTGATGCAGCGATGCGGGCGGACGATGGTCCTCGGTCTTGCGTGCATAGGCGATCCAGCGCTGCAAGTTTTCCGGGCTGGCAAAGGCCTGCTTGCGGCTATGCCGGAGCACAAAGGAAACGACGTGGCTTTTGAAACTGGGCATGCGGATACACGAACTTCGGCTGGAGCCGACTAAGAGAATTCTCCCTGCCTTCGAAGATCGTGCCTCGGCCAGAAATGTCAAGTTTTGCGTGGTGGTCAACACGGTTGTGTGATCTGGGGCCGCAACCCCTAGGGCAGCTTTCCCAGCCCTTTAGGGCACCGCAACAGCGTTCAACGCCGAGGCAAAAGTGCTGCGCGCAGCTTTGTATCGGTTGTCGCCGGAGCCGTATCGCGGCTCCGGCGTTTGGCCAACAGCTTGCATTTGTCGGCGAATGTCATCAGCGCGCCGAGCCCAGGAGCAGAGCCGACAAGGTGGCCTGCGGGTCATTGCGCGGCGACACCGGCCAGCCGATATCCTTCTGGATTTCGGAAGGCAGGCTGTTCAGTGCCCGGACAGATCTGTTCCGGTTGTGGGCATGCTTGATGGCCGCACCATAACGGCCGAGGCTTTCGAACATCGACATCGTGATCTCCCTTGAAGGATCGCGGCGGTCGGAAGAGATTTCCTGCCTGCCGCTTGATGCCGGTTAAATGCGCCGCGCGTGTATCTGGCGGATTTCACGAAAACAGCGTTTTCGTTTCCAGATCGGCCGATCTTGAAACATTTGCATACAAATGAAATTGGAGGCGTTCGACGCTCTGTTGCAGGCGGTTTACTCTCGCCCGCGCCTTGCCGCATGGCCTTCGCGCGAACGCCGGCGCGGGGCGGCATCGCCGGCAACACCGTCTTCGCTGACGGTCTTGCGCGGCGGCAGTTTCACCGCGGCCGAGAGTTTCGGGAACGGGTCGACCTTGTTCGGCAGCGCCATGGCGTAGACGAAATGCTCCTGGAATTTCGGCTCCAGCGCGGTCTCGATCTTCTCGATCTTGCTGACCGTGTCCTCGATCTCGCGGCGGTAGCCGCGATTGAGCAGCGCCATGCGGGCGCCGGCGCCGGCGGCGTTGCCGACCGCCGAAACCTTGTCGAGATCGCAGTCTGGGATCAGGCCCAGCACCATGGCGTATTTCGGATCGATGAAGGAGCCGAAGGCACCGGCGAAATGGATGCGGTCGACATGCTCGGTGTGCTGTTTTTCCATCAACAGCTTGGTACCGGCATAGAGCGCTGCCTTGGCGAGCTGGATGGCGCGCACGTCGGTCTGGGTGATGGTGATCTTCGGCTCGCCTTCCTTCAGCACGTAGGAGAAGGTGCGGCCGTTGGCGGTGACGCGCGGCGAGCGCGCCGACAGGCCGCCGTCGATGACGCCGTCCTCGGAAATGATGCCGGCGAGATACATTTCGGCGACCACCTCGATGATGCCGGAGCCGCAGATGCCGGTGACGCCGGTTGCCTGCACACTGTCGAGGAAGCCAGGCTCATCCGACCACAGTTCCGAGCCGATGACGCGGTATTTTGGCTCCAGCGTGTCGGCATCGATGCGCACGCGCTCGATGGCGCCGGGGGCGGCGCGCTGGCCGCCGGAGATTTCCGCGCCTTCGAAGGCCGGGCCGGTGGGGGAGGAGGCCGCCACGACCCGCGCACGATTGCCGAGCACGATCTCGGCATTGGTGCCGACATCGACGATCAGCATCATCTCGTCCTGGCGGTGCGGACCTTCCGACAGCGTGACGGCCGCCGCATCGGCGCCGACATGGCCGGCGATGCAAGGCAGCATGTAGAGCCTTGCGCCCTGATTGAGCTTGAGGCCGATGTCCGAGGCCTTGATGTGCACGGCGCCCGAGACGGCCAGCGCGAAGGGCGCGCCGCCGAGCTCGGTCGGATCGATGCCGAGGAACAGATGGTGCATGATCGGATTGCCGACGAAGACGCTGTCCAGAATGTCGTTGCGCTGGACGTTGCCTTCGGCGCAGACCTTGTCGACGAGGCCGGAAATCGCCTCGCGCACGGCCACCGTCATGCCTTCGCGGCCGTCCGGGTTCATCATCACATAGGAAACGCGGCTCATCAGATCCTCGCCGAAGCGGATCTGCGGGTTGGACGTGCCCGACGAGGCGGCGACGCGACCCGACAGCAGCGACACCAGATGCATGGCGATGGTGGTCGAGCCGATATCGCAGGCGAGCCCATAGGCCTCGTTCTTGAGGCCCGGCCACAAAGCGATGACCCGCGCGGTCTCGGTCTCGGCATCCTTGTAGATGGCGGCGGTCGCGGTCCAGTTGCCCTTGCGCAAGATGCCTTGCACCTGCGGCAACAGGTGAAAATCGAAATCGAGGTTTTTCAGGCTCCAGTCGTGCATCAGCGCGATCTTGAGGCGGTCGAGATCGCCGAGCGGCTTGTGCATGTCAGGTTCTTCGATTTCGACATAGCACATGCGGACCGCCGAATCGCGGGCGATGACCCTGGTGTCGGCATCCTTGCGGATGGTCTGCGCGTTGATGACGGTGTCCTGCGGCACGTCGATGACGAGATCGCCGAGGATCTGCGCCGAACAGGACAGGCGCCGGCGCTCAGGCAGGCCGCGCACGCGTTCGTAGCGCTCTTCCTTGGCGCCCTTGGGCGTGATGTGGTCGTTGGAGGAGATGATCTTGTGCTTGGCGAAATTGCCTTCCTGCACTTCGATCTGGCAACGCCCGCAGGTGGCGCGTCCGCCGCAGACGCTCTCGACATAGACGCCGAGCTGGCGTGCGGCGTCGAGCACCGGCGTGCCGACCGGAAACCGCCCGCGCTTGCCGGACGGCATGAACAGCACGAGCGGATCGGTGATGTTTGCAGGCGAGTTCACGATTGCGCGCTTATCCTCGACCCATCCGGGCTTCACGACCGCCACGGCGGCGACCACCATTGCTGGCGCCGTCGCCCGGCGCATTGACCTGCGTCGGTGCTGCCACCGCCTGGCCGCCTTCGGCCGGCTTGTAGTCCTTGTAGGTCCTGATCCAGTTGGTGCAGTTCTCGTCGGTGCCGTTCAGCACATTGGCGCCGCGCACGGCTTCCATTTCCTGCGGACGCACCGGGTTCATGATGGCGCTGGTCATGCCGGCGCCGATCACCATCGGGATGAAGGCGGCATTGATGCCATGGCGGTGCGGCAGGCCGAACGAGATGTTGGAGAGGCCGCACGTGGTGTTGACCTTGAGCTCTTCGCGGAGCCGACGCAACAGAGCGAACACCTGGCGGCCGGCATCGCCCAGCGCGCCGATCGGCATGACCAGCGGGTCGACGACGACATCATGCGCCGGAATGCCGAAATCGGCGCAGCGCTCAACGATCTTCTTGGCGACGGCGAAGCGCACGTCGGGATCCATCGAAATGCCGGTCTCGTCGTTGGAGATGGCAACGACCGGAACGTTGTATTTCTTGATCAGCGGCAGAATGGCTTCGAGCTTTTCCTCTTCGCCGGTGACGGAATTGACCAGCGGGCGGCCCTTGGCAACCTTCAGCGCGGCTTCGATTGCCGCGGTCACCGAGCTGTCGATCGACAGCGGCAGGTCGACCAGCCCCTGGACGATCTCCAGCGTCTGCACCAGCAGGCCTGGCTCGGTCTCGTTCGGGTTGACCGAGGTGACGCCGGCATTGACGTCGAGCATGGTGGCGCCGCAGGCGGCCTGTTCCAACGCGTCCCGGATGACGGTGTCGAAATTGCCGGCGATCATCTCGGCGGCCAGCTTCTTGCGGCCGGTCGGATTGATGCGCTCGCCGATCACGCAGAACGGCTGGTCGAAGCCGATAATGATTTCTCGTGTCGCCGAGGCGACGATGGTACGGGTCATGAAATCTCTCCGTCGTGATATAAAGAGTTCTTTATATCGTTATCTGATTTCGATCAAGCGAATGGTGAGCATGCGCGCCGTCAATGCGCGGTCTTCACCATGTCCACCTGTGTTTCAGTAATCTCGTCGTGCAGTATGTGGTCGAGCCGGTCGGCAACGAGCTGGTCGTCGCGGCGGATTTCGCGCTTCCACGGCTGGCGGCCCTTGAGCACGCCCGATTCATCGACGATCTCGGCGACATATTCTTCCTGGCGATAGGCCATCACATGGACGCCGGAAACGCCGGGAATTTCTTTCACCTCGTTGATGATGTCGATGCAGAGCTGCTTGCCTTCCTTCTTCTGGTCCTGCGCGCCTTCCAGCCGCTTGATGACCGAATCGGGGATGTGGATGCCGGGCACGTTGGAGCGAATCCATTTGGCGGTCTTGGCCGAGGCCAGAGGCCCGACGCCGCACAGGATGAAGCATTTTTCGGTGAAGCCGAGATCGCGCACCTTCTGCATGTAGGTGCGGAACATCGGCACGTCGAAGCAGTACTGGCTCTGCACGAACTGCGCGCCGGACGCGATCTTCTTGCCGAGCCGGTGTGGGCGGAAATCGATCGGCGGCGCGAAAGGGTTGATCGCCGCACCCAGGAACAGCTGCGGTGGCGTGGTCAGCTTGCGGCCGGAGAGGAACTTGCCGTTGTCGCGCATGATGCGGCAGGTTTCCAACAGCGACATGCAGTCGAGGTCGAACACCGGCTTGGCGCCGGGCTGGTCGCCGGCCTGCACACCGTCGCCGGTGAGGCACAGCATGTTGGCGACGCCCATCGCAGCACCGCCCAGCACGTCACCCTGGATGGCGATGCGGTTCTTGTCGCGGCAGGCGATCTGCATGATCGGGGCATAGCCCATGCGGGTCAAAAGCGCGCAGATGCCGACCGACGACATGTGGCAGTTGGCGCCCGACGCATCGACGGCATTGATGGCGTCGACCCAGCCATCGAAGATTTTCGCGCGGTTGTAGACGTCTTCCGGGTCGGCGCTGTCGGGCGGGTTGAGTTCGGTGGTCACGGCGAATTCGCCGCGCCGCAAGACGCGCTCCAGCCGGCCGCGCGAGGTGTGGCCGGGCAGGGGATCGAGCGGCAGGTGGATGCCGGCCGGGTTCTCGTCGAGCTGGCGGCCGATCATGCCGATGCTCCGGTGTTTGCCGCACCATTCTTGGCGGCTTGCGCGGCTTCGCGGGCGGCTGCGGCCTGCGCGGTCACCCGCAGCCATGCCGAGGTTTCGCGCAGCGACTGATCGACCGGCTTCTGCACGTCGAGGATCTTGTCGCCATGCACCATGTTCTGCGAGCCCTCCCAGGCCTTGACCCAGACGCAAGGCATGTCCGGCTCGACCTCGCAATTGCCATTGGCGCGGACGCCGCCGCAGGGTCCGTTGCGCAATTGCTTGGGGCAGTTCATCGGGCATGACATGCCGGTGGAGGACAGCACGCACTGGCCGCACATGCGGCAGTCGAACATGAAGCCCTTGACGCGCTTTTCGACGAATTTGATCGGTCCTTCGACGCGGCCGTAGCCGATGCCTTTCCAGAGGGGATGCAGAAGCAGGAACATGTCGGCGAACCGGGAATAGAACCATTCGAGCAGCCGCGAGTGCCGGATCGACCAAAGCCGTACCGCAAAAGAGCGCTGCACGCGCCGCTGCGGCGACACGTCGGCCGGCTTGTAGTCGGATTTCGGCGCTGCCTTCTTGTTGAGGGTGGCTTGGGTAATCGCCGGTTGGGTGTCAGACATTTTCTTTCCCGCCCGCCTTCACCAGAGCGACCAGCCGCTCGCGGTCGTATTTCGTATCGAGGTCCTGAAAAGCCTTTTCGACCTCGGCTTCGAGGTCGTCCCCAACCGCAATCGGGTCGGCCTTGCGCCATTCGGCGAGATAATCGTCGGTGCCGCCGGCGCCGGTGCGCATGGCGCACATGTCGATCGCCTCGGTGAAGCGCAGCGGCAGTTCGCGCTTGGCGTTCTGCCGGCCCTTCTTGACGATGATTTGGGCGGGGATGTCGCGCCAGTAGACGACGATCAGATCGGCCATGAATTCCTACTCCTCGTGATTTCGAGCATTGCCGCAAGCGCAGTTGGGCTGCTTGTTATGGGACGACGCGCGCGCATTCAAAAGCGACGCTATTGGCGGTCGCAAAAAGAAAGGCGAAAATCCTTGGGATGGCCGGCCTACCAGACGCCGCTTTTGACGCCGGTCCAGAGATAGAACCAGATCGTCGGATGATACCATTGCTTGGAGGGCAGGCCGGGATCCGAGATGGCAAGTTTTCCCGCCAGCGCATCGCGGACCGCGTCGACGCAGACCTCGCGCGAGAACGCCGCCTGCCGCAGCGCATAGCTTGAAATGGTGTCGCCAGGCTCGGCTTTGCCGCGCGCCTGCCGCAGCACGCCGCCGGTGTCGACGCCGGCATCGACCATATGCACGGTGGTGCCGAAGTTTTGCGCGTCGCCCGAGGCCAGCGCCCAATAGCCGCCATTCATGCCGCGGTATTTCGGGGCGACGCCGGCGTGGTAGTTGAGCACCGGGCACGGCATTTTTGCCAGCGTCTGCTTCGACAGCAGGCGGCAGCCGGCGAGCAGCACGACGCCCGGCTGGATTTCCGCGATCGCCTGCAAACACTCGGGAGCGTTGGCTGAGGGGACACGGATGATCGTCTGTCCCGGCTCCGGTTCGGTCTGCAGCTTGTGTTGGGCAATCAACCGTGTCGCATGGCCGGCAAAAAACCGTTTGCCGAGCCGCGTCAGCACCATCGTGCCGAGCTGTCCGACCGCGGAAATCCAGCCCTGGCGACGGGCGCGGCCGAGCAGCAATTGCTTTTTGGATTCAGGGCTTTCGAGGATGACGCTGACAGGGCCGAGCGTGTCGGCGATGGCGTTGACGATGGCCCAGATATGCGGGCCGCCTTCGGTGACGACGACGATCGGCCGTGGATTTGAGTTTTGGGGTTCCATGGTTCGCAACCGCCGCCCGGGAATATGCAGCCGATGCCGGCCAGAGCTCGGGATGCTAGGCCGTCCGGGTTAATCCTTGGTGATCGGCGTGCCGGTCAAGGAGGCGCAGCTCAGCGCTTGAATTCCATGATGTCGAGCTTCGATTCGTAGTAGGGCGCCGGGAATTCGATGCGCCATTCGCTGGCGCTGTTGCGGAAGGCGTAGCCGACCTGGTCGCTTTGCGGGCCGCTGCCATAGGGCTTTGCCGGATCGTCGTTGACCGAGAGTGAGCCGAGATAGATGGCGCGTTTTTCACCATCGTCGAAGAAGCGGCCCTTGGTGCGCTGCGAACCGCTCACCTTTTCCAGCCGCCAGCCGGAGCCATCGTCGGTCACCTTGCACTTGAACCAGCCATAGATGACGAGCGGGCCTAGGCCGCCGGCCTTGATGGTGCGGCACTTCCAGTTGCCGGTCAGGTCCTTGTCGGAAAAGGCGACGAAAGGCTTTGCCAGCAAGGCGTCGAGCTGCTTGACGTCGGCGGGGTCGCCGGCCTTGGCTTCGGCAAGCGCTGCCTTGCGCGTCTCGCCATATTTGTCGAGTCGCACCTTGTCGGCGGGCGTGATCAATTTCTGCACCTCGCCATCGGCGTAAGCGGACAGGGCGAAGCAGAGAAGGCCGAGAGCGGCAAGCAAGGGGCGGATGATCATCGGTGCGTTCCCGGTTTCTTGGCTGAGAGCAGCCTGGCTGTGCGTCTGGGGACACAACTTACCCGATCGCGGCGGCGTGTCATCCAGGCTTGACGGCATTGTGGCTGAAGAATTGCTTCAGGCGTGGGCGCCGGCTTGCGCCAGCTCTGCAGTCAGATCGCCATAGCCGGTCGAGCGGCGCTCATAGGCGAGGCCGAGCATTTTGGCGGCTTTCTCGGCGACCTTGTCGAGTTCCGGGTCGTCGGTCTGGGCGATGTAGACCAGGCGCTCATAATTCCCGAAATAGTCCTTGATCAGCTCCGGGTGCTTGTCGAGGCCGAGCGGCTTCATGAAGAAGGCGTCGAACTGCCGGCACAGGAAGTCGGTCATGTAGAACGACATCATGTCGTCGTCGGCGACCTTCGCATAGGCATCCATGCCCTGGTAGAAGGCAAAGCAGTGCGGCCCGGCCATCCGCTCGACGCCATGTTTCTCCAGCACGCGGTCGAGCAGGCCGCCGGTGCCGCAATCGCCATAGCCGACGAAGATGTTGCTGTAGCCTTCGGCCTTGGCCTTCTCGATCGCCTTGTCCATGGCCGGCGCAATGCGATCGGGATAGAAATGGAACTCCGCCGGCAGGCAGGTCAATTCGAGGTGATCGAGCCCCAGCTGTTCCTTGACGGCCAAAACCTCGCGCGCAATCATCCCGCAGGCGATGACAAGCAGCCTGTCGGTTTGATTCGGTTTGGGTTTTTGCACCTTGACCATGGAACCTGTCGAGCCGGCCTCCGTTGCTGTGGGGCGAATCTATCGAGAGAGGGATAAACCGTTCATGAAACTGTCAACCACTGTGCCGATTGCCATTCTTGCTTGCGCCCTGGCGCTGTCGGCCTGCGCCAATACGGTGCGCGGCGTCGGCAGGGATGTCAAATCGACGGCCAAAGCCGTTGAGGATACCGTCACCAAACCCTGACCGCCGCGATCTGTTTCCAACATCTGGGAACAAAAAAGCCGCGCTGCAAGGCGCGGCTTTGATTGTTGGCCAAACGCCTCGCGTAGAGATCAGGCTGAAGCGCGGACGTTGTGCTTGCGCTTCATGAAGTCCTTGGCGGTCTCGACCGCCACGGCCGCGTCGCGGCAATAGGCATCGGCGCCGACGGCCTTGCCGAATTCCTCGTTTAGCGGCGCGCCGCCAACCAGCACGACATAGTCGTCGCGAATGCCCTTTTCCTTCATCGTGTCGATGACGACCTTCATGTAGGGCATGGTCGTGGTCAGCAGCGCCGACATGCCGATGATGTCGGGCTGGTGCTTTTCGATGGCGTCGAGGTATTTCTCGACCGCATTGTTGATGCCGAGGTCGATGACGTCGAAGCCGGCGCCTTCCATCATCATGCCGACGAGGTTCTTGCCGATGTCGTGGATATCGCCCTTGACGGTGCCGATCACCATCTTGCCCTGCTTCGGCGCGCCGGTGGCGGCGAGCAGCGGGCGCAGGATGAACATGCCGGCCTTCATCGCGTTGGCGGAGAGCAGCACTTCAGGAACGAACAGGATGCCGTCGCGAAAATCCTCGCCGACGATGCGCATGCCTTCGACCAGTGCCTCGGTCAGCACCTTGTAAGGCACCCAGCCGCGCTCGAGCAGGATGTTGGTGCCTTCCTCGATCTCTTCCTTCAACCCGTCATAGAGGTCGTCGTGCATCTGCTGCACCAACTCGTCGTCGGAAAGCTCGGAAAGGATGATCTCGTCGTCGGCCATTTTTAATTCAGCTCCCTGCCACGCGGATGCAATTGCGAGGCCTCAAATATCATTTCAATACCTAACCCGCTACGGGCATCGAGCCATAGCTGATTTGCGACTTCCCGCAAAAGGAAAGCGACTGGAAATCTATTGGTTTTCTTGTCGATTTTGCGACAGGCGTTGGCGCTGGCGGGCCGTTTCGAATAGGGTGCATGGCTACGATCCGGCCAGATGCCGCGAGACGCGGCCACAACGGTTTTCAAAGTTTCAGGGAAGAACGATCATGAGTGAGAACGCGCCAGTCGATCAGGAAGCGTCAAACGCACGGCGCGGACGCGCCGCCAGCGGCGGCGCTGCTGCAAGGCGCGCGGCGCGTTCGGGCGGCGGTCCCGGCACCCAGCTCACCTACATCAAGCGCAAGATCAACGTCTATGAGGTGCTGAACGAGGAAGGCCTGGCGCTGATCGAGAAGAACACCGACACGGTGCTCGAAGAGATCGGCATCATCTTTCGCGACGACGCCGAGGCACTGCAGCTTTGGAAAGAGGCCGGCGCCGACGTCAAGGGCGAGCGTGTGCACTTTCCAAAGGGCCTTTGCCGCTCGCTGCTGAAGACGGCGCCGCCCATCTACACCCAGCACGCCCGCAACGCCGAGCGCTCGGTGCAGATCGGCGGCAACGCCACGGTCTTCGCGCCGGTCTACGGCCCACCCTTCGTGCGCGACCTCGATGGCGTCAGGCGCTATGCGACGATCGAGGATTTCCGCAATTTCGTGAAGCTCGCCTATATGGCGCCGTCGATCCATCATTCGGGCGGCACGGTGTGCGAGCCGGTCGACGTGCCGGTCAACAAACGTCACCTCGACATGGTCTACAGCCACATCAAATATTCGGACAAGCCGTTCATGGGCTCGGTGACCGCACCGGAGCGTGCCGAAGACACCGTCGCCATGGCCAAGATCGTGTTCGGCGACGACTTTGTCGAAAACAACACGGTGCTGACCAGCCTGATCAACGCCAACTCGCCGATGGTGTTCGATGAAACCATGTTGGGGGCGCTGAAAGTTTATTCGCGTCACAACCAGGCCTGCATCGTCACCCCGTTCATCCTCGCCGGTGCGATGAGCCCGGTGACGGTCGCCGGCACGCTGACGCAGGTTCTGGCCGAAGTGCTGGCCGGTGCGTCGTTCACGCAATTGATCCGGCCGGGCGCGCCGGTGCTGTTCGGCACGTTTGCCTCGTCGATCTCGATGCAGTCGGGCGCGCCGACCTTCGGCACGCCGGAACCGTCGCTGGTCTCCTATGGCGCGGCACAGCTTGCGCGCCGGCTTGGCCTGCCGTTCCGCACCGGCGGCTCGCTCTGCGCCTCGAAGATCCCGGATGCGCAGGCGGCCTATGAAAGCGCAAACACGCTGAACTCGACCATCCTGGCCGGCACCAATTTCGTGCTGCATTCGGCTGGCTGGCTCGAGGGCGGGCTCGCCTCCTGCTACGAAAAGTTCATGATGGACATCGACCAGCTCGGCATGACCCAGAAGTTCTCGGAAGGCGTCGATCTCTCGGAAAACGGCCAGGCGATGGATGCCATCCGCCAGGTCGGTCCCGGCAGCCACTATCTCGGCTGCGATCACACCCAGGCCAATTTCCAGACCGCCTTCTACCGCTCCAACATTGCCGACAACAATTCCTACGAGCAGTGGCTGGCCGAGGGCGAGAAGACCGCGCCGCAGCGCGCCAACGAGCTCGCCCGCCGCTGGCTGGAGACCTATGAGGCGCCTTATCTCGATCCGGGCATCGACGACGGGCTGCAGGACTACATCGCGACGAAGAAGGCGTCGATGGCTGACGCCTTCACTTGAAAGGAGCCCGAGTCAGGCGGGGCTAAAGTCGCCAACATCATCCACAAGGAAGTCTGGCGGAGCGCCTTCTCCGACCCGGACAAGAAGGGATGATGTTTGCGCGCCGTTGAGGAAATAGCGACGGCGCTTTCCGCCCACGGCCTTATCCTTCGCGGTGGCTTCAACTTCGCCGCGGGCGAAACGTTGCCAACCGGCGTCTCCGACGCTCCCATGAAATCCGTGGTGCTGGTCGGGCAGGCAGGTGCGGCACCTTGGTCGCATTTCCTGCGCTGGCGGGAGAACCAACCAGAGGCCATCGCCAATCCGCTCGATACGTGGTCACGCGAAGTGATCGGTGCGGTGGCGGAAAAATTCGGGGCGCGCGCCGTTTCGCCGTCCGACAGGCCATATCTGCCGTTCCAGCAATGGGCGATGCGGGCCGAGGGTTTGAGACCGTCGCCGCTCGGCATTCTCATGCATCCGCAATACGGGCTCTGGCACGCCTATCGCGGCGCATTGCTGTTCGAGGATGAGATCGCGCTTCCAGAACCTCGCGAGGTGATTCACCTTTGCGACGCATGTATCGCAAAGCCTTGCCTGAAATCCTGTCCGGTCGACGCCTATTCCGCGGATGGTTTCGCCTATGAGGCTTGCTTGGCGCATGTGCGGGGAGCGAATGGCGAACCGTGCCGCAGCGGCGGCTGCCTCGACCGCAACGCCTGTCCGTATGGCACCGACTATCGCTATCCCGCTGAGGTTCAGGCCCTTCATATGGCTAGCTTTGCCGGCCTCTAGAGCGGTGTTGAACGCCCGCACAAAATGTTGAACGCAATTGTCAGGGAACGGCTTGCCCTGACAATGCCTGCAGATATGTATCGCCCAACAGTCAACGGAGCGGGCGATGGCAAAGCAGGACATTGAGATCAAGACCGAGGACGGCGTAGCGAAAGCCGGGCTGTTCCGTTCGGCGACCGCTTCCTCGTCGAAGGCCGGCATCATTCTCTATATGGACGCTTTTGGCCCACGACCGGCGCTCGACCGGATGGCGGAAAGGCTTGCGGCTGAGAGCTATGCGGTGCTGGTGCCGGATCTTTTCTACCGCAACGCCCCTTATGGGCCGTTCGATGCCAAGACCGCTTTCGTCGTGGAGGAGACGAAGGCGGCGCTGATGGCGTTGGTCAGGGGCACGACGCAGGACATGACCATCAACGACAGCGGCGCCTTTCTCGATGCGCTCGCTGCTGAAGGCGTCACCGGGCCGGTCGGCGTCGTCGGCTATTGCATGGGCGGCGCGCGGGCGTTGAATGCTGCCGCGACCTATCCCGATCGCATCGTCGCCGCGGCCAGCTTCCATGGCGGCAATCTGGCTGGCGACAATGCCGACAGCCCGCACCGCAAGGCAACCTCGATCAAGGCGCGGGTCTATGTCGGCGTTGCCGGTGTCGACCGCAGCTTTCCGCCGGAGCAGTCGGCGCGACTGGCCGAGGCGCTGCGCGTGGCGGAAGTCGACCACGTCATCGAGAACTATGCCGGCATGGCGCATGGCTGGTGCGTGTCGGACCACAGCGTCTTCAATGCCATCGGCGCCGAGCGCCACTGGAAGCGATTGACGACGCTGTTTGCCGAGACGCTGGCCTGACTGTTGGTCTTGCCGGTTGCTTGCCTGACGCGCTAGAGGCAGAACCATTGGAGCGGCCGCCAGAATAGCGCCGGCCGAGCGGGAACGTTGGCCTGATGCAATCCTATGATGTCGTGGTGATCGGCGCGGGCGCGGCCGGAATGATGTGCGCCATCGAGGCCGGCAAGCGCGGCCGTTCGGTTCTGGTGCTCGATCACGCGGCAAAGCCCGGCGAAAAAATCCGCATCTCCGGCGGTGGCCGGTGCAATTTCACCAACATCCATACGAGCCCGAAGAATTTTCTCTCGGGCAATCCGCATTTCTGTATCTCGGCGCTCAGCCGCTACACGCAGCGCGACTTCATTGGGCTCGTCGAACGGCACGGCATCGCCTATCATGAGAAGACGCTGGGACAGCTTTTCTGCGATGGCTCGGCACGCCTGATCATCGACATGCTGGTCCAGGAAATGCAGGGCCGGGGCGTGGAACTGGTACTGTCGACCGAGGTCCGGGGTGTCGACAAAGCCGATGAGGGTTTTGTCCTGGCGCTCTCCACGGGCACGGTCGCCTGCCGGTCGCTGGTCGTGGCTTGCGGCGGCAAGTCGATCCCCAAAATGGGCGCGTCTGGCTTCGGTTACGAACTGGCGGCGCGGTTCGGCGTGGGCGTGGCCGAAACCCGCCCGGCTTTGGTGCCGCTGACTTTCGACGCAAGGACGCTCGAGCGGCTGGCGCCGCTGGCCGGCAATGCCGTCGACGCCGAAGTCGCTTGCGGCAAGACGCGGTTTTCGGAGGCGATGCTGTTCACACATCGCGGCTTAAGCGGGCCTTCCATCCTGCAGATATCGTCCTACTGGCGCGAAGGTGACGAGATCCGCATCGCCATGCTGCCCGGGGTGGATGTCGCCGAGCTGCTTCGCACGGCAAAGCGCGTCAATGGCAGGCAAGCGGTGCAGACGGTTCTGGCAAGCCATCTGCCGAAGCGTCTTGCGCAAGCGGTCGCCGAACGCAGCGGGCTCGACGGCAATCTCGCCGATTTGACGGACCTGCAGATGAAGACCGTCGATGCCGCCGTCAACGACTGGCGCATCAAACCGGCCGGTTCAGAGGGCTACCGCACCGCTGAGGTGACGCTTGGCGGCGTTGACACGAACGCGCTGGACCAGAAGACGATGCAGGCGAAATCGGTGCCGGGCCTGTTTTTCATCGGCGAAGTGGTCGATGTCACGGGTTGGCTCGGCGGTTATAACTTTCAGTGGGCGTGGTCGTCGGGCTGGGTCGCGGGGCAGGCGTGTTGATATTCGGGTGAGGCCGGCCTGCGAGCCATGGTCTCCTGCGCTTCTGATGCTCACGTACTGAAGTACACTCCGCTCCGGTTCTCGGAACCCAGCATCCTCGGCTCGGCCTGACCCGAATCTCAACACGCCTGAGGTTCGGAAGAGCCAATCCGAAAAAAATCTTTCCATAACCCCAAGGATTGGCCATTAGCCTTCGTCCAACAGGCAAATGATGGCGATGATGCTGGATGAAAGCGAAGCCTCCGACGCCGATCTGATCGGGCGGGCGAAGGGCGGAGACAGGGGTGCCTTCGGCAAATTGCTCGAAAGGCACTACAACTTTGTCTATCGCGCCGCCTATCGCTGGTGCGGAAAGAAGGCCGACGCCGAGGATATCGCTCAGGAAGTCTGCGTCCGGCTCGGCCGGGCGATCCGCGACTATCATGGCAGCGGCGCCTTCACGACATGGCTCTACACCATGACGCTGAACGCGGCGCGCGACATGATGCGCAAGACCACGCGCGAGAACGTCAAGACCGAAGCCTACGGCGCCTACAGCATGATATCGGGGGAGGCCTCAACCGAGCCCGAAGATCCCACTGAGGCTCTGTGGGCGGCGGTGCGAAAGCTGCCGGACAAGCAGCGCGACGCGGTGCTGCTGGTCTATGGCGAAGGCTTGAGCCACGCGGCCGCCGCAGAGGCGATGGCAATCTCGGAGACGACGGTTTCCTGGCACATCCATGAAGCGAAGAAACGGCTGAAAGTGCTCATGCTCTCAGCCGGGGAAGTGTGACCATGGTCGACGACAACGAACTCAACAGGCTGCGCCACGCAGCAATACCGGCACCCGACAGCGACGCGAAGGCCCGCGCCTTCACGGCCGCCATGCGCGCCTACGACATGGACGAAAAAACTTCTCCCGCCGCCCAAGGATCGGCTGCCGGGCTTCGTCTCACAGAGCGAGCACAAAAGCTCTGGAGCGAGATCATGCAAAAGAAACTCTACGCCACGCCGGCCATTGCCGGGCTCGTCGCCCTGCCGATCGCCGGATACGCCACCTTCCATATGCTGCAGGAGCAGCCTTCCAAATTCGCCGGGGACGAGAAGATCACCGAGACGCTGGCCGACAAGCCGGCGACGGTCAAGCCGGTGCCTGTTGCCGAGGGCGACAAGCAGAAGAAGGCCGACGCCGACACCGAAAGCCGTGACGTCAGCGTGGCGCTCGAGAAACCAGCCTCGCCGCCGAAATCCGAGTCGACCGTCGCCGGCGGCCTGGCCCAGCAGGAATCGGCTTCAAATGGCGCTCCCCAACAGGATGCCGCTGGCGGCAGACGGGTGACGATGAATCTTGCCCCTCCGCCCAAGCCGACGGGCGAGTTCGCGCTGGATGGTGGTGCAGCTGCGCCAAGGGCAGACGCGGCGCGGGTTGGCACAACGGCCGAGTCCAAGCTGATGGCGCCGCAGCCTTCGACCGCGCCGGCCGACCAGTTGCTGCCGCAAGAGGAAAACCGCGATCGGGTCGAGGATTTCAAGACCAATCCGGTGCATGCAGCACTTGAGGATCCGGTCTCGACCTTCTCGATCGACGTCGACACGGCATCCTATTCGTTCGTGCGCAGCTCACTGAAGCAGGGCTACCTGCCGCAGGCCGATACGGTGCGCGTCGAGGAGATGGTCAATTACTTCCCCTATGACTGGAAGGGACCGGACTCCGCTTCGACGCCGTTCAACTCGACCGTCAGCGTCATGCCGACGCCGTGGAACACGCATACCAAGCTGATGCACGTCGCCATCAAGGGTTTCGACGTCAAGCCGGTCGAGCAGCCCAAGGCCAATCTGGTGTTCCTGATCGACGTGTCGGGTTCGATGGACGAGCCGGACAAGCTGCCGCTGCTCAAGTCGGCGTTCCGGCTGCTGGTCAGCAAGCTCAAGGCGGACGACACCATCTCGATCGTCACCTATGCGGGTGAGGCCGGCACCGTGCTGATGCCGACCAAGGTCACCGAGAAGGACAAGATCCTCAACGCCATCGACAATCTGACGCCTGGCGGTTCGACGGCCGGCGAGGCGGGCATCAAGGAAGCCTACAAGCTTGCCCAGCAATCCTTCGTCAAGGACGGCGTCAACCGTGTGATGCTGGCCACCGACGGCGACTTCAATGTCGGCCAGACTGATGACGACGACCTGAAGCGGTTGATCGAGAGCGAGCGCAAGACGGGCGTCTTCCTGTCGGTGTTCGGTTTCGGCCGCGGCAATCTGAACGACCAGATGATGCAGACCATCGCCCAGAACGGCAACGGCACCGCCGCTTACATCGATACGCTCGCCGAGGCCGAAAAGGTGCTGGTCGAGGATGCGTCGTCGACGCTGTTCACCATCGCCAAGGACGTGAAGATCCAGGTCGAGTTCAACCCGGACAAGGTCTCGGAATACCGCCTGATCGGCTATGAGACCCGGGCGCTCAATCGCGAAGATTTCAACAATGACCGCGTCGATGCCGGTGATATTGGCTCCGGCCATTCGGTCACCGCGATCTACGAGATCACGCCCAAGGGCAGTGGCGGCGAGCAGATCGACCCGCTACGCTATGGCCAGGCGACGGTGAACAATGGCGGCGTCGCCAATGCGGACGAATATGCGTTCGTCAAGATCCGCTACAAGCTGCCCAACGAGGACATCTCGAAGCTGATCACCACGCCGGTCACGTCCGCCAACGAGGTCGAGTCCTTCGACCAGGCCAGCACCGACCAGCGTTTCTCCATCGCTGTCGCCGCCTTCGGCCAGAAGCTGCGCGACGAGGATGCGACCGCGAAGTTCGGTTACGACAAGATCATGGAGATTGCCACTGCTGCCCGAGGAGCCGACCCGTTTGGGTACAGGTCTGAGTTCCTTTCGCTTGTGCGCCTTGCCTCGGCGCTCGGCGGTAACCGGTAGTGGCGATGACGGCCGGTTTCTTTCAGATGGGATCGTTCTGACACGAGAAACCGGCCGATGGGCGGGTGAGGCAGGCCGGCGAGGGAAACCTTGCCGGCCTTTTTTCGAGATCGTTAAATTGCGCGACATTTCCGGTACGCGATCGCAATTTCCTCTTGCTATCTAACAAGTCACGTTTGGGCTTGAGGGGGGCCGGAATTGCTGATCAGGAACATTACGAACCCGACGCCGACGGCTAGGGACGTGCAGGCACCCAGCCCGACGGCATCGCAGACGCCTTCATCGGAATCCAGGCGCATCACGGACGACGTCAACGCGGCTCGCAAAACCGCGATGTCGGCGCTGAACAACGACCGCTTCCGCGTCATGTTGGAACAGATCACCGATCCCGGCACATCGGGTGCGCTGGTGATGATGGGTGGCGATGCCGACAGCGCCGCCACCGATTTCAAGACTGCGCTGTCCCGCTACGCTGAAAACAGCGAATAGCCGAAGGATCAGGCGCGGCTGCGACGCCGCTCGCGGCGGGCTTCGCTGGTCTCGGCAGTGTTTTCAGTCGCCACCTTGTTGCGCATCGGGCCGATGCGCTCGACGATCGTCGCAACAGTCGGCCGATCCGCCCTGGTGTGTGCGTCGAGCGCCTTGCGCATGGCGGCAAGGTGCTGGAACGAGGTGCCGCAGCAGCCGCCGATGATCTTTGCGCCGCCATCGACGGCGAGCCTGACATAGTCGGCCATCAATTCGGGCGTGCCGGAATAATGGATCTCGGTGCCGCGGAATTCCGGAATGCCGCAATTGCCTTTGACGATCACCGTCGCCTCCGGCTTCGCCTCGGTCATGTCAAGCAGCGAGGCAAGGATGTCGGAGGCGCCGACACCGCAATTGGCGCCGACACCGAGCGGGCGCTGCGAAAGCCCATCGACGACGCCGTGAATATCCCTGGGCAGCAGCCCCATCATGGTGCGGCCGGCGGTGTCGAAAGAACCGGTATAGGTGTAGGGCAAGCCGACGCGGATGGCGGCTTCGGCGGCGGCACGGATTTCGTCCGGCGCCGACATGGTTTCGATCCAGGCGACTTCGGCGCCGCCTTCCTTCAGGCCCTCGATCTGCTCGGCAAAGGCGTCGACAGCCTCGTCATAGGTCATGGCGCCGAGTGGCACCAGCAATTCGCCGGTCGGGCCGACCGAGCCAGCGACAATGACTTTTCTGCCGGCCTTGTCGGCAACGGCGCGGGCGATCTCGGCGGCGCGCTTGTTCAGCGCGTGCACGCGGTCCTGCGCATGGTGCAGCTTCAGCCGGTGGCGGGTGCCGCCGAAGGAATTGGTCAGGATGATGTCGGCGCCGGCGTCGACGAAATTCTGATGCAGGTTGGTGATGGTGTCGGGTGCGGTCTCGTTCAGCAGCTCGGGCGCTTCGCCGGCTTCGAGGCCCATGGCGAACAGATTGGTGCCGGTGGCGCCATCGGCCAGCAGAATGCCCTTTTCGGCAAGCAGCGCGTCAATCGGGTTGGTCATGGTGGAAAACGCCTTCCGGACATCTCTATTGAGATAAGGATATAAAGAACTCTTTATGTCTAGTCAATGTCGGCGGGCGTGACCTACGGTCAAAATCGCATTTCGGCGAGCTTGTGCGCGAAGCCGGCCGCCTCGTGCGCATTGATGTCGGCGGCGCGGATCAGATTGTCGAAATGGCGGGTCAGCGTCTGGATCGGCTGGGTCGCGTTCAGCACCAGATACATGTCGCCGACATAGATCGCGGCGCGATAGGGCCCAAAAATGGTGTAGGGGATCGAATAGCGCATGCGCCCGTCATAGAGAAACAGGCGGAAGGTGGGATAGAGGTCGTCGAGCAGCGTCGCCATGTGCAGAAGCTGCTGGTGGCGGTCGGCTTCCGGGAAACGATCCCACACGCCCAGCCCGCGCGCAAAAATCTCCAGCGTGTGGCGCGGCATGCAGACTTCCATGTCGGTTTCCGGCCGCCGGTTGTAGTCGATGCGGTATTGCGTTTCGCCGGCCTGCGCCTCGCGGCTCTTGTTGGTGATGCCGGCTTCGTACTCGACCAGCGCCTCGGTGCGCAAAAGATCGGGAATGCCGGCCGGCACGTAGCGGATTTTTGTGCCGGCGGCTTCCGAATGCCATCTGGCCAGCAAAGTGCGGTCGAAGCCGCCGGTGGCTTCCTCGATCTCCAGGCTCTCGCGGATCTCGCCGGTGACGCCTTCGTCCTGGCTCAGTCCGAGCAGCCAGTCGAGCGACACCTTGAACTCGGCGGCGATGTTGAGCAGCGTTTCGGCGCGCGGCAGGCGCGTCGAGGCGCCGGACAGAAGTTGCGACAGTGCAGAACGGTCGATGCCGACGGCGGCCGCGAAGGCCGACTGGTTCAGGTCCGACCTTGTCAGGAGCATCTTCAGGCGCTCGCGAAAGATCGTCGACAGGTCGCGCTTGTCCATGTGCTTCGCTCCAGCGGCTGGAGGAAAAATTTGCGCCGAAGCTGCCGAGACCGCGCCTCAGGCGTAAATGAATCCCTAAGGTTGTTCACAATAGATAACATATGCGGCTTAAAATGCGCAATCGCAACAGTTTGTGCGCTTTGTCGCGTTGCAGCAACCCAAGGCTCCTGACACAATACTGTCAGGAATCAAAAATGGTTCCGGCGACTGAAAGGCAGTGGTCGATCGCATGACAAGCATGGGTAAGAGACGAAGCGGCGCACCGGCCATCGAATGGCCGACCGTGGTTCTCGCTTTCTTCTGTTACGGACTATGGCTCGTCACCGGCTTTTTGATCTGGCCCTCCTATCCGCTTTTGGCGCTTGCCATCCTGGCCGTCACCGCCGCGCTGCAATCCTCCATCATGCACGAAGTGCTGCACGGTCATCCGACGCGAAACGCGCAGCTCAACGAAGCTTTTGTCTTCCTGCCGATCGGCCTGGTCTGGCCGTTCCGCCGCTTCAAGACCATCCATCTGCGCCACCACGCCGACGAAAGGCTGACCGATCCACTGGATGATCCCGAGAGCTACTACCGGGCGCTATGGCAGCATGATGATTTGCCGCCGCTGATGAAATTCCTGCTGAAGATCAACAACACCATGGCCGGCCGCTTCGTGCTCGGCCCGTGGCTGTCCTGCGTCGGCTTCTTCATCGACGACGCCAAGCAGATGGCTGCGGGCGACAAGGCGATCCGCAAGGCCTGGCTGCTGCACGCCATCGGCCTCGCCATAGTGCTGCCGGTCGTCCAGTTCGGCTTCGGCATTCCGCTGTGGCTCTACATTCTGGTGCCGGTGTGGCTCGGCCAGTCGCTGATCTCGATCCGCACCTTTGCCGAGCATCAATGGTCGGAACATCCTGAGGGACGCACGGTGATCGTCGAGCGCTCGCCGCTGTCCTTCCTGTTCCTCAACAACAATCTGCACTTCGTCCACCACAAGAGCCCGACGGTGGCCTGGTACCGGCTGCCAAAGCTGTTTCGCGACCGCCGTGACGAATGGCTGCGGATGAACAATGGCTATGCCTATCCGAACTATTTCGCGCTGATTAGGGCTTACGCCTTCAAGGCGAAGGAGCCGATCGTCCATCCGGTGCTGCGGCGCGCGCCAGAGCCGGGCAGGGCGTTCAAGCCGCGCGTCAGGGCGCGCAGCATCAGCGGGCTTGGCAGCGCGCCGGTTCCGGCCGAGCCGCCCAAGGAATAATTCCGGGGCATCCGGATTCCGTGTCGGCCAATTCTGATTGGATGCCGCGTTTTTGCGATCCTTTCCTGAGACATGATGATTGAGTGTCGGCATGAGTGAATTGGTTGCGGCGTTGCCTATGTATGACTGGCCCGAAGTGCGCGGCGAGGTCGATGCGCAATGGGCACGATTGCGCGAGGCCTTTCGGCAAAAGGGCATCGACGCGCCGGAAAGCCTGGCTCGCGTCAATGGCGACCTGCCGCCGGTGCCAGGCGGTATTCATGATGCTGCAGGAGCATTGATCGCGCCCGATCCGGTGACCCTGCCGCCGGACGAACTCGACTATCACAAGCTTTGGCTGCATCCGGCGCTGTTGTTTGCGCAAACCTGCTGGGGGCCGATGGAACTTGGCCTGTCCAGGCACGTCCAGGTGATTGGCCAGCCGAGCTATGACGCCTACGAAGGCGGGCAGGGCGAACTCTATTCGAGCGCGCTGGTGATGCGCGCTGATGGCGGGCCATCTGTTGCGTCGCCGGATGACGGCAGTCCGCTGATCCCGCTCGACCTCCTGCGGGGCAAGCGTTTCACCTTCAACGACACCGGTTCAATGTCGGGCTTCCTCGGACTGAAGCGCGATCTGGAAACGATGGGCGAAAGTCTGGATATCTTTGCATCACGCAGTGCGAGCGGCGGACACCGCGGCTCCATCGTCGCCATTGCCGAGGGCAGGTCGGATGTTGCGGCCATCGACTGCGAGAGCTGGGCGCTGGCCCAGCGTTTTGAGCCTGCCGCGCAGAAGGTGATGGTCGTCGGCTGGACCGGGCGGCGCAAGGGCCTGCCGTTCATTACTGCCGCAAGGACGCTGGAAAAGACGGTCCGTGCAATGCGTGAAGTGCTTGCTGGATTAGCCGAGCAGCCTCGCATCCAGCGGGTAGGTTGAGAGCTGCTCGTTGCCGGTCTCGGTGATCAGGATCTGCTCCTCGATCTTGACACCCTCGCGTCCGCCAAGCCTGCCAATATAGCTTTCCACGCACAGCACCATGCCCGGTTCGAGTACCCCATCGGGCGTATCGGCTGTCCAGTCGCTGGCATGCGGCAGGGTCGGGTATTCGTCGGCCAGTCCGACGCCGTGATAGAGCACGCCGTAACGCGTCGGGAAGCAATCGCCCGGCGGCACCGCGGAGCGTTCGACAAGGTCGCGGAATGAAATGCCCGGCTGCATCAGAGCGGTGTTTTGGGCGATCTGGTCGGCGGCGATGCGGAACAGATCGCGCTGTTCGTTCGACGGGTTTTTGCCGCCGCAAAGCCAGGTGCGCGACAGATCGGCGCAAAAACCGTAGGGGCCAATCAGGTCGGTGTCGAAAGCGACGAGATCGCCGGCCTCGATTTTCCGCGCGGAGCATTCCTGGAACCAGGGATTGGTGCGCGGACCTGACGTGAGCAGACGCGTCTCGATCCACTCGCCGCCGCGCGCGATGTTGCCGCGATGCAGCTCGGCCCACAGTTCATTCTCGGAAATGCCAGGCTTCAAGGCCTGCTCCATCTCGCCCATCGCCGCTTCGCAAGCGACGATCGACCGGCGCATGGCGAGGATTTCGTCGGGCGATTTGATCAGCCGGGCATTCTCCATCACCGCTTCGCCATTGCCGATGCTGATACCAAGCCGAGCCAATTCCTCGACGCCTTCGGGATTGATGTGATCGACGGCGATGCGGCTGTTGCCGCCGCCATGTTCTTTTACCAGATCGGCGATGCCGCCGGCCCAGCGGCGGACTTTTTGCTCCGTAAGCTCACCGCCATAGAGATACATCCACGACACCGCCGGCCGTACCTCGTCGACGACGCCGGAATGATCGGACAGGTGCTCACAGGAGAAATAGTCGAACAGCACCACCGGCCCTTCGGTGGCGACGAAACAATGCCGCGTCGGGTTGTGCGCCACCCATAGCTGCATGTTGGTGCTGTCGGTGGCGTAGCGGATGTTGACAGGGTCGTAGAGCAGGGCGCCGGCATAGCCACGCCGTTTCAGCTCGGCGCGGATGCGCTCCAGCCGGTACTTTCGCATCGCCGGCAGATCGGGAGCGGCAATGCCTGCCGCGGCCCATTCAGCTTCCGCTTGCGCGCCATAGCCCAGCACATGCTGGTTCAGCGAGGCGGCCTTCTGGCGGGAGTTCTCGCGCAAGGCCTCGATCGAGCCTGATACAAACGGCATGATCTTGCGATGGCGGCCGAAGCTTCCCTTTGGCGCCTCGCTGTGCATGACCCTTAAGTCCGCATCTTGTCGCCGCTCGGATCAAAGGGCGGCTCGACATTGATGCGGGCCGGGCGCCGGTGACCGAGGATTTCGATCTCGAACAGGCCGGCGGTCTCGTTCTCAGCCAGCGCTGCTGGCACATAGCCTTGCGCCATCGACTTTTGCACATAGTGCGCATAGCCGCCCGAGGTCACCCAGCCGACCACACGCCAGTCGCCGTCGACGATGCCGCGCACGGCGGATGCGCCTTGAGCAGCCTTGGAGCCGCGTATTTCCTTGCCTGACGTGTCGAAGCGCGGCGCGCCATAGCCATGCGGCTTTTCAACCGTGCCGTAATCCTTGCTGACCTTGGCCCAGATCGGCTCGTCGCCCATCACGTCGGCGTCCGCGGCATCGACGATGAAGGAGACGCGGCGCAGTTTTGGCCCTTCCGCCTGTTCCTTGGCGGCGGCTTCGCGGCCGATGAAATCGTTCTTTTCCAGCTTGATGAAGCGATCCATCGCCCCTTCGAACGGCCCGTAGATCGGCCGCAGTTCGCGGAACCAGGTCGGAAAGTTCTTTTCCAGGCGCATCGACAGCAGAGCGCGCATGCCGAAATCGACGAGGCCGAATTCCTCGCCGGCTTCCTTGATTGCCTTGTAGACCAACCGTTGGTACGCGGGCGCCATCCAGATCTCGTAGCCGAGATCGCCGGTGTAGGTGATGCGGTTGACCAGGCAAGGCGCGCCGCCGACCGCCATCTCGCGGAAATCCATGAAACGAAAAGCCTTGGTCGAGATGTCGACGTCGACCAGCTTCTGAAGCAGGTCGCGGGATTTCGGTCCGGCGATCGACAGGCCGACCAGCGTCTGGTCGAAGCGGTGGATGCGCACGCTACCGTCCTTCGGCAGGTGCTTCTCGAACCAGCGCATGTGATATTTCTGTGCGGCCGACGAGCCCCAGATCATGAAGCGGTCTTCGCCGGCCTTGGCGATGGTGAAGTCGCCGATCAGGCGGCCGTACTCATTGAGCATCGGGGTCAGCACGATGCGGCCGGTCTTCGGCATGCGGTTGGTCATCAGACGGTTGAGGAAATCCTCCGATCCCTGGCCGGACACTTCATATTTGGCGAAGTTGGCGATCTCGGTGACACCGACCTTTTCACGGGTGGCGCGCACTTCCTCGCCGATCGGCCCAAAATCGTTGGAGCGGTGGAAGGAGACGATGTCCTTGGGTTCCTTGCCCTTCGGCGCGAACCAGAGCGGCGTCTCAAGCCCCCACGAGTCGCCCATGACGGCGTTGTTGGCGAGCATGGTGTCGTAGAGCGGCGTCGTCTGCGCCGGGCGTGCGGCCGGCAGTTCCTCGTTGGGGAAACGGATCGAGAAACGGCGCGAGTAGTTTTCGCGCACCTTGGCGTTGGTGTAGCGCAGGCCGGCCCATTCGCCGAAACGGGCGACATCCATGCCCCAAACATCAAAACCGGGATCGCCATTGACCATCCAGTTCGACAGCGCCAGACCGACACCGCCGCCCTGGCTGAAGCCGGCCATGACGGCGCAGGCGCACCAGAAATTGGTCAGGCCCTGCACCGGGCCGACCAGCGGGTTGCCGTCCAGCGCGAAGGTGAAGGGGCCGTTGATGATCTGCTTGATGCCGGCTTTCTCGATGCCGGGGAAGTGCTTGAAGCCGACTTCCAGCGACGGCGCGATACGGTCGATGTCGGGCTGCAGCAGTTCATGGCCGAAATCCCAGGGCGTGTTGACCGGCGACCACGGCTTGCAGGCCTTTTCATAGGTGCCGAGCAGGATACCGTTGCGCTCCTGGCGGGTGTAGATCTCGCCCTTGAAGTCGAGCACGCCGATCATCTCGCGGCCGGTCGACTTGTTGAATTCCTCCACCTCCGGCATCGGCTCGGTCAAAAGATACATATGCTCCATGGCCAGCACCGGCAGCTCGACGCCGACCATGCGGCCGATTTCGCGCGCCCACAGGCCGCCGCAGTTGACGACGTGCTCGGCCTTCACCGTGCCTTGCTCGGTGACGACGTTCCAGGTGCCGTCGACCTCCTGCGTCAGCTCGACGACGCGGTTGCGCAGCACGATCTCGGCGCCGAGCTTTTTCGCCGCCTTCGAATAGGCGATGGTGGTGCCCGAAGGGTCGAGATGGCCCTCGACCGGATCCCACATGGCGCCGACGAAATTCGTCTCGTCCATCAGCGGGAACATCGCCTTGGCCTCGGACGGCGTGATCAACTCGGTGTCCATACCGAGATAGCGGCCCTTGGCGTGGGCAAGGCGCAGGAAGTCCATGCGCTCGGGCGTGTCTGCCATCATCACGCCGCCGGTCAGGTGCAGCGAGCAGGACTGGCCGGAAAGCTCCTCGATCTCCTTGTAGAGCTGCACCGTGTAGGCCTGCAGCTTGGCGACGTTGGGATCGCCATTCAGCGTGTGGAAGCCGCCGGCCGCGTGCCAGGACGAGCCGGAGGTCAGCTCCGAGCGCTCGATCAGCATGATATCGGTCCAGCCGGCCTTGGCCAGGTGATAGAGCACCGAGCAGCCGACGACGCCGCCGCCGATGACAACCGCTTTTGCGTGAGATTTCATGAAGATAAGTCCGTTTTTGCGTAAACTGAATCAGATGTTTTGGTCAGCGGCGAGCAGCGCCGGAGTCAAACCCGTCGCTGCGCGTTGGTCAAAAATCGGTCGGTGCGCCGCCTTCGGAGCGGCGCTTGGCGACGAAGGCGTTGAGCTCTTCGCGGATGGCCGGGTCCATGTAGGGCTCTTCATAGGATGCCAGCCGTTCCTTCCAGACACGGTTGGCCTTTTCGATCGCCGTCGGCGAGCCGGCTTCCGCCCAGGTCTCGAAATTGCGCCAGTCGGAAATGATCGGCGAATAGAAGGCGGTCTTGTAGCGGTCCTGCGTGTGCTGGGTGCCGAAGAAATGGCCGCCGGGGCCGACCGACTGGATGGCATCGAAGCCGAGCGCCTCTTCGGAAAGGTCGAGCGGGGTCAGGAATTCGGCCACCATCTGCAACAGGTCGATGTCGACGATGGTCTTCTCATAGGAACAGCGCAGGCCGCCTTCGAGCCAGCCGGCCGCATGCATCATCAGATTGCCGCCGCCCTGGATGGCGCCCCACAGCGAGAACACGCTTTCATAGGCGGCCTGCGCGTCGACCGTGTTGGCGGCGCAGGTGTTGGAGGTGCGGTAGGGGATGTTGTAGCGGCGGGCGAGTTGGCCGCCGACCAGCTGCGCCTTCATATATTCCGGCGTGCCGAAGGCTGGTGAACCGGACTTCATGTCGACGTTGGAGGTAAAGCCGCCATAGCCGACGGGCGCGCCCTTGCGCACCATCTGGGCAAAGGCAATGCCGGACAGCGCCTCGGCATTCTGCTGCACCAGCGCGCCGGCGATGGTGACCGGCGCCATGGCGCCCGACAGCGTGAACGGCGTGACGACAACGACCTGGCCCTTGCTCGACATCTGGATGATGCCTTCCATCATCGGCACGTCAAGCTTGAGCGGCGAATTGGTGTTGATGATGGTGAAGACCGACGGCTCTTCCAGCATCTGCTCGTGGCTGATGCCGCGCGCGATCCTGGCGATCTCGATGCCGTCGACATTGCGCTCCTTGCCGAGCGAATAGATGTGGAACACCTTGTCGGTGAGCACGCTGAGATCGCGTATGCATTCGAGGTGGCGGACCGACGGATGGATATCGGTCGGCTCGACCGGATAGCCGCCGGTGCAGTTCAGGATGTTGTGCATCTGCGCAAGCTTGAGGAAGTTGCGGTAATCCTGCTGGTTGCCGGGCCGGCGGCCGCCATCGATGTCGGAGCAGTTGGGCGCCGACGCCATCATCGAAATGATCACATTGTTGCCGCCGAAACGCACATTGTGCGCCGGATTGCGGGCATGGACGGTGAATTCCGACGGGCAGTTCGAGACAAGGTCGAGGATCATGTCGCTGTCGAAGCGCACCCGCTCGCTGCCGTCGCGAACGTCGGCGCCGTGCGCCTTCATGATGCGCCGGGCCTCGTCATGCAGCACGTCGACACCGATTTCCCGGAGCACGCGCAGCGAGGCAAGGTGGATCGATTCCAGTTCGTCGTCCGAGACCAGCCTGGTCGGCGTCAGCGGGTTTTTCAGCTGGCGGAAGGCTGGCTGCTCGAACGCCGCCGAGCCGCCGGCGCGCTTGCCCGCGCGCCCGCCGCGACGGGCACGGTCGGTTGCCAATGCCGGTTCGGCGGGATGAAGGGCGGCGGTCATGGATGGCCTCGTACGCTGCGACAGTGCGGCTGCAATATGGACCGCCGGCTGTCCAGCCATTGCGGAGGCGGCGACCACTAGAGCGAGGGAAGCGACATGCCGGTACGGCAGCCGGCGGGATCGTCGCGGCACCGGCACCACCAGCGGCTTGGCGCAAGCGGATTTCGTTGTCCGGCCCTTCCTTTCCCGGAATCGAACCGGTAGCTGGGTGGTCGGCTGGCCGTACGGTCGGCAACTCACACGGATGACAGCATGGCCGCGACCGGCTCGAGCGATGGCGAAGCGGCAACGCAATGGGCGGCACTTGCCGGCGTCACCGCGGCGCTGGCCATGTTCGGCGCTGCGCAAGGGTTGAGTTCGCCGCTGTTCACCCTGCTGATGCAGAAGCAAGGCATGTCGCCGGCGCTGATCGGCCTGTCGGCGGCAATGATGCCGCTTGGGTTGATCCTCTCGGCGTCGTTCGTGCCCGCCGCCGTGCGGCTGGTCGGCGCCCGCACGCTGGCCGTCGGCTGTTCACTGATCGGCGCGCTGTCCTTCCTTGGCATCGGCTATCTGCAGGACTGGGTGGCCTGGTTCGTCATCCGCTTCATCATCGGCGTCGTCATCAACCCGCTCTACATCCTTGGCGAAGTCTGGGCGCTGTCGCTGGCGCCGCCGTCGCGCCGCGGCAGGGTGATGGGTGCGTTCAACACCGTGCTCGGCGCCGGCTACGCGGCCGGACCTTTGGTGCTGACCGCGGTCGGCACGGCGGGCTGGATACCTTTCCTGGTCGGCATCGGCGGCTTTACACTGTGCGCCGCCATCCTGCGCAGCGTTTCATCAAGCCTTGCCGGCTTCGAGGATGACGGACAGTCTTCCGGCGGCTTTTTCGGTTTTGCCAGGCTGGCGCCGGCGCTGCTGTTTGCCGTGCTGGTTTCGGCGGCGGTCCAGCAGGGCACCTATGCCCTGATGCCGGTCTTCGGCTCTGCCTATGGCTTGCCTGAAAGGGTGCTGGCCGCTTTGGTGATGGCGCTGTCGTTGGGCAACATCTTCCTGCAAATTCCGCTCGGCCTGCTGGCGGAACGTTTCGGCGGGCGGGCGATGATCATCTTCTGCGCGCTGGCGACGGCAGTTTGCGCGGCTCTGCTGCCGCTGCTGATCACGACGCCGGCGATCTGGCTCGTGCTTCTGGTGATGGGCGCGGTCGGCTATGGCGTCTACACGATGGCGCTGGTCGAGCTCGGCACCCGGTTCAAGGGAACAGCACTTGTCGCCGGCAATGCCGCCTTCGCGCTGATGTGGGGCGCCGGCGGCATCGTCGGCCCGCCTGGCGCCGGCACGCTGATGCAGTTCATCGGCCCGCTGGGCTTGCCGGTGGTGATCGGCGGTCTCGACATTTTGCTGGTGACGTTCGCGCTCTACCGCTCGTCCGTGCGCCGCGCCTCCTGACATCCGTTGGCCGGAGCAAGCGGTTTCGGCAGGCAGGGGACTTACCGCGCTGGAACCGAACGTTAATCCTGAGTCGCGATAGTGGGTAAGGATCATGGCTCTGGCGGAATCGAACAGCGACGAAACCATGCAATGGGCGGCGATCACCGGCGTGATCGCGACCGTGTCGGTGTTCGCCATCGCGCAAGGGCTGAGCTTTCCACTGTTGAGCTTCATCCTGCAGCGCCAGGGCGTTTCGCCGGCGATGATCGGCCTGTCGGCGGCGATGACGCCCGTCGGCTTCATCCTGTCGTCACCGTCGATCCCGGCACTGGCGCGCCGGTTCGGGGCAGGGCGCACCGCGCTCACCTGTGCCGCGCTCTCGGCAATCGTGCTGGCGCTGATCGGCTGGACGCAAAATTTCTATCTGTGGTTTCCACTGCGCTTCCTGATCGGCGTGGTGACCAATCCTCTCTATGTGCTGAGTGAGATCTGGATGATCGCGCTGGCGCCGCCGGCGCGCCGCGGTCGCGTGATGGGGGTGTATTCGACGGTTATTTCAGCGGGGTTCGCGGCCGGCCCGCTTTGCCTGCTTGCCGTCGGCACCGAAGGGTGGCCGCCATTTCTGGTGGGCATGGCCGCCTTCGTCTTTTGCGGCTTCTGCCTGGCGCTGGTGTTGCGGCGACTGCCGAAGGTCGACGAGGCCGGGCACCGGGTTTCGGTGATGGGCTTCGTACCGAAGGCCTGGCTGCTGGTATCCGCGGTTGTCGTGGCCGCCGGTTTCGAACAGGGCGTGCTGGCGCTGCTGCCGGTCTATGGAGCGCATTACGGCATCGCCGAGGCCCGCATGTCGGCGCTGCTGTCGGCGATGATCGCCGGCAACATCGCCATGCAGGTGCCGCTTGGTCTGCTGGCCGAAAAATTATCCGCGCGCCTGGTACGCCTTATTTGCGTGTCGCTGACGATGCTCGGATGTGCGCTGTTGCCGCTGCTGATCGAGACGCCGCTGATCTGGACAGGCGTCTTCATCTGGGGCGCCGTTTCCTACGGCATCTATACGATGTCGATCATCGAGCTTGGCGAGCGCTTCACCGGTTCGACACTGGTCGCCGGCAACGCTGCCTTCTCGCTGATGTGGGGCGTCGGCGGCATGGCTGTTCCGCCGCTGGCGGGCAGCGCCATGGACATTCTCGGCGCCGGCGGGTTGCCGATCACGCTGGGGGCGATTTGCCTGGCCCTGACGGTTGCCACGGTTCTGCGTCGCCGGATGGCGTGAGGCAAAGCTACCTGATGACCTGGCGTCACCATCTTGAATAAAGCCGCCTACGACGCGATGTAGGCAGGGCCGCCAGACAATAGCTTGGAGACCACGCGTGACCCAATCGACGACAAAACGCCAGACTGAAGCCGCCGCCGAGGACAAGTTCCTTTGGCTGGAGGATCGGACCAGCAAGGAATCGCTCGACTGGGTGCATCGTCAGAACGAGCTTACGGTCGGCGAATTGCAGGGCGATCCGTCCTACCAGACGTCGTTCGAAACCGCGCTAGACCTGATGACGGCCGAAGACAACATCGCCGTCGGTGCCGCACTTAACGGCCATGTCTACAATTTCTGGCAGGACAAGACCAATGTACTCGGCCTGTGGCGGCGCACGAGTGTTGCTTCCTACAAGACCGAGAAGCCGGAATGGGAAACGATCATCGACTTCGACGTGCTGTCGGCCAAGGAGGGGGTGAAGTGGGTGTTCAGCGGCGCCAGCCGTCTCTACCCCGACTTCAATCTTTGCCTGGTGGCGATGTCGCCGGATGGTGGCGATGCCAGCGAGATGCGCGAATTCGACATTGCGACCAAGTCGTTTGTCGAGGATGGCTTTCGCGCGCCCGCCTCGAAGTCGGGTTTTTCCTGGCTGGACAAGGACACGGTCATCGTTTCGGCGGCGTTCGAAGAGGCCGACAAGACGGAATCCGGCTATCCGCGCGTGATCAAGCTGTGGACGCGCGGCACCAGGCTGGAAGATGCGGCGCCGATCTTCGAGGTGCAGAAGGATGATCTCGCCGCCGGTGGCGCCGTCGAATTCGATGGCGACAAGCGGCATGTCTTCCTGGCCCGAACGCTCGACTTCTTCGCTTCGCACAGCTTTCTGCGCTTGGCCTCCGGTGAAAACCGCCGCATCCCGCTGCCGGACGACGCCACCGACACAGCGCTCTTTAGAGGTCAGCTTGTCTTTGGCGTGCGCACCGCGTGGACGGCGCCGGACGGCACGTCGTGCCAGCCGGATGGCCTCTATTCGCTGGATTTCGGGCGCTGGATCGAAACGGGTGCGTTCGGGCCTGTCGAAACCCTGCTCGAGCCGGCGCATCGCGTCTCGATCGCCGGCATCACCCGCACGCAGGACCGCCTGTTCATCAACCTGATGGACAATGTGCGGGGCAAGGTCGTCGTTTGCGAACGCACCGCCGACGGTTGGTCGCTGAGGCCCGTGGCACTGCCTGAAAACGGCAATGTCGGCATCAGCCATGCCGAGCATTTCGGCGCCAGCGTCTCCTTCTCCTTCACCGATTTCCTGACGCCGAGTTCGATCATCTGGTCGGACGACAACGGCGAGACGCTGACGACGGTGAAGGCGCAGCCGGCGCGGTTCGATGCATCGCATCTCATCTCCGAACAGTTCGAGGCACGCTCGAAGGATGGCACGGAGATTCCGTATTTCGTCGTCAGGCGACGCGACCAGGACGGTCCGGTGCCGACGCTGCTCTACGGCTATGGCGGCTTCGAAGTGCCGTTGCTGCCCGGCTATGCCGGTGTGCGCGGCAGGCTGTGGCTGGAGAAGGGCAATGCCTATGTGCAGGCCAACATCCGCGGCGGCGGCGAGTTCGGCCCGAACTGGCACCAGGCGGCGCTGAAGGCCAACCGGCAGAACGCTTTTGACGATTTTGCCGCGGTGGCGCAGGACCTGGTGAAGCGCGGCATTGCCACGCCGGCCACCCTCGGCATCCAGGGCGGCTCCAATGGCGGTCTGCTGACCGGCGTCTCGCTGACCCAGCACCCGGAACTGTTCGGCGCCGTGATCATCGACGTGCCGCTGCTCGACATGCTGCGCTACACCGAGCTGCCGCCCGGCGCCTCCTGGATGGCCGAGTATGGCGACCCGGCGAAACCGGAAGAGGCGGCCTGGCTTGCCGCCTATTCGCCCTATCAGCACGTCTCCGCCGATGTGGCCTATCCGCCGGTCCTGCTGACCACGTCGACCGCCGACGACCGCGTTCACCCCGGCCACGCGCGCAAGATGGCGGCTCGCCTGCAGGCTGCCGGTCACGACATGACGCTGTTCTTCGAGGAAACCGAGGGCGGCCATGGCGGGCGCGGTGATCGCCGGCCGCAGGCGGCACAGGCGGCGATGAAGTATGTCTTCCTGCAGCGGGCGCTGAGCAGTACGACTTGAACTGAGGGCTTCAGACAGCCTAAGGTGCCTTTCATGGCTCCGGTAGTGACATTGGTCTGCGCATTTGGGGGGGCGGTGACGCCGTCGCCGCGCACGCTGCGCGCCGAGCTTCTGCGGCTGTGCGCCCGCATTGGCTATTCGCCCCCTGCCTGCCTCTGAAGAATCCGCCCCGGCACTAGCCGGATTGGTTCAAAGAGGAAGGTCAAATCATGACTTATCAGAATTACTCGCTGAAGCAGCTTCAGCAGATCGACGCCGCGCATCATTTGCATCCGTTCACCGACCACAAGGAATTGCGTGAGGCCGGCTCGCGCATCATAACCCACGCCAACGGGCCGTTCATCTACGATGCCGACGGCACCGAAATCCTCGACGGCATGGCCGGGCTTTGGTGCGTCAATGTCGGCTACGGCCGCGATGAACTGGCCGACGCGGCCTACGCCCAGATGAAGGAACTGCCTTACTACAACTCCTTCTTCAAATGTTCGACGCCGACGCCGGTGCTGTTGTCCGAGAAGCTGGCGGAACTGGCGCCCAAGGGCGTCAACCAGGTGTTTTATGGTTCCTCCGGCTCGGAGGCCAACGACACGGCGCTGCGGCTTGTCCGCCACTACTGGGCGCTGGAAGGCAAGCCTGAGAAGAACCGCATCATCTCGCGCAAGATGGGCTATCACGGCTCGACCATCGCCGGCACCTCGCTCGGCGGCATGGATTTGATGCACAAGCAGCTCGGCGGCGCAGTGCCCAACATCGTCCATGTGATGATGCCCTATGCGTATGAACTGGCTCTGCCCGGCGAAAGCGACCATGATTTCGGCCTGCGCGCGGCTAAGGCCGTCGAGGACGCCATCCTCGAAGCCGGCGCCGACAAGGTTGCCGCCTTCATCGGCGAGCCGGTGATGGGGGCAGGCGGCGTCAAGATCCCGCCGATGAGCTACTGGCCGGAAGTGCAGCGCATCTGCCGCAAATACGATGTTCTCTTGATGCTCGACGAGGTCATCACCGGCTATGGCCGCACCGGCGAGTGGTTTGCCGCGCAGACCTTCGACATCGAGCCCGACACCATCACCACGGCCAAGGCGCTGACCTCCGGTTACCAGCCGCTGTCGGCGCTGCTGGTCGGCGACCGCATCGCGGCGACGCTGGTCGAGAAGGGTGGCGAGTTCTATCACGGCTATACCTATGCCGGGCATCCGGTGGCCTGTGCGGTGGCGCTGAAGAACCTCGAGATCATCGAGCGCGAGGGCCTGGTCGAGCGGGTCAAGAACGACACCGGACCTTACTTCGCCCAGGCGTTGCAGGAGCGGATCGCCGGCCACGATCTGGTCGGCGAGGTGCGTTCGATCGGGCTGATGGGAGCGATCGAGATCGTTAGGGATAAGGCGACCAAGGAACGCTTCCTGCCCTCGGGGAGTGCTGCGGTGACCGTTCGTGACCACGCGATTGGCCAGGGCCTGATGCTGCGCGCCACCGGCGACACGATGATCCTGTCGCCGCCGCTGATCTGGACGCGCGAGACGATCGACATGGCGTGCGACCGTATCGCCAAGGCGCTCGACCTGGCGCTGGCGGATCTGCGCAGCCGATAAGCCAAACCAGAGCCGGGCGTGCCGCGACCGGCACGCCCGGCCTCTAATGCACCTTTCGTTGTGCCATCAGGGAACGAATAGCCCTCGTCGCGCGTAGTGTTCTGGGACCGGCCACACCGGCTGCATTTCTGGGCGACAATTTTCATGACAAAAACCACCAAGAGCCAACGGGCGCTGGAAGCGGTCGCGATCGGAAACGACCTGATGCTGGCGCCCCTTGTGGCGATGATGCGCTTGCCGCTGATGGCCGCGGATGCCCAAAATGGACGAAGCTGGAGCCCAGAGACCGCACGCGCGATGAGTGAAAAGACCATGGCGATGGCGGAGGGTGCGTTTGCCGCGCAAATGGCGCTGCTGCAATCGACGACGCGCTTCTGGCCGGAGGTTTTTTCCGGCCGCATGCCATCGCTTTTTAGCGGTGTCGCAGCGGAGCGGTCGATCAGCGCCGCGCTGAAGCCAGCCAGCCGTGCCGTCAAAGCCAATTTTCGCCGGCTATCAACAAAATCCTGACCTACAGGAAGCAGATGCGTCGGCCGGAAACGCAAAAACCGCGCTCCATCGGGAACGCGGCTTTGCCAGATACGCATGGCGTTTCGCTAACAAAACACTGCGAAACTTACGGGCTCCGGTACGCGAGACCTGATCCGGAGCGCCGGGCGGATGCGATATGTCCGCCTCGAAATCCGTTTTATAGGGACATCGTTACCGTCAGGTTATTGAGAGCTTAAGCAAATCTGAATTTGCGATTTTTCTTGCTGAAAAAAATCGACAAAATCGCTGTAAAATTCGAAACTTACGCCGGGTTACCGCGCAGAAAATTAATGATGCCGGAAAAATCGGCGCCGGCATGTCCCTGGGCATTGAACAGCGCGTAAAGTTGCGTGGCCTCTGCGCCCAATGGCGTCACCGCACCGGCGCCTTGTGCTGCTTCCTGCGACAGCTTCAAATCCTTCAACATGAGTACCGCGGCAAAGCCGGGTTTGTAGTCTCGATTGGCGGGCGATGCCGGCACGGGGCCGGGCACCGGGCAGTAGGTGGTCAGTGACCAGCATTGGCCCGAGGATGTCGAGGCGACGTCGAACAGCGCCTGATGCGACAGGCCGAGCTTTTCCGCCAGAACGAAGGCTTCGGCGACGCCGATCATCGAAATGCCGAGGATCATGTTGTTGCAGATCTTTGCCGCCTGTCCTGCGCCATCATCGCCGCAATGGACGATGCGGCCGGCCATCGGCTTGAGGATTGGCTCTGCCTTGGCAAAGGCGTCCTTCGAGCCGCCGGCCATGAAGGTTAGCGTGCCGGCGGTGGCACCGCCGGTGCCGCCGGAAACCGGCGCGTCGATCGACAGCAGGCCGTGCCTGTTGGCGATGGCGTGGGCTTTTCGCGCCGACTCCACGTCGATGGTCGAGGAATCGATGAACAGGGCACCTTTTTTCGCCTTGGGTGCGATGTCCTCGTAGACGGAGAGCACGTGCTTGCCGGCGGGAAGCATGGTTATGACCACGTCCGCGTCCTTCACCGCGGCAACGGCATTGGCCATCACCGTCACGCCATGTTCACGGGCGACGGTGAGGTTTTCCGACATCAGGTCGAAACCGTTCACCGTATGCCCCGCCTTGACCAGATTGGCAGCCATCGGGTTGCCCATATTGCCCAAGCCGATGAAGGCGACAGTGCTCATTGATTTCTCCTGAATTGTTGCCGTCAGCGGCCAATCAAAGCGCGCGCGATGATAACGCGCATGATCTCGTTGGTGCCTTCGAGGATCTGGTGGACGCGCAGGTCGCGTACCAGCTTTTCGACACCGTAATCGTGCAGATAGCCGTAGCCGCCATGCAGTTGCAGCGCGTCATTGGCGATGTTGAAGCCGATGTCGGTGACGAAACGCTTGGCCATGGCCGACCATTTGCCTGCATCCGGCGCCTTGCGGTCGAGTTTCGAAGCTGCGGCGTAGAGGAAAATGCGCGCCGCCTGCAACTCCGTCTCCATGTCGGCAAGCTTGAACTGCAGCGCCTGAAACTGGTTGATCTTGGAACCGAATGCCTTGCGCTCGGCGGTGTAGGACAGCGCCTTGTCGAGCGCAGACTGTGCTCCGCCCAGCGAACAGGCGGCGATGTTCAGCCGGCCGCCGTCGAGCCCGGCCATGGCAATGCCGAAGCCGGCACCCTCCGTCGACAAAAGGTTTTCGGCCGGCACCTTGCAGTCCTCGAAAATGACCTGGCGGGTCGACTGCATGTGCCAACCCATCTTGTGCTCGTTGGCGCCGAAGGACAGGCCGGGCGCATCCTTTGGCACGACAAAGGTGGAAATCCCTTTCGGCCCGTCGGCGCCGGTGCGCGCCATGACGACATAGAGATCGCTGTCTCCCGCGCCTGAGATGAACTGCTTGGCGCCGTTCAGCAGATAGTCGCCGCCGCTCTTGGCCGCGCGCGTCTTCAATGCTGCAGCATCTGATCCGGAACCGGGCTCCGTCAGGCAATAGCTGGCCAGCCATTCCATCGAGGTCAACCTGGGCAGGAAGCGCTGGCGCTGCTCGTCGCTGCCGAAGCGGTCGATCATCGACGCCGCCATGTTGTGGATCGAGATGAAGGATGAAAACGCCGGATCGGCGCGCGACAGCGCCTCGAAGATCAAAACGGCGTCGAGCCTGCCCAGCCCCGAGCCGCCGACATCGTCGCGGACATAAATTCCGCCAAGGCCGAGCGGGCCTGTCTCACGGATCACATCGGCGGGAAAGTGCTTGTTGCGATCCCATTCGAGCGCGTTGGGCGCGACGCGATCGGCGGCGAAGGCCTCGGCCATCTCCTGGATGGCGCGCTGGTCCTCGTTGAGTTCGAACTGGCTGGTGCTCGCATCGACAGCGGCGTCCATGGCGTGCTCCCTGTGTTTCCCCAACTGGGGGTTGGCTTGCTGGCCTGTTGTTTTTGGCTTTGCGCGCGCACCAATCTAGACCAATGATGCCGCCGCGCAACCCGGCCAACTCGACCGACCATTTGGGGAGCGGCTGTGCGCGAATGGATGCTCGGAGCAAGGTGTGACGGCAAATTTCGATGAACTGCTCGAAGGCTTCCGCAGCTTTCTCTCGACATTTGATGACGGGCTGGTGTGCGATGCCGTGGCCAGGATCGGCTGGGACATGCAGGCCCGACCGCTCGACCCGCATCCGCTCGCCTGCCTTCACCAACTCGACCGCATCGTCGAACTGGCGCCGGCGAGCGCCAGGCCGCTGGCGCGGCTGCTGGCGGAGCGTCGCAATGATTTCCGCTGGGGCCAAACCTACAGTGAGGCGGATTTCGGCAAGGCGTTCATCGACAACTACGGCTGGCTGGAGGTGTTCGGCACGCGCGGCCACTTCGTCAATGACGAGGTCGCGGCCGGCCTGCTGATCCTTGGACCTGACTTCGTCTATCCCGACCATCACCACATCGCCGAGGAAATCTACATCCCGCTGACCGGCGGCACCGAGTGGCGCATGGGCGAGAGCGGGTTTCGCGTTCGCCAGGCAAGCGAGGTGATCCACCATGCGTCTGATGTGAACCACGCCATGCGCACCGGCAAGGAGCCGCTGCTGGCGCTCTACATCTGGCGCGGCGGACCGCTGGCGGCGAAGTCGACGATCACCGGAACCGTTTCGCAGGGCAAGGACTGATGGCCAAGGCGATCATGCTGCAAGGCACCGGCTCCGATGTCGGCAAGACGGTTCTGGTCGCGGGTCTTTGCCGTGCGGCCAAGAAGCGTGGGCTAAAGGTGCGGCCGTTCAAGCCACAGAACATGTCGAACAACGCGGCGGTCGCCGACATTCCGGGTGACAACAATGCCGGCGGCGGCGAAATCGGCCGTGCCCAATGGCTGCAGGCGATCGCCTGCGGTGTGACGCCAACCGTCCACATGAACCCGGTGCTGCTGAAGCCGCAGACCGATATCGGCGCGCAGGTGGTGGTGCAAGGCAAGGTGTTTGGCGAGGCAAGGGCGCGCGACTATCAGGCGCTGAAGGGCCGGCTGATGGACGCTGTTCTGGAGTCCTGGGCGAAGGTCGGCGAGGGCGCCGATCTGGTCATCGTCGAGGGTGCGGGATCGCCGGCCGAGATCAATTTGAGAAGCCGCGACATCGCCAATATGGGCTTTGCGACGCGCGCCAACGTGCCGGTGATCCTGGTCGGTGACATCGACCGGGGCGGCGTCATCGCCTCTGTCGCCGGCACGCATCTGATCCTGCCGGAGGAGGACCGGCGCATGATTGTCGGCTACCTCATCAACAAGTTCCGCGGCGACGTCTCCCTGTTCGATGACGGCATCGCGGCGATCGAAAGATTCACGGGCTGGCGCTGTTTTGGTGTCGTGCCATGGCTGAAGGCGGCGGCACGACTGCCTTCTGAGGATTCGGTTGTGCTCGAACGGCTGGTGTCGGGCGAGAAGCGGGCGCTGAAGGTCGCGGTGCCGATGCTTGGCCGCATCGCCAATTTCGACGATCTCGATCCGCTGAAGGCCGAACCGCAGGTCGAAGTGGTGTTCGTGCCGCCCGGTCAACGCTTACCTGAAGATGCCGGGCTGGTGGTCATTCCCGGTTCAAAATCGACGATCGGCGATCTCCTGAAATTTCGCGAGAATGGCTGGGACCGCGATCTGCTCGCTCACAGGAAACGCGGCGGCCATGTCGTCGGCATTTGCGGCGGCTTCCAGATGCTGGGGAAAGTCGTGCGCGATCCCGACGGCATCGAGGGTAGCGTTACCGAAGCCGAGGGGCTCGGCCTGCTCGATATCGAAACGGTGATGGAGCCGGAAAAGACGGTGCGCAATGTCAGCGCCCATTCGGTGCCGTTCGACCTGCCGCTTCAGGGCTACGAGATCCATCTCGGCCGCACCACCGGTGCGGACATGGCTCGGCCGTCAGCCGTCATCAACGGCATCGACGACGGCGCCATTTCTGCCGACGGCAGGGTGTCTGGCACGTATCTGCACGGACTGTTTTCCGCCGACGCCTTTCGCGCCAGGTTCCTCGAAAACCTCGGCGTCAAAGGTGGCGGCATCGACTATCGCGCCGAGGTCGAACGGGCGCTGGACGAGGTCGCAACCGAGCTGGAAACCCATCTCGACTGCGACGCGATTTTTGGGCTGGCGAGGTAGAGCCGCCTATCGTTTCGTCATCCACGGGCGGAGCAAGGAGCGAAGCGACGCAGCGCAGACCCGAGGATCCGTGCCGCGAGGTTAAGGCGTTGCAACGGTTCAGAATTCTGCTCCGCTGCATCCTTCGACAAAGGTCACGGCATGGATCCTAGGGTTTCCGCGACGTCGCTTCGCGACTGCTTCACCCTAGGATGACGAAGGTGGGGGCGCTTCGGCCAATCTCGAACCCCCCCAGCGCTGCCGGTTCAGGCCTTCTCGCCCGCCTTTGGCCAATAGGTGCCGAACGACCAGACATTGCCTTCCGGGTCGCGGCAGATGAATTCGCGGCTGCCATAGTCGCGGTCGGTCAATTCCTGGATGATCGTGGCGCCGGCTTTCTTGGCCCTGGCATAGGTGGCATCGGCGTCGTCGACGGCGACGTAGATCGACTTGCCGCCACCGGAACCGGGCTCGCCGACCATCTTGCCGTAGTCGTCGCTGCGCGCGGTGCCGAGCATGATCATCGAGGAACCGAAAACCAGCTCAGCATGGTGGACGATGTCCCCTTCGCCGTAGCGGGCGCGGACGCTGAAGCCGAACGCCTCACCCAACCAGTCGATCATTTTGGCCGCATTCTGGTAGCGCAGGGCAGGGTAGAGCCGGGGCGCCTCAGTGGTGGTGGGCATGGAAACCTCCTTCATCTGGGTTGGTCGATAACCCACTCTGTTCGAAGGCCGTTCCCCCGTCTTGAAGAAATGTTACCTCGGCACGGCGCGTCTATGCCTGGACGGGAAGCATGGTCGGCGCCTGGCCGGCAAGGTCGCGGAACTCGCGCACCAGATGCGCCTGGTCGGCATAGCCGCAGTTGGCGGCGATGTCGGCCCAATCGTTCTCGCCCTGTCGCGACAGCCCAAGCGCGCGGTTGAAGCGGACGATGCGCGACAGCGTCTTGGGTCCGACGCCGATCGCGTCGCAGAATTTTCCGGCAAGATGCTTGCGGCTCCAGCCCAATCTGTCGGAAAGCGATGCAATGCGAATGCGGCCGCCCGAAGCGGTGATCCTGTCATAGGCCCAGGCGATTTCGGCTTGCGTTTCGCGGGCCTCGGTCAACCGGTTGGCGACGAAGGTTTCGGCGATGGCAAAGCGCGTGTTCCAGTCCCGCGCATTGCCGAGCTTATCGCGCAACGCGATGCCTTCAAGGCCGAGCACATCGTCGAGGGCAACCATGCTGTCGGTCAACTCGCTCATCGGCTGGCCGAAGAAGCGGTGGGCACCAAGCGGGGTGAAATTGATCTGGATGCAGCAGGCGCCGCCGAAGGATTCGATCACCACCGGCCCGGCATAGAGGCCGGCAGCGAAACTGGCGAAGCGGTCATTGTCGCCGGGGTCCTTGCCAAGCCCGATGGAAAAAGGTTCGGCGAAGCTGATGACCAGCGGCACGGTCAGCGAGGCGTATTCGACGTTGCGGAAATGGCCGGGCGCCGTTTCGCGATAGCCGCATATGTCCGTCACCGCACCCTGGAGCCGATCGCCCGCTGCGCGCCGCACCATCTCGAACCGATCGGCGACCGGTCGGTCCTGGTCCTCGTGACGCTCTGTCTCGACCGGCATTGGCCGTTCCTCATGTCCGGGACGAACCTAGCAGACCATGCGCCAGAATCAAAAGCGCCCGGCTTGTGGCCGGGCGCTCCGAGTTGCCTGAGATGTTTAGGCGCCGCGCATCATGCAGCCGGCGGCCAGCACGATGTAGGCGATGAGTACAATCCACACCGATGCGAGGGGAATGAACGCAAGAACGCCAAGCGCGGCGAGAATGCCGATGATGGCGATGACAAGGGAAATAATAAAAATGATTTGCGTAGGTGCACTGAGATTCATGTGTGGTCCTCCTCAACATGATTCGTACCGTTACATTGTATCAGGCGCGTGATTATACACCAATCAGCTGGCGCAACGGGTTGGCGGGGTCCGCCAGCAGCTTGATCGCCAGCGCCAGGCACACGATCACCAGCAGTGGCTTGATCAGCCTGGCGCCGATGCGGATGGCAAGGCTGGCGCCGACGCGGGCGCCAAGGAACTGGGCGACACCCATCATCAGGCCGATCTTCCAGTAGACGACGCCGACAGAAGCGAAAACGATGAAGCCGCCGATGTTGGAGGCGAAATTGAGCAGCTTGGTGTGTGCGGTTGCCTTCAGCACGCCATAGCCGGCAAGGGTGACGAAGGCCAGCATGTAGAAGGAGCCCGCGCCCGGTCCGAACAGACCGTCATAGAAGCCGACCAAAGGCGCGACCGTCAGCCCGAACACGAACGGCGACAGGCGCTCCGCGCGGTCGACGTCGTCCATGTTGGGTTTGAGGGCGAAATAGAGCGCAATGGCAATCAGCAGCAGCGGCAGGAGCGCCCGCAAGAAATCGCCCGGCACGATGGTCGCCAGCAAGGCACCGGCAGCACTGCCGGCAAGCGCCAGCAGCGCCGAGGGAAGCTGCCGGCGAAGGTCGACATGGCCTTTCGAGGCGTAGTGGATGGTCGCCGAGCCGGAGCCGAACATGCCCTGCAGCTTGTTGGTTCCCAGTGCCGCGACCGGCGAAAACCCGGCGAGAAGCAGCGCTGGAATGGTGATCAGGCCGCCACCGCCGGCGATTGAATCGACAAAGCCGGCGGCAAAGCCGGCGAAGGCGAGCATGGCGACGGTCTGGGTGGCGAGGTCGAACATCGGATTTCGGAATGCGTTCGGGCGGGAAAACGGTGCAGCGGGTTCGACCACGACCACCCAGTTTGCGCAAGGCCGATTCCGCGCTACCTATGGACGATTCGAAAAGGGATTGATGGCGATGGCATTGCTCGACCAGATACGTTCGATCTTCGAGGGCGACCCCGGCGTGCGCAAGGTTGCCGACGATCCGGTGCTGTCGGCGGAACTGCTGATGCTGTTTCGCATGATCCTGGCCGACGGTTCGGTCTCGGAGAGCGAAATGGTCGCCTTCAGGCGCATCTGCAAGGAAGCCTTCGGCATTCCGGAAGCCAGCATCGACAACGTCATCGAGTATCTCAACGAGTTCGGCTACGAGACCAACGGCTCGCAAGCCATCGCGCAATTCCGTGACCTCGACATCGAAAGGCGCAAGCTGCTCGCCCGCCATATGGCCGAGATCGCCAAGGCCGATTCGCACCTTGCCGAGAGCGAGGTGCGGCTGTTGCGCCGTACGCTCGACCTGCTCGACATCAGCCCGGTCGATGTGGTGAAGCCGGAAGAATAGGTCTTACTGAACGATCGGCTGCCCGACCGGGTTCCCGCTGCTTCGCTTCGCGAACCGGCTGCTCACCCTTGCTCTTGCATCCGGCGTGCGATCGCGCGGTGCAAATCGGGGGCAGCCGTGACCAGCGCCTTGGCCGCCTCGGATTGCGGGTGGTCGAGCACCTCGTTGGTCCTGCCGCGCTCGACGATCTTGCCTTCATGCATCACCAACACCTCGTCGGTGATGGCGCGGGCGACGGTCAGATCATGGGTGATGAACAGATAGGCGATGCCGAGTTTCTGATTGAGCTCGGCGAACAGGTCGAGGATCTGGGCGCGGATCGAGACGTCGAGCGCCGAGACCGGCTCGTCGGCGACCACCAGTTTCGGCCGGGTGATGATGGCGCGGGCAATCGACAGCCGCTGGCGCTGGCCACCTGAAAACTCATGCGGATATTTGTCCATGTCGCGTGGGCTGAGGCCGACCTCATGCAACGCATGGGCCACCATTTCGCGCCGCTCGCCGGGCGCTGGCTTCTTCTCCAGCACATGCAGCGGTTCGGCCACCAGCTTTTCGACCTTCTGGCGCGGGTCGAAAGAGCCATAGGGGTCCTGGAAGACCACCTGCATGTCGCGCCTGACGGGCTTCAGCTCGGCTTCGCCCTTGCCGGTGATGGTCTCGCCGCGAAACCGTATTGTCCCCGACGTCGATCGGTCCAGCGCCAGGATCATGCGGGCAAGTGTTGACTTGCCGCAACCGGAGCGTCCCACAAGCGCCACCGACTGGCCCGGCCCCATCGAGAAAGACACATCGTCGACGGCGCGGATCGGAACCGCGTGCTTGAACAGGGAGGTGCGCCGCCCCGGATAATCGCGGGTCACGCTTTCGACCTGAAGCAGAGGCTTGCCCTGGCCAGAATCGTGCGTTCTGGGACGCGCCGGCACATGCATCGACGCTTGCGCCAGCTGGCGCGTGTAGGGATGCAGTTGTTCGGACAGCGTGCGCGCGGTGTCGCCGGCCTCCATCACCTCGCCATGGCGCAGAATGGTGATGCGGTCCGCCATCTCGGTCACGACCGCGAGGTCATGCGAGATCAGCAGGAGGCCCATGCTGCTTTCCGCGACCAGGTCGCGCAAAAGGTCGAGGATCTGCGCCTGCAGCACAACGTCTAGAGCCGTCGTCGGCTCGTCGGCAATCAGCAGCTTGGGCTTCAGCGCACAGGCGATGGCGATGACGACGCGCTGGCGCTGGCCGCCGGACAGCTCGTGCGGATAGCGCGACAGCGGGAATTTTGCCGAGGGCAGGCCGACCCGATCGAGCATTTTTCGCGCCCGCTCCTCGGCATGGGCGCGGCTGGCCCTGGTGTGCCAGCGTATGCCTTCGGCAACCTGCTCGCCAATGGTCTTGACCGGGTTCAGAGCCGTCATCGGCTCCTGGAACACCATGCCGATGTCGTCGCCGCGCAAGGCGCACATCTGGTCTTCGCTCGCCGCCAGGATGTCGATGCCGTCGAAGCTGACGCGCCCGGTGGCGCGTGCCGCGAAGGGCAGCAGCCGCATCACCGTCAGCGCCGTCATCGACTTGCCTGAGCCGGATTCGCCGACCAGCCCCATCACTTCGCCGGGCGCGACGGACAGCTCGATGCCCTTCAGGATCGGTGTGTCGCCGATCGTCAGCGACAGGTTCTCGATGTCGAGCAGGCTCATCGCTGCCGCCGCGATTTTGGATCGAGAATGTCGGCGATGCCGTCGCCGAGTAGGTTCAGGCCAAGCACGGTGATGACGATCGCCATGCCGGGAAAGATCGCCATCCATGGCGCCACCACCATGCGGGTCTGCGCGTCGAACAGCATGCGGCCCCAGCTCGGCATCGGCGGCTGAGCACCAAGGCCGACATAGGACAACCCGGCTTCCGCCAGGATGCCGAGCGCAAACTGGATGGTGCCTTGCACCAGAAGCAGCGTGGCGATGTTGGGCAGCACATGTTCGATGGTGATCAGCGTCGTGCTCTTGCCGGCGGCACGCGCCGCGAGGATGAATTCGCGCGGCCAGATCGCCAGCGCGCCGGCGCGGGCGACACGCGCAAATACCGGAATGTTGAAGATGCCGATGGCGATGATGGCGTTGACCGCACCAGGCCCGAAGATGGCGGTGATCATAATTGCCGAGAGAAGCGCAGGGAAGGCGAAGACGAGGTCGTTCAACCGCATCACCGCTTCGTCGACGAGGCCGCCACGTGCCGCGGCAAAGGCGCCGAGCGGCACGCCTACACCCATGCCGATGCCGACGGCGACCAGCGCCACGGCGATCGAGTTGCGAGCGCCGACCATGATCATCGACAGGATATCGCGGCCAAAATGATCGGTACCGAACCAATGCACCAGCGAGGGCGCCTGGGTCTTGTCCGATATGACCAGTTTGGTGACGTCGTCGGGTGTCCAGACGTAGGAGAGGACCGCGATCGCCGCCACAAAGGCGGTGATGATGAAGCCGGCGAGGAACGAGCGGTTCTTGAATGCCTTGGCCAGAATGCCGGCAAGATTCTCCTCGGGAATGTCGAAGCGAAGCGTCATTGCCGGCTTCTCAGGCGCGGATCGATGACCGCATAGGAGAGATCGACCGCGAGGTTGACGGCGATGACGGCGGCGACCAGCAGCATGACGACGCTTTCGACGACGATCAGGTCGCGCTGGGTGATCGCCTGGAACACCAGCCGACCAAGGCCGGGCAGGTAGAAGACATTCTCGATGATGATGGTGCCGGCAAGCAGGAAAGCGAATTGCAGGCCCAGAATGGTCAGTACCGGGATCATGGCGTTGCGCAGCGCGTGCCGCCAAAGCACATTGCGATAGGGCAGGCCCTTGGCGCGGGCGGTGCGGATATAATCCTCGTTCAGCACTTCTATCAGCGCCGAACGGGTAACGCGGGCCAGGATCGCCGCTTGCGGCAAGGCAAGCCCCACCGCCGGCAGCAACAGCGATTTCAGTGCCGGCCACACACCGGCGCTCCAGCCGGGAAAGCCGCCGGCCGGCACCAGCCGAAGCCAGACGGCAAACAGGTAGATCAGCATCAGCGCGAACCAGAAGTTCGGTACGGCGACGCCAAGCTGGGCAGCGCCCATTGCAATCGTGTCGCCGGCCCGCCCACGCCGGCTGGCAGAGAACAGCCCGACCGGTATGGCAATCACCGTGGAGAGAGCGAGCGCGATTAGCGCCAGCGGCAGCGAGACGACAATGCGCTCGCGAACGAGGTCGATGACCGGCACCGAATAGGTGTAGGAGCGGCCGAAATCCAGGCTGAGCAAGCCGCCGGCCCAATGCAAATAGCGCAGGGCAAGCGGCGCGTTGAGGCCCATCTGGTTGCGCAGCAACTCGACCTGGTCGGCGCTGGCGTTCAGGCCCAGCATCAGCCGCGCCGGATCGCCGGGAATGATCTCCAGCACGGCGAAGACCACCATCGAAGCCAGCACCAGCGTGAGCACGGCGATGATGAGACGTTTGAGGAGGTAGGTGGTCATCGGCGCAGGACAACAGTAGCATCGTCATCCTGGGGCGAAGCAGGAGCGAAGCGACGTTGCGGAGACCCCGGGATCCATGCCGTGACGGAGGTCAAAGAGCGCGACGGTCCAAAACCAGCGTCGCCTCTCTCTGTCCCCACAGCTATGTCTCCCAGATTCTGCACCGCAGGGGCGCTAGTAAGTCACGGAATGGATCCTAGGGTCTACGCAGTTCGCTGCGCTCGCTGCTTCGCCCTAGGATGACGAAACCGAGTAAGCCTCACTCGCTCCACTTCACCTTGGTCAGGTCGTTGGCCTGGATCGGTGCGTTCTCCCACAGACCCTGCAGCTTGGCGTCCCAGACGCCGACTTTCGGCAGTTCGTAGAGGAAGCCGACCACGGCATCGTCCGCCAGGATTTTCTGCGCCTGCCCCAGCAGCTCTTTGCGCTTGGCCTCGTCGGAGGTGAAGTTGAGGTCGGCGATGATCTTGTCGAAGGCCGGATTGTCGTAGTTGAAATAATAGTCCTTGCGCGAATAGATATCGATGTCGTTGGGCTCGGTGTGGGAGACGATGGTCAGGTCGTAATCCTTCTTGGTGAACACCTGATCCAGCCACTGCGCCCATTCGACCGGAATGATCTCCAGGTCGATGCCGACGTCACGAAGCTGCGAGGCGATGATCTCGCCGCCGAGCCTGGCATAAGAGGGCGGCGGCAGCTTCAGCGTCGCCTTGAAGCCATTTTCCAGGCCCGCCTCCTTCAGCAGTTCCTTGGCTTTCGCCACGTCGTGCGGATAGCGGCCGGTGAGGTCGACATAATCCTTGCTGGCGGGCGACATGTGCGAGCCGATCGGCACGCCGAGGCCGGCCGAGGCGCCGTCGATGATCGCCTTGCGATCGAGCGCGTAGGAGATCGCCTGTCTGACCTGCAGCTTGTCGAAGGGCGGCTTCTTGTTGTTGATCGAGAGGATGGTTTCGCCCTCGGTGGCGCCGATCACCACCTTGAAGCGCGGGTCATCCTTGACCTGCGCGACGCTGTCGGGATCGAAGAACGGGAAAGCCTGGATATCGCCCGAAAGCAGCGCCGGTACGGCAGCAGCGGCATCAGGCACGATGCGGAACTCGGCCTTGTCGAGAGAAACAGGCGCGCCCCAGTAATTGTCGGATTTCACCAGCGTGATCGACGAGCCCTTGGCCCAGCTCTGGAATTTGAACGGACCGGTACCGATCGGCTTTTCCTTGTTGGTCTCGGCCGTCTCGGGCGCGACAATGACCGCGTCGCCCCAGCCCATATTGTAGAGGAAGGAGCCTTGCGGGTTCTTCAGCGTGACTTTCACTGTCGCCGGATCGACCACGTCGACCTTGTCGATTGCCGCGAACAGACCCTTTTGCGCGTTGACGGAATTGTCGGCGCGGGCGCGGTCGAGCGAGAATTTCACATCGTCGGCATTGAAGTCGGTGCCGTCATGGAATTTCACACCGGTGTGGAGCTTGAAAGTGTAGGTCTTGCCGTCATCGGAAATGGTCCAGCTCTCGGCCAGATCCGGCAGCACCTCGCCATTCGGACCGATACGCGTCAGGCCCTCGAACACGTTGGCGTAGAGCACCTCGTCGATCGCCGCCGCGGCACCGGCGGTCGGATCGAGATGCGGCGGTTCGAGCGGAATGCCGATGACCAGGTCGGTCCGCGCGGCAAAAGCCGAGGTGCCGGTGGCCAGCGCCAGTGCTGCAGCAGCGAGAATGGTTTTCCACAATTTCATCGTGCAACTCCCAATGTGCTCAAAACCCAATGTGCTCAAAACCAGGGGGATAGAAGCGTGATTTTCAGCCATAGTAAATCGCGTTTCATGCTGCGCGGGCCTGTCGGGGGGAATGTTTTTCTCAAACTGTAGGCCTGGCCAATCAAAGCGTGCCGCCGGGGCCGGCGCCCCTGAGCAGCACGTTGAGCCCGATCGCCATCACCTTCGCCGATTCCACCATGTCCGAGATACCGACCCATTCGTCGGGGCGGTGGGCGAGGTCGAGGATGCCCGGACCGTAGGCGATGCAGTCGTAGATGTGGCCGATGCGGGCAATGTGCTTCTGGTCGTAGGTGCCCGGCGAAATGACATAGTCGGGTTCGCGGTCGAAGATCGCCATGATGCCTTGCGCCACCGCCTTGACCACCGGCGCGTCGCGTTCGGTCATCAGCGGCAGCACCTCCATCAGGTCGCGGATCTCGTAGTTGAATTTTTTGCGCTCGCGCTTCAGCCGCTCGAGGATATCGGTCACTTCGCTTTTGACGGCGCCCAGATCCTCTTCCAGCAGGAAGCGGCGGTCGATGGTCAGCCGGCAGGAATCGGGCACGTTGGGCGAGGGCAGGCCGGGCCGGAAATCCTCGGTCTGGCCGCCATGGATCGAGTTGATGTTCATGGTCGAGCGCTTTGCCCCTTCGGGCACGACTGGCATGCGGGTCATCTTGCGGTCGAGGGCGGGAAACAGCTCATCCTCGAAGGCCTGCAGCACGGCACCCATGTGGCGCACCGCATTGTCGCCGAGGAAGGGCATCGAGCCATGCGCGATCTCGCCCTTGGTCTCGATCTCCGCCCACCAGACGCCGCGGTGACCAAGGCAGATACGGTCCTTGTTCAAAGGCTCGGGGATGATGACATGGTCGACCTTGGGTTTTGAGAAATAGCCGAGCCCGGCCAGATGGGCGACGCCGCCGAAGCCACCGGACTCCTCGTCGACCGTACCCGATATTTCGATGGCGCCGGGAAAGTCCGGAAAGACTTCCATGAAGGCTTCGGCGGCAATGATCGAGGCGGCCAGGCCACCCTTCATGTCGCAGGCGCCGCGACCATAGACCTTGCCGTCCCTGACGATGCCGGCGAAGGGATCGACCGTCCAACCGTCGCCGGCTTCGACGACGTCGATGTGCGAGTTGAAATGGACGCAGGCGCCGGGCGAGCGGCCGTCGAAGCGGGCGACGACATTGACGCGCGGATAGCGGTCGCTGTCGCCGGGCGTGCCTTCGGCGCGGATGAATTCGATTTCGAAGCCGCGCTTCTTCAGTCGCGCGCCGACATATTCGGCGCAGGGCCGATAGGCCTCGCCGGGTGGGTTGATGGTCGGAAAGCGGATCAGCTCGGCAGTCAGCGTAACCAGATCATCGACGCGATCGTCGATTGCTTTCAGGAGTCGTTCGTTCATCCGGCGATTTGAGCAGGCAAAGGGGTGGTTTTGCAAGCCTGCCACCCGGTCGATGCTGCGGGTCGTCGCAGCAACTATGGCGGGAAAATCGTTCAAATTCGCTGCTTTGGATTGGCGAATTTGTCAATGAGTGTGTGTTACTTCATTCACCTGTCTTTAAAAAAATGAAATACGGCGTGAAGCTGGGCAGGCAAAGGGCATCAAAGGGGTTTGATCGCATGAAGAAGTCCATTCTAGTAGCAGCAGTGATGCTGGCAACCGCGCTGTTTGGTGCGCCGACCGCAAGTTACGCGGCCATGTTGGAAGCGAGTATCGACGTGTCGTCGCAGACGATGACTGTCAGATATGGAATGTCGATCTACCGATGGACAGTCTCTACTGCTCGTCCTGGCTATTTCACGCCACGCGGCACCTACCGGCCGCAACGCACGGCGAAAATGTGGTATTCGAAAAAGTACCATATGTCGCCGATGCCTTATTCGGTGTTCTTCCACGGCGGCTACGCCATCCACGGCACGGGTGCGGTCAGGCAGCTTGGGCGTCCGGCCTCGCATGGCTGCGTGCGGCTGCACACCGCCAACGCGGCAACCTTCTATTCGATGGTACGCGAAGTCGGTTTCGGCAACACGCGGATCGTCGTCACCAACTAGCTCGGCGCACGACAAGACAGTCGATCTTGTTTCCACAGCCGTCTGGGTGGCACGCGGTTGTTCGCGTGTTTTCAAACAACTCTGGCGCGCCAAATGTTGCAGGAATATCGCATTGGCCAACGGACTTGGCCCGTGCGTCTGGTTTGGCGCTACTTATGCTTGCATGAGTGGACAGTAATGGTAGATGCCGAACAGGCAAACACGAGGGGGCTCTGTGATGTATCGACTTCTTCTTGGCGCGGCGCTTGCTGCAACAGCCACATCGGCCTTCGCCGCCGATGCCGTCGCTCCGATCGTCATGGATCCGGCAGTCACTCAGCCACATATTTCCGGTTACCTTGAGGCTTATGTCGGTGGACTTTATGTAACATTTTCGGGGGACCACGCGACGGCGACGACTGCAGGCGGCACAGGGCGAGTCAATTTCCCGATCGATTCCCGCTGGAACGTCCAGACTGACGCGTTTGTCGATTCGCTTTGGGCCGAGGGCCAAAATATCTATGGCTATGGTGGCGCCGTTCACGGCTACTACCGCGACCCCAGCGCCTATGCGCTTGGCGGCTTCGCCTCGATCACCGGCTATGGCGGTGATAATTTTGGCGGTGTGAGTCTTTACAGCTTCTCGGTCGGACCCGAGGCGCAAGTCTACATGGGCAATGTGACCCTCTATGGCCAAGCTTATTATGGCCAGTTGCGGGCTAGTGGACAGTCGGAACATTTCGACAATTGGGGTGGGCGCGGTGTGGTGCGCTATTTCGCCCAAGACAATCTTCGCTTCGACGGCGAACTTGGCTATTCGACCGTTTCTTTGGGTGGCGAGCACCTGAACACCGTTACCGGCGCGCTGCAGGCCATGTACCGGTTTTCCGGGACGCCATTCTCGGCGTTCGGGCGCTATCAGCTCGATCATCTCTCCGCGGGTGGCGAAAGCGAGAACATCCACAAATATGTGTTCGGGCTGCGCGCCAGCTTCGGCTCCGACACGCTGCTCGACGAAGATCGCAACGGCGCCACGATGGATACCTATCGGCCAAACATCATCCTGCCATTCGGGGGATAAGGGTCCCAAGGGTCAAAGAATACGGACAACAAAGCCGCGGAGGGCAACCTTCGCGGCTTTTGCTTTGTGGTCCTGTGGTGTGTTTGTCGCGACCGGCAGATCTGCGCTCATAAAGCAGCTATTGGTTTAGTTCGCGTCTTCCTTTGCATGTCCGCGCCGGCTGCGCCGACGGCCGCTGATCTCCCACCGCTTGTGGAACCACATCCACTGGCCGGGATCCTCGCGCACCCACCGTTCGACCACATCGGCGAGAAGCTGGGTGGTGGCGGGAACATCGACGCTGCCGGCCTCGGTGCGAGGCAAGGTGAGCTTGTCTTCGATCTCCAGGCGGAAACGGTTGCCCGGCAGCCGGACGCAGCGCGCGGGATAGACGTCGCAGTCATAGTGGCGGGCCAGCATCCCTAGCACCGGATTGCTCTGGCAGGTACGGCCGAAAAAGGTGGTCTCCAGCCCACTCGAGAATTTCTGGTCGACCAGCACGCCGATATTGCCGCCATTCTCCAGAATGGCCGCAAGCGCAAATGAAGCGCCGGTCGCAGACGGCAATAGGGCGCCCATGGTCGAACGGCGTGTCGAGAGGATGTAATCGGCCAGATAGGGATTGTTGGGCGGACGAAACAGCGCGGTTATCTTCATGCCGAAGGTGGCCGCCGCCACCGGCAGCAGTTCGAAATTGCCCAGATGGCCGGTGAACAGAATATGCGGCTTTTCCTCGCCGGCGATTTGCAGGAAATGATCGGCGCCGCCAACTTCGACCCGGCCAGGTTTCGTGGCTTTCGGATCGTAGTCGAAAAGCACGTCGAGGAAGATATACTCGGCGGCAAGGCGAGCCATGTTGCCCCACATGTCGGAGGCGATGGCTTCGATCTCGGCGTCGCTCTTTTCGGGGTAGGCGAGGCGCAGATTGCCGGTCGCGACACGGTGGCGCCCGACCAGCGGCCCGATGCGGCGGGCGACGCGATCGGCGAAATTGAGCGCCTTGTCGGCCGGCAGCAGGCGCAGCAAGGAGATGATCGTCATCGCGACACGCGCGACCAGCCAATGCTCCATCTGGCGAAGCCGCCGGCCGTAGCGAAACCCCAGGTCCCGGCGGGTTTTCTTGAAGAGTTTGTTCAAGGTTCTAGCCGACGCGCAGGATGATCTTGCCGAACACGTCGCGACCTTCCATGCGCTTCAGCGCGGCGTCGATATCGCCGAAGCCGACTTCGGTGTCGATGACCGGCGCGACGAGACCCGCCGCCATCTTCTGCATGGCGTTGGCCATGTTTTCCATGCGGCAGCCGAAGGAGCCGAGCAGCTTCAGCTGCTGCTGGAACAGCTGCATCAGGTTGATCTGCGTCGACACGCCGGAAGTCGAGCCGCAGGTCACCAGGCGTCCGCCGCGCTTCAGGCACAGCATCGAGGCGGCAAAAGTGTCTGCGCCGACATGCTCGAACACGACGTCGACGCCCTTCTTCTTGGTCAGCTTGCGCACGACGCCTTCGAAGCGGTCGTCGCGGTAGTTGATGACATGGTCGGCGCCTAGAGCCTTGGCCTTGTCGATCTTGTCGTTCGAGCCGACGGTGGTGATCACCGTGCAGCCCATCTTCTTCGCCAGTTGGATGGCTGCCGAGCCGATGCCGGAGCCGCCGGCATGGACGAGAATGGTCTCGCCGGGCTGCAGCCTGGCATTGTCGAACAGCATGTGCTCGACGGTGCCGAAGGTAACCGGCGCGACGGCCGCGCCAATGTCGGTCACGCCGGGCGGGGCCGGCACCAGCAGGCGCGCCGGCAGGTTGATTTTCTCCTGCGCAAAGCCGTCGAGATGGAAGCCATGAACGCCGGAGACATGCTCGCAGAGATTGTCGCGGCCTTCGCGGCAGGCGCGGCAGAGTCCGCAGGTGCGGGCGCCATAAATCGACACCAATTGCCCGGGAAGGAGATTGGAAACACCGGGGCCGACGGCTTCGACCTCGCCCGAAGCTTCGGCACCGACGACGAGCGGCAGCTTGCGCTTGGCGAAAGCCATGCCGCGCCAGCCCCAGACATCTATGTGGTTCAGCGCCACCGCCTTGATGCGCAGCGTGACTTCGCCGAGCGAAGGCGGTGGGGGAGACGGCAGGTCCACCGTCTCAAGACGGCGATCCTCGATAAGTTGCAATGCGCGCATTGAGCCTGTCGGTTCTGATTGGCGGAAAGAGGTCGCTTAGACCGGTTCCCGCGCCATGACAAGGCAAGTGTTCTGGCCGCCGAAGCCGAAGGAGTTCGACAAGACGGTGCCAACCTCGGCGTTGCGCTTCTTGTTGGGCACCACGTCGAGCACGATCGCCGGATCGGGATTGTCGTAGTTGATGGTCGGCGGGATGACGCTTTCGCGCATGGTCATCAGCGAAAACGCCGCTTCGACGGCACCTGCCGCCGACAGCGTATGGCCGATCATCGACTTGTTCGACGAGACCGGCATCGAGCCGATCCGATCGCCGAACACGGTCGACAGCGACAGATGCTCCATCTTGTCGTTTTCAGGCGTCGACGTGCCATGGGCGTTGACGTAGTCGATCTCGTCTTTGCTCAAACCGGCATCGGCAAGGGCGGCGCGAACCGCGGCGATCGCCGGCGAACCGTCGGGCTTGGAGCGGGTGCGGTGGAAATCGTCGGCTTTTTCGCCGCAGCCGCGCAGGATGCCGAGGATGGTCGCGCCACGGGCAAGAGCCGCTTCCAGCGATTCCAGCACAAGCGCACCCGAGCCCTCGGCCAGCACGAATCCGTCACGGTCCTTGGAGAACGGCTTGGATGCCTTCTCCGGGATGTCGTTGTGGGTCGACAGCGCCGACAGCAGCGAGAAGCGGATCAGCGCCTCGGCGGTCGCCGAGCCATCGGCGCCAATCGCCAGCGCCCGGTCGCATTCGCCGCGGCGGATCGCCTCGACGCCGAGCTGGATGGCCGTGGCGCCCGAGGCGCAAGCCGTCGATAGCGTGATCGGCAGGCCCCGTGTGCCGAAGGCGTCGGCAAGCCGGTCGGCGATCGACCCGAACTGGGTGGTTTCGAAGATGTCGAATTCCTTCAGTCCGCGCGCCACCCGCAGCAGCCTTTCGGCGCCGGCATCCTGGCTGTCAGAATTGTAGAGCGAAAATCGTTCGCTCCAGTCGAGTTCGACCGGCGGTGAGGCGAGGAACAGCGGTCCGCCGAAATCGCCGGAATCAAGACCGGATTCCGCGACCGCTTCGCGCGCGGCGGTCTCGGCCAGTTCGTAGGTCAGGAGGCTGGCTCCCTTGGAACTGGACGGCAGAAAGTCGACCATGCCCGAGATGCGCGTGTTCAGATGATCGACCGGAAAGCGTGTGATCGGATGGATGCCGGACTTGCCGGAGGTCAGTGCCGCCCAATTGTCGGTCTTGCCGACGCCGAGCGAGGTCACCACACCGATGCCGGTGACGGCGACGATCGGCCTGCCCATATGATCGTTCAGATTGGCCATTTTTTCTTGAACCCTCAGTCGGCAGCGTTGACCAGCGCCAAGCCCTCGAATTGGTGATAGCCGATCGCCGTTGCAAGCACGGTCTTCGGAACGCCTTTAAATGGCTTCTCGGCAGCGGCATCGAAGGCGGGGTAGGCGGCCTTACGGTCGACGGCCAGCGCCGCCAACGCCACGGCGAAGGGAAACTGCGCTTCCTTCATGTGGCCGGTCAGCGTCGAGAAACCGCGCGCTGATATCGCCGGATTGGCGTCGAGGGCCGATTTCTCGGCTGCGGTCGCGGCATGTGCCCCGGACGCGCCGGAAATGGCGAGCAATTCGCCGTTCGGCAATGCGGCCTGCTTGATGAGCGCGGCAATGCTGGCGTCGAGTTCGCCCTGCCGGCGCCTGGCGCGCCCGGACACGACCGGGCCGAGTTCGGCATAGATTTTTCGCCCGCGGTTTGTCGCGTGTTCGCGCTGTTCCAAAACCAGGAAGGCGCCGCCGGATCCGGTCACCACGCCGCCGCCCTCTGCACCTTGCCTTTGCCAGAGTGGCTTCCAGGCGCCGCGGTGCAGATAGCCGGCCAGTTCATAGCCAAGCAGCATGTCGGAGTGTTCGGTCTGGAAGGCGCCGCCGACCAGTATATGCGTCGACTGGCCGGAGCGGATGCGCGCGGCAGCCGTCTCGACAGCGGCGACGCCTGCCCCTTCCTCACCCATGAAGGTGCGCGAGGAACCGGTCACCTTGTGGACGATCGAGATGTTGCCGGCGAGCAGGTTGGAAAGCTGGGCTAGAAACAGCGTCGGGCGCAGTTCCGTGGTCAGCTTCTCGTTGAGCAGCACGTCGCGGTCGTTGCGGCTTTCCGAAGCGGCAAGAATGGCGGCGTCGACGGCCTCATCGCGCTCGCCGCCACCGGCAGCCACCACCATGTCCATTGTCGCGCAGAGCTCGTCATTGCCCTTGATGCCGGCATCGTCCAGCGCCAGGCCGGCGGCATAGGTGCCGAGCCGCTGCCAGGTTTCCATCTGCCGCTGGTCGCCGCGCTTGACGATCTGCAGGTTCCAGTCGATCTCCGGCAGGGGATGGACGGTGTAGGGCGAGAAGCGCGCGGCTTCGAGCACGGGGGTCAGACCCGGCTGGGCGAGCTTCTGCCAGTGCGCATCCGGACCCTCTCCCAGCGAGGAGACAAGGCCGATGCCAGTGATGACGACGTCGTGGGGGCTCATGGGCGGCTGTTGTGGGTCAGGCTGCAAGGCGCGTCAAGGTCGCGCGGCTTGGACCACATCAGGCGTTCTTGGCCGCGACCAGCGCGTCGATCTTGGCGCACAGGTTCTTCATGACGAAATAGTCGTCGGTCGAAGCCTTGCCGTCATTGACTTCCTGGGTCCACTTTTCGAGCGGTACCTTGATGCCGAATTCCTTGTCGATGGCAAAGACGATGTCGAGGAAGTCGAGGCTGTCGATGCCGAGATCGTCAATGGTGTGGCTTTCAGGCGTGATGGTGTCGATATCGATTTCGCTGGTGTCGGCGATGATCTTGGCGACTTTGTCGAACGTGGTGGACAAGGGCTTTTCCTTCGGTTGCGGGCGGAATCTGTCCGCATGTGTTTGGGCGCTGTCTAATCGGTTTTTCCCGGCAGGAAAAGGCCTGATACGCCGGGCACAGATGGGATGGCCGTTTCGCGAACGCAAGAAGGGGCCGCCGGTGGCCCGGCGGCCCTTCCCATTAACGTTTCGTCAGCTCAGCTGTCGCGGAGCTTGACCAGGTCGTTGAGCAGCCCGGCCGTTCCGTTGTGGACGGTCAACCGCTCGACCTTGCCGGCGATGGTCTCCAGAGCCTCGAGCTCCTTCAACCGCAGCATCACCGGGTTCTCGGCCATCACCCTGGCCGTGTTGAGCAGCGAACGCGTTGCGTTCGTCTCCTCGCGGCGGCGGATGATGTTGGCCTCGGCCTGCTTTTCGGCCGACACCACCTGGTTGAGGATCTCGCGCATCTCACCCGGCAGGATGACATCCTTGAGGGCGATATCGCTGACCTCGACCCCGATCTCGGCCATGTCGGTACGGACCTTGCCGGCAGCCTCCTCGTCGATCGTCACCTTCTTTTCGAGGATCTGATCGAGCGTGAGCGCTCCTAGGGCCTTGCGGAAGGCATACTGGAGGGCGCGGTAGAGGGCTTCGGAGAAGTCCTTCACAGCGCTCACCGCCTTGACCGGGTCGACGACCCGGTATTCGGCGGCGATGTTGACGCGGATCGTGACGCGATCCTTGGTCAGCACTTCCTGTCCGGCGACATCGAGCGACTGGCGCTTGAGGTCGACGACCTTGATCTGCACCATGCGTCCAACGTTCCAGAAGCCATGCACGCCCGCCGTCAGCGTGCGCACAAGGGCGCCGTCGACGAAGAGCAGTCCGGCCTGACCGTCGACGACCGGATGGACGGACATCAGTTCCGTCTTCCTGCTCTGGCCGAGCCGGCGCATGACCGCCGGGTCGATCGCGAGATCGGTAGCGGTGTCGATCACCGTCACATTCCACGGTCCGGCATCGGTCCACAGCACGAGCTTGCGATCGGGCGCCAGAACGGCGTGGAGGTTGCCGTCACGCTCGATGATTGCGACGTCCGTGCGCCCGGTGCGAACGACGGTGAAATGACGCGCGGCCACATCCGGGAGCTTGTCGAACAACGCCTTCTCGTACGCCGAAACGAATTCCGGGTTCTTCAGATCGTGCCGGAACACCTCTAGGCTCTGGCGCCGGTTGGCGAGCCAATGCTCACCCGGCAGCAGCACAGCCTTGATCTCCCCCTTGTAGAGGGTGATGGCACGTTCGTTTTCCTTTACGAGGACGCGCTCGCGTCCAAGAACCTTATCGAGAATGGTCATTGTCATTACTCCTGTCGGGCATGGCCCCATGCGAGGCGTCACGTCATGCGTCGATCATCCTTTCGTTTCTCGTTTCACGTCGTCTCTCTGCTTCCTGGTCCGGACACGAATGATCCGGAGACTGGTGGCATCAATTCGCAGCGGGCCTTCGGGAGCGGATCGCGAGGCAGCGAAGCGGGCGCCGGAGGCCAAAGCCACCCTTGCCGGCAACGCTGCGCCTTGATCGTCACCGCGGCCTGGCCGCGAGCCGATGGCGTCAGACCCTTCAGGTCCGGCCCGCACCCGAAGGCTTGAGCCGTCCGTCAGGTCTTCGGCATTCCAGTCCCCGGACCGTTTTCAGATAACACCTGCATGGTGCTTGGCTTGGAAGGCCAATGGAGAAGGAATCGAACCTTCGACAGTCAGATTAACAATCTGATGCTCTACCAAACTGAGCTATCCGTGGTGCAAACGGCAGGAATCGAACCTGCGACCTCCGGACCCAAATCCGGCGCTCTACCGCTGAGCTACATCCGCGATCCCAATCCCCGAAACGGCGCCGTACACAGGGTGGCAATGCCGCCTGCGCGGGCGGAGACAAAAGCTCCAACCGTTGTGCTCGCTTCGGTTTTCGTGACCGGGAGCGCGCCTATAGCCCCTGCGACGGGTTGTCGCAAGCGGCATTGTCGTGGCGGATTTGCGGCTTCTTTCAGTGGTTGTATTTCGGCAACACCTGCCTGTGGGCGTTCGCGCCGTCAGAAGGTGACGCGGCCGAGCACGCGCAAACCATCGCCCTGCGGCTCGACCACCACCGCTTCCCCTTCGCGCGGCGAGATGCCGGTCAGTGCCACGATGTTTTCGAGGTGGGTGACCATGACCAGATTGTCGGAGCCGGAATAGCCGCGAATCTCGGTCATGATCGCGGCGATCTGGGCGGCTTTCTCGGTCGCGTCGGTCTTCAGAAGATCGAGCGGTGCGAAGGGTTCCGGCTCGGCTTCGAAGGCGATGCGGGCAGTGTCGAGGCAGCGGCAGTAGCGGCTGGACAGCACGCGCTCGATGGGTGCGGCGCGGGCGGCAAACAGCGCGCCGATCTTGCTTGCCTGCTGCTGGCCGCGTGCCGAGAGGTTGCTCTGGGTGGCGCATTTGGTGATGTCGAAATTTGCCGGATCGGTGGTGCCGGTGACCATTGCGTGGCGAAGCAGCACGACATGTCCGCCATCAGCCAGCAGCGCCCAACCGGCATCCGTTGCCTGGGCCACGGCGGGAATGACCAGCAGAAACAGTGCCAGGGCAAGTCGAAGCATCAGTTATCTTTCTCCCGGTCGCCGGCAGGCGGGTCCGGTGACAGGCATATAGGGACGGCAAAGCCGGGTGAAAGACAAGCGCAGGGGCTGAGGTCTATTTCTTCGCCATCTGCTTCTTCACCAACTCGATCTTCTGGTCGGTCAGCGCGATGGGGGCAGGGTAGCCGGCTTCGGCAAAGCCCAGCTTGGCGTTTTCGAAGAACTCGATGGCCTTCTGGTATTCGGCATTGCCGCCGCCATAGCTGCCGCGATTCCAGCTGACGTCGCCGAGATTGTTCTGCTGGAAGGCCCATTGCATCGGCAGGCTCTCACGGGTGAACACTTTGAGCGTCGCCGAAAAGGCGGCTTCGGCGTCGTTCAGATATTTGTCGGTGCGTTCGAGGTTGCCGAGATTGAGCAGGCTCATGCCGATGCCGTTCTGTGCGTTCGCCCAATCGACGGGTGCGGTCTCGAAAGTCAGCACCTCCAGTGCTGCCCGTCGCGCGGCGATCGAATCGGCCAGGGTCTTGGGATCGGCATTGCTCATGCTCAGCCAATGCAGCGCCGAACCGAGGCCGGCTTGCGCCAGCGCCCATTGCCGCGGCGTCGTCTCGCGCTTGTACTCGCGCAACGCATCACGATAGGCCTCGATAGCATCCTTGTAGTGCTCGGGCTTGTCGGACAGGCCGCCGAGCAGTTGCAGCGTGTTGCCGAGATTGTAGTGCGTCATCGCCCAGTCGAGCGGGAAGTCCTTCTTGGTGTAGACCCGCCGCGCCGCCCGGAAAGCAGAGGCCGATTGATCGAGCTTCGCCGGATCGAGGGTACGCTGGCCGAGCGTCTGGTAGATCGAGCCGAGATTGTTTTGTGTAGACGCCCAATCCATCGGAAAACGCTGACGCGTGAAGATGGTCAGCGCATCGCCATAGGCTGCCGCGGCTTCCTCGAGGTTGCCGGTGCCGAGTTCGAAACGGGCGGCACTGCTGAGCGCATTGCCGAGATTGAGCCGGCTGGTCGCCCAGGAGATCGGGAAGGTCTCGCGCGTTCGTATCTCGAGGGCGGCGCGGAAGGCGTTGGCCGCCTCGGTGATTTTCGCCTTGTCGTTGCGCAGCGTGCCCAGCGAAACCAGCGTGTTGCCGAGATTGTTCTGCACCATGGCCCACTGCACAGGCGCCTTTTGCCGCGTGTATTCTTCGAGCGCCAGCCGATAGGCGGCTTCCGCCTCGGTCATATGCTCGCCGCCCGGCTCGCGCTCCGAGAGCGCGTAGAGCGCCAGGCCGAGATTCATCTGCGAAGCGGCCCAGTCCAGCGGGACTTTTTCACGCGGGCGCTTGTCCAGCGTCGCGCGCATCGCGGCAACCGCTTCGTTCAGGCGCTTCGGGTCGCTCTCGCGCTCGCCGATCTTCAACAGCACATTGCCCAGATTGTTCTGGGCGGCGGCCCAATTAAGGTCGTCCTTGTCACGCTCGAACACGGCCAGCGAAGCACGGAAAATGTCTGCCGCCTCTTCCAGCCTTGCGGTGTCGGTCTCGCGCTCGCCGATGGTCTGCAGCACCACCGCCATGTTGTTGCGGGTAATCGCCCAGTCGCGATTCTGTTCGCCATTGGGAATGAAGTTGAGGATGACATGGTAGGCGTCGATGGCGCGCTGCAGAGCGTCCTTGTCGCCTGTGGCATCGCCGTGGGCACCCAGCGCCTCAGCCTCCTGGTTCTTGTAGTTCCAGCGCAGTTTGTCGTCCCATTTCTCGACCAGCGAAAACGCCCTGCCGTAGTCGTTGGCGGCGGATTGGTAGTCGAAGACCAGCGCTGAGGCGTCGGCCCGCCTGGCATAGATGGCGGCGTCGGCAATGCGCTTGCGCTTCACCAGATCCTCTGCCTGGTCGACCGCGCCGCTGCCCTGCTCGACTCGGCCCACTGCGTCATCGAGGAATTTGCGCGCCGTGACGATGGCGCCCTGGCCGATGGCCTTGTCGGCGGAAGCGACCAGGCGCTTGATCTCGGGATCGTCGGTGCGCAAGGCATCGCGCTCGGAAACCATCTTCTTCAACCGCTCGGCCTGCGTGTCGAGCAGCTTTTGCAGGTCGGTCGGATCCTCGGGGATCTTTTCGGTGCCGAGCGCCTTCAACACGCCATAGAGCGCATCGAGCGGCACGCCGTCCTGCAGCGAGGCCAGTTCCACTTGCGCCCGCCTGGGGTCGGGCAGGTCGGAAATGGTCAGCAGCAATTGCCGCCGCTCGCCGGTGATCAGCCCGTCATCGCCGGTCGGCTCCGGCGGCGCGACGCCGAAATAGAGCAGCCTGCGCAGGCTTTCATTGACCCAGGGTCGCTGCTTCGCCCTGGTGTCGAGATAGACTTCTTCCGTCACCATGCGCATGACCGAGCCGAATTCGGTGCCTTTCATCGCCGCGAGGTGGCGCAGCAGTGCTGCCGCATAGGGGCTGTTTTCGCCGACGGCGCCATCCAGTGCCGGGCGTCCCGGCTCGGCGGCGAAGCCGATCACCGTGCCGAGGTTTTCCGTTGCTGCTGGCGCATCGCCGAGCGCCTTGGCGCCGCGCACCGGCTCCAGCCCGCCGGCGCCGATCGGCGACGCTGAGCCCGTCGGCGCCCGGCGCACGACAGCATCCGGCGGAAACGGGTTGGTGCGGCAGGCGTCGAGCAGCATGATCGTCACCGGCACAGTCTTCTTCAGTTCGTCCATGACGGCGGAAATCGGCACCAGCGCCTCATCGGCATTCTTGAGCGACGATACGTCGGCATCGACCGGCACCAGATAATTCTCGCCGCCGGCCTCGATGCCGTGGCCGGAATAGTAGATGAAGGCGACATCGGCTCCCTCGGCATCCTCGACGAAACGTTCGAGGTCGCGCTTCAGCTTGGCGGCATCGCGATCGGTGACGCTGCGGGCATCGAAGCCGAGATCGGTCAGCATCTTGGCCATGTCGCGGGCGTCGTTGGCCGGGTTGGCAAGGGCGGTGATGTGCTCGTATTTCGACTGGCCGATGATCAGCGCCACGCCCTTGAGGCTCGTCTCCGCAACCGCTAGCGCCGTCGCGGCAACGCAAAGCATCGCTGCGACGAAAGCCGTCAGCCATGCCTGTCTGAAATGACGCTGTTTCGGCGTCGCGACCATTCGCTTTGTGTCCGCCCCGATGTTCCCAAGCCTGTATAGCGCTGCCACCCGACCATGATCAAATTCAGGCGCTGGCCGAATTGAGGATCGGCTTGCGAGGGATAGGGCGATTGCGCTGCCATCCGGGCTCGCCTATCACCGAAAAGAATGTCGCCGCTCACTGAAACCGTTCTTTTCGTCTTCAGCCTCGTCGCGCTCGGCTATCTCACCGGGCTCACCGGCTATTTGAAACCGGCCAGCGGGGACGGCATCTCCGAATTCGCCATCAACGTGGCGATGCCGCTGCTGCTGTTTCGGACGATGGTGAATTCCGATTTCCACGGCGTGGCGCCCTGGTCGCTGTGGGGTGCTTACTTCACGGCAGTGGCAATCACATGGGCCGCCGGCCATCTGGTGACGACGCGGGTCTTCGGGCGGGACGCCCGCACCGGCATCGTCGGTGGAGTGTCGTCGTCCTTCTCGAACGTGGTGTTGCTGGGCATTCCCTTCGTTCTCGGTGTATTCGGATCCAGCGGATTCGAAGTGCTGTCGCTGCTCGTTTCCGTGCATCTGCCGACCATGATGATGGCTTCAATCGTCATGTTCGAGATATTTGGCCGCGGTGGCAGCGAGCCCGTGCACCCGCTGCGCATCATCCAGAGCTTTCTGAGAAGACTGTTCGCCAACCCCTTGATCATCGGCATTCTCGCCGGGCTGGCATGGCGCCTCACCGGCGTGCCGCTGCCGAACCTTGCCACGCGGCTGGTCGATGCGCTGGCCAACACGGCCGGGCCGGTGGCGTTGTTTGCGATGGGGCTCAGCCTGCGCCGTTTCGGCATTTCCGGCAACATCCGGCCGGCGCTGGCGCTGTCGGTCTTGAAACTGTTCGTGATGCCGGCGCTGGTGCTCGGCCTGGTCTGGCTGCTTGGCCTGCCGCCATTGACGGCCAAGGTGGCGGTCGTGGTGGCGGCACTGCCATCCGGCGTCAATTCCTATCTGATCGCCGTGCAGTTCAGCACCGGCCAGGCGCTGGCGTCGAACCAGATGACCATCGCGACGGCCAGCGCGGTCGTTACAACTGCCTTCTGGTTGACGGTGGTTGTCCACGTCTTCGGCTAGTTTGGCGCTGGCCCAACCCCTATATGCCATATTGCGATTGCTTGCCGGGCTTGCCCTAGGTAAAGAGCAGTGGCTCCAGCGTGCGGGATAGCGCACGCTTACCGAATATCTCGAGAAACCGGCCCGTCAGAGCGCCGAACGGAGGCTAGACCATGCTTCAGAAAACCAGCCATTTCATGCGGCAGGCCAATCTCATCAACGGCGAATGGGTGCAGGCCGATAGCGGCCAGACGGTCGACGTCAACAATCCGGCCACCGGCCTCAAGATCGGCACCGTGCCGAAATCGGGCAAGGCCGAGACCCACCGCGCCATCGATGCCGCCGCCACCGCCTTCAAGACATGGCGCAAGACCACTGCGCTCGAGCGCTCGAAGCTGCTGCGCAAGCTGCACGACGCGATGATGGACAATCAGGACGTGCTGGCCGAACTGCTGACCATCGAGCAGGGCAAGTCGCTGTTCGAATCCAAGGGCGAAATCGGCTCGGCCGCGTCCTACATCCTGTGGTTCGCCGAAGAGGGCCGCCGCACCTATGGCGACGTCGTGCCGTCGCCGTGGGCCGACCGCCGCATCCTGGTGACCAAGGAGCCTGTCGGTGTCATCGCCGCCATCACGCCGTGGAACTTTCCGTCGTCGATGCTGGCGCGCAAGCTCGGCCCGGCGCTGGCCGCCGGCTGCACCGCCGTCGTCAAGCCAGCGTCGCAGACGCCTTATTCCGGCCTTGCCTGGGGCGCGCTGGCCGAAGAGGTCGGCTTCCCCAAGGGCGTCATCAACATCCTGACCGGTTCTGCCAGCGAGATCGGCGACGAAATCTGCGCCAACCCGCTGGTCAGCAAGATCACCTTCACCGGATCGACCGAGATCGGCAAGATGCTGATCCAGAAGTCTTCCGTCACCGTCAAGAAAGTGTCGATGGAACTCGGCGGGAACGCGCCGTTCCTCGTTTTCGACGATGCCGACATCGAGCGTGCCGTCGCCGGCGCCATCACGGCCAAGTATCGCAATTCCGGCCAGACCTGCGTGTGCACCAACCGCTTCCTCGTGCAGGCCGGTGTCTACGACAAATTTGTCGAGAAGCTGGTCGCTGCCAGCAATGCGCTGAAGGTTGGCTCGGGCCTGGAAGAGGGCGTGCAGCAGGGGCCGCTGATCGACGAGAAGGCCGTCGAGAAGGTCGAGGAATTCATCGCCGACGCCACGTCCAAGGGCGGCAAGGTCGTTGCCGGCGGCAAGCGCCACGCGCTTGGCGGCTCGTTCTTCCAGCCGACCGTCATCGCCAATGCGAAGCCTGACATGCGCTTTATGAAGGAAGAGATTTTTGGCCCGATCGCCCCGGTGTTCAAGTTCGAGACCGAGGAAGAGGCCATCGCGCTCGCCAATGACACAGAGTTCGGTCTTGCCGCCTATTTCTACACCGGCGATCTCGGCCGCGCCTTCCGGGTCATGGAGGGCCTGAAATACGGCATGGTCGGCGTCAATGAAGGCCTGATCACCACGCCGGAAGCGCCGTTCGGCGGCGTCAAGGAATCGGGCCTTGGCAAGGAAGGCGGACATCAGGGCATCGAGGATTATCTCGACACCAAATATGTCTGCATCGGCGGCCTCGGCCTCTAGGAAACATCGAGGGCAGGGCAGGCCATGCCTGCCCTTGCCAGACGACATTCAGCCGGCCTAAGTCCATGGACCAACCAACCGACGTATGGGCATAGCGATGAAGGACGGCGAGGTTTTCGGCACGACGCAAGCGGGCGAGGATGTCCGCCGCTTCACCATCAAGGGGGGCGGTCTCACCGCCAACATCATTGGGCTGGGCGCAATCCTCCAGGATCTGCGCCTGGCCGGACACGACGCACCGCTGGTGCTCGGCTACGATCGTTTTGCTCCCTATGAGACGGACAGGGCCTTCTTCGGCGCGGTCGTCGGACGCTACGCCAACCGTATCGGCGGTGGCCGCTTCACCATCGCCGGTAAGCGTTATGATACGGAGCGCAATTTTCTCGACAAGCATACGCTGCATGGCGGCTCGCAAGGCTATTTCCACCGGCCGTGGACGGTGTCGCTGCACGGCAAGGATTTCGTCACGCTGACGCTGCACGACCCCGACGGCACGATGGGCTTTCCCGGCGCACTCGACGTGACCTGCACCTACCGGCTGAAAATTCCCGGCACGCTCTCGATGGAACTGACCGCGAYCTGCGAGGAACCGACGCTGTGCAACCTTGCGCAGCATTCCTATTTCAATCTCGATGACGGTGGCGCCGGCGACATCCTCGACCACCGGTTGATGCTGAATGCCGGCGCCTATACGCCGGTCGACAGCGAACTGATCCCGACCGGTGTGGTCAAGCCGGTCGACGGCACTCCCTTCGATTTCCGTCAGGCGCGGCCGCTGCGCATGGAGACCGAAGGAGAGCAGCTTGCCTACGACCAGAACTTCTGCCTCGCCGCGACGCGTGGGCCGCTCAAGCAGGCATCCTGGGCGCAAGGGGCGAATTCCGGTGTCGAGATGGAGGTCTGGACCACGGAACCCGGCATCCAGCTCTATATCGGCCAGCACGTGGCGCCGTCCTCGCCGGGATTGGGCGGACGTCGCTACAAGGCTTTTTCAGGATTCTGCCTGGAATCGCAGGTGTGGCCGGATGCACCCAACCGTCCGTATTTCCCGCAAGCTACGCTATGGCCGGGCCAGATCTATCATCATGTGACTGAGTATCGGTTCCGTCTGCCTTAGGCCCCGAAAGCAGCCCGTAGCGTCTCGAACGGCGCCAGCGCGCCGCGCACCTGCACGACGGCTGCAGCAACGCGATGTGCATGCTTTGCGGCCTCGGCCGGGGCGTGGCCGGCAAGCCGGGCAGCGAGATAACCGCCGTTGAAGGAATCGCCGGCGCCGGTGGTGTCGACCGGGGTGGCGACATGGACCGCCGGAACAGGCTGCAAATTCGCGTTTTCGGCGATCAATGCCGGTAACTCACCGTTCTTGACGACGACCTCACTGATCAGCTTTCCAAGCCGTTCGGCGGTCACATTCGGTGTCGTATCGCCGAACAGCATCTGTTCGTCGGGAAAGGTCGGCAGTGCGATGTCGGTGACGGCGAGCGCTTCGAGGATCGCTGCTTGCGCGTCCTCGCGGCTTTGCCACAGGCGCGGCCGGTAGTTAGGATCGAAGGCGACAAGCGAGCCGGCTTCGCGCGCCTTGGCGACCGCCGCCAGCATGGTCTTGCGCGCGCCAGCATCCAGAATTGCCAAAGTGATTCCGGAGAAATAGACAAGCGCCTGGTTTTCAAGGCTTTTCGCCAGGGCGGCTGGGTCCGAGGCAAGCCGCCGCGCCGCTGCATCGCTGCGCCAGTAGGTGAAGGCGCGTTCGGCGCCGGTCAGCGTGATGGCGTAAAGGCCGGGCCGGGCGCCCGGTATGACCGGGCTGGCGCCGATGCCAATGCCGTTCTCGGCGAAGAAAGTGATCTGGCCCTGCGAAAACGGATCGTCGCCGAAGGCCGAGACATAGGTCGCCGGCCGTTCGCCGCTCAGCGCGTGCAGCGCCCACAGCGTGTTGAAGGTGTCGCCGGCAAAGCCCATGCGCCAGTTCGGCCCGGTCTGGCCCGAAAGCTCAAGCATGCACTCACCGATTGAAGCGACGCCGTTTGCTGCCATCTGTTTTTCTCCTGGTGCATGTCGCCCAAAAGTGTGTAGCGGTTTTGGGGTAACGACATGCACAAACCAAAGAGCCGGTGCTGTAGCTTTTTGCGACCGGCAGCGCCATGCTTGGCGGCAGCGGATTTTTGCGCCAGAAGCGTTTTCCCACAGGTGCGGTGGGACGCGAATTGCTCCCTGAGACGTTATGTTTGGAAAAGGAATCGGTTTGGCATCATTATGGCGTTATCTTCTCGCGGGGCTTGGTCTTGCTGCCTTGCTGGCCGGCATTCTCGCAATCGTCTATCTGACCGCGCCGCGGTCGGCGCAGTTCGCCGGCCTCGACATATCCCGGTCGAAAACCACGGCGAGCGGCTTGTTCGTGGCAAGCTTCCAGCCGGAGCGCGGTGTCGTGCGGCAAGGCGAGTTGCAATCCTGGCTGCTGACACTGAAGACGGTCAAGGGCGCGCCGGTGGAAGGGGCTGCGATCACGGTGTCTGGCGGCATGCCACAGCACAGTCACGGCCTGCCGACCAGCCCGCAAGCGACCGACTATCTTGGCGACGGGCGCTACCGGATCGACGGGTTGAAATTCACCATGAGCGGATGGTGGCAATTGCGCTTCGCCATCTCGGCGGCGGCCGGTTCCGACACCGTCGTCTTCAACGTGGTGCTGTGAGTTTTAGATGAGCCGCTTTTCGCGATGTCTCGCACTAATGGTGGTGGCGATGCTTGCCGGTTGCGGCAAGCCGCAGTTTTCCGACGCCGAGAAGGAAACCATCGCCTCGCTGGCACTGAACACGCTGCCGCCGCTGAAGACCGACACCACCAACCGCTTCGCCGATGTGCCGGCCGCAGCCGCGCTCGGTTCGACGCTGTTCTTCGACACCGGGATGAGCCGCGACGGCACGGTCTCCTGCTCGACCTGCCACAAGATCGACCGGCAGTTCCAGGATGACCTGCCGCAAGCGGTCGGCGTCGGCCGCACCAACCGGCGCAGCATGCCGCTGGCCGGGGTGGCGCGTGATCCATGGTTCTTCTGGGATGGGCGGCGCGACAGTCTTTGGGCGCAAGCGCTGACGCCGCTGGAAAATCCGCTCGAACATGCCGGAAACCGCGCCGCCTATGTGCATTACATCAAGAAGCGGTTTGGCGAACGCTACGAGCGCATCTTCGGGCCGTTGCCAGACCTTTCGACCGTGCCGGCCAATGCCAGCCCGCTCGGCACCGATGCCGAGAAGGCCGCCTGGAAAGCCATGCCCGCTGCCCAGGCCGAGGACGTCAACCGCGTCTTCGCCAATATTGGCAAGGCGATCGCCGCCTTCGAGCGGTCTATCGAGCCGCAGCAGACGCGCTTCGACCGCTTTGCCATCGATCTGGGGGCAGCGGCTAAGCCGGAGGGCGATGATGCCTTTTCGCCAGAGGAAATCCTTGGGCTAAAGCTGTTCATCGGCAAGGCCAATTGCGTGACCTGCCACAACGGCCCGCGCTTCACCGACAACAGCTTTCACAACACCGGGGTGCCGCCGGTTGCGGATCTGCCGCCCGATCGCGGCCGTATCGACGCGGTGGCACAGGTTGAGGCCGACCCGTTCAACTGTCTGGGCGCTTTTCGCGACGGCGACGACAGCGCCTGCGGAGAACTGCGCTTCATGGTCAAGACAGGACCGGAACTGATCCGTGCCTACAAGACGCCGTCGCTGCGCGGCGCCGCCACCCGTCCGCCTTACATGCATGCCGGGCAGTTTTCCTCACTCGACGAGGTGGTGGCGCACTATGACAAGGCGGCGCCAAGCGTCGAGGGGACATCCGAAGTTCACCCGCTGCAGCTTTCGGACCGCGAGCGTGCGGCGCTGGTGGCGTTTTTGAAAACGCTGGCGGAGTAGGCTTACCGGTCCTTGACCGTCTCCATCGCCACGAAAGTCGAGGTCTGGGCGACGTGGGGCAGAGCCGAGATCCGCTCGCCGAGCACGCGGCGATAGGCGGCGATATCGGTGGTGCGGACCTTGAGCAGATAGTCGAAGCTCGACGCCATCATGTGGCACTGCTCGATTTCCGGCACGGCCTGCACCGCGCGGTTGAAAGCGTCGAGCGCGGCCGAGCGCGTGTCGGACAATTTCACTTGGACGAAGGCGACATGACCTTCGCCCATGCGCTCGCGGTCGATGATCGCCTGATAGCCCCTGATGTACCCGTCCTTCTCCAGCCGCTTCACCCGCGCTTGCACCGGCGTCTTCGACAGGCCGACCTTGGCGGCGAGTTCCGACATGGAAAGCCGCCCGTCGCGCGCCAGCGCCGACAGGATGTTTCGGTCTATGCGGTCCAATTGGTCTTCGGTCATCGAAATCATGGTCTATCTGGCTGAAATTTGACCTTATCATAGATCAATCGACCTATCCTGTCGATTTCTTTGGACCGATTGAGATACTGGTTTGTGCTAGCTTGCGCCATTCGGTCCGGTGACCGCCGGCCCGCTCCCTAACACTCGCTCCACAGGATCGCCATGCCCGCGCTCGATGCCATCCGTCAGCAGATTCGTGCCAACTATTTGCCCGACGAAGACCAGGCGGTGAAGCGGCTGGCCGAGGCGACGGGGCTGTCGACAAAGGACCGCGACGCGATCTCGACCCGCGCCGCCGATCTGGTGCGGGCGGTGCGCGGCTCGTCCGATCCAAGGCTGATGGAGGTGTTCCTCTCGGCCTACGGCCTCTCCACCAAGGAAGGCGTGGCGCTGATGTGCCTGGCCGAGGCGCTGCTGCGCGTGCCCGATACCGAGACGATGGACGACCTCATCGCCGACAAGATCGCGCCGCACGACTGGTCGGCGCATTCGGGCGGTTCAAGCTCCATTTTCGTCAATGCCTCGACCTGGGCGCTGATGCTGACCGGCCGCGTGCTCGACGAAGGCGAGGGCGGCATCGAAGGCACGCTGCGTTCGATGGTGCGCCGGCTGGGCGAACCGGTCATCCGCAAGGCGGTGGCTGCTGCCATGCGCGAAATGGGCGAACAGTTCGTGCTTGGTCGCACCATCACCGAGGCCGTCAAGCGCGGCCGGCCGATGACGCAGAAGGGCTATCTGTATTCTTTCGACATGCTGGGCGAGGCTGCCCGCACCGAGGCCGACGCACTGCGCTATCTCAAGGCCTATGCCGACGCGATTTCCTCGCTCGACTCCGGGTCCAACGGTCCCGACATCCGCCAGAACCACGGCATCTCGGTCAAGCTGTCGGCGCTGCATCCGCGCTACGAGGTGGCGCAGAAGGAAAAGATGCTGCCGGTCATGGCCGAGCGGCTTTTGTCATTGGCACTCGCGGCGCGGCATTCGCGCATGGGCCTGAACATCGACGCCGAGGAAGCCGACCGGCTCGATCTGTCGCTCGACGTCATCGAAAAAGTGCTGGCCGAGCCGGAGCTGGCCGGCTGGAACGGCTTTGGCGTCGTCGTCCAGGCCTATGGTCCACGCGCGGCCTTCACCATCGACTGGCTCTACGCGCTGGCGAAGAAGTACGACCGCAACATCATGGTGCGGCTGGTCAAGGGCGCCTATTGGGACACGGAGATCAAGCGGGCGCAGGCGCTCGGGCTTGGCGGCTATCCGGTCTTTACCCGCAAGGCCAACACCGACGTTTCCTACATGGCCTGCGCGAAGAAGCTGTTGTCGATGACCGACCGCATCTATCCGCAATTCGCCACCCACAACGCCCACACCGTCGCCGCCATCCTGTCGATGGCTGATAACCGCGATGCCTTCGAGTTTCAGCGCCTGCACGGCATGGGCGAGGCGCTGCACGAGACGGTGCGCCAGGCCGAGGGCACGCGCTGCCGCATCTATGCGCCGGTCGGCGCGCATTCCGACCTCTTGGCCTATCTGGTCCGGCGGCTGCTGGAGAACGGCGCCAACTCCTCCTTCGTGCATCAGTTGACCGACGAGGAGGTCGAGCCTGAGGACATCGCCCGCGATCCGCTCGAAACGGTGGAGAACCAGGGCCAGGCCGCCAATCCGGCGATCGCTCGCCCCTCAGCGATTTTCGGCGCGAGCCGCAGCAACTCAAAAGGCTTCGACATCACCGATACGGTGTCGCTGGCCGCGATCGAGAAGGCCAAGGCAGGATTTGCCGGCTCGGAGCGCTGGCATGCCAAGCCGATCACCCGCGCCGCCGGCTACGGCAAGCAGAGGCCGATCGTCAATCCGGCCAAGCCTGACGAAATTGTCGGCACCGTCAGTGAGGCCGCCGCCAAGCAGGTCGCGACCGCGGTGCGCTTCGCCGTGGAGGCGCAACCGGCCTGGGCAAAGCGTCCCGTCGCCGAGCGCGCCGCCATCCTCAACCGTGCCGCCGACCTCTATGAGGCCAATGCGGTCGAGTTCTTCGCGCTCGCCACCCGCGAGGCCGGCAAATCGCTGGCCGACGGCGTCGCCGAAGTGCGCGAAGCCGTCGACTTCCTGCGCTACTACGCCACCGAAGCAGCCAACAACGAAGCGGGCACGCAAGCGCGCGGGGCGATCGTCTGCATCTCGCCGTGGAATTTCCCGCTCGCCATTTTCACCGGCCAGATCGCCGCAGCACTCGTCACCGGCAATTCGGTGATCGCCAAGCCGGCCGAGCAGACACCGCTGATCGCCTTCCGCGCCGTCGAATTGCTGCGCGAGGCCGGTGTGCCGGAAGACGTCATCCAGCTTCTGCCCGGCGACGGCCCGTCGGTCGGCGGGCCGCTCACCGCCGATCCGCGCATCGCCGGCGTCTGCTTCACCGGCTCGACCGAGGTCGCCAAGCTGATCGAGAAGCAATTGGCCGAGACCGCCGCGCCCGACGCCATGCTGATTGCCGAGACCGGTGGCCTCAACGCCATGATCGTCGATTCCACCGCGCTGCCCGAACAAGCCGTGCGCGACATCCTTGCCTCGGCCTTCCAGAGTGCCGGCCAGCGCTGCTCGGCGCTGCGCGTGCTCTATGTGCAAAAGGACGTCGAAAAGAAGATGCTGGAGATGCTGAAGGGCGCGATGGAAGCGCTCAGCATCGGCGATCCCTGGCAGATTTCGACGGATGTCGGCCCGGTCATCGACGACGAGGCGCAAGCTTCGATCCGCGACTATTGCACCAGGATGGGGCTGCAGGGCCGACTGATCGCCAAGCTCGAAGCGCCGAAGGATGGCCGCTTCGTCGCGCCGCACGTCTTCCGGGTTAAAGGTATAGAGGAAATGGAGCGCGAGGTGTTCGGGCCGGTGCTGCATGTCGCCAGCTTCGACGCCGACAAGATCGACGCGGTGATCGCCGAGATCAACCGCAAGGGCTATGGCCTGACCTTTGGCCTGCACACCCGCATCGAGGGTCGCGTCCAGCATTTCGTCGACGGCATCCATGCCGGCAACATTTATGTCAATCGCAACCAGATCGGTGCCGTCGTCGGTTCGCAGCCCTTCGGCGGCGAGGGGCTTTCCGGCACCGGGCCGAAGGCCGGCGGCCCGCACTATCTCCGCCGCTTCCGCAAGGGGCCGGAGGCCGGTACGCATCTTGCCGAAGGCCACAAGGTGACGGCGACCGAGCTTGCCGACAATCTGCCCGACCCGACGCTTGGCGGCTGGTCGACGCGGCCCGACCGCGTCGCCATCCTGCGCAAGCATCTGCGCGGTAAGGGTGCGGCAGCCATCGGCGCTGCCGCCAGCATCGATTTCGGCCAGGTCGACCTGCCGGGGCCGACAGGCGAAGCCAACACGCTGTCGCTGTCGCCGCGCGGCCGCGTGCTCTGCCTCGGTCCTGACGGCGATACGCTGCTTGCCCAGACGATCCAGGCGCTCGCCGCCGGCAATGCCGTGCTCGCCGTCGCGCCTGGTGCTCCTGCAGCGCTCTCGGCGCTGACTGGCAAGGGCCTGCCTCTGGCGGCTATAGACGGCCGGCCCGATCCGGTCGAGGCGCGCTCGCTGCGGGTCGACGTCGTCGCCTTCTCGGGCACGCCTGAGGCAGCTCGCATCGTGCGCAAGGTCATTGCCGACCGCGCAGGACCGATCGTGCCGCTGGTCAGCGAAGTGCTCAACCCGGCGGCCTATGCGCATGAGCGCGCCGTCTGCGTCGACACCACGGCAGCGGGCGGCAATGCCAGCCTGCTGGCCGCGGCTTAGGGTGCATTGATATTCAGGTGATGCCGGCCTGCAAACGATGGTTTCCTGCGCTTCCGGTGCTCACGGACTTCAAGTACGCTCCGCTCCGGTTCTCGGAAACCATCGTTTTCGACTCGGCCTGACCTGAATCTCAACACACCCTAACCGTCAGCGGAGGTCTGGCCTTAGCGCGTTAGCGGTTAGGCGCCTTCGACGACCGAGAACCCCTCGAATTGGGGGTGACCGAGATAGTGCACCTTGCTGGAACCGGCGTTGCGATGCGCGGCACGGAAATTCTCGGATTTGGTCCAGGCGACAAAATCCGCATGGCTCGCCCACACCGTGTGCGAAGCAAACAGCGTATAGCCCTCTTCGTCGTTGACCGGGCCGCGCAGCAGATGGAATTCCTTGAAGCCCGCCATTTCCGAAAGTGTCGAGTCGCGTCCCTTCCAGACGTCCTCGAAGGCGACCTCCGAGCCGTTCTGGACCTTGAAGCGGTTCATGGCGATGTACATTGGCTGTCCTTTCGGGATGGGTGAATGTGTGACGTGATGAGGGTTTGAGACGGTGAGGCGGAGCTAGTACGGACCGATCCGCGCCCTGAACACCCAACTTGACCTGCCGATCTCCGGTGGAATGGCCGGGAACGGCGCCTGCTGGCGCACCAGCGTCAAAGCGAATTGATCGAGCTCCGCGGACCCTGAGCTTTCGGCAAGCTGTATGTCGCCGATGCTGCCGTCGGCCATGACGACGAAAACAACCCTTGCATTGTTGCTGGCCTTGGCTTGTACCGATTTCGAAACACGACGGTTGGCGCGGGCAAGCTTCTTCTGGATTTCACCGCTGTAGCGGGATTCTATCGCATTGCCTGCTGCGCCCTGCTTCTTGCCCGTGCTGGACGTCACCGCGTCACGTTCCTCGCCATCCGCCGCACCGCGCGCGTCATTGGTTTCGCCCACGCCGCCAGAACCTGTCGTGCTTGGCCTTGCGGTCGGGATCGGCGGCTGTCCGATATCGGCAGGAGGCGCCTCGGCGCTTTCGGTCGGAGTAACCGGCTCTGCCGGCGTTTCAGCTTTCGGGGCCACGCTCTGCTCGTCATGGCGTGGGGTGTCGGCCGTCAGTATGTCCGGCGCGGCGGTGGGTTGTTCGACCGCGGGCGGCAGGGGCGCGGGGGGCTGCGCGGCCATTTCCTTGGCGGGCTGCTCGGCAGGCGGCTTGGGCTTCACCTGAGGCTTGGCGGGCTGCGGGTCGGGCACCACGGTAACCTCCATCACGCCAGGGGCCTGGCCATCCAGGGCGCTGCCGACCACGTTGGCGCCTGATTGATCGGCACCCTCCATCTGGATTGCATCCCTGGACTCGAATGTGCCGGCGGGTGTGATGAGAAAAGCCGCCGCTACCGCGACATGGAGCAGGCAGGAGACGATGATCGCCGCCATCCATTTGCGGCTGATGGCTGACGGCCGCGCTGACGCAAGCGGCTCGGCTGGCGTGATCGCCAGTTCGCTGCCGGCATCGGGGAGGGGGCTGGTTTCTTGCATGTTTCGCGGTGAGACCTGCCGCGAGCGGCGTGGACTTGTCAAATCAAGATCGGTTGCCAGCGGCAACGCGCCAACCACCAAAGGCCACGCCACGGTGTTTCGCGCGAATATGGATTCCAATCCCGAAGCGGACACCATCGGGTTCAGCGCGCAAGGCCGAGCGGTAAGGCGAACGCCCAGCTCGATCGGCCGGCATCCGTCGGGATGGGCGGGAAGGGGGCCGCGAGGCGTATGACCGCGAGGGCCGCCGCATCGAGTTCGGGCGAGCCGGAACTGCGCGCGATGCGGATGCCGCCGACCCCGCCATTGGCATCGACGGTGAAGCTCACCTGGACATCGTTGCGCGCCTTTGCCCGCGCGGAACTCGAAATGCCACGCAACGCGCGCCGCAGTTTTGCGACCACTTTGCCGGGATAGTTGGACACGGAAGCATTGCCAATGCCTGACTTGCCGCCCTGGCTTCTGGTCGCCGTCTTGCCGTCGGTCTGCCCCTCGGCGACGCCGCGCCTGGCATCGGCTTCATTTTGGCCGCCGGAGCCGGACCTGGCCTGTTTGGCAGGCACCTTTTCCGTCTTCTTCAGCGTCTCAGCCTTCTGCGCCTTCTTGATCGGCCTCTTCACCGGCTCGGCTTTCCTGGTTTTCGCAGGCTGAGGCTTCGCCGGGTGCGGCTTTTTCTCCACCGGCGCCGGTTGTGGCTCCGTTTCGGGCGTGACTTTTTCGAGGGTTTCGACCGACGCCGTTTTTTCGACAGCGGTTGCCTCGACGGTCGTGGTCGACTGCTCGGCGGGCTTCTGGACGGAATTGTCGTCTTCGACCGCCTGATCGACCGTCTGAATCTCGGGCAAGGGATTGACGGCCATCGCTGGCTCGTCGGGGACAGGATCGACGCGGTCGGGCGCGGATTTGGGCCGATCCGGCGGTTCCCGCACGGGTTCCAGCGTCGCCGTGGCCGCCGCTTCTGCTTCAGCGGTTTCGACCGGCTGGGCCGTTTCCGTCGCCGCGACCGGTTGCGCCTCCACGGTCTCCACCGGCTTGGGGGCAAGCATGGTGACCAGCGTCACCTCAGCCGCTTCCGGCAGGGCATCTGTCATGTCGCCGGCGGCCGACTGGTCGTCGGGCGCGTTGCCGAGCAACATGATTCCGGACTGGTCGGCGCCTTCGATCAGGATCGGCTCATCGTCGGTGGCCAGGAAGGCCATTGCCGCCGCCGCATGAAGGACCAGTGAGAAAACCACGGCGGCCTTCCATTTGCGCCTTGGCTGCCTGGTCCGCGTGCCGCCCAGCGGCTCGGCTGGTATGGTGGTCAGCTCGCCGCTGGCGTCCGTAATGTAGTTCTTCTCCGGCGTGTCACGCAGCGAAGACTGCAGCGAGCCGTGCGGAATGGTGAAATCGGGATCGTCCGGTTCCAGCGGCAAAACAAAGGGCCCGGCCAGGGGCCAGGCCACGGTGTTTTGCGAGAATTTCGGTTCGAACCCCAATCCCGCCCCCTGTCACAGGCCGAAGGCGATGCCGGTCTTGGTCGCGGTCTTCAGACTGCGCAGGCATGTGGCCGGCTCTATGCCGGCGCCCGCGCACTCCGTCGCGCTGTTGATCAGCACGCGGCCAAGTTTGGTGCAGTCGGTGCCGGCGAGATCGAAACGCGTCACCTTGGTCTTACCCGCCGGCAGGTCCTTGAAATCGAGGACGGTCAGCCGGTCGACCACGCCCGCATGGTTGAACAAGGCGATCTCGAACGCCGCCTTGGACAGGTCGGCGCCGAGATTGTTGGCAACCACGAATGTCAGCCGGCAACCCTTGTCGGAGGGTTGCGCGCCGTTGAGCTCGAGCGAGAGCCCTAGGCCCGGCGCCTCGGCTTGCGCTGGGCCGGCCACGGCGGCGACAAATGTCGCTGCGATCAGGAAGGATGTCATAGCCGCCGTGATGCTCATCGTTCTCACCAGTCCAGTTGTTTTGCCAATGTCAGCTTGAAGGTCCGGCCCTTGGCGTAGTCGAGCGCGATCGCGTCGCGGTAATAGGCATTGAAGATGTTGTTGATGCCGAACTGCGCCTGCCAGCCTTCGAACTGGCCGGATTGCGGCTTCCACGATGCGAACAGGTCGACAGTGGTCCAGGCGTCGGCTGGAACCACGGTAGCGCTCGGTGTTGCCGACGAAGATGCCGTGCCCTGGATGCTGTTAGGCGCCTCGAAGGCGTGGGTCACCCTGCCGCCGAACTCCAGATCGCGATCCGGCATGCGTGCGCCCAATGAAAGTACGATCTTGTGCGCCGGAATGGTCGAGAGCGGCTTGCCGTAATTCAGGCCGGGCGTCAGGTTCTCGCCCTTCACGCCGGTATAGGCAAGGTTGGCGAAGACGTAGTCTGAATCGTAAGCGCCCTCGATCTCAACACCGTAGATCCGCGCCTTGCCGACATTGTAGAAGTAGCGGGAAGCGCCGGTCGCCGTCAGCTGGATGAGATCGGTGAGGTCGTTGTAGAAGCCGGTCGTCTTCAGGCTCAGCGCGTCGCCCTCCTGGAAAATGTCGTTGCCGGAAGTGGTGAACCCGACTTCGTAATTGTTGGATTTTTCCTTTTTCAGGTCGACGCTGACGCCCTTGGACCAGGTGTAGAGTTCGTCAAGCGTCGGTAGCCGCTCGGCGTGGGCAATGGAGCCGAACACGCCGAAATTGTCGTTGACCTTGTAGAGCGCCGCGATCTTCGGCGACCAGGCCTGATCGTTGACGTCGACCGCATTGCCGAGCGATTCGGCGGCTTCGCCGGGCTGGCGCCAGACGAAATCGCCGCGCATACCGGCGATCAGCGTCAGCTTTTCGTTCCAGACATATTCGTTCTGCACGAACGCGCCGAGCTTGTTGTCGGTGCCTTCCGGATGAGTGCTGATGGCGTCGCCGGTGCCGGTGATGAGCTGGCTGACCCCGATGCGATCCTGGTGGCTGGCCTGCACGCCATAGGTCAGGAAATTCTGATAGGCTTCGCCGCTGAATTCGGACGTATTCTGCAGATTGGCTTGCCAGGTGCGATAGCCGTAATCCGCATCGATGATGTTCGAACCGGCCAGCGTGCCGTTGCGCTGTTCCACCGCTGTGTCGGAATAGGAGATGTTGGCTTTGATATCGAGCCACGGATTGTCGCTGACCGGGTTCTCGTAACTGAGGATCGCCGTGCTGTCGACGACATGGCGATCGACCGTGCCGAATGCCGCCTGGGTGCCGGTCTGGGCGTAGGCCTGGTTGTCGGCATCGCTGTCCCAGCGCTGGTAGGAGAGGCGAACGACCTGCTCGTTGTTGTCGCCGAAATGCGCCGTTCCCTTCATCAGTCCCGACCAGGCGTTGAAATCCGAACCCAGAAGCTTGGTGCCGTTGCCCAGCGTGAACTCGTCGGCGGTGCGATAATTGCCTGTCGCGAGGAACTCCACATTGTCGTTGAGGCGGCGGGCATAGATGGCCGAGCCGAGCAGCCCATTGCCGTTGGTCTCATAGGAGCTCTTCAGCCGCAACGCGTTGTTCTTGCCGTCCTTGAGGAAGTCGGAAGCGTCCTTGGTGACGAAATTGATGACGCCGCCGAGCGCGCCCGAGCCATAGAGCGTCGAGGAGGCGGGTCCGCGCAGCACTTCGACCTTCTTGTAAAGCTCGGGATCCGAGAAGAACGAGCCCATCCGGTACTGCTCGTAGAATTTCTGCGCGCCGTCGACATTGACGATGATGCGGGAGCCGTCGGCCGAGTTCTCGGTAGAGCCGATGCCGCGAATGTTGAAGGCTTCGCCGAAGACGCGCTCGCTGCCGACCATGGTTACGCCCGGTACCGACTTGAACAGCCCGCCGGTCGTCTCGGCTTGTTCGCGATCGATGTCGTCCTGATTGAGAACCGTCACCGCCTGTGGCGTGTTGATGGCGATCTTTTCAGCGCCGGCGCCCAGCACCAGCTGCTGCAACAGGGTCACGCGCCCCTTTTTCTCCGCTTCGTTGGTCGTGGCTTCCTGGGCCTCTGCGCCATGCATCCCAACCAATACCGTCACCGCCGCTCCGCTCAGCAGAGCAGCCATATTCCTTGCCACCGGCCCCATAACCCCACTCCAAATTCCAGGTTCAATGCTGGCTGGCGTGGGGCTCGCTGGCATTTTTCATTCGATCCGGCGTCTTAAATGTTGACTCATTTAGTCCGGTATTGCACTGACTAGTAAACATGATTATTCGAGTCAAGAAATGAATCGGCATTTTTGCAACGCATAGCCAGATGCCCGGCACAGAAAGGGATCGAACCAGATGAACACGCACAATCCCAATGACTTCCGCTACCGTGTCCGCCGTCCCGAAGATGCTTCGGCTCGTTTCGACCGGGTGCCGCTGGCGGTCAGGACCTTGTCCTCAAACATGCTGTTCCAGGGCGAGCATGAAATCGGCATCGAACATCACGGCGCGCTCTACCGGCTCAAGATCACCCGCCAGGGCAAGCTCATCCTCAACAAGTAGGCTTTCGAGAACAGCAGGGGCTAAGAACCATGGATCAGCGGGTGGTACCATCGCCGCATGAAATCCGGCGGGCGCGGACCGACAATCCGAAGACGCGCGAGCGTGATCTTGCCGCCCAACTCGGCATTTCGGAAGCCGAGCTTGTCGCGGCGCATTGCGGCGACGGCGTCGTTCGCATCGAGCCGCGCGTCAACGATCTTCTGACCGGTCTCGATGCCGTCGGCGAGTTGATGGCGCTGACCCGCAACGAAAGTGCGGTGCATGAGAAGATCGGCGTCTACGACAAGGTCGTCACCGGCGACCACAATGCCATGGTGCTGGGCGAAAACATCGACCTGCGCATCTTCCCGAAAATCTGGGCGCATGGCTTTGCCGTGGAAAAGCGCGACGACGGCGAGATCCGCCGCAGCCTGCAGTTCTTCGACGCGGCGGGCGAGGCGGTGCACAAGGTGCATCTGCGGCCCGCGTCCAACCTCTATGCCTACCAGAAGCTGGTCGCCGGGCTCGAATCGTCGAACCAGGGGCCGACAGTGATGATTTCGGGCGGTGGTACCGAGGAGGAGACCGAGCTGTCGGACAACCCCACAAGCATCGACGATCTGCGTGATCGCTGGAGCCGGCTGACCGACGTGCACCAGTTCTTCGGCATGTTCAAAACACTGAAACTCAGCCGCCGCCAGGCGGTGCGCATGGTCGGCCAGGACTACGCCTGGCTGGTCGACAATGACGCCGTCAGTGCCATGTTCCATCATGCGGCCGCGGGCGCCATGCCAATCATGTGCTTTGTGGGAAACCGCGGTTGCATCCAGATCCATTCCGGCCCGGTCAAGTCGATCAAGCCGATGGGGCCGTGGATCAACGTGCTCGACGAGACTTTCCACCTGCATCTGCGGACCGACCACATTGATGAGGTCTGGGCCGTGCGCAAACCGACCAAGGACGGCCATGTCACCTCGCTCGAGGTCTATGGCGCCGACGGCAAGATGATCATCCAGTTCTTCGGCAAGCGCCATGAAGGCCAAGGCGAGCGCGACGACTGGCGGTTCCTGGCCGAAAACCTGCCGCGCATTCCAAGCCCGACAGTAGCCTGAGGACAACGGCAATGATTTCATTTTTCAGGTTGATGTTGGCGCCGGCGGTTGGTCTTGCCCTGGCTGCTGGTGCGCTTCCGGCCAGCGCCGCCGAAGGCAAGGCTGTCTTTTCCGACCCGTCGAAGATCGCCGCCATCGGCGGTTCGATCACCGAGATCGTCTATGCGCTGGGCGAGCAGGGCCGTCTGATTGCCCGCGATTCGACCAGCCGCTATCCGGAAGCGGCGCTGAAGCTCCCCGATGTCGGCTATATGCGTCAGCTGTCGCCGGAAGGCGTGCTTTCGGTCAACCCGTCGGGAATACTGGCGCTGCAGGGCAGTGGCCCCAAGGAAACCATCGACGTGCTGAAAAAGGCGAACGTCCCCTTTATCGAGGTGCCCGACCGCTTCGACAATGAAGGCATAATCGAAAAGATTCGCGTCGTCGGGAAGGCGCTTGGCGCCGATGCCAAGGCCGAGGTGCTGGCGGCGGACGTCGCCGCCAAACTGCAGGTAGCGGAGAAGCAGACCGCCTTGATCAAGGAGCGCAAGCGCGTGCTGTTCGTGCTGTCGATACAGGGTGGCAAGATCCTGGCGTCCGGCAGCAACACCGCCGCCGACGGAATCATCAAGCTGGCTGGCGGCGTCAATGCGATCGAAGGCTTTAGCGGCTACAAGCAACTCTCCGACGAGGCGCTCGTCACCGCCAGGCCGGACGTCATCCTGATGATGAACAATGCCGGGCCGGCGACATCGGACGACCAGCTGTTCGCCATCGCGTCGGTCTCCTCGACGCCGGCAGGCGCCGCCCGCAAACTGATCCGCATGGATGGCGGCTATCTCCTGGGTTTCGGCCCGCGCACGGCCGACGCCATCCACGACCTCGCCGTCTCGCTGTATGGCGGGCAGGTCACGGACTGAGCAGGCAATCATGACCAACCAATCGATCGCCGGCCCGGCGGGCACCATGGCGACCGCATCCGAAGGCGACCGTTCGGTCCGTGCCCGCATCGTCATCGTGCTTTTGTGCATTGGCCTTGCCGTCGCCGTGCTTTTGTCGCTGACCTCAGGCGCATCGGACGCGTCGGCCGTCGGCGTCGTTCGCGACTGGCTGCTGGGGGCGGTGTCTGATGATGCAGCGCTCAGCGCGCGCGACCGGCTGATCGTCTATGACATCCGCCTGCCGCGCGTCATTCTCGGCATGCTGATCGGCGCATCGCTCGCCGTCTCCGGCACAGTCATGCAAGGGCTGTTCCGCAACCCGTTGGCCGACCCCGGCCTGATCGGCGTCTCCGCCGGATCGAGTCTTGGCGCGGTCGCCGTCATCGTCCTTGGCGGCACCGTTCTAGCGCCCTTTGTTGCGGCACTGGGCACGCTGGCCTTACCGCTGGCGGCATTCTGCGGCGGGCTGGCGACGACGCTGGTGCTGTATCAGGTCGCCACAAGACAAGGCCGCACGTCGGTCGCCACCATGCTGCTTGCCGGCATTGCGCTGGCGGCGCTCGCCATGGCGCTGACCGGCATCCTGATCTTCATGGCCGACGACCGGCAGTTGCGCGACCTGACTTTTTGGCAACTCGGCTCGCTGGCCGGCGCGACCTGGCAAAAGATCGGTTCCGTCGGGCCGGTCATGGTGCTGGCGCTGGCGGCAATGCCGTTTTTGGCGCGCGGCCTCAACGCATTGGCGCTGGGCGAAGCCACCGCCGGCCATCTCGGCATCCCGGTGCAGCGGCTGAAATACACGGCCATCGTCGGCGTCTCGGCGGCGGTCGGCGCGTCTGTCGCTTTCAGCGGCGGCATCGGCTTCGTCGGCATCGTCGTGCCGCATCTGTTGCGCCTGGCCATTGGCCCGGACAACCGCTACCTGCTGCCGGCGTCGGCACTGCTCGGCGCCTCACTGCTGCTCTTGGCCGACGCCGTCGCCCGCACCATCGTGGCGCCGGCCGAACTGCCGATCGGCATCGTCACCGCGATATCAGGCGCGCCGTTCTTTCTCTGGATCCTGCTGCGCAAGCGCGGCGTGATTGACCTGTGAGGCCATCATGATCGAAGCACGCGATGTCTCGGTGGCGATCGGCGGCAAGTGCATTGTCGCCAATGTCGATTTCGCCACGCGGCCCGGCGAAATCGCGGCAATCGTCGGCCCCAACGGCTCGGGCAAGACGACATTTCTCAAGGCGCTCTCCGGCGACCTTGCCTATTCGGGCCACGTCACGATCAACGGCCGCGATCTGTCGGCGATGAAGCCGGTCGAGGCCGCGACATTGCGCGCCGTGCTGCCGCAGGCGACCACACTGTCCTTTCCGTTCACGGTGCGCGAGATCGTCAGGCTCGGCCTCATCGGCGGGCGCTCCGGCGCGCTGCCCGGCGAAAACGAACGCTTGCCGGAACGGGCGCTGGCGCGCGTCGATCTCGACGGCTTTGCCGGCCGTTTCTACCAGGAGCTTTCGGGCGGCGAGCAGCAGCGCGTGCAGCTTGCCCGCGTACTGTGCCAGGTGTGGGAGCCGGCGCTCGACGGCAAGCCGCGCTACCTGTTCCTCGACGAGCCGGTCTCCAGCCTCGACATCAAGCACCAGCTGATCATCATGAACATCGCCCGCGATTTTGCCAGGCGCGGCGGCGGCGTGGTCGCCATTCTGCACGACCTCAATCTGACGACCATGTATGCCGACCGGATCTTCGTCATGCATCGCGGCAGGCTTGCCGCCACCGGCTCGCCGCAAGATGTGCTCAGCGACGAACTGATCGAAAGAGTGTTCGATTGCCGGCTGAAAGTCGGCGTTCTGCCCGCCGCAAACATGCCGTTCGTGCTGCCGCAATCGGCAGCATAGTCAGGCGGCGGGCGCTCGGCGCTCCAGCATGTCGATGCCGAGGAGATGGCGCACATTCGGGCGCGCCGCCACCATATCGGCGATTGTGTAGCGCGACAGCACGGCGAAGAAGGCGTTGAGCGCTTCGCGCAGCGCCGAATTCAGCGCGCAGCTGTCGATCAGCGGGCATTCGGCCGCGTCGTTCTCGAAGCACTCGGCCATGGCGAAGCTCTCTTCCGTCACCCGCACCACATCGAAAAGGCTGATCTGCTCGGCGGGGCGGCCAAGCCTGACACCGCCATTCCTGCCGCGCACCGTCTCGACCATGCCGTGTTCGACCAGCGGCTGCAGGATCTTGAACAGAAACAGCTCCGATACCGAATAGGCGGCTGCGATCTCGGGAATGCGGCTCAACCGTTCGGTGTTGGCGGCGCAATACATCAGGATGCGCATGGCATAGTTGGTCTGGCGGGTCAGCCGCATTTTATCCTCACGAAGCAGTAGCTTGAGCCCAATATGGCCCATACCTTGGAACAATTCCAGACTGGCACCGCATAATAGATGAATACACCCGTCAACTTTATGTGCGCCATCGCGCAGACCGTGAACCGGCTTCTTCGGCGGCGGGCATTCCGGCAAGCGCGATACTAGATAAGATCGAAAGATCGACCAGGAAACGCATATCCATGTCACGAGCCGTCCAGGCCTTTGCGCCCATCCAGTCAGACGCGGATACGTACGCCAAGCTGTCTGCGCTCAGGCGCACCAAATTCGTCGCCACCGCCGCGCTCGTGCTTTGCGTCCTCATCTTTGCCGTGGCCAAGTCGTTCGAGGGCCGCCACCCCTGGCTGGGTTTTGTCGCCGCCTTCGCCGAGGCGGCGACGATCGGCGGGCTGGCCGACTGGTATGCGGTGGTGGCACTGTTCAAGCGGCCGCTCGGCCTGCCGATCCCGCACACCGCCATCATCCCGGAGAATCAGAGCCGCATTGCCGATAATCTCGGCCGGTTCATCGAGGTCAATTTCCTGGCACCCGAGCCGGTGCGCGAAAAGCTCGCCGAGGTCGACTTTTCGGCGCTCGTCGCCGACTGGCTGTCGGACCATGAGCGCGCCGCCGGCCTGTCACATTTCGTCGGCCGGCTGGTGCCGCAGACGCTGGCGGCCGTTGAGCAATCCGGCCTGCGCGGTTTCGTCACCAGCCGCATGCTGGAGCAGATCGAAAAGGTGCCGCTGGCGCCGCTGGCCGCCGAACTGCTATCGGCCCTGACCGACGACCGCCGCCACCAAAAACTGTTCGACGAGTTCACCAAGGTGATCGGCCGGTTCCTCAGCGACGGGCAGGCGCTGGCGACGATGCGCGAAAAGATTCGCGAGGAACTGCCGTCACTGTTCAACCTGTTCAGAGCCGACGCCTATCTGTTGAAGAAGATCGTCGCTTCCGCCGGTTCGTTGCTCGACGAGGTGCGGGCCGATCCCGATCACCCGATGCGGGCCGAATTCGACCACTTCGCCCAGGCCTTCATCGAAAAGCTGAGGACATCCAAGCAGTATGCCAAGCGCGCCGAGAAGCTGAAGCGGGATTTCCTTGCCCGACCGGAGCTGAAGGCGCTGGCCGGCGACATGTGGGAGAGCATGCGCCTGTTCATCGAACAGGATGCCAAGGCGCCAAATTCGATGATCCGCAGCCATCTCGCCAACATGTTCGTCGAAGTCGGCCGCCATTTGGCCCACGATCCGCAGATCAGGGCCGACATGAACCAGGGCTTTGTCGTGGCGCTGTCGTCCTTCGTCGAGAGCCAGAAGAGCGGCGTGTCGAAGTTCATCGCCGACCAGGTCAAGCGCTGGGACCTTGCCCAGCTGACAAGGCTGATCGAAATGAACATCGGCCGGGACCTCCAATATATCCGGTTCAACGGCATGGTCATCGGCGGTCTTGCCGGCGTCGTGCTCTATGTTGTCGAGCGGTTGTTTCTCGCCAACTAGCGTAAAGCGATCCCCGGGCTCTTTCGCGACAGGTGATTCTACTGCGCGTGCGAATGGACACGCGGCACGCGAGTGCTATTCTGCCCTGCGGGTGCCCAGCATCTGCGGCAACAGGGGAGAGAACGACAATGGCAAAACGACCTGAGACTGACTCCTTCATGGACATGTTCAGCCGGTTCGGCCGCGACCTGAAGGTGCCCAATGTCGATGTCGAGGCGATCCTCAGTCATCATCGCAAGAACCTCGAAGCGCTTGAAAAATCAGCCAAAGCGGGCGCCGCCGGGGCGTCCTCGCTATTGTCCAGGCAGCGCGAGATGCTGCAGGACACGCTGCGCGAAATCACCGATATGGCGCAGAGCTACAGAGCGCCAGGCAATCCGCAGGAGTTCATGACCAACCAGGCGGCATTCGCCCGAAAATCCTTCGAGGCAGCGTTGAAGAATGCCGGCGAGGTCGCCGAACTGGTCAAGAGTTCCGGCACAGAATCTGTCGAAATCCTGCGCAACCGGATCAAGGAAGCGATGGAGGAGATCCGCGCCGGCTACGACAAGAAGTGATTTCTGCAGCGTGCGCCGTCTTCTCCTGGCGCAGTCTGACCGCTTCCGGCGCGGCCGCGAGCCAAAGCGCCATCCAGCCCGAAACGGCGGAACGGATTTGCACGCGGCGAATTGACAGAGGCTGTCGGTTCGTGGTCCGGAGGCAGGCGAAGTGATCGGGAAAGCAGGAATGACGGAAATACGGCCTAAAACGCCGCCGACCTTTGAACAGCTGCGGACAATGGCCGGGCAGGAGCTCGGCGTGTCCGAGTGGACGACGGTCGATCAGCACCGCATCGACCAGTTTGCCGAATGCACGGGCGACCATCAATGGATCCATGTCGATCCGGAGCGGGCGAAGCGGCAAAGCCCGTTTCGCACCACGATTGCGCATGGCTATCTGACACTGTCGATCATCGGCGCGCTTGCGCTCGGCATGGGCATCGTGCCCGAAAACACCCAGGCCGCCTTCAACTACGGTTTTGACAAGGTGCGTTTCCTGTCGCCGGTCAGGGTCGGCAAGCGCATCAGGCTGCGCACCACGCTGCTTTCGGTGGATGACAGGGGGCCCGGCCAGTATCTGATGAAGGCCGCAAACACCGTCGAGATCGAAGGCGAGCCGAGGCCGGCGCTGACCGCCGAAACGCTGGTCATGCTTTATGAGCGCCGCAAGCGCGCAGGCGCCTGAGAGCCTGTTTGGAAATTCTGGCGGCCATCTGATGGCGTTTTCTGCGCTTCCGTTGCTCACGGACCCAAATGTCCGCTGCGCTCCGGTTCTCGAAACCACCACCATATGACTCGCCAGAGCGAATTTCGAAACAGTCTCTGAGAGGCATTTGCCAAGACATGCGCGCTCGATCGCCCGCCTCCGAAATGCCTCAGGAAACATTGGGTTCGGAGCGACCAGTGACGCGGGCCGTGAGCAGCGCCAGGAACAGTGCGGCCACTGCCAAGGCCGTCGCCGTCTGAAAGGTGATCTGCATTCCGTGAGCGGCTGCGGCTGAGCTCAACATGTCATGGTTTTCCTGTCCTCCCGCCGACGCGACCGCAAACACAGCGCCCATCACCGATGCGCCGGTGATAAGGCCGAGATTGCGCGACAGGTTGAGCAGGCCGGAGACGACGCCACGCTCGCCAGCGCCGACACCGGTCATGACTGCTGCATTGTTGGCGGTCTGGAACAAAGCGTAGCCAACGCAGGTGACAGCGACCGGCATGGCATAGCTGGCAATGCCGAGTTCCGTCCGGGCCAACGACAGGAGGAAGCTGCCCGCGGTGAGACTGAACAGGCCGGCAATCATCATCCGATGGGCGCCGAAACGATCGACCAGCCGTCCTGCCAGCAGCGCCGACAGGGAGGAAACAAGCGGACCTGTGGAAAGCACCAGCCCGACCCTGGCGGCGTCCAGCCCGAGCCCGCGCGACAAATAGAATGGGGCAACCACCAGCGTCGCCATCATTACGGTGGCGACGACGAGGTTCATGGCGAGGCTTGCATTCAACGTAGGGTCGCGGAATTTTGCCGGCTGGATCAAAGGGTTCTCGACCTTTGTCTGCGCAAACACGAACAGAACGACACCGACGCCAGCCGCGATCAGCAGGCCGACATTGAGGGCGCCAAAACTGCCGCGGCCAAGCGTCATGGCCAGTGCATAGGCGGCCAGCGTCAGGGCGAGCAAGACCATGCCGATCCCGTCGAAACCTTGGCCTGCTCCCGCTGCCTTGTTTGCTGCCGGCAGAGCGCGCCAGGCCAGGGCAAAGGCTAGCAGACCGAGCGGCACATTGACGAGGAAGATCGCGCGCCAGCCGAGGCCGGCGATCAGCAGGCCGCCAAGCGAGGGGCCGAGTGTGGTGCCGATCGCCGACATGGCGCCGAGCAGGCCCATGGCGCTGCCGGTCCTTTCCCTGGCGACGGTTTCGGCGACGAAGGCCAATGTCAGGGCCATCATCATGGCCGCACCAAGCCCTTGGGCGGCCCGCGCGGCGATCAACAGCCAAAGGGTTGGCGCCAGGCCGCATAGCACCGATGCCGATGTGAACAAAGCGATGCCGCCAAGCAGCAGCGGCCGGCGGCCGAAAATGTCGGCGAGCCGCCCGGCGCTGACGATCAAGGTGGTGATGGCGAGCAGATAGGCAAGGACCACCCATTGCACGGACTGGAACGACGCGCCGAACGCCTGCATCAGGGAGGGAAGCCCGACACTGGCGATGCTGGTGCCGAGCGACGACAACAATGTGCAAAGCGCCAGGCTTGCCAGCGCCCATCCCGCCGATTGGATTTTTCCAGGCGCGGATGCCCGCAGATTTTGCTCAGCAACTGTCATGTGACTTCCTTTCCGTCAGATCCCGAAACCAGGGCTTTCAGAGATCTAATCTCCTAGGTGATGTGGCGGAACGCGCAGCATTTGCATCTTATTCATGCATGAAACGCCACATCATTGCCGATCTGTGCTAGGGTCGGCTGATGTCATCGCCTGATCTCAACCTGCTTGTCGCCCTGGATATCCTGCTGACCGAAGGCAGCGTGGCGCGCGCCGCCGAACGGCTAAGGCTTAGCCCCTCGGCGATGAGCCGGACGCTGGCGCGGTTGCGCGAGACGACAGGCGATCCGCTGCTGGTCCGCGCCGGTCGCGGCCTGGTGCCGACGCCGCGCGCCCTGGAATTGCGGCAGCAGGCAGGCCGTGTCGTTCAGGATGCGGAAGCGCTGCTGCGCCCGGCCAAACTGCTTGACCTCTCAGGCCTGGAGCGGACTTTCACGCTGCGCACCAATGAAAGCTTCGTCGAGGAGTTTGGCCCGCGCCTTGTCGCCCGCATCGAAGCGGACGCGCCTCACGTCCGGCTGCGTTTTGCACCGAAATCCGACAAGGATGTCATGTCGTTGCGCGAAGCGGCGATCGATCTGGAGATTGGCGTCGCCGGTGAAACCGGACCCGAAGTGCGTATCCAGGCGCTGTTTCGCGATCGCTTTATCGGCGCCGTGCGAAGGGGCCATCCGCTGAGCGAGGGCATCGTGACAGCGGAGCGCTATGCGGCCGGCCGGCACATCAATGTTTCACGGCGGGGTCGCGAAAGAGGGCCGATCGACGAGGCCTTGAGCCGGCTCGGGCTGCAGCGGACAGTCGTGTGCATGGTTTCCGGCTTCTCGGCCACGCTCGCCATGGCGCGCGCATCCGACCTGGTCGCCAGCGTCCCCGAGCGGCACACGCAAGGGGCTCGAGCCGGCATGCACAGTTTTGCGCTGCCTGTGATGACGCCGGAGGTCACCATTTCGATGCTCTGGCATCCGCGCCTCGACGCTGACCCGGCGCAACGCTGGCTGCGCGACTGCGTGCGGGAGGTTTGTGCGACGTCGCGCTGAAGGGTGGCGCTAAAACTTCGTCACCACGCCAATGCCGATGCCTTCGAAGCCGCCCATGGCCATCAAGGCCGCGGGCGCTTCGTCGAGGCTGATCTTCTTGCCGACCAGCAATTCGGGCTTCAGCTTGCCGCTGCGGATCATCTCCATCATCGCGGGATAACGGTGGGCCTGCATGCCGTGGCTGCCGAGGATTTCGAGCTCGAAGGCGATCACCTTGTCCATTGGCACTTGCGGGCGGGCGTGGTCACCCAGCATCAGGCCGACCTGCACATGGCGGCCGCGGCGGCGCAAATTGGCAATCGAGTTGAACGAGGTGGTGGGGTGGCCGAGCGCGTCCATCGACATATGCACGCCGCCATTGGTCATCTGCTTGACCGCCTTGACCACGTTGGGCGTCTTGGCTGCATTGATGGTGGCGACAGCGCCGATCTTCCTGGCGAAATCCAGTTTTTCGTCGGTCAGGTCGATGGCGATGACGTTGGCGCCCATGGCGCTGGCGATCATGATGGCCGACAGGCCGACACCGCCGCAGCCATGCACCGCCACCCATTCGCCGGGTTTGACGCGGCCTTGGTCGACGATTGCGCGGAACGAGGTGACGAAGCGGCAGCCGAGACTGGCGGCGGTGGCGAATTCCATCTCGTCGGGCAAGCGCACGAGATTGGTGTCGGCATGGTCGATGGCGACATATTCGGCGAACGAGCCCCAGCTGTTGAAGCCGGGCTGCGACTGGTGCTCGCAGACCTGATGGTTGCCCGAGTTGCATTCGAAGCAGCGGCCGCAGCCGACGGCAAACGGCACGGTGACGCGCTCGCCGGCCTTCCAGCGGGTGACCCGCTTGCCGACGGCGACCACGATGCCGGCCAGTTCATGGCCCGGCACATGCGGCAGCGTGATATCGGCGTCATGACCCATCCACCCATGCCAGTCGCTGCGGCACAGCCCAGTCGCCTCGACCTTGATGACGACGCCTTCCGGCGCCGGCTTCGGATCGGCAACGGTCTGGATCGTCGGCGCTTCGCCGAACTTTTCGAAGACGACGGCTTTCATCGGCAGTTCCTCATGCTTTTATCCCAATCGCCTATTCGGCATCGATCTGCTTCTCTGGCGCCGCCTTCTGGAAGGCTGGCAGCGCCATGCAGGCGGCGTGGATACGCGATATCGTGGGGTATGGCGTCAGGTCGACGCCGAAGCGGGCGTTGCTGGCGATCTGGGCAACCAGGCAGATGTCGGCCAGGCCGGGCGTGTCGCCATTGCAGAATGTTTTTGTCTGCGGCGACGAAGCCAGAATCTTTTCAAGCGGCTGGAAACCTTCGTTCACCCAGTGCCGGAACCAGTTGACGACATCCTGGTCGCCGGCGCCGAACAAATTGCGCAGCGAGGTCAGCACACGCAGATTGTTCACCGGGTGGATATCGCAGGCGATCATCTGCGCCAGCATCCTGACGCGGGCACGGCCAAGCGCATCCCTGGGCAGCAGCGGCGGGTCGGGCGTCGTCTCGTCGAGATACTCGATGATCGCCAGCGACTGCGTCAGCAGCGTGCCGCCCTCCAGGATCAGCGCCGGCACCAGCCCTTGCGGGTTGACCGAGAGATAGGTGGGCTCGAGATGCTCGCCATGGCGCAGATGATGCGGCACGTAGTCATAGGTCAGGCCCTTCATCTCCAGCGCGATCCGCACGCGGTAGGAGGTGGAGGAGCGGTAGTAATTGTGGAGGACGAGGTCGCTCATCGGATCACTCCCTCGGCTGGCCGATGGTCACTTCGATTGCGCCGATGCCATCGACGCCGCCGGTGATCGTCTGGCCCGGCCCAACCGCGCCGACGCCGGCCGGCGTGCCGGTGAAGATCAGGTCGCCGGGCTGCAGTTCCACCGCCTCGCTGCAGATCGAGACGATGTCTGCTATCGGCCAGATCAGCTCGGCGAGGTCGCCGTCCTGTCTCATCTTGCCGTCGACGGCGAGCCAGATGCGGCCTTTTTCAGGATGCCCGGACTTCGATGCTGGAACCAGCGGACCGCAAGGGGCGGAACGGTCGAAGGCTTTGGACCAGTCCCACGGCCGCGCCGCTTTCTTGGCTTCATCCTGCAGGTCGCGGCGTGTGAGGTCGACGCCAACGCCGTAACCCCAGACATGATCCAGCGCCCGGTCACGCGCAATGCGGAAGCCGGCCTTGCCGATCGCGACAACCAGTTCGATCTCGTGGTGCAGGTTCTTGGTCAGCGGCGGATAGGGGATCGCGGTGCCGGAATCGACCACCGCGTCGCTCGGCTTGGTGAAGAAGAAGGGCGGATCGCGCTCGTCATTGCCGAGTTCGCGGGCATGCGCGGCGTAGTTGCGACCGACGCAGAAGATGCGGCGCACCGCAAAACGCTCCGCCGAGCCGGCGACGGCCACGGAAGGTGTTGCGGGCAAGGGAAGGACGTAGGCTGTCATGCACTGTCTCTGCTCGGGGTTTGCGCCGGCACATTCGACCGATTTGGACGGCCGGGCAAGGCATGGTGGTTGAGAAAGCCGGACATCACCGGTTGGCAAAAGATGGCGATAGACTATTTGCCAATAAGCTGGCCATGGTCGCGGGTCTATTGTCGGCCAGGGAGAAAGCAAAACGAACGCCATGACCACAGTCCACGATCGCGCCCGGTTTCTCATCATCGACGACCATCCGCTGTTTCGCGAGGCGCTGCACAGCGCGGTGCAGATGGCCTATCCCGAAGTCGACACGGTGGAAGCGCGCTCGATCACCGAGGCGCTCGACCTTCTGGCTGACGCCAAGCCGTTCGACCTGGCGCTGCTCGACCTCAGCATGCCTGACGTGCATGGCTTTGATGGACTGCTGCAGCTGAGGACCCGCTATCCGCGCCTGCCGGTGGTCATCGTTTCGGGTCACGAAGAGCCAAAAATCATTTCCGAGGCGCTGTCCTACGGTGCGGCCGGCTTCATCCCGAAATCGGCGCGCAAGAGCGACCTGGCCGCCGCCATCCGTTCGGTGATGGAGGGCGCGATCTATGTACCGGAAACCTATGAGGGCCAGCCGCCGGACGCCGACAGCACCGACCGTGCCGACATGGTGCAGCGCCTGGCCAAGCTGACGCCGCAGCAACTCAGGGTGCTGCAGATGCTGCGCCAGGGCCTGCTCAACAAGCAGATCGCCTATGAGCTGCAGGTCGGCGAGACCACGGTCAAGGCGCATGTCTCGGAAATCCTGCGCAAGCTCAATGTTTATAGCCGCACGCAGGCCGTGATCGAGGTGTCGAAGCTGGACAATGCGGAGCTGTTTCGCGATCAGGCGGGGTTTTGATCTTTCTTACCCTCCCCCTTGTGGGGAGGGTCGATCCGCGAAGCGGAGCGGGGTGGGGATCCCAAAGAAGGAGCGAAACTCCTCTAGAGCTTCCTCAAAATCGCAGGTTAGTCTTCTAGATTCTAGCTCCATACCTTTTTTCAAAGACCTTTCAAGCATCATTGAAAATCCTCTGCTCGTCTCGGTCAAGAGAAACGATTTGATGCTCTCTCGATCATCTTGATTCCATATCTTTTCCGGCATAAATATATCAATAGTAGATATTCCGGTTTTAGTACTTACTCGTAAATTATAGAACCCGCACTTGCTCCAACTGACGACACTCCCGTCGATACGAAGTACGAACGCGAATTTGTCTAGAATCGCGCCGTAGCCTCGCGAGCATCGATCAGCCAACAACCGGCGCAACGTCAAATAGTACGGAGAAACTGCTGTGTCAGCATCCATGCTGCCGGCTTGGACTGCGAGCGTTACATAGTTTTTCGTCATTCATCACCTTTTCGTCGCTCGCATCGCCAGTCTCGTGTGCCTAGTTTCAGGAATTACGGTGACAGTGCACTTTTTCCTTGCGCCGCCTGCCTCGTTTTCCTGGTTTTACGGCTTTGCCGGTTTGCGCGGCGATCCGGTCCTGAAAGGCTTCGCTGCCCACCGGCCGACCGATGCTCTCGGCCTTGCGCAGTGCGTCGAAAGCCGCGACATCGGTCTCGATCAAATCGAACAGCCCCGTCGACGATGGCAGCCGGTCCGTCATCGGCCTCAGATCCGTAACGCCGTCGGGTTCGCCCGTCAGATGCGCCCGGGCGCTTGACCAGGGCCAATCCGAGGTGTGTTTCACCAGTCCCGCGCGCACGGGGTTCAGCCCGACATAGCGCACGCCGACAAGAGGTGATCCTCGTCCATGGCGATGGCGCCGAAGCGGCCTTGCCAGAAATGCCCGGTTTTCCTTAGCCGCGCATGGATGGTACCGGCGTAGGCGCGATGCACCCTGGCAAGCGGGCGCCGCAGGCCATCGGGGTCGGCCGGCGTCAGGATCAGGTGGACATGGTTCGGCATCAGGGCCAGATACCGACATCGGCGAGGCGGCAATGCTCGACCAACAGGTTCGTGTAGAGGGCATAGTCTTCGGACGTGAAAAACACTTTGGCGCGCTGCGTCACGTGGTGCGGCAGATCGGGAATGACGATGCGGGCGAGGCGAGCCATGCGGTCAATCTATACACGGGAAAGTGCACTGTCACCGTTATTTCCATAATTTCGTAATTTGGCGATTTGTCTCACACCTAGTCCAGAGATGCCATCCTTAATGCAAGGTCGGACGAAGGTATGAAGAAATTGCTTGAATGATCGACAAAACAGTCCCAATTTCTTGGAAATTTCCCTTACTCTTAGATATCGTCCATTCGAGTTCTGGCATGTCTGGTAAATCTAAATTATTTCGAAGGGACAACGCATTGAAATGATTTTGATCAAAGAAAGAGGGATCGCCTGGACCATAGTATGGAAACTTGAATCTAAACCAAATCTTACCACCGTATCGACACTTTATCGCCATGCTTATTGACACTCTATTCTCAAACTGATCAGTTAAGAACCCTGTGAAAACCAAATCACCAGCATCAAATTCCACACTCGTATGCTCTAGACCAACTTGTGGGGCGGCCTTAATTAAATATTCTCTCGCCTCTTTGGAATTTTTAAATCGTACTTCAGAAGTATTAAGTTGGAGTGGAGAATTATGATATCCTGTTTCTAGTCTCCACTCATGTACTGATTTCTGAAAATTCTTAAATACTTCTTTTGTGTCAGCGTCCAATTCGCATCCTGTTGTATCAGCCACTCGAACATCGGTGATCATATTTCTTATCTGCTTGACGGTGTATCCAGAGCGCTCTGACCAAAAATCCGTCGCGATAAGCCAAGGTGAATTGTAGTTAATCCTTACAAAGGCGCCGTCATGGCTATCAAAGTCTCTGAGAATGACCGCAAACAAATTGCGCAAACTCTGTTTTTTTGTCTCGGACGCAGAACCAGAATACATAAACACCTCAAATGGTCTCTTAGGGCGAACGAGGCTTTAGCGGGCCAATCGGCCCGGGTAAAAAGCCGACAGGTCCTCTCTCTAGCCCCTGTCTCAATGCTGATAGGGCGTCGGTCGTCCAATTGCTCGCATTTTGTTTAGCGTTATCTAAGACGTCGGTTCCCGTTTTGACAAGATCGTAGTGTGCGATGCCGGGAGTGGGGCTGTTGTAAGTCACTACATTGTAGTTATTGAGGTCGGTCCCTACAATTTGACCGACGACTGCCCGATCTTTGACCGCTTCTGCGATCTCTTGGGGGGTGGCCGCTCGCAAGGTGATTCCCAAGGTTTGTGCTGCCGCCTCCCATCGCGCAGCTTGGGCAGCGTCTTTGGCCTGAAGCGCCGGACTACTCTTGTGAGTTACTGGCTTCCAGTCAAAATAGATTGCGGTTTTTGGTCCGATAAACGCAACCGCATCAGGTCTGCTTTGAATCCCGATTCGACCTTTACTAGGTAAGAACCCTAGTAGATCCTTAGCTAATTGCTTCAAACTGACTTCCGGGGTGAATGTATGTTCTTTGTTATTTCCTCCTGAAAGACTTGAGGCCAACTTATCGTGCGCAAATGTTCCATTGATCGAATTAAATCTTGATTCAGTTTCGCCGCTCTCAACCACGTGCCCATTCGGATCGCTCTTGTTGACGGGATCATTTTGAGCATAAGCATATCGGTTGGTGCCGACCCCTTCCTTCGCCGGATCCCAATCGTCCGGCGAGATGAACCTCCCGAGCACGGGATCCATGTATCGTGCATTGAGATAGAGCAGCCCGGTCTCGGGGTCGAAACGCTCGCCGATATAGCCCTTTTGCGTCTGGAAGCCGGTGTTGAGGCGCTCGCCATAGGTGGCGTAGTTGGTGGCTTCGGCGATATTGCCCGAGGCATCGGTGACCATACGCACCGAGGCCAAATGATCGCGGTGCAGGAAGGCTTTGGTGGTGCCGGTGACCTTGATGTCGGGATGCGGATAGCGGGTATATATCTCCGCGCCCGGTGTCGCCGGGTCGATTTCGACCGAGGCATCCGGATAGAGCGTGGTGGCGAAGGATGAGCTCTTCTTGGCCCGCGCGCCGTCCGGTCCGTAGAACAGCGACACGGTGTTGGCGGCGAGGGTGACCGTCTTCAGCCGATTGGCCTCGTCCCAGACAAGCGTTCTGGTGTCGTCGGAGGTCATGTTGCCATTGGCGTCATAGGCCAGCGTTTTGACGCCGACTGAGGTTGGCGCATGCGGACGCGCCGCGCTCGCTGCGGGATAGACATAGGTGCCGGCAACACGGGTGCGCGAGGTCATGTTGTCGTTGGCGGCGTAGACGAAGGTTTCGTCGAGCGTGTTGTCGCCGAGATTGTCGCTCGCGGTCAGCCGGTCAGCGTTGTCGTAGACATAGGTCCAACTGTCGGAGGCCGTGAGCCCCGTCGTGCCGGTGATGCGGCCGAGGTTGTCACGCGCATACTGATCGTCAAGCAGGACCGTTGCTCCCCTGGCCGTGGTGACACGGGTCAGCCAGCGGCGGGTCGGCGAGTAGGCGAAGGACGTCTTCACACCGTTGGCGTAGGTGATCTCCTTGGTCTGGCCGTCAGCCTCATAGATTGTCGAGGTGATGAAGCCGGGGGCGGAGGCGAGCCTGTTGCCGGCGGTGTATTGCAGCGGGGCAGCCATCGTGCCGAAGTCGAGCTGCACCGGCAGATACTGTGTGGCCAGCGTCTGGCCCGAGGCATCGCGAACGCTTGATGTGGTGTGGGTCAGCGTGCCGATGGTGGCATCTTGCCGCGCGAGCTTGCCGAAGCCGTCATATTTGTAGCTCTGCGTGGCGGCAGGGTTTTGCGACGTCGTCAGCTGGCCGATGTTGAAGTAACCGGCGGCTGCCTCGTCGTAGGTGTTCTGCGTCTGCGTCATGGCACTGCCGCCCGGCGCCGTTGCCGTTTTCAGCGTCAACCGGTCCATCTGGTCATAGGCCAGCGTGGTGATGGTGCCCCTGGCATCGGTCTGGCTGACCAGCCGGTTGGCGGGGTCATAGGTATAGGACCAGGTGCCGAGATCGGGATCCGACGCCGTCAGCCGGTTGCCCAGCATGTCGTAGGTGTAGGCCCAGGTCGAACCGCCGGGATCGGTCACCCCGATCAACCGGCCAAGCAGGTCATAGCCTCGGTTCTCCGTCAGGCTGAGACCGCCTTGGTCACGCATGATGCCGGCGATATCGCCTCGCGTAGTCGACCAGGTTTTGGTCTGATGGCCGAGTTCATCGGTCAGGATTACTGCGTAAAGTCGTGGGTTGGGTGTGCCGATTGTGTCCGTAAGGAAGTGCACATAGGTCCGCTGACTGGCATCGGCATTGACCGTCGTCACCAGCCGGTCGGCCCAGTCGTAGCTGTTGGTGGTCCATTGCGCGGCCTCGCCGACAAAGCGCGGGAAGGCGGTGCGCAGCACATTGCCACGTGGGTCGTAGTCGGTCTCGGCAATGCGTCTTGCGCCGGCCGCCGTCTCGCCGGGTGTTTCCACGCGGTAGACGCGGCCAAGCCCGTCATAGAAGGAGCGGGTAAAATCCTCGCCGGCGCCATTGGGCAGCGGCGTGTATTTGACCAGCGCCTGTGTCGCCGGATTGCCCTCATTCTCAAAACGTGTCTTGGCGTAGGCGCCAGTGACGCTCTGCGAGACCTGGTAGGGCCGGCAGAAGGGGTCGTAGGTGAAGGTTTTGACGATGCCGTTCGGGTCGGTCCTGGTCGCCGGCAATCCGCAGGTTGCATTGTAGGTGGCGGTCGAGACAAAGCGTGTGTCGGCCGGTTGACCACCCGTCGCGAAGTAGCGCGGTGCCCGCTCGGTCACCGGAAAGAGGTGATAGGTCGCGTCATAGTCCCATTCGGTCCTTTGGCCGAGGTCGTTGCTGGCCGCGATCTTGTTGCCAAAGCTGTCGTAGGCAAAATACTGACGCGTCATCTTCTGCGGCGTCGAATAGACGTCGCCAAAGCTCAGCGCCAGGGTGAGGTTTCCCTTGGTCGGTACCGCCCAGACGTCGGTGCTGCCGTCGTAGTAATTGTGCCTGTAGCTGACATAGGGATCGCTACCAGTGAGACCGGCATGCGTGCGTTCGGCAATCAGCGCCGAGACGATGTAGGCGCTCGTGTTGGGCGAGAAGAACCGTTCCGTCCAGGTCTCGTCGCCGCTCAGATCGGTGCGGCCATGATCCTTAAGGCTGACAACATTGTTGTAGGCGTCGAACAACCGCTCGGCCCGCAAACTACGCACGACACTGCCCTCGGTGACCGTCGTGTCGGTCGCTGTGTTCTGCACAGTATAGGGTTTTGCCGCGGTGTTGACCGCGTAGGTCTCGGCCACCTGCTTGTGCACGACGCCAGCGCCATCCTTCCACACCGTCAGCGAGGGCAGGCCATAGCTCGCCAGGTCCTGCCGATACGTCGTCTCGATCTTCGATGGCGCCGTCTCGCCATTGGCCAGCGGTTTGGTCTCGACGATCGAGGCGAAGCCCAGGAACTTGCGCGCCGACGGATCGTATTTGCCGCCGGCATAGACATAGCTCGACACGGAAGTCTGGCCGCGGCCGTCGCCAACCGAAAGCTTCGACACCGCATGCACCACCTGCGGCAGGTAGTTGTTCACCCAGGTCGACGATGGCGCGTATTCGACCGCGACCGTTCCGCCGAGTTCTGTGGTGACTTGGCGCAGAAGATTCGGGTTGCCGGCGCCTGCGTTCGAGATGAACATGTGGCTGTAGTCGGTCAGGTCCGGCAGACCGTCGCCATTGAAGTCGCCGATCACCGTGCCGGCATTCATAGCGGCGGGCAGCGTGAACTGAACCGGAGTCATCGCTGTCGACGACGGGCGCAGGGAGAAAACCCTCACCGTGCCGGTCCTCAACGGCTGAGTGGTTACTGTGCCACCGATCGTAATGACGTCAATACGGCCATCGTTGTCGAAATCGCGGAGGCTCGCCGTGGTGCCGGCTATCGAGGAAACCGAATAGCTCTTGAAACCAAGGCCGGTCGACAGCCATAATCCGGCGCTGCCGTTGCCGGTGTAGCGGAACAGATCTGTCGCGCCGTCGCCATTGATGTCGCCCAGAACGCAGGTACCGGTCGAATATTGCACTGTAGGGCAGTTAATCGCGAATGACGTCCCGCTGGCTTGCCATGTGCCGTTGGAAAGCACACCCTTCTTGACCGAACTGCCGGCTATGAACAATGGCTGCTGTCGGCCATTGCCAAGGAAATCACCAATGCCAATGACTTGTGGCAACCCATCATTGACATTGAGGTTGTCAATGCCATCGGCATCGGCATCGGCAGCGAAAGTCGGGACATCAGGACTCGTGGCCGAACTGGTGCCGTAACGCACGGCACTGCAGACGGATTGATAGCCGGCCGGTGGCGTGGGGCTGCAGGGAACTTTCGTCAGCGCCAATTGAGTGTCGGTCAGCAGGACTTCCGAGGTCGCCGAATAGCTGCAGATGTCGCTGCCATTGTGAGTTGGATGGCAAGATTTGCTGATAGAATATTGACTGAAATCAACTGTGTTTTTGGTTGAAATAAAACGGCCTGAATCTGAGAAGTAATTTAGTTCCGTGGTCGATCCTGAATCGGACGACATGAGATATATAGATTTTGTGTCAGAGCGCGCTCCGTTCGAGCCGAATCTTATAATTTGCTTGTAGGTTTTGGTTATTGTTGTGGTCTCTCCACTGCTCCCTCCTGTTCTTTGATTAAACGACTCAGTATATTCACCAAAAACCTCATCTCGGCCGTCAAAATCTAGATCTCCGACGTCACGCAGCTTAGCGTAACTTCTGTTGGGGGGTGGAGGCTCATACATCGGAGTATTGACGGTCGAGTACACCCCATCGGTGTTCTGATAGGTCATCTGGCCGAGCACCTTCGCGGTACCGCCGGTGATGGTTCCGTCGGCGGCGATGGCCGCATCAGTGCCGTAGCGCGTGACGGCAGTAACGCGTGAGGCGTTGGAGAACGGCGCCTGGTCGTAGGTCAGCTTGTAGGCGCTGCGCAGCGCGCCGCCGACCTTGACACTGACAGCCTTGATGCGCTGGCTGGCTCGGAGATATCACGGCCATTGCCCATCAGGATCAAATCGGGCCGCGTCTCCAGATAGAACTTCACCACGGTGCCATTGTAGCTGATGGCATCGGGGTAGCAGACCGGGCTGGCCGGGCAGGTATAGCTGTAGGCAACGCTGTTGCCGTTGGTATCAGTGACCAAGGTCAACAGCCAACGATAGCTCATGGCCAGATCAAAGGCCGGCGTGCCGGCAGTCGGCGTGAGGTTGGCGACCGCAGCGACAGAACGGAAGGTCGAGACCGTGCCATCGCGATCGGTCACTTTCCATTCATTGGTGGTGCCGTTCAGCGCAATGCGGCGATAGGATTCATTCTCGGTGGCATGCGTGCCGCCGGTCGCGCAGGAGGGCGACACCATGCCGGCCACGCAAGCGACCAGTGCCTGCCCGTCGAGCAGATAGACGTCATTGGCATCGAAGGCCGGCATGCCATAGCCTGATGTGGCCCGCTCGATGACATCGAAACCGTCGACACCCCAGGCATAGCCAAGCCAGCCCTGATAGAGGCCGCCGGTCTTGGTCTTGCGCGAGGAATTGTAGGTGAGCGCGATCGACGGCTCGATGCCGTGGAAGTCTGTCACATCGATGCCGATGCCATAACCCAGATTGCCGTTGCCGGCGGCCTTGGGCAAATCCACCTTCGGCGTGCCGATCGCTTCGGGGTCTGATGGCGTCGCTTCGGCTGCAGCAGCCATAGCCGCCGCTGCCGCCGGCTCCTCAGGTGCGGCCTCGGTATCGGTCGTCTTGGCCTCGGTCGCCTTGGCATCGGCCGGTTTGGCGACGATTTTGGCCGCGGCATCTGGGCTATCCGCCGCCGGCGCTTCGCCGGTATCTCCTGTCGCGCCTGCTGCCGGTTGACTTGCCGCCGAAGTTCCATTGTCGGCCGGCTGCCCGGTACCCAGCGCCGCCCCGCCATTGCCGAAGCCTGCCGGCGCGCCAGGAGGGGGTGAGGGCGTCTCCTGCGCAAAAGCTACACTCCCAGCACTTCCACCAATAAAAGCGACACAGGATATATCCGCGCCGAAGACGCCTGCGACAAGCATAGTCGCGCCAAGAAGCAACCGTTTCATGATTCCCCCGAATCCAGTTGCCCACCAATACTCCGGCGACACTTTGCGGATACGACGTCGTCTTGCCGCAAATCAAATATCCACAGGTTTATTTTGAAATAGGAAAGAGCCCGGACGGGTCCAAAACGGGCGGTTGGTTCTGGCGGGCTCCATTTCATGATTGGCCGGTGAAGCCGATCCGATACGCCGTCTGCCGCCGCCTTCTTGCCAGCAATGGGGAGTGACCGGTCTCCTAAGCCAGCAAATGCGCCAATAGTGCCCGCAATTGCGCCGGCTTCAGCGGTTTGCGCATCAGCTCGATGCCGGCCGCGCGGGCGGCTTTCACCACCGCTTCGGAACTGTCGGCGGTGACGATCAGCGCCGGCACGGCACGGCCGACATAGTCGCGAACCTCGGCGATGGTGGCGGTGCCGAGGTCGCCGCCGTCGAGATGCTGGTCGGCAATGACGATGTCCGGCACCCAGTCGGTATCGCCGAGCAGGCTGAGCGCGTCATCGGTCGAGGTGGCGGCGCGCACCAGGCATTGCCAGCGCTCGAGCAGGAAGGTCATCGCCTGCAACACGTCGGCGTCGTTTTCGACCAGCAGCACCTTGGTGCCGAACAGGCCGTAGCCGCGCGGCCGTTCCATGTCGGCGGCGCTGGCGATGGCGTCGGCCGTCGCCCCTATGCCGACCGGAACGTCGATGTGGAAAATCGTGCCGCGTCCGACCTTGGATGAGAAGGTCACGGGATGGCCGAGCGCGGCGGCCATGCGCCGCACGATGGCCAGGCCCAGCCCCAGCCCGCCGCCGGCAAGTCCGGCATCGGCCGGCGTGGTGCCGCGCTGGAACTCCTCGAACACCGTCTCGCGCTGGTCGTCTGGAATGCCGCAGCCGGTGTCGGCGACGTCGATACGGATGGTGTCGCCACGATGCCTGGTGCCGATAAGGACGCCGCCGGAGCGGGTATAGTGCAGCGCGTTGGAAAGGATGTTCTGCAGAATGCGGCGCAACAAGGTGCGGTCGGAACGCACGACGGTGCTGACCGGGCGAAACTTCAGCGTCAGCCCCTTCATCTTGGCAACCGGCAGGAAATCCGAACGCAGCGACGAAAACAGCGTCTCCAGATTGACGTCGCCAATGTCGGGCTGCACGACGCCGGCATCGAGCTTGGAAATGTCCAGCAGCGTGCGCAGCAGGTCTTCCATCGTCTCCAGCGACCGCTCGACCTGGCGGACCAGCTTTCTGCCTTCGTCGCTGGTCTGCACCTCGGCCAGCGCCGAGACGGACAGATGCGCCGCGTTCAGCGGCTGCAGCACGTCGTGACTGGCCGCCGCCAGGAACCTGGTCTTGGAGAGGTTCGCCAGCTCGGCGTTTTCCTTGGCGGCGCTGAGGTCGATATTGGACTGTTCGAGCCGGCGCAAGGTCGAATGCAGTTCCTCGGTGCGCGTGCGCACCCGGTTTTCCAGCGAAATCGCTGTCTGAAACAGCGAGAAGGCGTTGCCCTGCTGGTCCATCGAGCGCTCGACCCGGCTGACCAGTGCGGCATTGATCTTCTTCAGCTTCTCGAGGTCATTGATGTCCCTGAGCGGCATGGAAAAGATCCTATTCCGCCGCCTGGCGTTCGCCGAAGGCAATGCCGGTAAAGGTCTGGTTCAAATGCATCGAGCGGTACTGTTCGCCATAGGTGCCGAAGCCGATGACATTGTTGACCCGGTAGAGTTCCGAAATGTCGCGAAAGACCTGGCGGTTGCGGGCGTCGAGCCGGCGCAGCACGCAATCGAAACCGAGGATCATGTCGATGCCGCCCAGCCGCTGCTCGACGTCCCTCAGCGCCGCACGCGTCGATTCCACCATGTCTTTCGGCTGGGCGATGGACAGAACCACGCCATCGTCGATGGCGCAGAAGAACGACAGCGAGCCGTCCGGGTGCATCTTCTGGATCGAGCGGCAGTAATATTCGCCACCCACCTTCACCACCACCGGATGCGAGGCGAAACTCAGCGGCGTCAGCGTCTGCGGCATGATACCGACCGAGGCGGCATATTCCTCCGCGGCATTGATGGCGTTGAACTCGCGCACGATGCGGTGATCGGGGTCGGACGCCGTCACCACCAGTTTTTCATCGGTGGGAACGAAATTGTCGGTCTTGAAGACGTGGAAAGGAATTTCCGTTGATATCAGCACGATGATGGCGCTGTCCGAGGTGACCTTGCCGTTCGAGATCAGCCGCGTCGTCTCGAATTTCAGATCATCGCCCGCCGATCCGCCAATCAGCGGAATGTCGTCGAGCCCCCAATGGATGGCCGAGGTCACCGCCTCCTCGGCATAGGACAGGCCGTCGATGAAGCAGAGCGCAAACGTGCTTTTGGCCGGTTCGTGCGCGACGCGGCCACGCAGCAGGCGCCGCAGTGCTCCGACTTCGCCGGTGATCCTGTCCATCCCCGACGAGGAGAGATTGTCGACCATGGTGCTGGCCACCGAAAATGCTGCGGAGGGGAGCAGCAAGGCAAGGATATGGCCTTCCTCCAGGCCTTGCGGGGTGATTTCGCCGGCGGTCGAGCAGCCGGCATAGGCAAGCGCCGGCGCGTGGGCCTTCAGCGCTTCCGACAGGGCCGTTGCATCGACGAGGCTCTGGGAGAAAAAGATGAGCGCGAAGCCGGCATCGATGAGTAAAGCTTCGGCCGCTATCGCCCGGGCAAAAGCATCCGCGTCGGGCTCGTCCGTGGTGAGCGCCGACAGGCCGGATGCGTAGCTCCTGCGTGAACTGGCCAGCGGCTTTCTCCTGCGTTCCCTCCGACGCTTTTTTGTGCGCATCGGGCGCGCGGGCGTCGAAAGGGATTGTTGTCTTCAAGCGAGGCTTTGGCAATGGGCCAGGCCTATTCGGCGTGACCGAAAGTACAATATGCGGAATTTCGGACGAACTGCATGCTCGCAACCTCGGAATTCGTAGCCTTTTTCCCGCGCGTTATGCGGTATAGCAATAGCGAAAGCCGGAGCGCCCAGGCAGCAGCGGCGGCCAAACGACCAAGGTAGTACCCAGGGAGGTTTCATGTCTGAAATATCGTTGATGGTGAACGGAAAGCGGGTCAGCGGTGTTGCCGAGGGCCGCACACTTCTGGTGCATTTCCTGAGAGAGAATCTGGGCCTCACCGGGACCCATGTCGGCTGCGACACCTCGCAGTGCGGCACTTGCGTCGTTCATGTCGACGGCAAGGCGGTGAAGTCGTGCTCGATGCTCGCCGTGCAAGCCTCCGGCTCCAGCATCGTCACCATCGAAGGGCTGGCCAATGGCGCCGACCTGCATCCGGTGCAGGCGGCATTCAAGGAGCATCACGGCCTGCAATGCGGCTTCTGCACGCCAGGCATGATCATGACGGCAACCGATATGATCGCCCGCCATCCCGAAGGCCTCGACGAGGCAACGGTACGCGCCGAGCTGGAAGGCAACATCTGCCGCTGCACCGGCTACCACAACATCGTGAAGGCGATCCTCGCGGCATCCAAGACGATGTCGAAGGCGTCGAAGGGCAAGGCGAAACAGGCTGCGTGAGGGATGAAGCGAGTAGCGAATAGTGAGTAGCGAGTAGTCGGCTTTCTCTGACCGAGCTCCAACTCACCACCATTCACCTACTCGCTATTGGCTACTCACTACTCGCTATTCTGGGAGGAATTTCTATGGGCATTGAAGGTATTGGCGCTCGGGTCGTGCGCAAGGAAGACAAAAGGTTCATCACCGGCGCCGGCCGTTATGTCGACGACATGGTGGTTCCAGGCATGAAGCATGCGGCCTTCGTGCGCAGCCCGTACGCGCATGCGCAGATCAAGAAGATCGACGTCAAGAAGGCGCAAGCCATGCCTGGCGTGATCGGTGTCCTCACAGGCAAGGAGCTCAAGGCCGACGGCATCGGCAACCTCATCTGCGGCTGGATGATCCACTCCAAGGACGGCTCGCCGATGAAGATGGGCGCGTGGTCGCCGCTGGCCTTCGACAAGGTGCGCTATGTCGGCGACGCGATCGTCATCGTGGTGGCGGAAACCAAGGGCCAGGCGCGCGACGCCGCCGAGGCCGTGGAGATCACCTACAAGGAATTGAAGGCCGTCGTCGATGCCTCCAAGGCGATGGACAAGGGCGCCCCGCAGATCCATCCGGAAGCCGACAACAATCTGATCTTCGACTGGGACATCGGCAATGCCGACGACACCGCGGCCGCCTTCAAGAAGGCTGCCCATGTCGTCAAGATGGACATCATCAACAACCGGCTGGTTCCCAACGCCATGGAACCGCGCGCTGCGCTCGGCCACTACGACAAGGCCGAGGATCACTACACCTGCTGGACGACCTCGCAGAACCCGCATGTCGCGCGGCTGGTGATGAGCGCCTTCTACAATGTCGCTCCGGAAAACAAGCTGCGCGTCATTGCGCCCGATGTCGGTGGCGGCTTTGGCTCAAAGATCTACATCTATCCCGAAGAGATCGTCTGCCTGTGGGCCTCGAAGAAGACCGGCGTGCCGGTCAAATGGGTGGCCGACCGCACCGAGAGTTTCCTCACCGACGCGCATGGCCGCGACCATCACACCCACGCCGAAATGGCTTTTGACAAGGACCACAAGATCCTCGGTCTCAAGGTCGAGACCAAAGCCAATCTCGGCGCCTACATGTCGCTGTTTTCGTCGGCGACGCCGACCTATCTCTACGCGACGCTGCTGTCGGGCCAGTACAATATCCCGGCGATCCACGCCAACGTGAAGGCGATCTACACCAACACGGCCCCGGTCGATGCCTATCGCGGGGCAGGGCGGCCGGAGGCGACCTTCGTCATGGAACGGCTGATGGAGACGGCGGCGCGGCAGTTCGGCGTTTCGCCGGCAGAACTGCGCCGCAAGAATTTCATCACTTCGTTCCCGCACCAGACGCCGGTCATCATGTGCTATGACGCCGGCGATTATGCCGCCTCGCTCGACGCGGCGATGAAGGCTTCCGACTATGCCGGCTTTGCCAAGCGCAAGGCGGCGGCCGCCAAGAAGGGCCTGCTGCGCGGCATCGGCATGAGCTGCTACATCGAGGCTTGCGGCATCGCGCCGTCGGCGGCGGTTGGCTCGCTCGGCGCCGGTGTCGGCCTCTGGGAATCGGCCGAAGTGCGGGTCAACGCGGTAGGCACGATCGAGGTGCTGACCGGCTCGCACAGCCACGGCCAGGGCCATGAGACGACTTTTGCCCAGCTGGTCAATGAGCGCTTCGGCGTGCCGCTCGACAGTGTCTCGATCGTCCATGGCGACACCGACAAGGTGCAGATGGGCATGGGCACCTATGGTTCGCGCTCGGGCGCCGTCGGCATGTCGGCCATCGTCAAGGCGCTCGACAAGGTCGAGGCCAAGGCCAAGAAGATCGCCGCCCACCTGCTCGAGGCAGACGAGGGCGACATCGTCATCGAAAACGGCGCGCTGAAGGTCGCCGGCACCGACAAGACCGTGCCATGGTTCCAGATGGCGCTCGCCGCCTACACCGCCCACAATCTGCCGGGCGGTATGGAGCCCGGGCTAAAGGAGACGGCGTTCTACGATCCGTCGAACTTCACCTTCCCGGCCGGCTGCTACATCTGCGAAGTCGAGGTCGATCCGGAAACCGGCACAACCGAAATCATCCAGTTCGTTGCGGCGGATGATTTCGGCAACATCATCAATCCGATGATCGTCGAGGGCCAGGTGCATGGCGGCATTGCCCAAGGCGTCGGCCAGGCCTTGCTGGAAGGCGCCCACTACGACGCCAGCGGCCAGCTTTTGACGGCGAGTTATATGGATTATACGATGCCTCGCGCGGGCGACCTGCCGTCGTTCAAGGTCTCGACCTCGAACACGCCGTGCCCGGGCAATCCGCTCGGCATCAAGGGCTGCGGCGAGGCCGGCGCCATCGGTTCGCCGCCGGCGGTAATCAACGCCATCACCGACGCCATCGGCACCAACGATCTTGCCATGCCAGCATCGCCGTCCACTGTGTGGGCTGCGATCCGCACCGCAAAGCAATGAAAAGCGAATAGTGAATAGGGAGTAGCGAATAGGAAGAAAGGGCGGTGCGAGAGGATGGTTCCTATTCGCTACTCGCTACTCCCTATTCGCTCTTTCCCCTAAGGGAGAAAGCCAAATGTACGCAGTCAATTACCACCGGGCCGCCTCGGTCACTGAAGCCGCAAAGCTGATCAAGACGGGCGATGCCAAGCTGTTGTCGGGCGGCATGACGCTGATCCCCGCCATGAAGACCCGGCTTGCCGCACCCTCCGATCTCGTCGACCTGTCGCGGATCAAGGAGCTGCAAGGCGTCAAAGTGTCGGGCAAGACCATCACCATCGGCGCTGCCACCACCCACTTCGATGTCGCCAACGACGAGAAGCTGCGCAAGGCCTGCCCGGCACTCGCTCATATGGCGTCGCTGATCGGCGATCCGGCGGTACGCCACAAGGGCACGATCGGCGGCTCGATCGCCAACAATGATCCGGCGGCCGACTATCCGGCAGCACTCTTGGCGCTGGGAGCCACCATCGTCACCAACAAGCGCGCGATCGCGGTCGACAAATTCTTCAAAGGCCTGTTCGAGACGGCGCTGAAGGAAGGCGAGATCGTCACGGCGGTGACTTTCACTGCGCCGGCCAAGGCAGCCTACGAAAAGTTCCGCAATCCGGCATCGCGCTATGCGATCGTCGGCGTGTTCGTGGCCAAGGGCAAGGATGGCGTCAGCGTCGCCGTCACCGGCGCCGGCGATGACGGCGTCTTCCGCTCGAAGGAGATCGAGGCGGCACTGGCCAAGAACTTCGCGGCTTCGGCGCTGGAAGGCGTGAAAGTTTCGGCGAAGAATTTGATGACCGATATCCACGCCTCGGCCGAATATCGCGCCAATCTGATCGCGGTGATGGCCAAGCGCGCGGTGGCTGCCGCCAACGCCTGAGTGCCTGCGATAGCGAGGACAGAAAAGGGGCCTTCGCGGCCCTTTTTAATGGAGTTGCGCAGGCATGACCGGTGCTATACGGCCTTGCCTTTGCGCCAAGCCAGATAGCGGCGCAGGCCGGCTTCCCCGCGCGGTGTCGTCCAGCGGTGGTTCCAGGCGAAGGCGGGCCGCAGCAGCGGCGCCAGGAATTTCAGGATCGGCCTCTCAACCGTCACCTGCCAGGTCAGTTTGACATGGGTGCCCGTGCCCGACGGCGACAGTTCCGCCCGCCACAACCCGTCGAAATCACCGATCGTCTTGACCCGACGAGTTTGCCGGGATCCATTTCGACCGCCTCTACGATGAAATTCAATTCATAGGGCAGGGCGCCGCGCGCCCGGGCTCTGGCTCTTGAGCCGACGACGCCCTTGCCCTTCTTGTCGAGCGGCACGACCTCTTTGTAGACATCGCCCCACCAGAGCGGCAGCAGTTCAGCGTCGGACAGCACGTTCCCACACCTCTTGCGGCGTCGCTCCGGGAATGTCCCAGCTCTCGTCGAAGCGGAAGACGTTGCTCGGCATGCTATTTCGCCCTGGCTGGCGGAAAAGCCTATTTTAGCCGCAGCTCCCTTGCGTGGCCAGTGCAGCCGCCGCCGCCTCAGCCAGGGATCTGCCTGACATAGTAGCGCACCGCCTTTTTGCCGCCGTGGATGACCGCGTCGCCGACCTCGACAAATCCGAGAGCAGCGTGAAATGCATCCGAGGCCGGATTGGGCGGTTCGGCGTTGACCTCGCAAGTGACGATGGTGTGGCCCGCGCGGGCGGCCTCCACGAACAGTTCGCCATACAGAAGGCGGGCATGGCCGCGGCCGCGCGCCGCACCGGCGACGACGACGCGGTCGACATAGACGAAGCGCTGGTAGCGCTCACGGAACCAGAGGAAGTTCGGACTGTCGTAGTTTGCATCCTGGTCGAAGGTCATGATGAAGGCTTCGAGCGCCCCGATGCGGCGGGCGTAAAACGCCTCGCCGAGCAGGAAGGACAGCCGCTCGGGCTCCAGCCACGACAGTTCGGCGGCATGCTCGTTGTTGAGCGCAAGGATTGCCGGTTCGTCTTCGGCCGAGACGCGGCTGATGATCGGAGCTGGCGCGGCTGTCATGCCTTCACCGCCGCGATCGTCGCTGCCACCAGCGCCTGGTCGGTGACCGTGGTGCGGTATTCGCGGTCGAGGTCGGTGCCACCCATGCCGACTTGCGGGTTGCGGTAGGCCATCGCGCTCGGCACGTCCGTGAGAGCGGCGAAATGCATCTCCGTAAGGCCGGTTTTTTCCAGCACATTGGCGATGTTTTCGGGGTCAAGCGCGCCACAGCCGAGGATGATGATGCGGTTGCCTGCCTGGCGAACCAGCTCCGCCAGCAGGTCGGCGCCTTCCAGTGCGGTGTCGCGCTGGCCACTGGTCAGCACGCGGCCGACCTTGCAGCGGATCAGCGCTTCAAGCGCCTCAGTCGGATCGCGCGTCATGTCGAAGGCGCGGTGGCATGTGACGTTCAAGTGGCCAGCAGCCCGCACCAGTTCGCCCATGCGCTCTTCGTCGATGCTGCCATCGGCGTTCAGGCAGCCGACGACGACGCCGGCCACGCCGAGGTCTCTGAGCGCACTGACATCGGCGAGCATCGAGCGATATTCGGCCTCGCCATAGAGAAAATCGCCGCCGCGCGGCCGCACGATGACGTGGAAGGGGATGGTCGCCAGCTCAAGTGCTGCGCGCACCGTGCCGAGGCTCGGCGTGATGCCGCCTTCGACCAGGCTGGCGCAGAGTTCGACGCGATCGGCGCCGGCGGCTTGCGCGGCCAGCAGGCCATCGATGCCTTCGACGCAGATTTCGATCAGCGGCAAGCGAGCGTTGTTGTCGGGGGTCAAAGGGGCCAATCCATTGCTGATTCCAGTCGTCCAAGCGGTAGCATCGGGCCGATAGCTGCGAAAGCCGGATAGTAGGCTGGACCTACGCCGAGGCCGGCCCTGTCTTTGACACCGGCGCCATCAGCACCAGATGGTAGGGAGCATCTTTTCGCCATTGTAGGCTTTGAACGACTCACTCAAACCCTAGTGGTCAATCGCTCGTCTGGTCAGTCCGCCCGCTTCCACGGAGCTTGTTGAATGCCCTTCCAGATCGACCCGGCGACGATCGAGGCCTATCTGGAAGTCATCACCATCAATCTCGTTCTGTCGGGCGACAATGTTGTGGTGATCGGCATGGCAGCCGCCGGCCTGGCGAAGGAGCTGCGCCAGAAGGCGATCATATCAGGCATTGCCGCGGCGGCGGTGATCCGCATCCTCTTTGCCGTGGTGGCGGTGCAATTGCTGGAAATCCCGGGGATTATGCTGGTCGGCGGCCTGCTGCTGTTCTGGGTGTGCTGGAACATGTTCGGCGAATTGCGCTCCGCCGAGGAGGCCGATGACGTCACCGGCATGGGCGCCGATCCCGCCACAGCGGCAGGGCGGCCGGCCAAGGCGTTGCGGACGGCAATCATCCAGATCATCGTCGCCGACGTTTCGATGTCGCTGGACAATGTGCTCGCCGTGGCGGGCGCGGCCAGCGACGACATGGATGCGCTGATCTTTGGCCTCATCCTGTCGGTGGTCCTGATGGCGGTTGCCTCGACGCTGGTGGCGGCGCTGCTGGCCAGATACCGCTGGATCGGCTGGCTTGGCCTGGCGGTCATCGTCTACGTCGCCGGCAGCATGGTGCTAGACGGGGTCAGGCAATTGGCGGCGGTCGACTACAACGCGCTTGTTTTGCAAACCTCGGACCGCCAAGTCGTTGCGCAAACGCCCGCTTGACGCCCGACCTAGCGCCGCCGCCAAACGCTGCCGATCACCTGTCTGGCTGCACTGGTGCCAAGCGGAGCTATGGCTTCGATGTATTCTATGGTTCGCAATACCGTGTAGTGGTCGATCTTCTTGGAGTAGCGCCCCGGCTCAATTCCAGCCCCGTATAGGACAGTGAATATGCGATTTCTGGTGCTGTAATCATCCTCATCGAACGTCACTATCAACAGACTATTGTTTGCCTTTGACCAATTGGCATAGCCGCCAAGGTGGCTTTTCAGCCAGACATCCGCATCGCCTATCGTGCCGTCATGCATGTCATTTGCGAGATTGGGAATCACGAAACTGACCGACGGCAGTCTGGTGTAGTCGCGGGGAAAATCGGTCAAAGGTCTGCCAAAACCCTTTGCGTCCGCAAACGATTCCCAAGGATTGTGTTTGCGCGGGGATCCGGCTTCGGCATAGCCGGCAAATGTCTTGCCGTGGGCATGAAGACGGGCGGCCAAGTTCGGCGCTGCGAAGCTGTGCATGCCATCGTCGTGGACGTCTTGTGTCGAGCCGCTAAAGAGCGCGACGTAATTGGGTTGGCTGGGATGGGCAACCCCATAGGAATTGTCAAACAGGGCGCCTCCCTTTGCCAGCTTTCTCAAATAGGCGGCTTCCTTTGTCTGGAAAATTTGATCAAAGGAATGGTTCTCCATGATGACGACAACGATGTGGTCGTATTTTGGAGGCCTCTTCGATGATGCAACCGCCATACCTCCTGACAGCGCGATGCTGCTCGCAAGAAGGACGACGGCGGACAAGAGTCGAAGCGTCCTGTAGCCACTTTGCCTACGCACGGAATTTCCCTTCCCACGATTCCGGTCTGCAAGATGCTACCGAAAACTACTGGCGCAACACCGTGTTCTTGGCGCCTGCTTCGACCTGATCAATCACCAGCAGCCTGACCGGGCCGGTGCCGATATTGGTGGCCTGATGCCACTGTCCGATCATCTCCACGATGAAATCGCCGGTCTGATAGGTGTTGCTCTTGCCGCTCTCGATACCCGTGACTTTCAGTGTGCCGGCCAGGACATAGGCATAGCGGGCAAACGGATGCTTGTGCACCGGCAAGGTCGCACCCGGCGCGATGTCAAAGGTGGACACCAGAACCTGGACGTTTTTCTGCGGCAAGGTGATCGGCTGGCCGGAGGCCGTTTCCATGCGCGAGGCAAGCGGGGTCACCACCACAGGCGTGCCGCTGGCATCGAGCGCCCAAGCGGGGTTTGCAGATAGCGCGGCTGCGAACAGCAGCGACAATGCCATGATCTTTCGCATCGTTCCTCCCAAGTTTTGCTTCACCATCGCGTAGCCAGGATGCGCGCGCAAGCTGCGCCAAAGCATCATCCGCCCGCGCCATCATCCATCATCGTATTGGTGAGCGCCTGATAGAGGCTGCTGCATGTTTGAGAGCGGGGACAGTTTTTCACGATGAGGATCGGCACCGCAGTCAATGCAGCTGCGATCAGGACTTGCAGCAAGAGAAGGACGGGCGCGAACAGTTTGCCGAACAGCCCTCGGCAACAGAAGTAGAGACTTTGCGCCACGCATGCCCAGGCAAGGATGCGCAGCAGCTCGCTGGTTGTCTTCGCGTATGGCGTTATGTAGCCATCGGGAAAGCCCAACATGCCAAGGTCGACCAGGCACTGCAGACCGAGCAGGCAAGACAGGCCTGCCCACAGCAGGATGGCCGCGCGGATGACGAAAGTGTTCTGCATTCAACGCCCCTATCGTCGCGAGCAGGCCATAGGCTACGATTATTTCGGCGAGCACAATCACACCAATCCATGAAGGACATCACCAGCAAGGATGCAGCTTTCATCCGATGAACGGGACGGGGATGGTGCCCCTACGCCTGCGGACAACCGATAGGCTTAATTGCGCGATTGCTAATATGTCGGTAAATTGTCGGTGCGGGAGGAACCCATAAGCCCACCGCAGTGGCCGGTGCGATGTTCGTCCCCCGAAGGCTGCAAGCCGCACCGGCCATTCCCCTGCTGCTGACGGCTCAGGCGACGGGCCAGATGCTCGCGCACGGGGTGTTGCCAGCTGTGTTTGGTCAGCTGTGCTACGGAAAAGCGCAACCACGCGGCCTGCCGGCGAGAAGAAGACGTCCGCGATTCCAGGAAAAGTGTGAAACGGTTTTCCCGGGAAAAGCGCATAGCGCTTTCCCTGGGGAATTGCGTGAAAAAGACATAGAGCGGTTCGGCGTTTCCGTTAAACGATGAACCGCTCCAGACGAGATCAAACGTGGCAAGGATGCACACGGCAGATTGATCGAACCTATTTCACCGCAACGACCTTGCCCGCAGCATCGAGGCGACATCCGACACGCGCCTGCCGAACCTCGATGCCGCCTTGCCTTGCATAGTCTATGCGCACCGCGATCGGTGCGGTGAGGGCGCCGCGACGATATCGGCGCAGGGGACCTGCGCTGACGACGTGCACACGCAAGGCGCCAAGTGGCGTCGCAGCCGACATGATCGCCTGGCGGCAGACGCGAACCACGGCAGGCGGGGTGCCAGGTATCGTGGTCAACGGCACCTGAAGCCGTAGCATGGGATAACCTGTGGTGGCCGAGCCGACCATGTCGCGACCATTTTTGGAAGGCCGGAGGCTGCGCGGCAGGACAAGTGCGTGTCGCGCGCCCTTGGTCACGACCAGGGCGGCCGTCTTCTTGCTGGCACCGACACCTGCTGGCCCTGTGGTTCCACCACTTGTCGTAGCGCTCGCGCCACCACTGGCTGATTCTTCTGCGGCGCCGAGGCCTGCCGAAACACCGCTGCTTACGCCGCCGAGGTTGGTGCTGGCTCCAACGTTGGCGCCGAGCGATCCCGTCCCGACCGACCCGCCAACGCTTGCTCCCCCGATTCCGCCGACGCTTGCGCCAACGCCGACGGAGGCGCCGTTCGAGCCAACGCCCACACCGGCGCTGACCCCGACACCACCGACGTTGCCTCCAACACCCACGTCAAGGGCAGAAGCAGGCCCGATCGCAACTGCGATCGTCAATGCGCAAGCCAGATACTTGCGCATCACCATACTCCTGGTGCTGCGCGCAATGGAGCCCGCGTCGGGAGCAACGCGGCGGGAAGCGTAATCGTCGTCAACCGAACAGGTGGCGCTGACTTGCGGACCGCCACTTTGCGGATTTCTCGCCCCTCAGGTTCATGAGTTGATCGAGCCTGCTTCCTTGCGAGTGCAACGGTTGTGCGATCACTGGCGCGTGCATTGGGAGCGGGCTCGATGGCCTGAGCGCGGGGCGCATCGCGAGCTTTCAGGATGTCGATCTCGTTGCGCGCCGCAGTGAGGTCGCGGGCCAGGCCAATGGCCGTTTCGCGCTGTTGCTCCAAAGCAGCAGAAAGCCGGGCGACTTCCTGCTTTGCCGCGTCGCGATCCTGGTTAGCAGCGTCGAGATCGATCGCGAGAGCATCAGCTCTCCTGCGTTCCAATACGAGCGCTTCGCCGGCTCGCTTTGCAGCGGCCTCGGCAACCTGGCGGCGCTGAATGCTGTCGAATTGTGCAGCCGCAGCCAGTTTTCCGCTTACCTCCAGAGCATCGAGAGATTGCTGCGCCGCGGCGAGATCGCGTTCGAAGCGCTCAACCTTCTGCCGCTCCTCGTCGAGCGCGCGCCTCGCTCCCGACAGCGAAGCCTCCGCAGCTTGGTGCGCGCCGAGCGCGGCGGCCTTTTCACGGACAGCGAGAACGGCTTTGGCCTGCAGGCTTTCGACTTCGCGCTGCGCCATCGCCAGATCCCGCGCGAGCAGTTCGGCTCTTTGCTTCTGCTCTTCAAGGGCTCGTCCCTGAAGAGCCGTTGCGTCCACAACAGCACGCGCCCGCACGCCTGCGTCTGCTGTGACGCGTCGCATCGTATCGAGTTCTTCGCGCGATGTGCGGGAACCGTTGACGTCTGGTAGCGCCGCCAGCGGGTGCTCCTCGACTTTGGCGCGGCCCGAAGACGCTGCCGATTGCTTGCGCTGGACGGTCGTAACCGGACGCACGTCGAACCCACTTCTGGCCTGTAGGCGATCGGTAATCAGCTTTGCCAATTCACTCTCACGCAGACCTGCGGCCGGAAGTTGCCCAATGGCCGGAAGATCCAGCTTGCCGGCTGTATCGATCGTAAAAGCACCGTTCAGTTCCGCGCCCTCGGTAACGCCGCCGCGTAAGGCATCCCACCCCGAGACACTTACCTTGACAGTGTCTTGAGGGACGAGCTTGTCGTCAGTCTCCGATTGAGCCCTTGCTGGAACACCAAACAACAGGATGAGGCAGAACGGGATGAGGCTTATCGTGGCGCCGCGTGAACTCTTGCGGGGGCCATGAAACAAGGCTGCCACGGTTGAGAATGGTCGGTTACCGCCGGGGAATGCAGGGCTGTGGCAATCCGCCTTTGGCCTCTGGACACGATCCATGACTGGACCTCCACGACTCACTAGGCCACGCGCGATCCTTGCTTCGATCGGAGGCACAAAGCTCGTGCGCACCGCGTTGCCGGATTCCGCAACCACGGCGTGAGCCTAACAAAGTTGACCAGCAGCGGTGAGTACCAAATAGAGCTAAGCAGTATCACCAAATTGAGTTAATCGGTCGCTCAGTTCACCTGCAACTCTTTGGCGCGTCCGCCCGTTCACGGCTGTGGCAGGTTTTCGGCGTGGTAAGTCTCGAAACAGCCACGGCAGATACCATGATGCCCTCACCAAAGGAGGAACCCATGGTTTCGGTTATTGCAAGTCAGCATCGGCAGGTACCGGAAACTCAACTGAAAGCGGTGAAGCCAGAAACGGGCGAAGGATTTGCGCCAGGCAAGAGCGCCGACAGCGTAGGACATCGCGCCAAGGCAATGGTTGCCGAAACGGGCGACACGAGCTCTAACGCTCAAGGAGCCGCCGCATCGAAGATCGCCAGAATGGACATCACCGTGTTGACGCCGCCGCCCGAAGAAACACCTGCGGAGTAAAGCTAGGCCAGACGGCGACCCAGAGGCTGCTGCCTTCACCGGACCCGTGTTCTTCACCTTCATTCCCGACTACGAAGGGCAGTAGCGGGAGCGCAACCGCGACTGGAAACCGACTTTCGAACGCAAAAAGTGATCGCGGAAGCATTCAGTAGCCCGCGCCTCCTACCTAAAACTGATAGGGACCAAGGTCTTAGATCCCCTAGGTGCAAAGTCTGATCGAACCTGTTCGGTTCTGGCGATGTCCAGTAGACGTTCCGTAGTTTAGCGATTGCGCATAATGGTCATCGCCCCGAGGGCCAGCAATCTACCTCATTGGACCATCTTGCATTCCGGATACGGCCTTGCACTCCATCGGCCGCGGCCCGCTTCAGGGAAACGCTCAAAGCCCATGGTTGACCTGAGGAGAGGTGACCAGGATTGTTCAAGAAACAAGTGTGTTTCCGCCTTGAAGAGGCTCGCCACAGTTAGGCGGCGGGCCAAATACGAGAGGAGAACGAACTTGGACACCTTGATAGCGCTTGTCGCTCTGGCCGTATCTCTGGTTGCTCTTGGCATGTCCGTCTACTTTTGGAGGCGTCAATTTCGCCCGATCGTAACGGCTACAGTCAAAACTCACAGCGGCGGGAACAATGGGATCACCTACAAGCTCGTGGTGCTGAACTCTGGATCAATTCCCGCGACAAATATCCGCCTGATCGTGCACGACCAGGCGGGGCTCAAAGCGGCGCTCGGAGGCGGTGCCAATGAGGACAACCAAGATCGGTGGCTGGCGTGTTTCAATCAGTCGACGGAAATTCCGCTCCTCCAAAACGGCGACAAGACGTCATGCTCATTTGGGATGACGCACACAGATCCGCGGCAAAGCTTTTGGAAACCGCAGGCGGTGTTTCCGATCCGCATTGAGTATGAGGACTGGTTCGGCGCCAAGTACGACTCGGACCCGCTTAACATCTTACAGATCGCCGACTCTGACCGCTTCACGGCTGCTCACCGGTGAAAAAGGAGCCGCCACCAAACCCTCTCCACAGCAAAGGGCGATCGGCGACAGGGCCCGGATCGAAGAGATCACCCCAACGTTGAAGCTGATCGCTATTCTGGATCGCAGAAGGCAACGGCCCCGCGCCCTCCTTCGGGCGCGCCAGGACTAACTCGCCGACCTTGCGTCGCATGTCCTTGGCAACAACGCGCGCGCGACAGGCAAGCCGCCAACAGAGCCGGTGAGTCAAGCTGCGACGTCCACACGATCCATGGAAAGTCTGTGGCCCGGCGCCCTCCTATACACTGAACAAACCAGAGGGCGCCGAGCTTTTATCGGCAGCGCATTTGAGGGAAACGCGCCGAGCGGTGAGTGTACCGCTCTCGCTAGAGTTGTGGGAATACAGCCTTTTGGACGATGGTCCGCAGCGAACGCTGGCGAAGATGGCCGGCGCCGCGAGGGCGCTTGTTGGGGTGCCTTAGGTGGGGGCGCCGGCCAGGCGGAAAATGGGGTCCGCCGCCAGGATAGGCTAACAGACGCGCCGCGGTTGCATATGGTGTGATCGCGCAAGTCAGGGCCTCGCCGGCAGCGCCAGCACCACAACCGCGAGAATGGCCATCAGGAGACAAGCGGCCACACCGATCATGTCGCGCTGTCCATTAACGCTAGACGGCGCCGGCAAGCATCGTAACGGCGAGGTGGCGACGTAGAACCGGACGGTGTTAGTTCTCATCCGCGCGAAGGCCATCGAGGGAACCGGCCGGTATTGGCGACCCAGCTTGAAGCGCCTCCAGGCAGGCAATCATGTGTCTGAGCGCACTGCAGTATCGATAGCCGGTCCAGAGACATCCCCCTTTTTCGTGGCCGGAGCTTCAAGCACCTTTCTGTCTATCCGCGAACTCCTCCGCGTCTCAAACGGGGCGGCCTCGGCAGCTGTGCGCCTGTCCCATTTCGGGAAAGCATTTCCGGCATCCATCTTGCACCGCAAGCTTTGCCGGTTAATCCCGGCCCTGATCGGTACTCTGATCAGGTTTAGGCTCGTCGGGCTTGAGGCGGTTGGGGTCTTCGCCCGACGAGTTCTACAGCATGGAGCAGGTGCCGAGCTGCCCGACAGTCCGTTGGGGTACATTCTAGTTACCGCCGGGCCTGACCGGCTCGTCGTGCGTCGTCTGGTCAAGGAAACGGGCATTACCGAAGGCCAAGCGCGCGAGCTTGTCGCCTTCTTGGGCTTAACTGGTCATCGTTCATACGAGAGGCCAGAAAACGACAGAGCCGTCTAAACCCGCGTGAAGTCGGCAAGCCCTAGGCGGCGGCGCTGACCTTCAGCGAACACGAGGGCGAACGCCTCCAGTTCGAACGATCGGGTAAGTTCCTGGTCTTCCTCGACCACGCGGACGAACCATTCGCCGCAGGCCTCAACCACTTCAATGCAAGGACGGACCTTGTCGCTGGCTGCCAAGTCATCCACCGCAACCTCCTTAGAAAGCAATGGGAACGCCGATTTTTATATGGCTGTCAAAACGGGTCTTTCAATTAAGAAAGACATACGCTTTTAAGAAAGACATACGCTTTGCTTTTTTTAACGGCCATCCGGAGCCTGAACAGGAACCATCGCCGCTGGCTGTCGTTTTCGATTCCGCGGCTGGGGTGAAGTCCCCATATCTCACCCTCCAAGCAGCCGCTCACTTGCCCGCTTGTCGAAAGACGTAGCGGGCTTTTTTCCTGTGCGAAAAGTAGTTTGGGAGCCAGGACGACTTGCCCTTGCGCGTTGGTGAGGCTTTTGCCGGCGGCGCCTTACGGCTTGGCCTTCATCACATTGAACAGGGAATTACACGAACGGCTCTGGCAACGCGTCCAGGACCACGCAGGGACGGCGCCCAAGGGGATGAAGCGGCCGGCGACGCAATGGGTCAAGCCCGGGCTCATCGGCCGTGTGAAACACCTGCGCGGCGAGGAAGAGCTGCGGCATGCTTCGCTGCAGGATTTTCGAGAACAAGATGATCGCCGTGGCTAGCGCCCCTCGATAAAGCGCCTGCCGTTTCATCCTCCCCAGCCTCCACCTCCACCGCTGGCGCTGCCTCCACCTCCACCTCCACCGCCCGTGTCAGGAAAGAGAGGCGGCATTGGAGAGCCCAGCTTAACCGGTTCGACTCCTCCCCTCGCCGTAACCTTTTTGTGCTCGACGATCCTAGGCGCAGTTGTCGCGCGAACGACCTTCTTCGCAGACGGCTGGGCGGAGCGCGCCTCGTCGGCGGCCCTTCTGGCGCGGATCGCCGCCATCATCGGGTCGGTCTGGACCATCAGGAACGCCAGTTGCTCACGCGTCAGATAGGTGGTCCGCGGCAGGCCGTTCTTCTCTTGCCAGATGCCGATCGCCTGGCGGGTCTTCGGACCGATATTGCCGTCGACGCGGCCAAGTTCGTTGCCCAAGGCTTCGATGCGCAACTGCAGATCGATGCGGCCGTCGCGATCGAGCCCGATCGCAGCTTCCGTCAACTCGGTGCCGGACGTTTGCTTCACGTCGTCCGACACCCCGACCGAAGTGCGCACGGTCGAGCCGAGATTGGCGTTTGCCTGACTCGTGTCGAGTGCCGCGACCTGTTTGTTTTGGGCATTGGGGTCTTTCAACTGATCGATGTTGAGCTTCGCCATCGTGGCGAAGCGGCCGTTCGGGAACTGTTCGAGATAGGCCTCGTAGAACGGAGTGGAATTCTTCCTCGAAGCCTCGTCCCAAAGACGCGTCTCAATCTCCCGGGACAGCGCATCGTCGGTCATGGGAACTGCAGCCGCGTTGGAATCTTCGACGATGGACTTGGCGAATGGTGCCGGCGGTTTGCCTAGGAAAACCTCGCGTCCCAGCGAGGCGTTGTGCCAGGGCCGCTGCCGTCCTTGCGTGGTCTCGGTCACTTCGCCGCGCACACGCGTCAGCGCGCTCTGGATTTCTACGCCGGGTTCGGTCAGGTGCCTGGCCAGTGCCGTGGAGTAGGGGCTGTCGACGCCGTTGCCGTCGAATGCGATGGCGCCCGGATCCGTTGCATAGGCAATCAGCAGGCCGCCGGTGCCAACCCCGTCGGATTTCGCTTCGACCGGGGCC
>NZ_JBFUFX010000014.1:0-165110 GCF_056403215.1 Mesorhizobium sp. P2_H9 | reverse complement strand
ACCTCGCGTCCCAGCGAGGCGTTGTGCCAGGGCCGCTGCCGTCCTTGCGTGGTCTCGGTCACTTCGCCGCGCACACGCGTCAGCGCGCTCTGGATTTCTACGCCGGGTTCGGTCAGGTGCCTGGCCAGTGCCGTGGAGTAGGGGCTGTCGACGCCGTTGCCGTCGAATGCGATGGCGCCCGGATCCGTTGCATAGGCAATCAGCAGGCCGCCGGTGCCAACCCCGTCGGATTTCGCTTCGACCGGGGCCAGGCCAGCGCCCAACGAGCGCGACTTCGGCAGCGAGGCGGCAAGCGTCCTGGCCAGCGGATTGTCGCGGCAGGCGTCGAGGATGATGATGCCAACCGCCGGTTCAGGCGGCAACGCCGCCATGAAATCGTCGATCTGAATGGTGCGGGTCTTGAGATAGGCCGGCGATGTCAGTTCGGCGTCGACCGGGATCAGGAAGGCAAGGCAACGGCATGGACATATTTGCTGTTGCCGATGACCAGTGCGACGCGCTTGGCGTCGGGCGTGGCAGCCTGGGCGCCAAGCGAGGCGATGACAAACAGGATGAGTCCGCTCAGAAAGACGGCGTACGCTTTCATCGACCAGTCCTCCACCCCATCCGGGGGCGCGCTATTGATGTCTGCTCATGCTAAATTTAATCAGCGACACAAGTCGCTTCTGCCAAAATGGCTCTTGGGCGTATGTGATCTCGACCACGGGATTGGTTCGAGGCGCCCTAAAAACTTCGCCATTCTACCGCGTTCGGGGCAGCAGGGAAACGGGTGGCGCCAAAGGGATTTCGTACGAACGGTTGATGGACGTTTCACGAACGAAACGCCGCCAGTCTACCTCCGACAAGCGCAGGAACCGCGACTCGAAGCCGACTTTCGAAAGCACCTAGGGCGGGCGGCCCAGCGGCTTGGTTGCGAGGGGGACTGGCAGCGGAAGGCCGCTGGGCCTGACCGGCAGCGGCCTTGAGGATGGGCGCGCGTCCGGCTGGCTAATATATATACCTTTGCTAATATAATTGGGGCTTATCAGTCTGAACGAGGGAAGCAGCAAAAGGTGGAGCACGGCAAAGCATAGGCGCCTGCCTGCTATGCACTAGCGCTGAAGCCTTCCACGACCTGCGGCCGCGACGAGGGTTCAAAGGCAAGCGAATGCGCCGGGCGTACCTATACCGTACCTAACGCCAAAGTCGGCATTCCCGCATCACTGTTAAGTCTTTGAAATGTTGGCTCCCCGGGCCGGATTCGAACCAGCGACCAACCGGTTAACAGCCGGTTGCTCTACCACTGAGCTACCGGGGAACAGAGGCTCTCATGTGAGTGGCGCAGCCTATAGCTGCCCTTTTCGGCTTTGCAAAGCAGCATTTCGCATTTTTTCGCGGCTTTTTCGCCCGGCGGTTTCTCGCAATCGTCGACTGCTGCCCTCATATTAGCCGTCTTGGCAGGGGAACGGAACCGAAAAGGCGATTGCCGCCTTACCCGCAGATGACTTTTATTCCTTGGGAAACGGATCAACTTTCGACATGACTGCAGCAGGCGACAACCAGGCACCGGCGCGGAAAATCACGGTGTTCGGCCGTGAGTTCACCATGCCGCGTTCGCGTGGCCTCCGAATCGCGATCGGCGTCGTGCTGGTCTTCTTCGGCATTCTCGGCTTCCTGCCGATCCTCGGCTTCTGGATGATCCCGCTCGGCCTGCTGGTGCTTTCCTACGAGTTCGCCCTGGTGCGCCGCCAGCGGCGCCGGTTCGTCGTATGGTGGGAGCGGCGGCGGCGGCCGAACTGAGCGTTTAGTGGCCCGAGCGCTTTTCCAGGCCCTCGCAGATTTCCTTGAGAACAGCCGCGACTGAAGCCAGGCGCGCGCGATCGTGCGGCGAAAGGCGGCTCGCGCCTTCGATGCTGAGGCGGTCAATGGCGTGACGCGCAAGCTCCTCGCATCGCAGCAGCGCCAATCTGCGCGATGCGGTCGTTTCCCGGTCTGCCACGGCCCGACGCATGGGCGGCTCCCTCCTGTTTACCTAACGCAAGATTGCGGTTTCGAGTTTCTTGGCAACTGCAGGCCACGCTTTGCATGTTTAACAATTGCCTAAAGTGGCGGCCGCGGCCTGGGCGGCGACAATTCGAGACACGGAATGCGCCGTGGCCGCTTGACGGCATTTTCGCCGCAACCTATTGGAACCGGGTGGAACGCCGGGAGCAACGAGGCCTCGTGGCGGAGTGGTTACGCAGAGGACTGCAAATCCTTGCACCCCGGTTCGATTCCGGGCGAGGCCTCCAAATGCCCGAGCTCCCGCGCGTCAGCGCCGGGAGCTTGAAGTTCCGGTCGAAATGAACCGCGGTCTTGGCGCGGCAAGCGCAATGGTTTTTGGGCGGATTGGTTGGAACATGAGCGCTGATTTTTCCGAACGCCGGGTGAAGATGGTCGACGGCCAGGTGCGCACAACCGACGTGACCAACGCGCCACTGCTGGACGCCATGCTTTCGGTGCCGCGCGAGGCCTTTGTCGGCGCCGGCCAACGCGATCTCGCCTATATCGACGAAGACATCCGCATATCCGACGGCGCCGATGGTGGCGGTGCGCGCTACCTGATGGAGGCTTCGCCGCTTGCCAAGCTGCTGCAGCTGGCCGAAATCGACGCCAGCGATTCGGCGCTCGATGTCGGCTGCGGGACCGGTTATTCCACCGCTTTGCTGTCGCGGCTGGCAAGGTCCGTGGTGGGGCTGGAGAGCGACCCGACGCTGGCGGAAGCCGCCAAAGCGACACTTTCGGCGCAGGGCTGCGACAACGCAACCGTGGTCACCGGGCCGCTGCCGCAAGGTTATGCCGCCAAGGCGCCCTACAATGTGATTCTCATTGGCGGCAGCGTCGAGGACGTGCCGGCGGCGCTGCTTGACCAACTCGCAGAAGGTGGCCGTCTGGTCGCCGTAGAGGGGCAGGGCAATGCGGGCGTGGCCCGGCTGTTTTTCAAAAACGGGGGGGTTGTAACCGGAAGACGGGCATTTAATGCGGCAATTAAGCCACTACCTGGATTTGAACGTGTTCGCGCGTTCGAATTCTGAGTGATTTTGCCTTGCAGCAAAAGCGCTGTCATGTTCGCTTGCATTTGAACCATCGTTGCTGATTTGCATCACCGGGTACTCCGGGGGGCTATCGGCGGGGGAACGATAGATGATAAATGCGCGGCGCCGGCTGATCGTAAGAGAGGCTGGCGTGGCGCAGTTCCCATGCAAAACGAATGAGGGAAATAACGTGCCGTCCTTTCGAAAGAGCCTTTTTACCGCCTTTCTTCTTTCCGCGACCGTGCTTTCGCCGTTGGCTGCTTCCGCGGAAACCATCACCGGCGCGCTTTCAAAGGCCTACCAGTACAATTCGCAGCTGAACTCCGCCCGCGCCGGCGTGCGTGTCACCGACGAAGGCGTGGCCATCGCCAAGTCGGGCTGGCGCCCGACCATCAATGGGTCTGCGTCAATCGACTACTCGAGCAGCCACGTGAACGGCACGAACTCGAGCGCGCGGTTGACCACCGGCAATTTTGGCGTCCAGATCAATCAGACGCTGTTCGACGGGTTTCAGACCAGGAACAACGTCGCCGCCGCCGAAGCACGGGTCAGCGCCTCGGTCGAGAGCCTGCGCAACACTGAAGAGAACATCCTGTTCAACGCGGCAAGCGCCTACATGGACGTGATTCGTGACCGGCAGGTGGCTGTGCTGACCGAACAGAACCTGCAGTTCCTGACCGAGCAGGCGCGCGCGGCGCGCTCGCGCTTCGAGGTCGGCGAAGGCACGCGCACCGACGTCGCCCAGGCCGACGCCTCGCGTTCGGCCGCGGTGGCGCAGTTGAGCGCCGCCCGTGCCCAGGCACTGGCAAGTGCGGCGACCTACCACCAGATCGTCGGCGATGAGCCGGGCAAGCTCAAAGGCGCTTCGCCACTGGCGAAGCTTCTGCCGCGGAGTCTCGATGCGGCGATCTCGATCGCGGCGGCCGAGCATCCGGCCATCCTCTCCACCCAGCATCTTGTCGACGCGGCGGCGTTTTCGGTGAAGTCGCAGGAAGGCGCACTACTGCCGCAGCTTTCCGCCTCCGCCGGCGTTTCCAGCGCCTATCGCAACACCGTACCCGGCGCCCTGAGCACGCAGGACGGCACGACCAATTCGGCAAGCATCGGGGCGACGCTTACCATACCGATCTATTCGGGCGGCCGCACCGAGGCATTGGTTCGCCAGTCGAAGGAATCGCTTGGCCAGGCCCGGATCGAAGTCGATGTCAGCCGCGACCAGGTGCGTCAGGCCGTGACTTCGGCATGGACGCAATACACCGCCGCGCAAGAGAGCGTCGCGGCCAACCGGCAGGTCATCGCTGCCGCGCAGCTGGCTCTGAACGGCGTGATCGAAGAGCGCAATGTCGGCCAGCGCACCACGCTCGACGTGTTGAACGCCCAGAACGATGTCATCAGCGCCAAGATCAACCTTGCGACGTCCGAGCGCGATGTGGTGGTGGCGAGCTATGCCATCCTTTCGGCCATGGGCCGACTGTCGGTCGATCGTCTCGCTTTGCAGGTGACGAAATACAAGCCTGAAGAGCACTACAAGGCGGTCAAGGACAAGTGGACCGGCCTGCGTACGCCGGACGGTCGCTGATCCCAAGCCTGTTCAAATCCTGCCCCGGATTCAAGGTGTTAGAGCGCTGTGCGTCGTGAAGACGCCGGCGCTCTAATCTGTTGAAATCCAACATCTCCCCAGATTGGGGATTCTCCGATGACGATCAGTCGGTTACGCTGTCGCCATGATTCGTGTCCGGCTTTTGCCGGACAGGAAATCTGCAACGGGTCACAAGGGCGGCGGATGTGACGATGGCGACGGCAAGCAGCGCACAGCGCGAACCTTCCATGGAAGAGATATTGGCTTCCATCAGGCGGATCATCGAAGACAGCGACTCCGGCCGCAAGCAGCCGGGTGAAGCAGAGGAATTGCGCCAGGATCTCGAGCCGGCGCCGTCGGCCGGGCCGGCATCGGATGTGGATACATTCCGCAGCGAGCTGCATGCCGAAACCGCTACCAGGAAGCCGGTTACGCTGGCGGAGGTGCAGGCGCAACTGGGCGAGCCGGTGATCGCGCGCATGGAAACACCGGTGCGCTTCGACCTTGCCCCGGCGAAGGCGCCGGAGATGCTTGCCCCCAACACTCCTGCTGCTGCTACCGTTGCCCCAACGACCCTGGCCGAGGTGAGCGCCAGGATCGCCGCCGAGTCCGCCCCGGCAGCAAGCGCCGACGAGCCCGCGACAGCACGGGTTGCGGAGACGAGTGACAGCATCGTCACCGATTGGCGGCGTGAGATCGCCGCCGTGGGCGAGCAAAAAACCGTGACCGTGGCCAGGCAGGACAAGGTGGAGACGCCGATGCCCGATGTCGAACCGGAGGTCGAGTTCTTTGCGGAAGACCTGGCAGCCGAGCCCGCTTTCGAGCCGGCGTCTTCGCGCGGTGAGTCGACGCCTGCACGCGGCGAGCCGACGCTTCCGCGCGGTGAGCCGACGCATACGCGCGGCGAGTTGGCGCGCCAGGCCGCTGGCGATACACCCTCCGCCCGTGCGGCAATCCTTTCGGAACGTGCCGGCCGGCAGGTTGCCGCGGCCTTCGGCGAGCTTTCCGATGCGTTTGCCAGCCGCAGCAAGAAAACCTTCGACGAGATGGCCGAAGAGATGCTGAGGCCGATGCTGCAGGACTGGCTGGACAACAATCTGCCGACGCTGGTCGAACGGCTGGTGCGCGAGGAAATCGAGCGCGTGGCGCGCGGCGCGCAGTAGGGATCGCAGCCTATCCCGGATCAAAGCGCCGCACTCGAGCGGCGCTTTTTCGTTGCGGATCAGCTTATGACCGAGGTCGCAAAAGCGATCAGGTTGCCGTCGGGATCGCCGACGATGAAGGTGCGGGCACGCACCTGTGGTTGACTTGGCCAAAACCTTCCGATTTACACCGGACCCAACAAACTCCCGACAGTGCGGACCGTTTCCCATGCTCGAAAAAACCTACGACGCCAAAACCGTCGAGCCCAAGATCGCCAAAATCTGGGAAGAGGCCGACGCCTTTCGTGCCGGTGCCGGCGCCGAGGAGGGGGCTGAAGCCTTCACCATCGTCATCCCGCCGCCCAACGTCACCGGCTCGCTGCATATGGGGCACGCGCTCAACAACACGCTGCAGGACATATTGGTGCGCTTCGAGCGCATGCGCGGCAAGAACGTACTGTGGCAGCCGGGCATGGACCATGCCGGCATCGCCACGCAGATGGTGGTCGAACGCCAGCTGATGGAAAAGCAGATCCATCGCCGCGACCTGACGCGTGAAGAGTTCATCGACAAGGTGTGGGAGTGGAAGGCCGAATCCGGCGGCGCCATCTTCAACCAGCTGAAGCGGCTCGGCGCCTCGGCCGACTGGGCGCGCGAACGTTTCACCATGGACGAGGGCCTGTCCAAGGCGGTGCTCGAAGTGTTCGTGACGCTCTACAAGGAAGGGCTGATCTACAAGGACAAGCGCCTTGTGAACTGGGACCCGAAGCTGTTGACGGCGATCTCCGATCTCGAAGTCGAGCAGCAGGAGGTCAACGGCAATCTCTGGCACTTCCGCTATCCGATCGAGGGCGAGGTCTTCGACCCGGAAAACCCGAAGACGTTCATCACCGTGGCGACGACGCGGCCCGAGACGATGCTGGGCGATACGGCAGTCGCCGTGCACCCGGATGACGAGCGCTTCCGGCGTCTGGTCGGCAAGAACATTGTGCTGCCGATCGTTAGCCGCAAGATCCCAGTGGTGGCGGATGAGTATTCCGATCCGGAAAAAGGCTCAGGCGCGGTCAAGATCACGCCGGCGCACGACTTCAACGACTTCGAGGTCGGCAAGCGCCACAAGCTGCCGGCGATCAACATTCTGACCATCGAAGCGACGGTGACGCTCAGGGACAATGAAGATTTTCTCGCCGGCCTCGAGGTGACGGCGGAGCGCCAGGCGATATGGGACGAGCTCAACGGGCTCGACCGTTTCGTCGCGCGCAAGAAGGTCGTCGAGCTGATGGAAGCCGGCGGCTTCCTGGAAAAGGTCGAGCCGCATCGGCATGCTGTGCCGCATGGCGATCGTGGCGGCGTGCCGATCGAGCCGTTCCTGACCGAGCAATGGTATGCCAACGCGGCGGAACTGGCCAAGCCGGCGATCGCCTCGGTGCGCGAGGGGCGTACCAACTTCGTGCCGAAGAATTGGGAAAAGACCTATTTCGACTGGATGGAGAACATCCAGCCCTGGTGCRTCTCGCGCCAGCTGTGGTGGGGYCAYCAGATCCCGGCCTGGTAYGGCCCCGACGGGCGCGTCTTTGTCGAGAAGACCGAGGAAGAGGCGCTGGGCGCCGCGGTCGAATACTATCTGGCCCTGGAAGGGCCGTGGAAAGCCTGGGTCGAGGACAAGCTTGAGAATTTCAAGCCGGGCGAGATCCTGACCCGCGATGAGGACGTGCTCGACACCTGGTTTTCTTCGGCGCTGTGGCCGTTCTCGACGCTGGGCTGGCCCGACCAGACGCCGGAACTGAAGACCTATTACCAGACCGACGTGCTGGTGACTGGCTTCGACATCATCTTCTTCTGGGTYGCCCGCATGATGATGAYGGGCCTGCATTTCATGGATGAGGAGCCGTTCCACACCGTCTATGTCCATGCGCTGGTGCGCGACAAGAACGGGCAGAAGATGTCGAAGTCGAAAGGCAACGTCATCGATCCGCTCGATCTGATCGACGAATACGGTGCCGATGCGCTGCGCTTCACGCTGACGGTGATGGCGGCGCAAGGGCGTGACGTGAAGCTCGATCCGGCGCGCATCGCCGGCTATCGCAACTTTGGCACCAAGCTGTGGAATGCGACGCGCTTTGCCGAGATGAACGAAGTCGCGCGCAACGACGATTTCTGGCTGAACGATGCCAAGCTGGCGGTTAACCGCTGGATCCTGACCGAGCTGACGCGGGCCGCGCGCGAGATCACCGACGGCGTCACCTCATACCGCTTCAACGAGGCGGCGGGTGCTGCCTACCGCTTCGTCTGGAACCTGTTTTGCGACTGGTACCTGGAACTGTTGAAGCCGGTGTTCATGGGCACGGACGAGGCCGCTAAGGCCGAGAGCCGGGCCTGCGTCGCCTTCGTGCTCGACGAGATTTACAAGCTCTTGCATCCGATGATGCCGTTCATGACCGAGGAACTTTGGGCGCAGACCGCCGGCGAGGGCAAGGAGCGCCCGTCGCTGCTGTGCCACGCCAGGTGGCCATCGCCTGATTTCGAGGATGCGGAAGCGGCCTCCGACATTAACTGGTTGGTCGACCTTGTCACCGGCATCCGCTCGGTGCGCTCGGAAATGAATGTGCCGCCAGCGGCGATCGCGCCGCTGATGGTGATCGGCGCCAACAAGGTGACGCAAGAGCGGCTCGAACGCCAGGCATCGGCGATCAAGCGGCTGGCGCGGGTCGGTGACATTTCGCTGGTCGACGCGGCACCCAAGGGCTCGGCCCAGATCGTGCTCAACGAGGCGACCATTTGCCTGCCGCTCGGCAGTCTGATCGACGTCAGTGCCGAGGCAGCGCGGCTGCAGAAGGAACTGGCCAAGGTGACCGAGGAAATCGCACGCCTGCACAAGAAGCTGTCCAACGAGAAGTTCGTCGCCAGCGCGCCGGCCGAGATCGTGGACGCCGAGCGCGAGAAACTCGCCGAATACAGCGACGCTCAGGAGAAGCTTTCGGTGGCGCTGACCCGGGTGCGTGAGGCCGGTTGAGCGGTCAAGATTCGCGCGTCTTGCGCGCCGCTTCGGAACAGTCCTTTTGCCGCAAAAACAGGCATTCCGTTGCGTAAATGTTGACGTAAACGGAAGTTTTAGCCCCATTGTTGCCATAATGTAACAATGGGGCTCAATACCTGCAAAACGCCGTGTTTTTGGGCTGTTTTGGGTAAGTTTCGCTGATCTTATCTGTCGATTTGTGCTCAAAAGCCGGTTTTTCGGCCTTGTGGCGAGCGACGGCACTTTGTCGAAAATGCGTTCGGATAAACTGTACGTGTACGCCTCTTGAATTCGTTGTTGCGCCATTAACCCGAATTGGTTCTAGCTTGATCCACGTGAATTCGGGAGGACAATCATGAACAATTTGCGACTGAAAGCGCTGCTGGGGGCGGGGTGCTTTTCGCTGGCTTTGATCGGGACGGCGCATGCTGGCGGCTTCTCGCGCGGCACTGCCGATACCGACATTATTTTTGAAGACGGCAATTTCAATATGCGCACAAGCGTGACGTATGTTTCGCCGACCAGAAAATACTCCGTGAATACGCTCAACCCGTATTTGGTCGGCGTAAACTATGCGGACAGCTACGTTATTCCTTCCGCCGCGGTTAAGTTCAAGATATCAGAAAATCTGTCCTGCGCTGGCACTCTCACGCAATCGTACGGCGGAGCTGCCACATGGCCCCTTTCAAGCGGTACGCTCGGCAAATTGAATGAAGACTTCACCATGTATGAATATGGTGCGACCTGCGGGGTGAAATTCGATCTCAGCAAGGGGCGTATCTGGGTTCTTGGCGGTGTATACAATGAGACCACCGACTATGGCCTCATTGCAGGCGCCCCCATCGGCACCAGTGTACCTGTGCTTGATGTCAAATTGCATGACAGCAATATTGGCTGGCGTGCCGGCATAGCCTATGAGATCCCAGAGATAGCGCTCCGTGCGCAGTTGATGTACCGCTCTGGCGTCGATATCGATGCGACCGGCACGGCTTCTCGTTTGGGGGTCAATCTTCCCAACGGAGCAACTGGACAAGCTAACTTTCCGCAGTCGGTGGAATTCAAAGCACAGTCTGGTGTTGCTGAAGGGTGGCTGGCCTATGGCAGCGTGAAATGGACTGATTGGTCTGTTACAAAGCAGCTTATTCTCAATATTCCTGACTTGGCACTCGTCAGCGGTAACCAGTATTTCTGGCGCGACGGCTGGACTGTCACAGGCGGTATTGGCCACAAGTTCAACGATCAAGTGTCCGGAACGGTTTTCGCGTCATGGGACCGTGGTGTTGGCACGGGCTGGGATTTGACGGGCGCCAGCTATACGCTCGGCACCGGGCTTTCGATGAAGGACAAGATGGGCGGCGAGCTTCGTATCGGCGCTGCAGCGATCTATCTCGCTTCGGTGTCGGAAACCCAATATGCACCGGCGTTCCTCAACCGCACTGTAGAGGGTGGCTGGGGCTACGCCTTGTCCGCGGGCTACGCCGTCAAGTGGTAAGCTCTTCCACAGGCTGAACAAAAGGCCGGGCATTGCCCGGCTTTTTTCTTGTCTGGCGTTCCAATTGCCTTCGGGGGTGGCGGTCCGAGAAAGAGGCACCCGCTCCGTTGATCTTGACGTAAACGGAAGTTTTTGCCCCATTGTTGCCATAATGTAACAATGACGCCGATTGTCTTTGAAAGGCATCATTTTTGAGCTTTTTCAGGCAGGTTTTGCCAATTTCTGCCGATGGATTCCGCTCAGGCGGGCGTCTTTTGGCCCGAGAGCGTCGACCGACACTTCTGTCGAAAATGCACGGCCAACGTGTACATGTACGCTCCCGCAAATTCGTTGTTGCGCCATTTCGTCGAATTGGTTCTAGCTTGGTGCATTGGTATTTCGGGGGAAAGAATCCATGCGCAATTTGCGACTGAAGGCACTGCTGGGGCCGGGGTGCTTTTCGTTGGCTTTGATAGGAACAGCGATGAACGCGGCGCACGCTGGCGGCATCGAGCGGGGCGGCTACGACATCGACCTGCTGTTCGATCCGGCTCCGTTCGCCACAGACGCCGAGGCGACCTATGTGATGCCGCAGCGCAAACTCAAGAACGCGGTAGACCCCAGCGGAACCCTGACGGGTATGAGCACGGCCCACGACAGCGAGAGCTACTGGGTGCCGCGCATCGGTTTCAAGGCGCAGGTCGTTCCGGGCGTCGACTGCATGGTCGACTATTCGCAGCCCTGGGGTGCGCACACCGCGCCTGGTATTTGGAACGGCTCATTTTCCAATATCGAAACAGACATCAAGAGCAACAACTACGCGGCGACCTGCTCCTACAAGATGGATGCGGGCAAGGGGCAGGTTCGTTTTATTGGCGGCGTATTCTACCAGGAAGTCTATGGCTTCAAGGAAAGCTATGTGGATCCACTCTTTGGAACCGCGATCGGCCGTGTCGATCTGAATGGCAATGGCTGGGGCTGGCGTGCCGGACTCGCGTACGAAATTCCCGAGATCGCCTTGCGAGCAAGCCTTGTTTACAATTCGCAAGTCAAGCTCGACAACATTTCGGGCAGCCTCGACCTGTCAAGTATTGGTATGGGTAGCATTCCAGTCTACGGCGCCGCCTCAATGCCCGATTCCGTCGAATTGAAGCTGCAGTCGGGTATTGCGCCCGATTGGCTTGCTTTCGGCTCGATAAAATGGGTGAACTGGAGCATTTTGCAGAGTATTCCGATCTGCACTGAGGCGTCCAAAGGTCTTGCCCAGTGTACGTCAGTTTCGCCCGGGCTGCTTTCCGGCACTCCGGTCAGGGCGACTTCGCTCGACTTGATGTATCGTGATGGTTGGACGGTCACCACCGGCATTGGCCACAAGTTCAACGACCAGTGGAGTGGTGCTGCCCAGATTTCCTGGGATCGCGGTACCTCGCACGGCTATGGTTCGCAGAGCGATACCTGGACGCTGGGTGGCGGCGTTGCCTACACGCCGACCCCGAATGTGGAAATTCGCCTGGCCGGCGCGATCGGCGTCCTGACCAGCGGCCATTCGGGCACGTTGACCGACGAGAACGGCTATGTGGCCGGCACCGATGTCAGCTACGACTTCGGCAACGATATGGTCACGGCGATTTCGGGTGGTATCAAGATCAAGTTCTAAGCCTCTGAAAATGCGATCAAAAGGCCGGGCATTGCCCGGCCTTTTTCTTTTGCAGTGGCAGCGTCGTGCCAAGCCGCCAGGCGCCTGCTTTGCAAATCCCCAGTACAACCGTCGCCTCTTACGATTGTGATGTTTTGGCAACAGTTTCTGAACAACCCTCGCGCCGCAAAGTGACTCAGGGGAATTGCCTATTTCCCGCCATAAACCCGGCGCACCTCAAACCTGTCTCGGGACACGCGCCACAAGGCTCGGCGATGAGGCAGGCCGCACCGCCCGCGGCAAGGAAGAGTATGGACGCCAGAGTCGTTTCCAAGACCAAGCTGCCCAGCCGCCATGTGACCGTTGGTCCGGCGCGTGCGCCGCACCGCTCCTATCTCTATGCGATGGGGCTGTCGGCGGCCGAGATCGCGCAGCCCCTGGTTGGCGTCGCCAGCTGCTGGAACGAAGCGGCACCTTGCAACATTTCGCTGATGCGGCAGGCGCAAGTGGTCAAGAAGGGCGTGGCCGCCGCCAACGGCACGCCGCGCGAATTCTGCACCATCACCGTTACCGACGGCATCGCCATGGGCCATCAGGGCATGAAGTCGTCGCTGGTGTCGCGCGATGTCATCGCCGATTCCGTCGAGCTCACCATGCGCGGCCATTGCTACGATGCGCTGGTCGGCCTCGCCGGTTGCGACAAGTCGCTGCCCGGCATGATGATGGCCATGGTCCGGCTCAACGTGCCGTCGATCTTCATTTATGGCGGTTCGATCCTGCCCGGCAGCTATCGCGGCCGGCAGATCACCGTGCAGGACGTGTTCGAGGCCGTCGGCCAGCATTCTGTCGGCACGATCAGCGACGCTGAACTGCTCGAGATCGAACAGGTCGCCTGTCCGTCGGCCGGCTCTTGCGGCGCCCAGTTCACCGCCAACACCATGGCCACCGTCGCCGAGGCGATCGGCTTGGCGCTGCCCTATTCCTGCGGCGCGCCGGCGCCTTACGAGATGCGCGACCGTTTCAATTTCGCCTCGGGCGAGAAGATCATGGAACTGATCGCCAAGAACATCCGGCCGCGCGACATCGTCACGCTGAAGGCGTTGGAGAATGCCGCGACCGTGGTTTCGGCGACCGGCGGCTCGACCAATGCGGCGCTGCACCTGCCGGCCATCGCGCACGAGGCCGGGATAAAGTTCGACCTCTTCGACGTTGCCGCGATTTTCGAGAAGACGCCTTACATCGCCGATTTGAAGCCGGGCGGCAAATATGTCGCCAAGGACATGTTCGAGGCCGGCGGCATTCCGCTGTTGATGAAAACCTTGCTCGATCACGGCTATCTTCATGGCGATTGCCTGACGGTGACCGGCCGCACTTTGGCCGAAAATATGGAACACGTTGCCTGGAATGAGCATCAGGATGTGGTCCGTCCCGCCAACCGACCTATCACCCAAACCGGCGGTGTTGTGGGCTTGAAGGGAAACCTTGCCCCCGAAGGCGCGATCGTGAAGATCGCCGGCATGTCGGAGCTGAAATTCTCAGGCCCGGCGCGCTGCTTCGATTCGGAAGAGGAATGTTTTGAAGCGGTTACGCACCGCAACTACAGGGAAGGCGAGGTTCTCGTCATTCGCTACGAAGGTCCGCGTGGCGGCCCGGGCATGCGGGAAATGCTGTCGACGACGGCGGCTCTCTACGGCCAGGGCATGGGCGGCAAGGTGGCCCTCATCACCGACGGTCGCTTTTCCGGTGCGACGCGCGGTTTCTGCATCGGCCATGTCGGGCCGGAGGCAGCTGTTGGCGGCCCGATCGGGCTGCTGAAGGACGGCGACGTGATCTCGATCGATGCGGTGAACGGCACGATCGAGGTGGCTCTGTCCGACACCGAACTGGCGGCGAGGGCGAAGGAATGGAAGGCGCGCACGACAGACTATCAGTCGGGCGCGATATGGAAATATGCACAGACGGTAGGGCCTGCCCGCGATGGCGCGGTCACCCATCCGGGTGGTGCGAAAGAAACACATTGTTATGCGGATATCTGAGGTGTTGAGGTCGTCTGTCTTTTCGGCACTGGTCGCGGTTGCGACCTTGGGCGCCGTGGGCCAGGCCATGGCCTTCGACGACAAGGTGTTCGACGACAAGACTGGCGTGAAGCCGCAGTCCAGCCCGTGGGCGGTGTTCCAGTTCGGCTTCTCCGCCTACAAGAGCGGTCACAAGGAACAGGCGGCCGAAGCCTACAAATATGCCGCCGAGAACGGCCAGATCGGCGCCACCTGGAAGCTCGCGCGCATGTATGCCGAGGGCGACGGCGTCGCGCGCGACGATTATGAGGCCTTCAAGTTCTTCTCCGAAATAGTCGACCAGGACGTCGAACCCGGCTCGCCGGAGGAAAGCTATGTTTCCGACGCGCTGGTGGCGCTGGGCGACTATCTGAGGACGGGCATTCCCGGCAGCCCGGTCGAGGAAAACGAGGTCGCGGCGCAGGAATATTACATGCGCGCCGCCGCCAACTACCGCAACCCGAATGCCCAGTTCGAAATGGGCCAGATGTTCCTGAAGGGCGAGGGCGGCGTCAAGGCGAGCGTCAAGCAGGCCGGGCGCTGGTTCCAGCTCGCCGCCGAAAAGGGCCATGCCGGCGCGCAGGCGACGCTCGGCAATCTGCTGTTCCAGAGCGGCAAGATCGTTCGCGGACTGGCGATGATGACCGCGGCGCTCGAACGCGCCTCGCCGGCCGACCAGCCGTGGATCCGCGGCATGCAGGAAGAGGCGTTTGCCGCTGCCGGCGAAGCCGACCGCCGCACCGCGATTTCGCTGGCCGACGACATCCTCACCAAGGGCGGCGGCGACCAGTAGGCCGAACTGCCGATCTCCCCCCTCGTGGGGGAGATGCCCGGCAGGGCAGAGGGGGGCGCTGTCCCTCCGGGCCTGTCAGTCGATTGCACATTGCTGCTGGCGTAAAAGTCTCGGCGCTCCGCAGCTTGGGCCAAAGGTAGCGATCCTCTACGCTCCCTCTGTCCTGCCGGACATCTCCCCCACAAGGGGGGAGATCAGCGCTCAATCAATCAGTTCGCGGTCGGCTCACTTGGTTCGGCCAAGGGCAGGATTGGCGCCGGCGTCGAGATCGGCGTGCTTTGCAGGTGTGGCGCCAGGGTGTTTTCGGGACAACCGTCCTGGATCTTCGTCCATGATGTGTTGTTGAGCACCATGTCGCAGCGGGCGAGGTGACTCTGACCGGCGATCGTCAGGCAGGCGACCTGGCCGAGCTGAAACGATTTCCCGTTGGCAAGGCATTCCTGCGCGGCAAAAGCCGGCGTCGCGGCAGCCATCGCCAGCGCGCAGCCGATCGGGCAGAGAGCATTACGGATAGTCATGGGAACCCCAGCCGCCATGATAATCGCGCGATTAAACGCGCGATTTGTGGCGATATCAGGATTCAGGCGCCGGGCTTGACCCGATCAAGCCGGCTGCAGCGCCAGATCTATCGCCACCGGCACGTGGTCGGAGGGTTTTTCCCAGGCGCGGACATGCTTTTCGATCGACGCCGAGGAAAAGCGGTTGGCGGCTTCCGGCGACAAAAGCAGATGATCGATGCGGATGCCATTGTCCTTCTGCCAGGCGCCGGCCTGATAGTCCCAGAAGGTATAGACACCGGCGGCGTCGGTGACGGAGCGCACCGCTTCGGTGAAGCCGAGATTCTTCAGCCGGCGGAAGGCTTGCCGGGTCTGCGGCTGGAAGAGCGCATCGCCCAGCCAATTCTCCGGAAATTTTGCGTCGATCGGCTCGGGGATGACATTGTAGTCGCCGGCAAGCACCAGCGCCTCTTCCAGCAAGAGCCGTTGCTCGGCCCAGCGCTCGAGCCGCGCCATCCACGACAGTTTGTAGGGAAACTTCTTCTCGTCATCGATCGGGTTGCCGTTGGGCAGATAGAGCGAGGCGACGCGCAGCGCGCCTTTGTCTGTCGAGAACACGCCCTCGATGAAACGCGCCTGCTCGTCGGTGTCGTCGCCCGGCAGGCCTCTGTTGACCTCGTCGAAGCGTAATTTCGACAGGATGGCGACGCCGTTGAAGCCCTTCTGGCCATGGGTTTCGACGTTGTAACCCAGCGCCTCGATCTCGGCGCGCGGGAACTGCTCGTCGACCGTCTTGATCTCCTGCAGGCAGACGATATCAGGGGCGCTTTCGCTCAGCCAATGGGTGAGGTTGCCGATGCGGGCGCGGACGCCGTTGATGTTCCAGGTGACGATTTTCATGACGGCCTCAATGATCTTCCGGCGCTAGACGTTCGACGAGGCCGACCGTATTGCCTGCCGGGTCCTTTAGGAAGGCCATCCATTCGCTTTCCCCCGCTGGACCGAACTGGCCTTCGGTATCGTTGTGCACCAGCGTTGGCGGCGCGGTGAAGGGAACACCGTCGGCTTTCGCCGCGGCGTGGAAGGTTTTGAGACCGGATATGTCGAGATAGACGGTGCCGGCCGGCACGCCGTCGGTGAAGAACAGACGCACGTCGCCGGCCATGATGAAGGCGATGCCCGGCGGATCGTAGCGGGCGTGAACGCCCAGGCCGAGCACGTCGCGCCAGAACGCCAGCGTCACATCAAGATCGCGCCCGGCCGAGAGCGCGACCTGACGGACCGCGCCGATGGCAGGCATGGCTATACGGAGAAGCTGGTGCCGCAGCCGCAGGAGGCGACCGCATTCGGGTTCCTGATCTGGAACGACTGGCCCATCAAGTCGTCGACGAAATCGATCACCGAGCCGCCCATATAGACCAGGGAGAGATCGTCGATCAGCACGGTGGCGCCGTCCTTCTCGATGGCGACGTCATCGTCGTTGCGGGTGTCAACCAGGTCGAACTTGTACGAAAAGCCCGAACAGCCGCCACCTTCGACCGAGACGCGCAGCGCCGTCTTGCCGGCTTGCCCCGAAACGATTTTCGCGATCCGCTTGGCGGCGGAGTCGGTCATCTCGACTTTCATGGCAGTCTTGGCATCTGCGCCCATGGGCGTCACCTTGCTTTCGGTTTCACATGATAGGTATGAAGCGGGAAGGGGCAAGTCAACTGCGGCGGCATCGGCCATGACAAATGAGCTTGGCGACATCGGATTCGGCTATCGGCCGCGCGCGGCCTATGCCAGCGATCCGGCGCTCTCGCGCGGACGGCTGTTCGACGAGATGGAGAGCCCGACCCGCACGCCGTTCCAGCGCGATCGCGACCGCATCATCCATTCGACGGCATTCCGCCGGCTGAAGCACAAGACGCAAGTGTTCGTCGCGCATGAGGGCGACCACTACCGCACAAGGCTGACGCATTCGATCGAGGTGGCGCAGATCGCGCGCGCTTTGGCGCGGGCGCTGCGCGGCGACGAGGATTTGGCCGAGGCGGTCGCGCTGGTGCACGATTTCGGCCACACGCCCTTCGGCCATACAGGCGAGGAGGCGCTGAACGAGAAGATGGCGGCGTGGGGTGGTTTCGATCACAACGCGCAGTCGCTGCGCGTGGTGACGCGGTTGGAACGCCGCTATGCCGAGTTCGACGGGCTGAACCTGACCTGGGAAACGCTGGAAGGGCTGGTCAAGCACAATGGACCGCTGACCGACGCCAGCGGCAAGGGCCTGAAAGGCCCGGTGCCGCAGGCGATCCGCGATTATTCCGAGTTGCATGACCTCGAACTCTACCGTTTCGCCGGCATCGAGGCGCAGTGCGCGGCGATTGCCGACGATATCGCCTACAACACGCATGACATCGACGATGGCCTGCGTTCCGGCTTCCTCACACTGGAGATGCTGGAAAAGGTGGCGCTGCCGGGGTCGATCCTCCAAGGCGTGCGCGCGCGCTATCCGGCGCTCGATGCCGTGCGCACCGGTCACGAACTGCTGCGCCGGCAGATCACCCTGATGGTCGAAGACGTCATTATCTCCACCACCGCCAATTTGGCGCGTATCAAGCCGGAAAGCGCCGATGCGGTACGGGCGGCTGGCGAGACGCTGGTGACTTTTTCCACCGAGATGGCCGCGGCCGAGAAGGAATTGAAGGCCTTTCTCTACAAGCATCTCTACCGGCACAGCGAGGTCATGCGGGTGCGCACCGACGCCGAGCAGATCGTCCGCGACCTGTTCGACGCCTATTTCGCCGATCCGCGCGCCATGCCCGATGGCTGGCGGGAGGGGCTCGACCGGGCCGAAGACCGCATCAAGGCGCGCAGCGTCGCCGATTTCCTCGCCGGTATGACCGACACCTACGCACTCAAGGAGCACAGGCGTTTGTTTGACCACACGCCCGATTTGAGCTAGGGCGGGCTCGATTTTGCCGGCCAACGAGCCGGATTCCCTTAAAAGCCGCCAGAGCCAGACCCCAGAGTCAGACATGAACATCTTCGCCGATTTCAACGCGCGAATCATAAAAGCCGTCGAAGCGCTTGATTTGAAAGACAGTGATGGCGTTTCGCCCGATCTGTCGCGCATCGCCGTAGAGCCGCCGCGCGACGCCAGCCATGGCGATCTGGCGACCAATGCGGCGATGGTGCTGGCCAAGCCGACCGGACAGAATCCGCGCGCGCTGGCCGAAAAGCTGGCGCAGGCGCTGCGCACCGATGCCGATGTCGCCGCCGTGGACGTGGCCGGTCCGGGTTTCGTCAATCTCAGGCTCAAGGACGGGTTCTGGCAGGCGCATCTGACCGCGCTGCTCGGCGAGGGCCGCAACTACGGCCGCTCGACGGTTGGCGGCGGCAGGAAGGCCAATGTCGAATATGTCTCGGCCAACCCGACCGGCCCGATGCATGTCGGCCATTGCCGGGGTGCCGTGGTCGGTGATGCGCTCGCCAACCTGATGGCCTTCGCCGGCTACGACGTGACCAAGGAATATGTCATCAACGATGCCGGCTCGCAGATCGATGTGCTCGGGCGTTCGGCCTTGCTGCGCTACCGTGAGGCGCTGGGCGAGGACATCGGCGAGATACCGGCCGGGCTTTATCCGGGCGACTATCTGGTCCCGGTCGGCCAGGCGCTGGTCAAGGAGTTCGGCCGCAAGCTGCTGCAGATGCCGGACGACGAGGCACTGGCCATCGTCAAGGACCGGACCATCGATGCGATGATGGTGATGATCCGTGCGGATCTGGCGCTGCTCAACGTGCATCACGACGTGTTCTTCTCGGAACGCACGCTGCATGCCGACAATGCCAAGAAGATCCGCTCGGCGATCAACGATCTGACGTTGAAAGGCCATATCTACAAGGGCAAGCTGCCGCCGCCGAAGGGCGAGAAGCCGGAGGATTGGGAAGATCGCGAGCAGACGCTGTTCCGTTCGACCGCGGTTGGCGACGACATGGACCGGGCGCTGGTCAAATCGGACGGCACCTTCACTTACTTCGCCGCCGACGTCGCCTACCTCAAGGACAAGGTCGATCGCGGCTTCGTCGACCTGATCTATGTGCTCGGTGCTGATCATGGCGGCTACGTCAAGCGGCTGGAAGCGTTGGCGCGCGCGGTTGCCGGCGACGAGGTGAAGCTCACCGTCCTGCTGTGCAATCTGGTCAAGCTTTTTCGTGATGGCGAGCCGGTGCGCATGTCGAAGCGGTCTGGCGAATTCGTGACGCTGCGCGAAGTGGTGGAGGAGGTCGGCCGCGATCCGATCCGCTTCATGATGCTCTACCGCAAGAGCGACGCTCCGCTCGATTTCGACTTCGCCAAGGTGACCGAGCAGTCGAAGGACAATCCGGTGTTCTACGTGCAGTACGCGTCGGCGCGCTGCCACTCGGTGTTCCGGCAGGCGAGCGAGCAGCTGGGCGAGGCCAATTTCGACCGCAACAGGCTTGCGGCCGGGGTGGCGGCTTTGACCGATGAGGGCGAGATCGGGCTGATCCGGAAGCTGGCGGAATATCCGCGGCTGGTTGAATCGGCGGCCCTTGCGCTGGAGCCGCATCGGCTGGCATTCTACCTCTACGATCTTGCTTCCAGCTTCCACGGACACTGGAACCGGGGCACTGATAACCCCGACTTACGTTTTGTTAAGGTTAACGACCGACAATTGACGCATGCCAGACTAGGGCTGGTGCAGGCTGTTTCGGACGTTTTGACGTCCGGCCTGACGTTGATCGGAGCTGATGCGCCCACCGAAATGCGTTAGGTTTGACTAAATAACCTGTCACCTTTTGCCCACATTGCGCTGGTAAGGGCCAACCCTACGCGACGTCCATGGCGTCCGAATGAGTGCGAGTTCGGGAACAATAATGGCAGACAGAACCCAGCTGAAAGCAGCCGACCACAACGACATCTCCGACGATGATCCGTTCGCGGAACTGACCAGGATCATGGGTTTCGATCCGCGTCAGCCGGTCAAGCCGCAGGCACCAGCTGAACAGAAGGCCGGACCCGCCGATCAACTTGCGGACGAGGGCGATTTCGACATCGACCTCGAGAAGGAGTTGATGGGCGAATTCGGCACCGACGACGTCAGCGCTGTTGCCGAGGTCCAGCAGCCTGTTGCCGAGGTTCAAGCGCCGGCTTTCGAAGCGGCCGATGCGATGGACGATGCGCTCGCCGCTTCGCTCGAACAGGATTTCCTGCTCGACGATGATGCGGCTAACGAGGCCGTTCATGGTTTTGCCGCTGCTCCCGAGGTTCCGGCGCCAGCCGTTGAAGCCGCCTTCGATGATGATTTCGACAATGCCGTCTCGATGTCGCTCGAAGACGAGCTGACGCTCGACAGTCATTCACCTGACGACGACCACCATGCCGGTCCCGCCACCGAGATTGCCGCATATCAGGCCGCACCGGTCGAGGCCGCCGCCGATGCGGATCAAGGGGCTTCCAACGAGGATTTCGCCGGCCATTTCGACGATGCGATGGCCGATGTCGACATGGACTTCGAGGTTCGCGCCGATCAGCCGGTCGCGGTCGATGCACCGTTGGCAGACGAAACACCGGCCGCCGAGCCCGTCTATGCAGAGGACCACGCCTACGACGTCGCTCCGCAAGAGGCACAAGACGTCGCTCCGCAAGTAACCCACGACGTCGCTCCGCATGAAGCACAAGAAGCATTCGATGATTTCGACCTGACCTTTGACGATGCGCTTGCCGATGAGATCGAAGCGCCTGTTGTGCAGGTCGCCGCCGTTCCGACCGAGCCGATCGCGGCTCCAGCCGTTGTGGTCGAGAGGGCAGAAGCTCCAGTCGCCGCGGCAGATGAACGGACATTGGAAGACGAGCTGAACGCGCTGCTAGGCACGATGAAGGCGCGGACCGCTCCTGTGGTCAAGGAGCCTGCTATGGTTCAGCAGCCAGTTGCACCGGCGCAAAGCACCGCCGGTCAGCCGACGGATACTGTCGCTGATCTGGACTGGGACCTCGACGAGCACCAGCCTGGGCAGCCGCTTCACGCTGAAACGGCCCAGGCAGCCGATGCTGGTCTCGACAATCTTGTGCTCGACGAGCACGAAGGCCAGGATTTCGAGGCTGATGCTGCAACAGCGTCCGCGACCCGGGCTGCCGCCGACATTCATTTCGATGACGATGCGTTCGACGCCGCTTTTGCCAAGGGTATCGATCTGGGTGCTGGCGTAGCCGCCGGCACGGTTGCGCAGGCCGCTTCCGGGCAAGCGCCGGCCGGCGATTGGATGACGGCGCGCTCGACGCCGCCGGAGCCAGCCCGTTCGTGGAGCCGGATGACGCCGGTCGCCCAGTCGCAGCCGTCGTTTGCAGCCCAGCCGATGGCTTCGCTGCCGCCGGTCGCGGCAGTACCGTCCTATCGGCAGCAGCCGGTTGAAAACGTCCCTGCCTATGCGGAGCCCGCACCGGCACTGCCCGAACAGTCTCAGCGCTACGACGAGATGCCGGATGTCGAGACGGTCGATGTGCCCGAGCGCGTCGTCGCGCTGGCGGACGACCTCGATATTCCGGAACTCAACTTCGATGAGGACGAGCCGGCAGCAACGGCCTATGACGATCTCGACGCCGAGTTCTCCAGCCTGCTCACCGATATGAACGCGACGGAAGTGGCTGCGGCGCCTCAGCGCAACGCGGCCTATGACGATGATTCCTACAGCGCCGGTTTCAAGCCGGGCTATGAGCGCAACGATCAGCGCGCCTATGTGGCGCGGCCGGCGGAAGTGCCTGCAAAGGCAGCGGCTGGTGCTTATGCCGACGCCGCAAACGGCTTCGACATCGACGATCTGCCCGGCAGCCAGCCCGTGTCACAGGCCGACGATTTCGCTGTCGACGAACTCGACTACGATCCCGAGCTGGACGAGGCGATGGCGGTGCCGGGCCTGGCCGGGCAGGACGCTTCAAGGCGGCCGCGCCGAAGCGGCCTGCTGATCGCCGCGGTTGTCGGTGCGGTGGCCATTGCCGGCGGCATTGGCGCCTTTGCCTTGTCCGTTGGCGGCAAGGGCGGCAGCGATGCGCCGGTGATCGTCAAAGCCGACAACGCACCGATCAAGGTCAAGCCGGAAAATCCGGGCGGCGCCGTGGTGCCGAACCAGGACAACAAGGTCTATGACGCGGTGGTCAAGGGCACCAAGCCGGCCGAGCCCGTTCAGGAGAAGCTGGTCACCAACACAGAAGAGCCGGTGGATGTGACCGCCAAGGAGCCGCAGAGCCGTGTTGTCGATCTTTCACCCGACGACACCGATGCCGCTGCTGGCAGCGATGCCGCCGGCAACACCGCCGCGGCACCCGCACCCAAATCCGAGGACCGCATAGCGCAGGTTCTGCAGGAAGCCGACAAGGGCACGAACTCCGACGTTGTCGCCATTGCGCCGCGCAAGGTGAAAACCATGGTGGTCAAGCCCGACGGTTCATTGGTTGCACGCGAGGATCCGGCACCTGCACCGGTGGCGGCCGCTGAGCCTGCCGATCCGGCGCCGCAGCATGTGGCCCCAGCCGGCCAGGCCGACGCGGAGCAGACCGGTACGGTGCCGCCCGCGACCGACCAGGCCAGCGATGATCAGGCAAGTGCCGATCAGGCCGAGACCGCCAAGCCGGTCAAGCCGGCAGCCGAGCCCAAGGCGGAAGCCAAAGCCCAGTCCGCCAACACGCCGGCGTCGGTTCCGCTTGCACCGCAACGCCCGTCCGACCAGCCGGTCGACGTGGTTGGTGAGGTCAAGCCCGACCAGGTTGCTTCCATTCCTGCGGCGGCTTCCACCGCCGCCGGTGGCTCGTGGTCGATGCAGATCGCGTCGCAGCCGACGGTCGAAAGCGCCCAGGCCAATTATGCGGACCTGCAGCGCCGTTACGGCAGCGTGCTCGCCGGCCGCACCGCCAACATCGTCAAGGCCGAGATCGCCGGCAAGGGCACCTTCTACCGTGTCCGGGTGCCGGCGCAGTCGCGCAACGATGCGATCAATCTGTGCACCAGCTACAAGGCCGCGGGCGGCAACTGCTTCGTTTCGCGCTAAAGTCTGGTCCAACCAATCAAAACCGGCGCGGTCCCAGACCGCGCCGGTTTTTTGTGTGGAATGGGATTTGGCCTTGAAAGGCTTGCGGCTCGACACGATTCCCTTTGTCGCCGTGAAGCTCTAAACTCCTGTCCATGACCGAATCAAAATCCATGATCCTCGGCTGCGCCGGGAAATCGCTCACCCGCGACGAAATCCGTTTCTATCGCAACGAATGCCCGTGGGGCTTCATCCTGTTTGCGCGCAACATCGGCGAGACCGAGCAGATCCGCGATCTGGTGGCTTCGATGCGCGATTGCATCGGGCGCCCGGATGCGCCGGTGTTCATCGATCAGGAAGGTGGCCGCGTGCAGCGTCTGCGGCCGCCGCTGGCGCCGAACTATCCCGCCGGCGGTGCGCTTGGCGCGCTGTGGCGCGACGACCACGATGCCGGCACCCGCGCCGCGTGGCTGATGGCGCGGCTGCATGCCTTCGACCTGCTGCGCTATGGCATCACGGCGGATTGCCTGCCGGTGCTCGACGTACCGATCGAAGGCGCCAGCGACGTCATCGGCGCGCGCGCCTATGGCAAGGAGCCTCGTCCGGTCATCGAACTCGGCCGCGCCGCGGCCGAGGGGCTGATGTCGGGCGGCGTGCTGCCAGTCATGAAGCACATTCCCGGGCATGGACGGGCCTTTGCCGACACCCATTTCGAGCTGCCGACCGTCGATGCCTCGATGAGCGAGCTGCAGCGGCATGATTTCGCCCCGTTCAGGGAGCTCAACCATCTGCCAATGGCAATGACGGCGCATGTCGTCTACAGCGCCATCGACCCGAAGAACCCGGCGACCACGTCCGGCAAGGTGATCGACGAGATCATTCGCCGCGAGATCGGCTTTGACGGGCTGTTGATGAGCGACGACACCTCGATGAAGGCACTTTCTGGGGATTTCCCGACAAAGGCGGCCTCGATCCTTGCGGCCGGCTGCGATCTGGTCCTTCACTGCAATGGTGTTTTCGAGGAGATGGCCGGCATCGCATCGCGGACCACCGGGCTTGAAGGCAAGTCGCTCGAGCGTGCAAAGCGGGCGCTGACCTATATAAAGAACCGCGATCGGGCCGACGAAACAGAGATACGTGCTGAATTTGCCACCTATTTCGACGCGGTGGCCTAGACCGAGAGGGAAAAAGGGCAAGTGGCGGAGACATTGGAAAGCAAAGCCGGGAAGGCTGCACCGATGGACCGTCTGTGGGCCGAAAATGACGATTCACGCGTCACCGGCGATCCGTCGCTGGTTGTCGACGTGGCCGGCTTCGAAGGCCCGCTCGATCTGCTGCTGCATCTTGCCCGCAACCAGAAAGTCGATCTGTCGCGCATCTCGATCCTGGCGCTGGTCGAGCAATATCTGACCTTTGTCGAGACGGCGAGGGCGTTGAGGCTCGAGCTTGCCGCCGACTATCTGGTGATGGCGGCGTGGCTAGCCTTCCTCAAATCGAAGCTTTTGATCCCTAAGCAGCCCGGCGACGATGGCGAGAGCGGCGAGGAACTGGCGGCGGTACTGCAATTCCGGCTGAAGCGGCTGGAAGCCATGCGCGACGCCTCGGCACGGCTGGTCAACCGCAACCGGCTCGGCCGCGACGTGTTTGCGCGCGGCATGCCGGAAATGGTCATCGTCGAGAAGCGCAATGCCTATTCGGCCTCGCTCTACGACCTTTTGACCGCCTATGCCCAGCAGCGCCAGAAGCAGGCCATCACCAATGTGACAATCGCCAGGCGCGGTGTGTGGTCGCTCAAGGATGCGCGCGATATCCTGACCAGGCTGATCGGCTCGCTGCGCGACTGGACGGCGCTCGACAGTTTTCTGATCAACTATCTGACCAGCCCGGAAGAGCGGCGCACCGCGATTGCCAGTTCGTTTGCGGCGTCGCTGGAACTGGTGCGCGAAGGTAGCATCGAAATGCGGCAGGACGAGGTGTTCGCGCCGCTCTATCTGCGCGGCCGCGCGCCGGGCATCAGGGCAGTCGAGGTGGCATCATGAGCGAGCGCGCCAACGCATCGGTCATTCCGTTCAAGGTCGACGAAGAAACCGAGGAGGGCGCCGTTGCCCAGGATTTGGCTGAGACTGTGACCCAGAATCCTGGCGAGCGGCTGCATATGGCGGAAGCCGTGCGAATGGCCGAGGCGATCGTCTTTGCCAGCGCCGAGCCGGTCAGCGAAAAGCAGCTTGCCGCGCGGCTGCCCGACGGCATCAACATTGCCGCCGCCATGGCTGAGCTGCAGCAGATCTATGCGCGCCGGGGCGTCAATCTGGTGCGCGTCGGCGATGCCTGGGCGTTCCGCACCGCGGGCGACCTTGCTTTCCTGATGAGCAGGGACACCGTTCAACAAAAGAAGCTTTCGCGCGCCGCTCTCGAAGTGCTGGCGATCATCGCCTATCACCAACCGGTGACGCGCGCCGAAATCGAGGACATCCGCGGCGTCGAGACCTCGAAGGGCACGCTGGACACGCTGATGGAGACGGAATGGGTGCGCATGCGCGGTCGGCGCCGCACGCCGGGCCGCCCGGTCACCTACGGCACCACCGACACCTTCCTCGACCATTTCGCGCTGGAGGAGATCCGCGATCTGCCCGGGATGGACGAGTTGAAGGGCGCCGGGCTGCTTTCGGGCCGCATGCCGTCGAATTTCTCCATTCCGATGCCGCCGTCCGATCCGGATGCGCTGACCGACGACGAGGATCCGCTGACCGACATCGACCTCGAGGAACTCGGCCTGTTGACGCCGCGCGTCACGGAAGATTGACCGCAAGGCACTGTCAAAAAGCTGCTTGCGGCTGTAGATGCGCCGATTGGTAGCGGACCGCATCGCTGAAAATGCGTGACATCTGCCGCGCCTTCATAAACTTTGTCGCGGTTGTGTTTGAATCCCAACGCGAAAACGCATAGATCATCGCCAGGGAAAACATTCGAGAGAGAGTTACAATGGGTTCATTTTCGATTTGGCACTGGATGATCGTGCTGGTGATCGTGCTTCTGGTGTTCGGCCGTGGCAAGATTCCCGAGCTGATGGGCGACATGGCCAAGGGTATCAAGAGCTTCAAGAAGGGCATGGCCGACGACGACGTTGCCGAAGACAAGCGCACCGTCGAGCACCGCGCCGACGAGACCGTCTCGGCGGTGAAGGAAAAGGCCAGCAAGAGCTGAGCCCAAGGTTCTAGTCGGAACAGAGTGCCATGTTTGAAGTCGGCTGGACCGAAATGCTGGTGATCGCGGTCGTCATGATCGTGGTCGTCGGGCCTAAGGATTTGCCCAATATGCTGCGCACCTTCGGCCGCACGACGGCGAAGCTGCGCGCCATGGCAGCCGACTTCCAGAAACAGTTCAACGAGGCGCTGAAAGAAGCCGAGCTCGACGACGTCAAGAAGTCGGTCGATTCGCTCAGAAGCCTCAATCCGGCGGCCGAGATCCGCAAACAGCTCAATCCGTTCGAGCAGGCCGCAGCCGATGTTCGCTCCGGGGTCGATGCGGCGATAAAGCCGAAGCCGGCTGTCGATCCGGCTACGCCTGCCGCTTCGACGCCGCAGCCGGCCGAGCCGCTGAAGAACGGCGCCACGGATATGCCGGGTCTCAACGTGGCGGAAGCGTTGCCGCCTACGCCAATCTTTCCTGTTATGACCGACAGCTCGGTCACGGCACCGGCCGCGCCGCAAAAAGTGTCGGCGGCCAAGAAAACCGCCAAGCCAGCTGCGCCCAAGGCAAGCAAAGCCACGGCCGCTGCTTCGACGAAAGTCACACCGGCAAAGGCTGCGCCCGTCGCGAAGGCGCCAGCCAAGGCGGCGACAGTCCCGGCAAAGGCGACCAAGCCGGCCGCGACCAAGGCCGCAGTCAAAAAGGCTGAACCGAAGCCTGCGCCGGCAGCGGCGAAAAAGCCTGCAGCCAAGAAGACGGCGGGAGCCGCCAAGTGAGCGTTTCGGATACGGAAAAGGACGAGATCGAAAAGTCGTCAGCGCCGCTGATGGAGCATCTGATCGAGTTGCGCCGGCGGCTGATCTGGTCGATAGGCGGCTTCTTCGTTGCCTTCCTGGTCTGCTTCTTCTTCGCCAAGCGGCTGTTCAACCTGTTGGTCATCCCGTTCAAATGGGCGACCAAATGGGCAGGTCTCGACCCGCACAAGGTCGAGCTGATTTACACGGCGCCGCAGGAATTCTTCTTCACCCAGGTCAAGCTCGCCATGTTCGGCGGCATGGTCATCGCCTTTCCGCTGATCGCCACGCAGATCTACAAATTCATCGCGCCCGGCCTCTACAAGAATGAGCGCAACGCCTTCCTGCCGTTCCTGATCGCCTCGCCGATCCTGTTCCTGATGGGCGCGTCGCTGGTCTATTTCTTCTTCACGCCGATGGTGATGTGGTTCTTCCTCGCCATGCAGCAGGCCGGCACCGACGATCAGGTGCAGATTTCGCTGCTGCCGAAAGTGTCGGAGTATCTCAGCCTGATCATGACGCTGATCTTCTCCTTCGGCCTGGTGTTCCAGCTGCCGGTGGTGACCAGCCTGATGACGCGGGTGGGCATGCTGTCGTCGAAGGCGCTGGCCGAAAAGCGCAAATGGGCGATCGTCATCGCCTTCGTGGTGGCGGCGGTGCTGACGCCGCCCGATCCGATGAGCCAGATCGGTTTGGCCATTCCGACCATCCTTCTCTACGAGGTGTCGATCTGGGCGGCACGGCTGATCGAACGTGACCAGGACAAGCAGAAGGTGGCGCGCGAGGCCAAGGACGCCGCGGACGAAGCGGCGGAGAAGGCGGGCACGCCTCCGACGCAGACTCCCTAGTAGGCCGTGCCGTTCACGCCAGCGGAAAAAGGCGACGGTCGCTGAGCCCTTGTCTTGCATCGATCAAGGATGCGGTTTACGCCCTCTGGCTGAAACGCATCGCCATCAGAGCGATGCGTTTCAGTTTTGTTTGAAGCATGTCGTTGCCCCAAAACCGCTGCGCACTTTTGGGCGACATGCTACCCAGGAGCGTTCAAACCATGCTTGACATCAAATGGATTCGCGACAACCCGAAGGCCCTTGTCGAAGCGCTGCACAAGCGTTCGTGGTCGGCCGAGGCTGCGCAGTCCACGGTCGATGATTTGATCGCCAGCGACGAAGCGCGGCGCGAGCATGTGACCGAACTGCAGACCAGGCAGGAGCGCCGCAATGCCGCCTCGAAAGAGATCGGCAACGCCATGCGCTCCGGCGATGCAGCGCTTGCGGAAAAGCTCAAGGCCGAAGTCGGCGAGATCAAAACCTTCATCCAGAATGGCGAGGCGCGCGAACGCGAACTCGACAAGGCGCTGAACGACGCGCTGGCGGTGCTGCCCAACGTGCCGTTCGACGATGTGCCGGTCGGCAAGGACGAGTATGACAATGTCGTCAAGCACATCGTCGGCAAGACGCCGACGCGGCCGAATTGGGTGAAGGAGCACTTTGAGATCGGCGAAGCGCTCGGCATGATGGATTTCGAGCGGGCGGCAAAGCTGTCCGGATCGCGCTTCACCGTGTTGAAGAGCGGGCTGGCGCGCATGGAACGCGCGCTTGGCCAGTTCATGCTCGACCTGCACACGACCGAGCATGGCTATGAAGAAGTCATCCCGCCGCTGATGGTGCGCGATGAGGTGCTGTTCGGCACCAATCAGCTGCCGAAGTTCGAGGAGGATCTGTTTTTTGTCCAGCATGGCGATGGCCGGCTTGGCCTGATCCCGACCGCCGAAGTGCCGCTGACCAACCTGGTGCGCGAGGAAATCACCGCTCACGAAAAACTGCCGCTGCGCTACACGGCGCTGACGCCGTGTTTCCGCTCGGAGGCGGGCTCGGCCGGGCGCGACACGCGCGGCATGCTGCGCCAGCACCAGTTCTACAAGGTCGAGCTGGTTTCGATCACCGACCAGGACTCCTCGCTCGCCGAACACGAGCGGATGACTGAGTGCGCCGAGGAAGTGCTGAAGCGGCTGGAGTTGCCGTTCCGCACCATGACGCTGTGCACCGGCGACATGGGTTTTGGCGCGCGCAAGACCTACGACATCGAGGTCTGGCTGCCGGGCCAGAACGCCTATCGCGAGATTTCGTCCTGTTCGGTGTGCGGCGATTTCCAGGCGCGGCGCATGGATGCCCGCTACAAGGACAGAGACGGCAAGGGCAACCGCTTCGTGCATACGCTCAACGGCTCCGGTACCGCCGTCGGCCGCGCGCTTATCGCTGTCATCGAAAACTACCAGAATGAGGATGGCAGCGTAACGATTCCTGAAGCGCTGCGCTCTTACATGGGTGGCCTGACAAAGATCGAAGCGAAGTAATGCGCATTCTTCTGACCAATGATGACGGCATCCATGCCGAGGGCCTGGCGTCGCTCGAACGCATCGCCCGCACGCTGTCGGACGATGTCTGGGTGGTGGCGCCGGAGCAGGACCAGTCCGGCTACGCGCATTCGCTGTCGATCTCGGAGCCGCTGCGCCTGCGCAAGATCGGCGAGAAGCACTATGCCGTGCGCGGCACGCCGACCGACTGCGTCATCATGGGCGTGAAAAAAATCCTGCCTGGCGCACCCGATCTGATCCTGTCCGGCGTCAATTCCGGCGCCAACATCGCCGACGACGTCACCTATTCGGGCACCGTCGCAGGCGCCATGGAGGGTGCGCTGCTCGGTATCCGCTCGATCGCGCTCAGCCAGGCCTACTCCTATCTTGGCGAGGATCGCGTCGTTCCATACGAGACCACGGAGGCGCTGGCGCCGGCGCTGCTCAAGAAGCTGGTCGCCATGCCCCTGCCGGACGGCGTGCTGCTCAACGTCAATTTCCCGAACTGCCTGCCGGACGAGATCGCCGGCACGGTGGTGACCTCGCAGGGCAAGCTGGTGCACAGCCTGTGGGTTGACGAGCGTCGCGACGGCCGCGGCCTGCCTTATTACTGGCTGCGCTTCGGCCGCGAGCCGGTCGAGGGCAAGCACGGCACCGACCTTTATGCGATGCGCAACCGATTGGTGTCGGTGACGCCGCTCCAGCTCGACCTCACTGCGCACGAAATCCGCGACCAACTGACCAAGGCGCTATCAGAATAAGGTTTTGGCATGAACATGGCTGTCGACGACCGCGAAGGTTTTGCCGCTTTCCTGCTCCGCTTGCGTGGCCAGGGTGCTGTGCCGAAGGCGCTGATCGCCGCTTTCGAGGCGACGCCGCGGCGCGGTTTCATCTCCGGACAGTTCCACTCGATCGCCTGGTCGGACGGCATGCTGCCGATCGAATGCGGGGAAGCGATCGAAGGCGCCGACCTGCAGGCGGCGGTGATCGCAGCCCTTGCTATCGAGCCGGGCAACCGTGTGCTCGAGATCGGCACCGGGTCTGGCTACACGGCGGCGGTGATGTCGCGGCTCGCATCGCGGGTCGTTACCATCGACCGCTACAAGACGCTGGCCGAGCAGGCCAGGCAGCGTTTCGAGGCGCTCGCCATCGGCAACGTCATCGTTCGCCAGGCAGACGGTTCCAACGGGCTCGCCAATGAGGGACCGTTCGACCGTATCGTCGCCTGGGCGGCCTTTGACAGCCTGCCGCGCTTCCTGCTCGACCAGCTTTCGAGCGGCGGCATCGTCATTGCGCCGATCGGCCCCGAGGAGGACGAGCAGGTGCTGGCCAAGCTGACCAAGGTCGGCAGCCGTTTCGAGCGCGAGGACATCGGCAGCGTGCGCCTGCAGCCGATCCTGCGCAGCGTCGCGGCGGTCATTTGAGCCCACCCAAAATATTTTAAGAAAATTTGCGTCTGATTCTAAGGGGTTAACTGACCAGTAACATTAACGCGCTTTAATCATGCCTAGTTTGTACCGGGTATGTGCGGGTTAGTGCGATGCAATTCAGTGTTTTGAAGGCAAACGGGCGTAATCTGGCGCGTGGCTGCGCCGTCCTCATGGTCGCAGGCGCCGCAGCAGGGTGCAGCTCCCAGGTCGCGCGGTTCAACGGTGTCGACGACGTCTTCACCTCCTCGACCAACAATCAGCGCGCCATCATCGACAAGCAGGATGCCGCCCAGCCCTATCCGGGCGATGTCGCGGCTGCGCCGGTCGATGGCAGCCACACCCAGTCGGTCAGCCGTTCCAGCCTGGAACCGGTTACAGTTCAGCAACTGCCGCCTGTCGCCCAGTCGCAGCCGGCAATGGCGCCTGCCGCCAATCCGGTCCGCACTGCCACCGCTCCGGCCTTGGCGCCCAGGCATCTCGACAAGACCGCGACCGGCACCATCGCTCCGGCGGCAAAGCCGTTCAAGAACGCGCAGCCCGATGCGCCGAAAATGGCGACGACGGCAGGAACGCCGCATGCTACCGAGATCATTGTCAAGGACGGCGAGACCATTAACGGCATAGCGCACCGCTATCACGTGCCGTCGGATGTCATCATGAAGGTCAACGGCTTAAGCGCCACCAAGGGGCTGAAGACCGGCCAGAAGCTGGTCATCCCGGCCTATGCCTATTCGAGCAAGGACCCGGCTTCGGCACCAAAGACTGCCGACGCCAAGCCTGCAAATGGCAAGCACGACCAGCCGGCCACTGCGCCGGACAAGGTGGCCGTGCTGCCGCAGCAGCCAAAGGTCAAGGACGGCAAAGCCGTCGCACAGGTGGATGCGTCCGCGGCAAAGCCGAAGGATGGCAAGCCCGCAGCACAGATGGCTTCGGCCGCGCCCAAGGCAGGAGCCGGTACCTATACGGTTCAGCCGGGTGACACGCTCTCGGCCATCGCCAGGAAGACAGGCGTCAGCACCGTTGCGCTGAAGCAGGCGAACGGCATGCAGGACGGACTGCTCAAGATCGGCCAGACGCTGAAGGTTCCGGCCGGCGGTACCGCGACGGTTGCCAGCGCCAAGCCGGCCAAAGTTGACCCGGTGACGACGGCCACCACCCAGCCGGCGGCCAAACCGACGGAAACGCTCGCCTCCTACACGCCGCCAAAGAAGGACTCCAAGATTATCCAGCAGGCTGAGGACGACGATGCGGTGGCACCTGACGCCACTGGCATCGGCAAGATGCGCTGGCCGGTGCGTGGCCGCGTGATCTCTAATTTTGGCGGCGGCAAGGACGGCGTCGATATCGCCGTGCCGGAGGGAACGCCGGTGAAGGCGGCCGAGAACGGCGTCGTCATCTATGCCGGCGACGGTCTCAAGGAATTCGGCAACACCGTGCTGGTGCGCCATGAAAACGGGCTGGTCACCGTCTACGGCCACACCAGTTCGATCGAGGTGCAGCGCGGCCAGAAGGTCAAGCGCGGCCAGGAGATCGCGCTGTCCGGCATGAGCGGCACCACCGACTCGCCGAAACTGCACTTCGAAGTGCGCAAGAACTCGGCCCCGGTCGACCCGTCTGGCTATCTCGAATAGAAGAAAAAAAGCATTTGCAGGCCGTCTGACCTCCAGTCCGGCCCGCCGGCTCAGCCCGCTCCGCTAGGAGCGGGCTTTTTCAGTGGTTTGTTTCGACCATGATCCTATCCGAAAACCGGCTTCCACTTTTCTGGATCGTGGTCTGGCTCAGTTGTTGAGCGGCTTGCCGAGCCGTCCCGCCAGATCCTGGGTGAACTGCCAGGCGACGCGGCCGGAGCGGCTGCCGCGCGTCGTTGCCCATTCCAGCGCCTCGGCGCGCAACGTTTCGGGGTCGATGGCCAGACCGTGATGGCGGACATAGCCGTCGATCATGTCGAGATACTCATCCTGCGAACATTTGTGGAAGCCGAGCCAGAGGCCGAAACGGTCGGAGAGCGACACCTTTTCCTCGACCGCCTCTGACGGGTTGATGGCGGTCGAACGCTCATTGTCGATCATGTCGCGCGGCAACAGATGGCGCCGGTTCGACGTGGCATAGAAAATCACATTCGCCGGGCGGCCCTCGACGCCGCCTTCGAGCGCTGCTTTCAGCGATTTGTAGGAGGTGTCGTCATGGTCGAATGACAGATCGTCGCAAAACAGGATGATGCGAAAGGGCGCCGCCTTCAGCAGACCCATCAGCTTGGGCAGCGTGTCGATATCCTCGCGATGGATCTCGATGAGCTTGAGCGGCAGATCGAGTTTCGAAGACGCGTTGATCGCGGCGTGCACTGCCTTGACCAGCGAGGACTTGCCCATGCCGCGCGCGCCCCACAACAAGACGTTGTTGGCGGCATAGCCGGCGGCGAAGCGCTCTGTGTTGTCGACAAGGATGTCGCGGACGCGGTCGACGCCGCGGATCAGGCCAATGTCGACGCGATTGACCTTGAGCACCGGCTCGAGATAGCCGGGATCGGCCTGCCAGACGAAGCAATCGGCTTCGGCAAGGTCGGTTTTCGGCACCGGCGGCGGGGCGAGGCGAGAGACCGCCTCGATCAGGCGATCGAGCTTGTCGTTCAGGGCGTCGATGGTGCTGTCGGTCATTTTTGCGTCTTTGTTTTTGCATTCAGGAGCGTGCGAGGCGGAAATCCGGTCGATGTCGGCGGCGTAAAAACCGGCTCCAACCTTTTGTTTGTGCGTGTTCTTTTCCGGAAACCTGACACCACTGTTCGGGCTAAAGCTCTAACACGGGTCAACCGGTCGGAAAAGCAGCCGATTTGCCGGCTCGCGCAGTTGCATTGGCAACTTTACCGACTATATTCCGGCCAAATTTGGCGGGGCCGTTTTGTGGCCTTTTTTCCGTATTCAGGAGTTCTTGATGTTCGTCACACCGGCATTCGCCCAGGCTGCGGCACCCTCGCTGACCCCGCTCGGCCCGATGTTCGACCTCATCGTGCCGTTTATCCCGATTTTCGCGATCTTGTATTTTCTGATCATCCGGCCGCAGCGCGCGCAATTGAAAAAGCGCGCCGACATGCTGGCGGCGGTTCGCCGTGGCGACACGGTCGTCACCGGCGGTGGCTTTATCGGCAAGGTGACCAAGGTGATCGATGACCATGAGCTCGAAGTCGATCTCGGCGGCGGAACCAAGGTGACGGCGCTGCGCTCGACGATCGTCGATGTGCGGGTCAAGGGCGAGCCGGTGGCAAACCAGAACGCCAAGAAATAACCGAATTGTAGGCGGAACGCAGCCGCTTGTACGCCTGAACGGACGATAGACAATGTTATATTTTTCGCGCTTCAAGATGATCCTGATCTGGGTGGCCGTGGCCATCACAGTGCTTCTCGCGGCGCCCAATCTCTTCCCCGCCAGCACGCTGGCCCAACTGCCCAACTGGGTGCCGAAGCGGCAGATGACGCTCGGTCTCGATCTGCAGGGCGGTTCGCACATCCTGCTCCGGATGGATCCGAACGATCTGATCAAGGACCGGCTGGAGACGACGCGAGACGAAATCCGGACGCTGCTGCGCGATGCCAAGCTCGGCTATACCGGCCTTGCCGGATCGGGCCGGACCGTGCAGGTCCGCATCACCGATCCCGCGCAGGTGGAAGCCGCCAAGACGGCGTTGAAGTCCTTGACCGATCCTGTTGCCGCGGGCCTGTTCAGCGGCGGATCCATCCAGGAAATGACGCTGGACGACAGCGAGCCCGGCCTGCTCAAATTCACCGTCACCGACGCCGGCATCAAATACCGCACGGCGACGGCGCTGGCGCAGTCGATCGAGGTCGTCGAACGCCGCGTCAACGCGCTGGGCACGACAGAACCGATCGTGCAGCGGCAAGGCGATGACCGTATCCTGGTCCAGGTGCCAGGCCTGCAGGATCCGCAGAAACTGAAGGACATGCTCGGCACCGTCGCCAAGCTGAACTTCCAGATGGTCGACCCCTCGATGTCGGTGCAGGACGCGCTCAACGGTCGTCCGCCGGCAGGCTCCTCGATCCTTTACTCGCAGGACGATCCGCCAGTTCCCTACTTGATCGAGAACCGCGTCATCGTTTCGGGCGAAAGCCTCGTCGACGCGCAGGCGACATACAATTCCCAGACCAACGAGCCGGTGGTTTCGTTCCGCTTCGACTCCAAGGGCTCGGCGCGCTTCGGCCAGGCGACCTCGCAGAATGTCGGCAAGCTGTTCGCGATCGTGCTCGACGACCAGGTTATTTCGGCGCCGCAGATCCGCGAACCGATCCTGGGCGGCACCGGCCAGATTTCCGGCAGTTTTACCGCCGAGACCGCCAACAACCTCGCCGTGCTGCTGCGCGCCGGCGCGCTGCCGGCCAAGCTGACGGTGATCGAAGAGCGCACGGTGGGTCCGGGTCTTGGCCAGGATTCCATTCATGCCGGCAAGGTTGCCGGCATCATCGGTTCGATCCTCGTCGTCGCCTTCATGTTCGTCGCCTACGGCTTCCTCGGCTTCCTCGCCAACATCGCGCTGGCGGTGCATGTGGCGATGATCGTCGGACTGTTGTCGCTGCTTGGCGCGACACTGACCTTGCCCGGCATTGCCGGTATCGTGCTGACCATCGGCATGGCGGTCGATTCCAACGTTCTGATCTATGAGCGTATTCGCGAGGAGCGGCGAAACGGCCGCTCTGTGATCCAGGCGATCGACACCGGCTTCACCAAGGCGCTGGCGACCATCGTCGATTCCAACATCACCTCGCTGATTGCTACCGTGGTGCTGTTCTATCTCGGCACCGGGCCGGTGAAGGGCTTTGCCATCACCTATGCCATAGGCATCCTGACCACGGTCTTCACCGCCTTCACCTTCACCCGTCTGCTGGTGTCGATCTGGCTGCGCCGGGCGCGTCCGAAGGAGTTGCCGCGGGCGCCGGTGACCTTCATTCCGGCCGGCACGAAGATCCCGTTCATGGGCATTCGCCGCTGGACATTCGCCCTGTCGAGCGCGCTTTCGATCCTCTCGGTCGTGCTGTTTTTGACCGTCGACATCAACTACGGCATCGACTTCAAGGGCGGCTCGCTGATCGAGGTGCAGGCCAAGACCGGCAATGCCGATCTTGCCGATATCCGCGGCAGGCTGACGGAACTCAACATCGGCGAAGTGCAGGTGCAGCAGTTCGGCGAGCCGAACGACGTGCTGATCCGCGTCGGCACGCAGGACGGCGGCGAGAACGCCGAGCAGACCGTCATCGACAAGGTGCGCGGCGAGTTGCAGGACCAGTACGACTTCCGCCGCGTCGAAGTGGTGGGTCCAACGGTCTCGGGCGAACTGGCCAAGCAAGGCACGATCGCCATGCTGGTCGCGCTGCTCGGCATCCTGGTCTATGTCTGGTTCCGTTTCGAATGGCAGTTCGCGGTCGGCGCCATCGTCGCGACTGTCCACGACGTGGTGATGACGCTCGGTTTCTTCGTCATCACCGGGCTTGAATTCAACCAGTCCTCGCTGGCGGCGATCCTGACCATCATCGGCTATTCGCTGAACGACACGATCGTCGTCTATGACCGCGTTCGCGAGGATCTGCGAAAATACAAGCGCATGCCGCTGCCGCAATTGTTGAACAACGCCATCAACGAGACGCTGTCGCGAACGACGCTGACCTCGGTGACGACGATCCTGGCGTTGCTGGCGCTGGTGCTGTTCGGCGGTGAGGTGATCCGCTCGTTCACGATGGCGATGCTGTTCGGCGTTGTCTTCGGTACCTATTCGTCGATCTTCATCGCCGCGCCGCTGCTGATCCTGTTCAAGTTGCGGCCGCAGGCCACGACGGCTGACGACGAGAAGCCGGTCGGCAACGGCAAAGCCGTGGCGACCTGACGAACGCTGCGCTCGTGGCAAAAGGCATCGTCATCCGCGAGGCGCATTTCCCCGGCCGCGCGCCGATCGAGGCCTATGGCAATGGCGGGTTCCGCTTCGCCGACATGTCGCATCGCGGCTCCCTGCTGTGCCTGCCCTCAGGCATTTACGGCTGGGAGCCGGCCGACCCCCTGGCGCTGACGGCGGCGGATTTCGAAAAGTTGCTGGCCGAGGCCGGCACGGTGGAGATCCTGCTGGTCGGCTGCGGCAAGGATCTCAGGCCGTTACCGGCAGCGCTGCGCGCGGCACTGAAAGCGGCGGGCATTTCATCCGATCCGATGTCGACCGGAGCGGCAGTGCGGACCTACAATGTGCTTTTGGCGGAAGACCGCGCCGTGGCCGCCGCGCTGATCGCCGTCGACTGAGATGGCTGATGCCGGCAAGATCGTCATGGACGCGGTGCGCGCCGCCGACCACGACCGCTATCTCACAGCGCTCTATGCGCCGGCGGACAGACGCGACGCGCTGTTTTCGCTCTATGCCTTCAACGCCGAGATTGCAGGCATTCGCGATCGCATCCATGAAGCATTGCCGGGCGAAGTGCGGCTGCAATGGTGGCGCGACGTCATCGCCGCGGACGATGATGGCGTTGGCCATCCTGTCGCCGACGCGCTGAAGGCGACGATTGCCGCTCATCGCCTGCCAAAGCCGGCATTCGACAATATGCTCGAAGCGCGCATCTTCGATCTCTATGACGACCCGATGCCGTCGCGCACCGATCTCGAAGGCTATTGCGGTGAGACGGCAGCCGCCCTCATCCAGTTCGCGGCGATGGTGCTCGATCCCGTCGAAGCGCCGCGCTTTGCCGAACTGGCGGGCAGGGCGGGTTGCGCGCAGGCGATGACCGGCCTGCTGCTTCTGCTGCCGCTGCATCGCAAGCGGGGACAAAGTTTTGTTCCGGCCGACATCCTGGCGTCGGCAGGCTCGTCGCCGGAAGAGTTTGTTGCAGGCGATGGCGGGCCGGGTGCGAACCGTGCGGTGGCGGCAATGATCGCGCTGGCGCGGGAGCATCTTTCCGCTTTCGAGCAGGGAGCATCTACTTTGCCGGTCTCGCTGCGCCCGGCATTCCTGCCGCTGACGCTGACGCGCGCCTATCTCGGCAAGATGGAAAGCCATTCACCGCTCAACGGCGTGGCGCGGCTTTCGGCGTTGCGCCGGCATTGGCTGTTGTTGCGCCGCGCGTCGCAAGGCTGGTCAGCCAGACGTCAATCGTAGCTGGAATTCTTCAAGCTGTGGCCAGCATCAAGGCTGCGGAGTAGCGAACCTTACTCCGCCGCTTCGGCTGTTTCCGCTTGCGCCGGCAGCCCCAACCATTGCCGGCAATCGGCGCGAGCGCGCGATGTGATGGCGTGCCTTTTGGCAACCGTCTTGTCCTTGCCGCGCATGCGTTTGCCCTCGGTCTTCGGCGCCTCCACCGGTGGGAACAGGCCGAAATTGACGTTCATCGGCTGAAAGGAGCGTTTTCCCGGCTCGTCGTCGGAAACGATGTGGCCGCCGGTGATGTGGTTGAGCAGCGCGCCGAAGGCGGTGGTCAACGGCGGCAGCGACGGCGCATGGCCGAGCCGTTCGGCGGCGGCAAAGCGGCCGGCGAGCAGGCCGATGGCGGCGCTCTCGACATAACCCTCGCAGCCGGTGATCTGGCCGGCAAAGCGCAGGCCGGGCCGCGACTTCAGCTGCAGCGAGGCGTCGAGCAAGGTCGGTGAATTGATGTAGGTGTTGCGGTGCAGGCCGCCGAGGCGGGCGAAGTCGGCGTTTTCCAGGCCTGGAATGGTGCGGAACACGCGCACCTGCTCGGCATGCTTCAGCTTGGTCTGGAAACCGACCATGTTGTAGAGCGTGCCCAGCGCATTGTCCTGGCGCAGCTGCACGACGGCGTAGGCCTTGACCGTCGGGTTGTGGGCATTGGTCAGCCCCATCGGCTTCATCGGCCCATAGCGCAGCGTCTCGACGCCGCGTTCGGCCATGATCTCGATCGGGAGGCAGCCATCGAAATAGGGCGTGCCCTCCCATTGTTTGAATTCGGTTTTCTGGCCGTCGACCAAGGCCTGGACGAAGGCAAGATACTGCTCCTTGTCCATGGGGCAGTTGATGTAATCCTTGCCGGTGCCGCCGGGGCCGACCTTGTCGTAGCGCGACTGGAACCAGCAAATGTCCATGTCGATGGTGTCGAAATGGATGATTGGCGCGATGGCGTCGAAGAAGGCGAGCGCATCGGCGCCAGTCGTCTCGGCAATCGACTGGGCGAGCGAAGGCGCGGTCAGTGGGCCGGTGGCGATGATCGCCTGGTCCCAGTCCGCCGGCGGCAGGCCGGGTACTTCTTCGCGCTCTATGGTGATCAGCGGATGCGCTTCGAGCCTTTTGGTCACCGCTTGCGAAAATCCGTCGCGGTCGACGGCGAGCGCGCCGCCGGCCGGCACCTGGTGCGCGTCGCCGGCGCTCATGATCAGCGAGCCGGCCAGCCGCATTTCGGCGTGCAACAGGCCGACGGCATTGTTTTCGGCGTCGTCCGAACGGAAGGAGTTGGAGCAGACGAGCTCGGCCAGACCATCGGTCTTGTGCGCATCGGTGGCGCGCACAGGTCGCATTTCATGCAGGATTACCGGCACGCCGGCTTCAGCCGCCTGCCATGCCGCTTCGGATCCGGCGAGGCCGCCGCCGATGATGTGGATTGGATTTTTGCTCATGAGCGCCGGAATAATCGCTTGCAGCGGCGATTGCAATTGCCGCGCTGCAGACCGGCGAGGGGAAGCCTGCCCTGAAAACAACAACACCCGCCGGGGGAGGAGGTCCGGCGGGTGTCGTTTTTGGGGTCGACCCTCGGGAGGAGGTGAAGATCGACCGTATTCGTCATCGCCGGGGAGGAGGTCGGCTTTGACGAAATCTCTTTCGCCATTTTTAAAAGGGGCGAAACCCTTTGGAAGACGAACTGCGTTCGCTTTGGAAACAGCGCCCGCCGCGGGAGGAGGTGCGGCGGGCGCCGTTTTGGTGGTCAACCCTCGGGAGGAGGTGAAGGCTGACCGTATCCGTCAGGGTCGGGGAGGAGGTCGACCCTGGCGAAATTCCTTAACTTCAGATCGCCTTGCGGGCGACGTGCTTGATCTCGTCGCGGACGATGCCGAGATCATGGAGCTGGCGGTTCGAAAGGCGACCCAGCTCGTTAACGGTGTCGCGATAAACGCGCCAGTTACGATAGTTGCGGATCAGGTTCATTGTCGTTCTCTCTTAGAATTGGTTCGGACCATTTGCGGCCCGAAAGGATTAGACCGCCTTGCGAGCGACGTAGTGGATGTCGCTGCGGCTGATGCCGAGGTCAGTCAGTTCACGGGTGCTCAGGCGGCTCAGCTCGGAAACGGTGTCCCGGTAGCGGCGCCAGTTGCGGTAGTTGCGGATCAGGTTCATGGTATTTCTCGTTTCGTCTTTCTTTCGGATCATTCCGTCTTTCAGTACGACCTGAAGATAGGTGGGCTAAAAACGATTTAAAAGCGCTATTGGTGCATGGCAGCAATGCAAATTGTGCAATGCAACATTAACGCGCGTTCACGGCTTCGACACAAAGAAACCCGAATCGGAAAATGCCGTAGCGTCAACGGCTTGGCGGGATCGGCTAAAAAAAGACCAGGCTGGGGGAGATGGGGTATGGCGAGCTATTCGTCACGGGTCAGGGCGGATATCGCACGCTGGCGAGCGGGCGGCCTGATCGACGCGCCAACCGCCGATGCGCTGGCGCGCGACGTCGAAGCAAACGAGCGCAAGTCGCTGAGCTTCGGTTCGATCCTGGCTATGATGGCGGCGCTGTTGTTCGGCGCCGCGATCCTGATTTTCGTCGCCGCCAATTGGGAAGCCATTCCCCGGCTGGCGCGCGTCCTGGCGCTGTTTGCCATCATCCTCGCCGGCTATGTCGGTGGTGCTGTCCTGAAAACGCGCGACCATGCAGCGATCGGCGAGGCGCTGTGGATCGTGGCCGCGGCGGCGTTCGGCGGCTCGATCGCGCTGATCGGCCAGATGTATCACTTGTCCGGCGACGAAGCCTCCGCCCTGATCACCTGGGGTGCCGGTACCGCGCTGGCCGCAGTCGCGCTGCGCTCGAACCCGCTGACCGTCGCTGCCGTCGGCATTGCCGATGCCTGGCTGTTCCTCAAAGGGTTCGACTATTTCCGCAAGACGGAATTTCCGCATTTCTTCGTCGTCATGGCGCTGGTGCTGTTCGCCATCTCGTACTGGACGCGCAGCCAGGCAGCGCGGCATTTGATTATCCTGTCGGTACTCTTCTACCTTGTGCTGTTTGTCATGGACTACGATACGCTGCAGGTCGCCATTCCGCTGGTGGTCGCCTCGGCGCTGCTTTTCGCGGCGGCGACCTTCTTCGCCGAACCCGTCGACAGGATCGTGCAGCTTGGCGGCCGGCTGCCCTTGCACGCATTGATCGGCTTTCTCACCGGTCTGGCGATGATCCAGTTCGAAGTGGCGGATACCCATAGCAGCGGCTTCGCACTTGCCTCGGTCGTTGCGCTCGCCGGCATTGTCGCCGCCATCATGCTGGGTGGCCGCGAGAGCAGGGGCCTGCGCTGGGTGGCCTATGCCGGCTTCGCCTTCGAACTGGCCATCATCTATGTCGTGATGCTGCAATCGATGCTCGATACGGCGGGCTTCTTCCTGGCGGCGGCGGTTCTGCTCGGCATCCTGGCGCTGATCATCATCCGCATTGAAAAGCGCATGAAGGCGCCGCGCGTTGAAGGAGCGAACGCATGATGACCGGCAAGAAACTCATCATCTCGGCGCTGGTGCTGGCGCTCGTCCAGATCGGTTTTTTGAGCTGGATCATCGCCGGACGGGCGGCGATCCTGCGCAATGGCAAGGAAGTCCTTTTGAAGGTCGAGCCGATCGATCCGCGCGACCTCCTGCGCGGCGACTATATTTTCCTCGGCTATGAGATTTCGGGCATACCGGTGAAGCTGATAGCCAACATTCCGGTCGGCAAATTCTCAACCGACGACACGTCGATCGTGGTCAGGTTGAAAAAGGGCGCTGAGGGCTATTGGCAGCCGACCACCGCCTGGTTCGGGCAAGAGCAGGCGCCGGCCGCACCCGACGAGGTCGATATTGTCGGCCATGTCGCCGAGGGCTGGGACCTGCGCGAGAGCGGCGCGACGATCCGGCCCGACTACGGCATCGAGCGCTTCTACCTTCCGGAAGGCGAGGGGATGGCGATCCAGAACGACATGCGGGTGCGGCCGTTCGGCATCCGCGCCGCCATCGCGGCCGACGGCACCGCGCAGATCAAGGCGCTGATGGACGGCGACAAGACGCTGTTCGAGGAACCGCTCTACTAGACGAATGGATGTCTGTTTGCCGAGTTTTCGACGCTTGTGTCGCCAATCGGCACTGACTGCGTGCTGGGGCCTGAACTGGGCGAGGTTGGCAGAGTGGTTTACTGGGCAGGTGTTTGAAGCGTAGGGCGTCGCCGCCAGTCCTCCTACGCCAGGCTGCGAAGGACACTCCTTCTGGTGGACTGCCACCCCAAGCTCGAAGAGCGAAGGGTGGTGCGGGTAGAGGGACTCGAACCCCCACGTTTTCACGCCAGAACCTAAATCTGGTGCGTCTACCAATTCCGCCATACCCGCGTGGCCCGGCAATCCCATGTAGCCATCATTCTGTCAATGTCAGGGCCAAAATGGCGGTCATTCGCTGCAACGCGAAGGTGGTTGAAAATTAGCCGCGCCTGTGACAAAAGGCGTGTCAAATGTGACGGGACGCGACGATCCGCTTCTGCAGAATGTGATAAGAAGTAGGAAAAACAAAGACTTATTCACATTTTGGAGCGCAGTTTGGGAGAATTTGAGCCGCTTTTGCGGTCAAATCGCCAGGTTCCGTACCAAAAGCCATTCCCGGCAAGATTATACCGGCAGGCTGTAAACGGCAGGAGCCGTTTTGCAGCCTCATTGGTGAAAAAAAGGTTTTACGATGCAGGTCACCGAAACGCTCAACTCCGGTCTCAAGCGCGAGATCAAGATCACCGTGCCGGCGGGTGACATGGAAGCCAAGCTGATGGCGCGGCTGTCGGACGCCCGCAACAAGGTCCGCATCAACGGCTTCCGTCCCGGCAAGGTGCCGGTGCAGCACCTGCGCAAGGTCTATGGCAAGTCGTTCATGGCCGAAGTGGTCAACGAGATCCTCAACGATTCGACCCGTTCGATCATCACCGGGCGCGGCGAAAAGGCCGCCATGCAGCCCGAAGTGATCATGACCGAGGACGAGAAGGAAGCCGAGAAGATCCTGGCCGGCGGCGCCGACTTCGAGTTCAGCATCAATTACGAGATCATCCCGTCGATCGAGATCAAGGATTTCTCCGACATCAAGGTGACGCGCCAGGTGTTCGACGTGCCGGATACCGAGATCGACGAGCAGGTTCAGCGCGTTGCCGAATCGGCACGCAGCTACGAGCCGAAGACCGGCAAGGCCGCCGAAGGCGACCGCGTGTCGATCGACTATGTCGGCAAGATCGATGGCGAAGCCTTCTCGGGCGGCGCCGGTACGGATCAGCCGCTGGTGCTCGGCTCCAAGGAATTCATTCCCGGCTTCGAGGATCAGCTCATCGGCGCCAAGGCCGGCGACGAGAAGCAGGTGACGGTCACCTTCCCGGAAAACTACCAGGCGGCGCATCTGGCCGGCAAGGAAGCCACCTTCGACGTCACCGTCAAGGAAGTGTCCAAGCCCGGTGCGCTGGAGATCAATGACGAGACGGCCAAGAATCTCGGCCTCGAGTCGCTGGAGCGCCTGCGTGAAATCGTGCGTACCCAGATCGAGAACCAGTTCGGTTCGATGACGCGCCAGAAGGTCAAGCGCCAGCTGCTCGACCAGCTCGACGCCTCCTACTCGTTCGAGGCACCGTCAAAGCTCGTCGATGCCGAGTTCAACAACATCTGGACCCAGGTCAATCGCGATCTCGAAGCTGCCGGCCGCAGCTTCGCCGACGAAGAGACGACCGAAGAAGAGGCGCGCGCCGAATATCTGCGGCTTGCTGAGCGCCGCGTGCGTCTCGGTCTGGTTCTCGCCGAAATCGGCGAGAAGGCCGGCGTCACCGTGACGGACGAGGAATTGCAGCGCGGCCTGTTCGAGCAGGTGCGCCGCTATCCGGCCGCCCAGCAGCAGGAAGCCTTTGAGTTCTACCGTAGCAATCCGGAAGCGCTGAACACGTTGCGCGCGCCGATGTTCGAAGAGAAGGTGGTTGATCATCTGCTCGGCCAGATCTCGGTCACCGACGTCAAGGTCAGCAAGGAAGAGCTGATGGCTGACGACGACGAGGCCGAGACCGCCAAGGCAAAGCCGGCGAAGAAAGCCGCTGCAAAGAAGGCTGACGCCAAGCCGGCCGACGACACGGAAGAGCCCAAGAAGAAGGCCGCGCCGAAGAAAAAGGCCACCAAGGACGCCGAATAAGCGCCTGACGACAGGATCACAAAAAGGCCGCCCCCATGGGGCGGCCTTTCTCGTAGTCGGCAGGATGGCTGACCGGGATCAGAGCGCCTTGATGATGATGCACCCGGCTAGCAGTAGAACGACGCCGGCGAGCCGCATGCCCGACACCAGCCGCTGCGGCAGGTGAAACCAGCCGAGCGTGTCGACGAAAATGCTTGCGACCTGCTGGCCGGCCACCGTGAGGCCGACGGCTGCCGCCGCGCCGATCACCGGGATGGCGGTGAACACGGTCGTGACATAGGTCGCGCCGGCAAACCCTCCGAGCCAGCCCCACCAGGGCATCGAGGAAACGCCTGCGAGGCGAGGGCGAGCAGTCTTTGTCCATGCAAGTGCGGCCAGAAGCACCGCGGCCATTGCCAGCGTCGCCACCAGGAATGAGATGGTGCCGACTGCGAACGGCGTGCCGCCAAGGTCATGCCGCAGCAAGGCATTCACGGCCCCTTGCACCGGCAATACGGCGCCGGCCAGAAGCGCCAGTCCGATCCAGCCCGGTTTCGACGGCGCCAGATTGTCCGCCGCCCCCTTCTGTCCCAGAACGATGAGGGTCGCACCGGCGAGCACGACGAGCATGCCAAGGGAGGGGCCGGCTTGCAGGCCGGCCTCAGGAAGTCCGAGCCAGCCAAATGTGTCGAGGGCAAACGATGCAAGCATCTGCCCGGCGATGAACAGGCCGACAGACACGACGGCGCCGAGGCGAGGGAAGAGCAGGATGGTCGAAACGACATAGAAAGCCGAGGCCGTGCCACCGACCGCGTGCCACCATTCGGCCCTGCGAATGGCCAGCAGCGCCGGCATCGTTCCGGTGAGGACCGTGATCAGCAGCAGCACGATGGCGCCGACCGAGAGCTGAAGTAGCGTTGCGGCAAAGGGCGAGCCGACGGCCTTTGAAAGTTGTGCGTTGGCGCCGGCCTGCACGGCGAGCAGGCCACCGGCGACTAGCGCCAGGGGTATGAAGAGGATTTCCAATTTATCAGCCCTTGATTTTGGGTCGCGCGACAGTTGCGATGGCCTATATGGCGTGCGCGAATTCGCATATCGATCTGCCGATTTGCCCATCTGTTGTGCGTTTTTGCAGAGGCCTATTCGGCATTTGGCTCGCCAACTGCCAATCGTTTCCCTATCTTTCTGCGGAAATGCACAGCTCTCGCGACCATATCGACTGGGAAGATTTGCGCATGGTGCTGGCCGTCGCCGACGGCGCTTCACTGGCGGCAGCGGCGCGGATTCTTGGTGTGAACCACACCACTGTGCTGAGGCGCGTCAATGCGTTCGAGAAGCGGCTTGGCATCCGCCTTTTCGACAGATTGCCGACGGGCTACGCGCTCACCGCCGGCGGCGAGGAATTGCTGGGTGCTGCGCGCAAAATGGCTGAAACGGTCAATGAACTGGCGCGCAAACTGTCGGGGCAGGACCTCAGGTTCGAAGGAAAATTGCGGGTTACCACCACGGATACGCTGATGGTGTCGGTGCTGCCTCGGATCCTGGCTGCGTTTCGGGATCTCCAACCTGGCATTAGGGTCGAGGTGACGACGCAGAATTCCATAGCCAATCTGACACACCGCGACGCGGACGTGGCGATCAGACCGGTATCGCAGCCGCAGGAAATTCTGGTCGGCAGGCGCATTTCGGGCGTCGCCTTCGCCGCCTACGCGGCGCCGTCCTATGTCGAGACGCTGCCATCAGAGCCCAGATTCGGTCTGTTGCGCTGGATCGCCCCTGACGACAGTCTCGCCAATACAGGCGTTGCCCGGTGGATGCGTTCGTCGCTGCCGGATGCCGAAATTGCCTTCCGCGCCGATTCCCTGGTGACGATGTCTCATGCAGCTCGCGCCGGAACGGGGGTGGCCGTGCTTCCCTGCTATCTCGGGGATGGTGCTTCAGGACTTGTGCGGGTCGGCGGCTTGATCGAGGAGATCGGTTCGGCCTTGTGGGTGCTTGTGCATGATGATCTGCGCCGCACGGCACGCGTGCATGCCTTTACCAAATTTGTCTCCGACGCCTTGCAACAGCGACGCGATCTTCTGGAAGGCAGGTTGGGCAGCGCGGCGCAAGGCTGACATCTTCTATCTGCCGGCCAAATTCTGTGGTACTGACATGTCGTAGGGCCACAAGGGAGGAGCGGATATTCCGTTCTGTGGCGCAAGGCGCATGTCGGTGCATATACCGGCGCGCGCAGATCGTCTTGGCAATATTGGCGATCAGTGAGGAGATGCCATGCGTGCAATAGCATTCCTAGCCACCATATCCGTTGCAACCTTCATCTCGAATTCATCGCAGGCCCAGGATGCTGCGGCAGGCGAGAAGGTCTTCACCAAATGCAAGGTCTGCCACATCGCAGAAGAGGACACGAACAAGATCGGTCCGTCGTTGCACGGCGTCATCGGTCGGACAGCCGGAACGCATCCGGATTTCAAATATTCCGAGGCCATGATCGCGGCCGGCGCATCCGGGGTCAAATGGGATGAACCGACGCTGACGACCTACCTTCATGATCCCAAGGCCATGGTCAAAGGCACGAAGATGGCGTTTCCCGGCCTGAAGAAGGACGAGGACGTCGCCAACGTCATCGCCTATCTGAAGCAATTCTCAAAATAGCCTGGCTCTTCGGCCGGCTCGGCTGCCGGTTTCCACTGCTGGTCGTCTCAAAATGTCGGTCAAGGAAAGCCTCAAGGATACCGACGTCCGCCTTTCGGAAGCGACGGCTGGTGATTTCTTTGCGCTGTTGAAGCCGCGGGTCATGGCGCTGGCCATCTTTACTGCTTTCGTCGGTCTGATGGTGGCGCCGGGCGGGATGAACCCGGTCATCGCCGTGATCGCCATCGGCGCCATTGCGGTTGGAGCAGGCGCGGCCGGGGCGCTCAACATGTGGTACGATGCCGATATCGACGCTCTGATGTCGCGCACCTCAAAACGGCCGATTCCGTCGGGCCGTGTCATGCCGGGCGAGGCGCTCGGCTTCGGCCTGGTGCTTTCCGCATTCTCGGTGATGACACTCGGCCTGCTGGTGGGTTGGCTCGCTGCTTCGCTGCTGGCCTTCACCATCTTCTTCTACGTCGTCATCTATTCGATGTGGCTGAAACGCTCGACGCCGCAGAACATCGTCATCGGTGGCGCCGCGGGCGCGCTTCCTCCTGTCATCGGCTGGGCGGCGGCCACCGGCGCCGTCGGCATTGAAAGCCTCATCCTGTTTCTGATCATTTTCCTGTGGACGCCACCGCATTTCTGGGCGCTGGCGCTGTTCAAGACCGGCGACTACGCCGCGGCCGGCATCCCGATGATGCCGAACGTGGCCGGCCAGGCTTCGACGCGAAGGCAGATCTTCGCCTATGCATTGGTACTGGCGCCGATCGGCGTGCTGCCCTGGGCGTTTGGGTTCGCCAGCGGATTCTACGGGATTGCTTCGGCTGCCTTGGGCGCGGGTTTCATCTGGCAGGCCTGGAAGGTTCTGGTCATTGCCGACCAGGACATGAAACCGGCAAAGGCGCTGTTTGCCTATTCGATTTTCTATCTGTTCGCGATCTTTGCCATGCTGCTTGCCGACACCATCGCCATGCGCGCCTTCATGCCGGTTGCAGCCGGTGCATGACCCTGCCGGCCCTTCCGACAAAAGGGCGACAAACCCCATGCAAAAGAGTATGTTGATGACGGTGCAGGTCGCGGTTTGCGTGGCCAGTCATGCAAAACGGCGGCACCGTGAAACCGCGACCTAACCGGACCTGATCTGGAGGAACGGGCATGACTAGTTTTCACGTGATAGCAGGCGCCAGCGAGACGCTGGAACACACTAAAATTCGAAAAATCGGCGTTTCCGACCTTTTTGATGCGCTCAAGCGCGGCGTCGACGATTTTATGGTCAAACCGTCTCACATCGTTTTTCTCTGCCTGATCTATCCGCTGGTCGGCGTCGTGCTGGCTGCCTGGACGTCGGGCGCCAATGCGTTGCCGTTGTTGTTTCCGCTGGTGTCCGGTTTTGCGCTGATCGGTCCGTTCGCGGCGATCGGCCTCTATGAAATCAGCCGCAGACGGGAAGCCGGGATCGACGCCTCCTGGAAGCACGCTTTCGAGATCAGGAATTCTCCGGCGCTGCCATCCATCGCGGCGGTCGGGATCATGCTGTTTGCGATCTTCATCGCCTGGCTTTTGACGGCGCAGCTGTTCTACCAGTCTCTCTTCGGCCCGGCGCCGCCGACATCGATATCCGGTTTCATCAATGAGATATTCGCCACCGGCCGGGGCTGGACGCTGATTATCCTGGGTCATGCCATCGGCTTCGTCTTCGCCGCCGTGGTGTTGTGCACCACAGTCGTCGCTTTCCCGCTGTTGCTCGACCGCGACGTGGGCGCCTATGAGGCCATCCACACCTCGGTGCGCGTGGTCCTGGCCAACCCGATTGTGATGGCTGTCTGGGGGGTGATCGTCGCCGTCTGCCTGATCATCGGCTCGATACCGGTGTTCGCGGGTCTGGCGGTGGTGTTGCCTATCCTCGGTCACGCCACCTGGCATGTCTACCGCAAGGTCGTGGAATCCCCGGCGCCGGTCAGGCCGACGAGTTGACGATATCCGGCTCGGCTGCACCGGCGAGAGTTCCGGTGCAGCCGGTTGATTTTTCAGTAGGCAGCGTGGCTGAAGCGGGCGTGACGTGCGTCCATGGTCAGGTTGCGGAAATCCTTGCCGCTGACATGCACCAGAGTCCTGTGGTCGCCGCCCTCGAAATAGATGTCGGCGGCCTCGCCGAGGCTGTCGTCGAGGATCACCGGGACATCGTAGGCCGCGCCGATCGGCGGAATGGCGCCGGTGTCGCAATCGCCGAAGAGTGAGACCACCTCGTCTTCGGAGGCGAGCCCAAGACGCCTGTCCATCACGTCCTGCAGTGTACCGAGCTCGATTCTGTGCGTGCTTGGGACCACGGCCAGCGCATAGCCGAGTTCGTGGTGAACGACCACCGATTTGGCCATCATGCTGCCGGGCACATGCGCGGCAATAGCGGACTGCCTGCTCGTCGATGTGCGATGGTGGGCGACGGTGTCGTAGGAGATTCCTCTCCCGTCAATGTAGTCCTTCAGTCTGTTTGCGATCGTCATCTTCGGCCTCCCTGCTGGAGTTCGCGGCGGATCGGAAACGAGGGCAATCATTCTCCTCCGATCGTTTCCGACAATAGCAAGATGGATCAGGCGCCCCTTGTTTCAAGGCAGCACGGCCCGACCCCAACTGCAGGCAGCCTCGGTCGACCAAGCCCCAAATCCAGTTTGCGTATCAGGGCCCGGCGCCGAAAAACGTCACACGGGTGAGAAGCGTGTGATCCGCTTCGAACAGCATCAGTGCCACGAACACCAGCACGAAAACCGGCGGCAGGATGATCGCGTACATCAGTGCCAGCCGCTCCCAGGCCATGTGCATGAACACGGCGACGATCAGCCCGGCCTTCAGGATCATGAAGATCAGGATCAGCGACCATCTGAGATAGCCGTGCAGGCCGAAATAGTCGACCAGATAGGAGCAGGTGCTGAGGATGAACAGCCATGCCCAGACCACCATGTAGAGCTTGATCGGGTGTTCCTGGTGAACCTCTGCATGGGCGCCGCCGGTTGCTGCCGCGTCATGAGCAGGGTGAAGAGCGTGTTGCCCCAGGCCGTTTGCGGTTGCTTCAGCCATATCGTCCTCTCACCAAAGATAGAAAAATGCGAAAATGAACACCCAGACCAGGTCGACGAAGTGCCAGTAGAGCCCCATGATCTCGACATTCTCGTAGCGGCCCTTGCGGCTGGTGAAGAAGCCGGGCCGCTCTGTGTCGTAGTCTCCGCGCCAGACCTTGCGCGCCACGATGAGCAGGAAGATCACCCCGATCGTCACATGGGTGCCGTGGAAGCCGGTGATCATGAAGAAGCACGAACCGAACTGTGCGGCACCCCATGGATTGCCCCAGGGCCGCACCCCTTCGGTGATCAGCTTGGTCCATTCGAAGGCCTGCATGCCGACAAAGGTCGCGCCAAGTGCTGCGGTCAAAACCATGAGGATCGCCGTCTTGCGGCGGTCGCGGCGGTAGCCGAAATTGACCGCCATGGCCATCGTTCCGCTGCTCGAGATCAGCACGAAGGTCATGATGGCGATGAGGATCAGGGGGATTTCCTGGCCGCCGATGCGCAGCGCGAAGACCTCGCTGGGATTTGGCCACGGCACGCGGGTGGAGATACGCGCGGTCATGTAGGAGATCAGGAAGCAGCCGAAGATGAAGGTGTCGCTGAGCAGGAAGATCCACATCATGGCCTTGCCCCAGGACACGTTCTTGAACGCCCGCTGATCCGAAGACCAGTCGGCGGCAATGCCTTGCCAGCCCGCCGGCCGCGGCTCCGTCTGGCCGATATGCGTTAGTGTCGTCTCTGCCATGCTCCCAGACCTCCTAGGTCAGTAACTGTCGGCAAATGTCGATGAACGTCGCGGCCCAGCCGGCCAGAAGAACGAAGATGGCGAACCAGACGAAAAGCAGGAAATGCCAATACATGGCGCACAGTTCGACGCTGAGACGCAGTCGTTCCGGTCGTGCCCCGTTCCAGGCACTGACGGTTGTTCTGCTCAAGCCCACCAGCCCGCCCACGATATGCAGGCCATGCATTCCGGTGATCAGATAGAAGAAACTGTTGGCGGGATTGGAGGCCAGCCAATAGCCGTCCGCGCTCAATTCCCGCCATGCCATAAGCTGTCCGATCAGGAAGGCGAGGGCGGTGAGCGCGGCTGTGGCTAGGCCGAGCCGGACCGTGTCCAGTTGGCCTTTGCGCGCCGCGACCGAGGCGCATTGCAGCGCAATGCTGCTCAAGACCAGCACACTGGTGTTGAGCCAGAGGATGCGCGGCAATGGCATTGGCTGCCAGTCCGACAGTGCCATGCGCATGAAGTAGGCGCTGGTGAACAGCGCAAACAGGCAGCCGACGACGGCAAGGAAGACGCCGAGGCCGATCTTGGCGGTCGGCAGCGCCGACCGGTCGAGGGCGATATAGTCGCCTGCCATGCCTTGCTCGAGCCATGGCTTTGCCATCAGCCGCTGGTGGGAGAGCCACCACCCGGCAATGCCGAAAATCACAGCCAGGAAGACCAGGATGACGCTCATGCCGGCTCCCTCGAGGGACCGCCCGGCATGTTCTGCGGGATGAAGTCCTCCTTGGCGCCCGGCACGCTGTAGTCATAGGCCCAGCGATAGACGATCGGCAGGTCCTTGCCGAAATTGCCATGCGCCGGCGGTGTCTGCGGCGTCTGCCATTCGAGTGTGGTCGCCCGCCATGGATTGCCGCCGGCATCGCGGCCGTGGCGGATGCTCCAGATCAGGTTGAACAGGAAGACGATCTGAGCAAAGCCGACCATGAACGCCATGATGCTGATGAAGGAGTTCAGGTGATGGGCCGACTCCGTCATGATCGCCATGTCGGTCAGTTCGTTGTAGCGCCGCGGAACGCCCATCAGCCCGAGATAGTGCATGGGAAAGAAGATCAGATAGGCGCCGAGGAACGTAACCCAGAAATGGAACCGGCCCAGCGTCTCGTTCAGCATCCGGCCGGTGACCTTCGGGTACCAGTGGTAGATCGCCCCGAAAATCACGGTGATCGGGGCGACGCCCATGACCATGTGGAAATGGGCGACGACGAACATCGTGTCCGACAGCGGAACGTCGACGACGACATTGCCGAGAAACAACCCGGTCAACCCGCCATTGACGAAGGTGACGATGAAGGCCATGGCAAAAAGCATCGGTATGGTGAGATGGATGTCGCCGCGCCACAGCGTCAGCACCCAATTGTAGACCTTGATGGCGGTCGGGATGGCGATGATCAACGTCGTGGTGGCGAAGAAGAAGCCGAAATAGGGGTGCATGCCGCTGACATACATGTGATGCGCCCAGACCACGAAACTCAGCGCGCCGATGCCGACGATGGCCCAGACCATCATCCGGTAGCCAAAAATGTTCTTGCGCGCATGGGTGCTGATCAGGTCGGAGACGATGCCGAAGGCCGGCAGCGCCACGATGTAGACCTCGGGGTGGCCGAAGAACCAGAACAGATGCTGGAACAGGATCGGGCTGCCGCCATTGTGCTGCAGTTGTTCGCCCATCTCGACCACCGCCGGCATGAAGAAGGAGGTGCCGAGCACGCGGTCGAGCAGCATCATCACGCAGGCGACGAACAGCGCCGGGAAGGCGAGCAGCGCCATGACGGTGGCGGTGAAGATACCCCAGACGGTCAGCGGCAGGCGCATCAGCGTCATGCCGCGCGTGCGGCCCTGCAGCACGGTCACGACATAGTTCAGGCCGCCCATGGTGAAGCCGATGATGAACAGGATCAGCGACACGAGCATCAGGATGATGCCCCACTCCTGGCCACCGGGCGTGCCGGTCATGATGGCTTGCGGCGGGTAGAGCGTCCAGCCGGCCCCCGTCGGTCCGCCGGGCGCAAAGAAGCTCGACACCAGAACCAGCACGGCGAGCAAATAGATCCAGTAGCTCAGCATGTTGACATAGGGAAAGACCATGTCGCGGGCGCCGACCATCAGCGGGATCAGGTAGTTGCCGAAGCCGCCGAGGAAGAGTGCGGTGAGCAGGTAGATCACCATGATCATGCCGTGCATGGTGATGAACTGGTAGTAGGCTTCAGGAGTGATGAAGTTGAAGGTGCCGGGGAAGCCGAGCTGCAGCCGCATCAGCCAGGACAGCACCAGCGCCACCAGGCCGATGGCCGTAGCGGTTGCCGAATACTGGATGGCGATGACCTTGGCGTCCTGCGAGAAGACATACTTCGTCCACCAACTGTGCGGATGGTAGAGTTCCATTTCCGCGACTTCGGCGGGCGGTACGGCATCTGCAGGCGTGATATCGACCATAGGAGCACCTCCGTGCCCTTTTTAGCGGGACCCGACAGTTTCGAGTTTTGCCGCAACTTCTAGAGCTGACACCGTCGCGTTGCCCGGCGCCGGTTGTGTCGACCCGGTTTGCAGGGGTGCCGACAATTGCGCGAACGTCTGCTGCTGGCCGAGCCAGGCCATATAGTCCTGCTCGGTGTCGACCATGACGACACCATGCATCATCGGATGACCCTGGCCGCAAAGCTCGGCGCACAGGACCTGGAAGGTTCCGGTCTTGGTCGGGGTGAACCAGAAATAGGTGACCGAGCCCGGAATCATGTCCATCTTGGCGCGGAATTCCGGCACATAGAAATCATGCAGCACATCGATCGAGCGCAGCAACATCTTGACCGGCTTGCCGACCGGCAGATGCAGGTCGGCCGCTTCGACCACGACATCGTCCTGGCCGTTGGGATCCTTGGCGATCACGCCCAGCGGATTTTCTGCGGTGACGTCGCGCGTGTCGGATGTGCCGAGCTTGCCGTCCTTGCCAGGCAAGCGGAAACTCCACTGCCATTGCTGGCCGACGACTTCGACCATGGTTGCGTCGCTGGGAACGTTGACGAACTGGCTCCAGACGAACAGGCCGGGGACCAGCATGGCGGTGACGCCTGCTCCGGTGACGATCGTCAGCCACCATTCGAGCCGCTTGTTCTCCGGTTCGTAGGCCGCCCGGCTGCCTTCCCGATGACGGAAGCGGAACACGCAATAGGCCATGAACAGCACGACAGCGGAAAAGACGATGCCGGTGATCCAGAAGGTGATGATGATGGTGTTGTCGATGTAGTCCCAATTAGAGGCAATCGGAGTCCACCACCATGGGCTCATGAAGTGGAACAACACCGAGCCCACGACGATCAAAACGAGTACAAGCACGATGGCCATGTCCCGTCCTCCCCGGCATTCGAGGGGGCGCGAAGCCGTCCCGGCGAATGCCACGCGCATCATAGCGTGATTTGCGATCGAAATTCTAGAGCCGGCTGTGGAAGGCGCGAAAAATCGCTTTTTGCGGCTCGCCCGCACATTGGCAGAGCATGGGGGCAGGTCTCAAGCATCAATGTTGTTAGCCGGTACCTGGCGATGCGAGAGAGTGCCTAAAAATGGCCGCTATTCTCAAAGCACACGGTTTCCTCTACTGGAGAAACGTCGGGTGCCGAGGCCGATATGCCTCAATTTTCGATATATTCGTGCTCGAATCCAGCAAACTTCGTCAGGCCCGGTTGATCGAGCACGCGAACATGGCCTTGGCGGAATTCGAGCAACTTGCGCTCGCGCAGTTCCCGCAGCATTCGATTGACATGGATCGGAGTGAGGCCGAGAGCGTCCGCGAGATCGTACTGGGTGAGAGGGCATTCATAGCTGTTGCGGGTGACACAGCCGATTCGTTCCAGACGCGCCCTCAGTTCGAGGAACAGATGCGCCGTCCGCGCCAAAGCGCTGCGTCGTCCCACATTGGTGAGATGTTGAGCGATAACCGCTCCGTGATACACGAGGGTGTCGAGAATAAGGGAGAAGAGGTGGGGCGACTTCATGGCAGCAAGGGTAAATGTCTTGGTCGAAGCCACCAGCACCAAAAGGTCGGTTTGAGCCACAAACGTTTCAAGAGCGCTGCCTGGGTATGACTGAGGCAGGACGATATCGCCTCTCAGGGCAAAATCCAGAATTTGCCGCTGCCCGCCCGCGAGCTCATGAGAAATGCAACCCCAGCCCGACTCGACAATGAATACGCGATCGCTGGCCTCGCCCTGACTGACGATGACCGTCTCCGCTGGATATCGCTTCGGCGTGAACCCCAGTGCCTTGATAAGTGCCATATCGTCGTCGTTGAGTCCGACGTACGATGGACGATTTTCACTTCCGCGCAAAGGGGGATGTGAAGCATACGTCATTTACAACCCCGCCCCAAATTCCTTTCCCCTCCGATGGAATGTACATCAGATTTGATGCGATGAGTATACGGTCAATGGTAACTTTCGAGTGCATTGTGTCGTGACCGCCACTTTTCGTTGAAGTTTACAAGTTCGGCTTGCTTGCCGAAGCCGCGATTCGAAATCGCTCCGGGCGCTGGTCAGGTTTTGTTTCTCTTGAAATTTTCCCGCATGGACTCGACTATTTCGCTGGCAACGGCACAGCTGCGGTTGTCCACTTGATCGGCGGCATTGCGTAGCGTCGTTGACGCGTCCTTGAGCAATCCTCTGATCTCTGCTGCTGACAACAGCTGGGATGCCTCGAGTTCCAGCAGCACGGATTCACTCACGTGCAGCGCAGCAAGCGCAACCGCTCTCGGCCTGGTAGCAAGCAGTTTCAGGAGATCACCGCTGGGTCTGGCACGCGATTTTTTTTTTGCCATAGTTGCGTCTCAACCGTTCGGACAAGAAGGTTCACAGGCTCAAAATTACAACGCCTCGACGAGTTGGCCGCAGCTCTGGGATGGGGAGGTCGTTCGCCGCTTTCTTTCAGGCATATCCTACGAGCATACTATCCCGGTTTGCAGCCGCGACACAGAGGCAAGGGCTACCGAATTCGCCGTAGCTGCTACTCCCTTGGGCATCATTGTGCCGGCGCGGGATTGCTGTCGCGCTGACCCTGACTGCCTACTCCCTTAGGGTATGTGGAGATTGTCCGAAGCTTGGGCGACACTCTGGCCATGAACCAAAAGTTCCATGCAAAGCTCCATCACATAGATGGGCTCGCCCGCGCCATCGGCTGGAGGAAATCGATCTCAGTGCTGCTGCGCCGCGCATTGGGAATAGGTGCGGCTATGAAAGTTCGCTGCAATAATCATGAATTGTTGATCAGACCTACCGACAGCGACTTGTTTGTCGCCTCCCAGGTTTTTGGGCATTGCGAATATGAAATCGGTAAGGTAGGCCACGCCGCGCTTAACCGCCTCGCGAAAAAATGGAGAAAAACGGGGCTAGTACCCGTGATTGTGGATGCGGGCGCCAACGTTGGCTACTCGTCGATCTTCCTTGGAGACCGATATCCCGATGCCATCGTGATGGCCATCGAACCGGACCGTCAAGCGTTTGAAATGCTAACATCAAACTGCGCCGGTTTAGAGCGGATCATGCCGGTCTACGGTGCGCTCTGGAGCCATGACGGTGAGGTTGCGCTTGTCAACAGCGAGAGTTCTTCGTGGGCCAGATCAGTATCAGACGGCCAAGGTGTTCCGTCGATCACCCTACGGAGCCTTCTTGCCAAATTGCCCAGGACAAGATTGCTGATGCTTAAGATGGATATTGAAGGCGCGGAACTGGAGGCAACTCGCGACTGCGGCAAGGTTCTCGAGGAGGTGCCGTGCATTGTCGTCGAACCGCACGACTTCATGTTTCCTGGCCGAGGCTGCCTGACGTTCGTGTACTCGTTGTTCAACGGAAGGAGCATGGATAGCCTCGTGAGCGGCGAGAACCTGATATTCATATCTTCGGCACTTCTAGCTCAGCAGCCCGACGGCAGCAGTCAGGACCCGAGGCGGTCACTGCCAGCGCGCGCAGCCAAGGCTGCATCCTAGCCGCCATTTGGCGCGCTTGTCCGACCGAGCGGCGATGCGGCCTGCTTCTTGATATCGCGCCTGGTCAGCCGTAACCCTGCTTCGGAATGGTCTTGCCAATATCCAAAGCCGACAGCGGGAAAGGTTCGACCTGTCCTCCAGTCTTGTCCAGATACTGCATCAACGCCGTCACCAGGTGGTAGAAGATGCTCGCGGGGACCTCCGTCGCCAATGACCTTCCGCGCTCGTCAATCCTGTCGACCCACAAGCCAAGCGGTGCCGGATCGATATGCCATCGGAAGAGGCGGGCGACACGAGCTTCGATCTCGGGTTTCAGATCCGGTCCACCAATGCCGTCCAGGGCGACTGCCGCCTTGACGGCCTCGCATTGCGGCCAGCTGCGGGAGAGCCGGTCGAGAGGCAATCCTTGCCGCGACACGGCCGCATATGCCAGACCGGTGGCCCGGTTCAATCCGCTGGCGACCGCCGACGAATAGAGCTTCCTTGCGTAAGCTACCAAGTCCTTTTGCCCGCTCGCCCGCGCGAAATCGACGAGGAGCGAGGCCCATTCGAAATGGTGCCCCGGTTCGGTCCACTGTCCCTTGTCACCCGGCAATGGCAGCCAATCGACGTCAAAATGTTCCCCAAGCGTCCAGCTTTCCTGGTCGAAGAAATGGCACCGGAAGAGATCGATGACGCGTGCCGCTCGACGCAGATATGCACGGTCGCCGGTGACGCTATGCCAGGCAAGGAAGGATTCCAGCATATGCATGTGCGGGTTCGAGAACCGCACCCCCTTCCAGCCCGGGGTCTCGAGGAAACCGTTCAGGCTGTCGTCTTCAAGATGGACGTCGATGAATTGGAATGTCTCTTGTGCAAGCCGCAGGGCTTCTTGATGGCCACATCGGTGAGCATGGGCAAGTGCCAGGAGCACGCAGGAATGGTCGTAAGCGTCCTCCGCCCGGTCAGCCACGCTGCCGTTTGCATTCAGCGTGCGCACCCAGCCGCCGCGGTCGGTCCGGCCGTATTTTGCGATGAAGTCGATGCCGTGGTCGATCAGCTTGTCGGCAGGTCCGTCCCAGCCGCGTTCCTTGGCCACCGCGAAAGCGTAGATCTGGCGAGCCATCGTCCGCATGCGCTTGGGTTTGCCTAACGGCCTTGCATCGAAACCGAGCGCCTCGTGGAAGCCACCGTACACATCGTCGACACCTGCAGTGGACCACAGCGGTAGGGTCTCCTCGAAGAGCCAGTGCTCGACGCGCTTGCGCCATGACCCGCTGATGATGACCCGGTCTTCCGACGCCGTGAACTTCGTCTCGAGGCGTCCGCTCTTCTCCAACTGTTCGACGACTTTCTTCACGTTCTGGCTGTGGCTGACGGGAGCGACGAACACCGCGTCCGGTGTCGCCACCACCGCCACGTCCTTCATTCCGATAACGGTCAGCAGCCTGCCCTGGCTTCTGAGGTAGGAGCTGCCGCAATCCATGGCGATGACGTCGCCCATTACGACATTGCCGTTGCGGTCCGTCGGGCTGGCTTCGAGCAGTGATTGCCACGATCCGAGGTCGTTCCAGCGGAAGGAAGCCGTAACCATCGCGATACCGCGTGCATGCTCCATGACTGCGTAGTCGATCGATGTTGAAGGGACAGCCGAGTAAAAGCCCTGGGGCAGGTAAATACCCGAGACGTCGACCCGTGCGGTCTTGTAGGCCCGTTCCGCGCTTTCCCAGATGTCGGGTCGGAGGTCGAGGAATGCTTGCCGCATCGTGTCGGCGCGAAACAGGAAGATGCCGGCATTCCAGTAGAATCGTCCCGAAGACACATATTGGCCGGCTGTCTCGGCATCTGGCTTTTCGACAAAACGCGAAACGGCGGCAACTCCACCACCATTCGCCGAAACCTCGATGTAACCGTACCCGGTCTCGGGATGTGTCGGCTTGATGCCGAACACGACAATGCTTCCTGAATCGGCGGCAGGCCTGCCAGCCTCGACGGTTTCCCAGAATTGCGTTTCGGTCGATATCTCATGGTCGGAGGGGACCACCAGCACGAGCGCGTCGCCACCATGCTCGGAGATCGTCTGCAAGGTGGCTATGGCGACCGCGGCGGCGGTATTGCGGCCGACGGGCTCGAAAATCGGTTTGCCGCCGTGCAGGCCGAGCGGACCGATGTCCGCGATAACGCGGTCGGCGTGTCGTTCGGAAGCGATCAGGTAGATCGGCGTTTCGCCTTCCTGCCGCGCCTTGAGGCGTCGGACAGTCTTCGCGAGCATGGAGCCGTCGCCCGAAAGGTCATGGAACTGCTTGGGATTGTCTTCGCGCGAGAGCGGCCACAGCCGTGAGCCGACGCCCCCACTCATGACAAAACTTACGATCCGGCCCGGCATGGTCCAGTTCCTCTCAGAATGTCTGATTGTAGACTCCGACCTCTGGATTGTGGCGCAGCACGGCATCGAGAGCCTCGAACATCTCGCGACGTCGCTCCGACGAGACAGGGCTTTCCACCACGACGACAATTTCCGGTTTGTTCGACGAGGCCCTCACCAGACCCCACGTGCCGTCCTGGGCAACGACACGCACTCCATTCACTGTGACGAGATTGGCCAGCGGCTGGCCGGCGAATTCGATCCCATCCCCCTTCATCTTCGTGAATTCCCCGACAACTTTCGCGACCACCCCGTATTTCACCTCGTCGGGGCAGTGGGGCGACATCGTTGGGGTGCCGAAGGTCAGCGGCAGATCGCGGTAAAGGTCCGCGAGGGTCTTGCCCGGGTTGCGGTCGAGCATCTCGCAGACGGCGATCGCGGTGAGCAGCCCGTCGTCGTAGCCGCGTCCGATCGGCGGGTTGAAGAAGAAATGACCCGACTTCTCGAAACCAGCTATGGCATTGAGTTCGGCGACGCGCCTCTTGATGTAGGAATGCCCGGTCTTCCAGTAATCCGTCCTTGCACCGTTTTGCGCGAGAACGGGATCCGTCATGAAAAGTCCCGTCGACTTGACGTCCACCACGAAGACGGATTTCGGATGCAGCCCGGAAATGTCTCGCGCCAGCATGACGCCGACCTTGTCTGCGAAAATCTCGTTACCCTCGTTGTCGACTACGCCGCAGCGGTCGCCGTCGCCGTCGAAGCCGAGCCCGACATCGGCGCCCGTTTCCAGAACCTTGTCCCGGATCGCGTGCAGCATCTGCATGTCTTCGGGATTGGGGTTGTAGTGCGGAAAGGTGTGGTCGAGCTCTACGTCCAGCGGGATCACTTCGCAGCCGATGCGTTCAAGCACCTGCGGCGCAAAAGCGCCCGCGGTGCCGTTGCCGCAGGCAGCCACCACCCTCAGCTTTCGGCCGACGTTCTTTCCGGCTGTCAGGTCCTCGATGTATCTCTCGCGAAATCCTGGCACGAGTTCATAGCTTCCCCCGCCTATGAGATCGAAATCGCCGTCCAGCACCAGCGCTTTCAAGGCTGTCATCTCCTCCGGGCCGAATGTCAGGGGCCTTTGCGCGCCCATCTTCACTCCGGTCCAGCCGTTCTCGTTGTGGGAGGCCGTCACCATGGCTACCGACGGAACGTCGAGTGCGAACTGGGCGAAGTAGGCTGTGGGAGAAAGTGCCAAACCGATGTCCTTGACGCGCGCGCCGGCGGCCATCAGGCCGGAGACCAGCGCCATCTTGATGGCCATGGAATAACTGCGGAAGTCGTGGCCAGTGACGATGTCAGGGCCGACACCCATCCGGCGGATCAAGGTGCCGAGCCCCATGCCGATCGCCTGCACGCCCATCAGGTTGAGTTCGGGTTCTTTCTCCGAGCCTGGATGCCCGAACCACCAGCGCGCGTCGTATTCCCGGAAGCCAGTGGCTTTGATGAGAGCACTGGTTTCGAAGGTGAATGTGTTTGGCGTGGCTTGGCCGACTATGTTCATGGTCGCGGTTTTCCGCTCTGCAATTGCGGGAACAGTCGTAGCACGCTGCCGGACGCAGGCCCCTTCATGAATTCGAGTAGCCCCAATGCACTGGGTCGCGCCCCCTCATCCAATAGGAGCATGCCCGCCGATGGCCGAAAGGATGTCTCGTCCAGGCATGGGGGGCTTGTATTCTGGGAAGGGTGCGCCCCGGTCGGGCGCTGGCGACAAGGGTGGGCTGCAAGATGCCGCTGACCGCATTCAGGTTCTCGTTTCGCGAGGATGTCGACGAAAGGCGGTTCGGTCGCCTGGCTCGGCTTCTCGCGGTCATTCAGCTGGAAATCGAGAGGGAATCCGCGGAACTCCGTCCGTCCGTGGAAAGGATGACGGACTGCGCGGCCTTCTCTTCGGAGGCGCTGGAAAATGGCGAGGGGCCCGAACGCATGTCCGCGCGGATCGATACGCTCGCGCGGAACCTGGCGCTCAACCACGAACGGCAGGTCTCGCTGGAACAGCAGATGTCATTTGTCGACAGGACGAGAGCAGGGCTGCTGCGCATTGTTCCTTCCCATGGGGCGTAGGGCCCATACGCCGATTGGCGGCGTTTACCTTCCGCGGCGCAGGCGTAGTCTTTCGCGGCAGTCTGGGATCGCGGGGCCTCAGCTTTCAATGAAAACATCGGCCGAATGCCATGATCGCCTGCATGGGGACAGCGTGTGCGCTGGATCTCCCCGCATGCCTGCAGGGGACGTTGAATGAACCGCATGTTTCCCAATCAATGGCCCTCGACAACGGACCAGCAGGCTTCCGCCGACCAGGAGTTCATCGGCCTTTCCGACGTAACCGAATTTCTGCGGCGCTATCTCGGAACCATTATCGCCTGCCTTGCCGCGGCGCTCCTGGTGGCCGGCTTCTACAATTTGACCACCGACCCTACCTTCACCGCCAGCGCGCAGATCCTGATCGAGCCGAAATTGCCGCAACACCTGCAGGAGGGCGGCGAAGTAAATCTGTCATTGGATACCGCCCAAGTGGAAAGCCAGATCGCAGTGATGCAGTCGGAAAAGATCGCTGCGATGGTCATCGACCAGTTGAAGCTCGTCGATGACCCCGAGTTCAACCGTCCGCAGGCTCCGACTTTTCGGGAGAGATTCAGAAGGATGGGAGCAGTCCTGCGTGACGCTTTCGGGCTTCGGAAAAGCAGCTGGTTCGACTCGCTTTGGGAGCATGTCGGCCTAGGCGTGCCTGAAACGCCTGCGACGCTGACTGATTACCAAAAGTCTCGGCGCAGCATGTTTATTTTCCGCAACGGCCTCGACATCCGCAGGGTCGGCGTTTCCTACGCGATAGACATATCCTTCACCTCTTTTGATCCTGAGGGTGCAGCCAGGATTGCGAACGCCACGGCCGATGCCTTCGTGCGTGAGCAGATCGAAACCAAGACCGACTCCGCAAAGGAAGGCGGCGCGTGGCTCGAGATGCGCCTTCAGCAGCTCCGTACCCAGATGAACGAGGCCATGGCGAAGGCGCAGGAGTTCCGGTCGCGGCACGACTATAGCGTCGGCGATGAAGCCAATGGGGAAGGTGGGGCGAACGCTGTGCCGACTCTCGAAGAACTTGAGGTGACTGCTGAAACCTATCAGAAGATGTACGAGAGCTTCCTGCAGGCCTACACCAACTCGGTGAGCCAGCAGTCCTACCCCGTTGCCGACGCAAGGGTGATCACGGCTGCGACGGCGCCGCTCTTTCCGAGCGCTCCAAGGCCGAAACTAATACTGGCCTTCGCGGCTGCTGCCGGGTTCATTCTCGGCATCGGACTTTCGTTTGCAAGGCATACGTCCGACTGGACCATAAGGTCGCCACGACAGATCCGGGACAATCTGGGTATCGAATGCATTGGAGAACTACCACCCGCCAGCTGGAGAGGAGAATCCGGCCATGTCGACGAAGTGGTGAGATATCCGCACTCCGAATACAGCCACAGCCTCAGGAAAGCGCGAATCGAAATCAGCCTTGCGCAAACCAGCCGCCCGATCAAGTTTCTTGGGTTGACTGCTGTATCCAACGACAGTTCGAAGAGCTCCGTCGCCACCAATCTTGCCACGCTTTACTCGATGTCCGGGATGAAGACGTTGGTGATTGACACCGACGTCCGGCGACCGACCATGACCACGCGGCTGCTCGGTCCATCGGGCGCCTTCAAACCCTTCCAGGATCCTGTCCGGCTCAACATTGTCCGCGCTCCGGGGCGGCCGTTCGACATGCTTCCAAGTACGGTAGTGGGCGCCAAGCATCTATTGGCACCAGGCAATATGGAGGCGTTCCTCTCGGAGCTTACCGATTGCGACCTTGCCGCCCACGAACTTGCCGCCTACGACATCGTCATCGTCGACCTGCCGACACTTGCCTCAGGCGCCGACGAACTGATTGTCGGATCGGTCCTGGATGGCATCGTAATCGTTGCCGAGTGGGGCAAGACACATGTCGAAACGCTGCGGGGGCTTGTCAGGACGCTGCAGGCCAGCAGGACGCCGGTACTTGGCGTACTCCTGACCAGGGCCCGTGCGATGACGTCCAAGCACCGCAAAGCATGAAACAGGTAGCGAGATATTCCTCCTTCGGAAGTCGCAAAAGCGTGTAGGGGGATCATTCCTTGGGATTAGGGGGATAGCCCCGGAGCGTCACGCTACCTCCTTTGCCATTCTTGCCGACAAGCCCCGACCTTGGAACAGTGTCGAGAACAATTCGAAACAGCAAAACAGCATTCGAAACAATGTCAACGAACGCCTTCGAGTCGCACCAGGGAACCCCGATCTGGATTCAGCCACCTCTGCCCGTGGCGGCTGAAGGCCGAACGGCAGTCCTGCACGTTGTTCCCGCGGCCGACCACAACAGTGCCGGGGCAGTGTTGACGGAGATGTCGCCTGGCATCAGGGCAGGAACGACGAACCCACCTCTGGGAGGTCTCCTGAAGCGGATCATGGATCTGGTCATAGCGTCCACGGCACTTGTCATGGCTGCGCCTGTGATGATCGTCGTTGCCCTGCTGATCAGGATGACGGCAGGAGGCCCGGCAGTGTTCTCGCATAGCCGCGTCGGATTCGGCGGAAAGCCCTTCAATTGCTACAAGTTCCGCTCGATGGTTGCCAATTCAGAAGAAGTTCTGAAAGCATATCTCGAAGCCAATCCTGATCTCAGTATGGAGTGGGAGGAGACCCACAAGATCAGGAACGACCCCCGGGTCACGCTCCTTGGGTGGATGCTGCGTAAGTCGAGCCTCGACGAACTCCCCCAGCTCTTCAACATCATCCGCGGCGACATGAGTTGCGTGGGCCCAAGGCCCATCGTGAAGGACGAACTCAACCGCTATGGCGACCACCTGGGGGAATACCTTCGGACAAGGCCGGGACTAACCGGGCTTTGGCAGGTGAGTGGAAGAAGCAGCATGGACTATGCCAGCCGCGTGGCGCTGGACAGCCAGTATGTGCGGAATTGGTCGGTCTGGCTCGACGTCGTGATCTTGTTCAGGACTATTTTCGCAGTGATGCGCTTCGACAGGGCTTCCTGAAGTCCCGAAGGATTAGAGCCTGTTCCATCCCGCTGGAATCGGGATGGGGCTCTATCTTCTTGTTCGAGCATGATCTTTTCCGAAAACCGATTCCCACTTTTTCGGGATCATGCTGCTCTAGGTTTCGTCCCGCTTCCGGCGGACGGACAGGGACAGGCCGATGACGTAGGCGCAAGCCAATACGAATACCAGGATCAACAATTTGGTGGCGGTCACATGGCCCGGCAAGCCAAGGCCATTCCAGGTAAAGCTTCCGACGAGAAGCACAGCAGTCGCCGCTATCAGGGCGGGAACCTTGAACCGCAATCCCATCAGCACGCCTGCTGCCGATACGGCAATTATGCTCATGAGCACCGACATCTCCAGTGGCGCCCGCAGGACTGATGGCTCACTGCGGCAGGGAGGTTCCGTCAGGGGTCCAAGGGGCCTAGTGTGTGTGCTCACTGATATGCGGCCTCAAAGTGCAAGGCAAGTGCTGCCAGGGGTATTGCACAGATGGTCCGCTTGGCGGCTTCCAGCAGCCGCGGTTCCAGTACCCATACCAATGGAACGCAGCGATCTGCCGCCCTTGCTGGACCATGCAAGCTTGATCAATTGGTACCCTGAACCGGAATCGTCGCCGCCTGAATGCCGCCGCTTACAGGTAGGGCAGCCAGGCCCGACTGCGGCGGCGGGATCTCGATCTTCACGGTATCTCCTGGCTCGATCGGCGTCGTTTCCTCAGCCGTGAGTTCTTCCGAGCCGCTGTCCGTCGTCCTCACGATCTTGAAGATCGGCTTGGCCCTTTGGGAGCGCTCCCTGAGGGCAAGAAGTGCAGGGGCGGTGACCTCGGTGTCGTGGAGCAACTGCACCGCAGTGTCGGCTTTGCTGGTAACCTCATTGAGCTGCAGCTGCGTCTCGCGCAAGGCCCCGGCGACTTCACTGGCCTGGTTGTTGCCGAGGTTGAGGATCTCGATGTCGGTCCTGCTAATCTCCTGCCTGACTCGCAAAAGCGAGGTCTCGGCAGCCAGCCTGTCGCTCTGCATCTGTGCGACCGTCCCCTCCAAAGCGAGTTCCCGTGGCGCAACAGCCAGACCTTTCTGGACAAGGGTCGAAACACCCGCGAGTTCCTTCTGGATGAGTTCGATTTGCTTGTCGTGGAAGGTCAGTTGCTCCTCGAGCGAAGCTAGTTCCTTTTCCAGGAAATCCCTGAGTTCGTGGAGAGCACGGAGTTGCGTCGTCATCGCGTCCTTTCGGACGGCGAAGATCTTACGCTCCTGCTCCATCGCCTGCGCGACCGTTTCGTTGGAGGCCCTGTCTTTCAGGTCCGCAGGGAAAGCGACGTCGTCGCTGCCAGCCAGTTCGGATTCCAACCGCGCTTTGCGCGCGAGCAGACCGACGTTGCTCAGCGCCAACAAGCCCACGTCGCCCTGGCCCGAGATGACTTCACGCTCAAGCCTCGACATGTCTTCCTCGTGTGTCCGCAGGCCGCCGGCGATGCCCAACGCCTGCAGCACCGTCAGGCCGGGCCTGTAGGGAAACTCGCCGGGCTGCGTAACGTAGCCAACTATGTAGAACGGCCTGTACTGGACGACCTCGACGGCGACATCCGGCTGGCGGCCTAGGCCCATGTGCTGCATCAGGCGGTCGCCGATCGCGCGAGCGAGGTCGCCGGGGGCGGTGCCCTGCGCACGTATCTGGCCGACAAATGGAAGGAAGAGCGTGCCGTCGGCGCCGACAACGAAACTGTCGTTGAGCGCCGTCCATTCGAAGATCACATCGCGTGACGCGCGCCATTCGTAAACCTTGAGCCTGACCTTGTCCTGAGGTCCGAGCAGATACTCGGCCGCCGCCGCCGGCAAGGAGCACATAGTCGCCGCCGCCAATGAAGCCGCCACCGTCACAAACCATTTCCGCATTGTCTTCACCGCGTCAGATTTTCAGGATGTATTCGGGTTCGATCCGCCCTTTGGCGACATGCAGGATCGCGAGCATGTTGCCCCTGAGCCTGCCTCTTCGGTCGACATACGGCTCCGACCACAGGCTCTTCGCGAGGTTGGCCGCAATATTCCTGAACATCAGGGGCAGCGCGAAGGAGGCCGGAACGGAGCCCTTCCTGATCAGGTAGATCGGGTTGGCAACCTGGGAGTAACCGAGCCGCGTTCCGCTGGTGCGCGCCGACTTGATGCCGAGATGGACGCCCGTGATCGAGGTCACGCAGACCACGCGGCCTCTGGACCTCAGTTGGCTGGTAAAGTCGATGTCTTCCTGCCAGCCGTAGAGGACGAGGCGCTCGTCGAAACGCAAATCGCCCACAAGCGAGGAACGGACGGACATGTTGCAACCGTAAGCCCCGACATGATCGACCACCAACGGTCCATGATGCGTTTTGTCGTTGGCCTCCCGCAGGGCGGCTTCGGCATCTTGCCAGGTGAGGCCTGCATTCGTTGCCCCGTCCCTGACGACCCTGCCCATCACCACAGCCCATCCGTCATTCCCCGCGAAAGCCTGCTCGACCTGCTCCAGGTATTCGGAGGACGGAACGAAATCGTCGTCGAAGAACGTAATGATGTCGAAGCGCCCCAGGGACGGGACCAGGGCCTTGTTGCGTTGGGCAGCCAGTCCTTTCGGTCCGAAAACGAGTGACACGGGAAAAGGACTGCGTTCCGGCAGTTCAACATGTGTGGCGTCGGGGGCCGACAATATGACCTCGTCGGGAAGCCTCGTTTGGCCACCCAAATGCCGGAGCAAGCGGGCGACTTGTCCGCTGCGGCCAAGCGTCGGGATGATCACTGCAAGTCTCATGCTCGATCCAGCTTTGGTTTCCGCCGAAACTAGACCGACAAGGGGGCCGAAACAGCCTGCATAAAAGGAGACGGAATGAGCTTGCCTACCTCCTGACACCGGCTTTTGGAGTATTCCCATCGCACGATACACAGCCGGAAGTACTAGGCCGGCGCGTGTGCGGAGCAGCCTGTAGCCGATCGGACAACTTGCCGGGACCATGACGTGGAATGGAGACTGCCGGGTCTGCTGGTGCGAGGGGACCCATGCTCCACGAACGTTCTTCCGATCTGACGGTCGCGACCAAGGTCGATGTGCCCATCGAGGAGTTGCCGGCCGTGCCGGAGCTTCGCGTCGACCGATACGCGAAGATAGCGGTCGTTCACGACTGGTGCCCGAATTTCCGGGGCGGTGAACGGGTTCTGGCGCAAATCTGCAAGCAGTTCCCCAATGCCGAAGTCTTCACGCTTTTCGATTTCCTGCCGGCCGAGGTGAAGGAGCAATACTTCCGCGATGTGGAATTCCATACGTCCGCTGCCAACCGGATTCCGATGGTGCAGAAATTCTATCGGTCGCTCTTCTTCTTCTGCCCTTTCCTGATCGAGCAGTTCGACGTGACAGGCTACGATGCGGTGATCTCGTCTTCGGCCGCATTTTCGCGTGGCGTGATCACCAGGCCGGACCAACCGCATCTTTGCTATGTGCACAGCCCGGTCCGCTACGCCTGGGACGAGCAGTTTTCCTATCTGCAGCAGGGTCACCTTGGCTTTGGCCCCAAGGGAATGCTCTACCGGTATATGCTCCATCGTCTGAGGACGTGGGACACGCGAACCGCGCACGGTCCGGACATGATGCTGGCGAACTCGAATTATGTCCGCTCCCGTATCCAGCACATTTACGGGCGCGAGGCGCGCGTCGTTTTCCCGCCGGTTGCCCTCGCAGAACTGCCCTGTGTCGAGGACAAGCATGACTACTATGTCTCGGCATCTTTCCTCGCGCCCTACAAGCGCACCGACCTCGTCATCCGGGCCTTCAACGAGATGCCGTCGCGGCGGCTGGTCATCGTTGGCGAAGGGCAGCAATCAGCCGCCCTGCGGGCGCTTGCCGGCCCGAACATTACCTTCTCGGGCTATCTGCCCCGGCAAGACTATGTGAACACCCTGGCACGCGCAAAGGCGATGGTCTTTGCGGGCTGTGAGGATTTTGGTATAGCGCTGGCCGAGGCGCAGGCTTGCGGAACACCGCTGATCGCCTTCGGCCGTGGCGGGGCGGTCGACATTGTGCGGCGCCTTGGGTCATCGCCCGAGCCGACAGGGGTGTTGTTCAAGGCTCAAACCGTCGATCACCTCAAGGAGGCAGTCGAGCGGTTCGAAGAGAACAGCCATGTCATCGCGCCCCGCTCCTGCGCCAGGAATGCAGAACGTTTTTCCGAAGACAACTTCGACCGCGCCATCCTGGAATCGCTCGGGGCGGTCCAGGCACTGCACGAGATCACGTGAACTGGCGAGCCCTGACGACCTTCGTTTCCGTGTCGACGCCGTCTGCGGCCGCCATCGCCTTGAGATAGCGCAAGGCCGTCGCTCTCCAGCTGTATGCCGAGGCTCTCGCCCGTCCCTTGCCTATCATCTGGAGCCGCAGGGCTTCAGAATTGCGCAACTGCATGAAACGGTCGAACCATGCCTCCGGGTCGTCCGGAGGAGCAAACAGCGCTGCGTTCCCGCAAACTTCAGGCAGGCTAGCTCGGTCGGAAACCACCACCGGGCAGCCGACCGCCATTGCCTCGAGGGCGGGGAGGCCGAAACCCTCCGTGAGCGAGGGGAAAGCCAAGCATAGCGAGTCCTCGAGGAGGGCAGCCAACTCGCCATCGGAAATGCGGCCGAGCCACTGGATGTTTTGGGCTTTTGTGCTGGTTGGTCCTGACTTGAAAACGCGCGAATCCGACATGCCGACAATGGCGATCCTGAGCCCGGCTTCGGCAAGGCGGTCAGCCATGTCCAGGACAAGCCCCACATTCTTGTGGGGTGCGGCACTGCCGATCATGACGATGGTTTCCCGCGAGGCCGCCATTCGTGTCCTGACCGAGTGTTCAGGCGTCCATCGCGTGGCGTGCTCATGGCCGTTCGGGGCTACGAAAGCCCGTTGCGCGGGGATGACGCCGCGGTGGACCAGTTCGCCAAGCGAGTAATCCGAAACCGTCGAAACACGCCACGCCGTCTTGCCGAGGCATGGCAGCAACGCTCTGTAGAAGCTCCTGAAGGCACGCGAATAGCTTTGCGGCGCATTCCAGACGTTTGCATCATGGATGCAGACGATATGCTTTCGGGAAAGCAGCGGTCCCGTGTTGCAGAGGCTGAGCAGTCCGCCTCCGTCGAGCGACAACGGGAGTTGCGTCTGCTCCCAGATATGGCCGCTCGTGCGGCCGATCTCGCGGCGCTCGATGATGGCCAGAGGGATCTTATCGGAGCCGGGGGGACAATGCAGTCCGACTTCCAGGCCACGGGCGAGGGGGGCCTGTTCCGCTATCAAGGCGTCGAGCGCGCGGACGACCTCGCGCGCATAGCGCTGGACGCCTGTTGTCGGCTGGGAAAGAAAACGCCCATTGATTGTCCAGCGCCGTGCCATGGCGGCCCCCCTTTGTGGCCGTCAGTGTGGGGCTGCGAAGACGCCTGGTCACCATGGCCATCGGGTCATCCGGTTAACCGGGAATCATCCGGATAGGCGAGGTCGGACTGTGTGCCTACCTCAAACGTCTGAGGACCTTAGTGTCGCACGGGATGCTAGTCTCGCCAGGGCGCCGAAAGGACTGGGGGAGGTGGACATGGGCAAGCTCGAGTTCGGCACGGCGGCGGCGGCGCCAAGACCTGCCGGGCGGTTGAATGGCCACCGCGCCGAGAAACCACTGGCGAGATCGCCTGCCGACGCTGCCCAATCCGCGATCGGGCATCCCGCCTGGGCGTGGTCGGACCGGGATGCGCCAAGACGACGCTGGACGATAAACGGAGACTTCACGACGCTTCGGCCGACCGGCGTTGCCCGCTACGCCCGCGAGGTGACCATGGCCCTCGACGCCCTCCTTTCGGAAGGGCATCCGCTCGGTCGCGACCTGGAGATCGATCTCGTGGTGCCGCGCCCGCTTTCGGAACCTTTCCGCCTCGATGCCATCCCCGTCCGGGTCGTTCCTGAATTCAGCAGGCCACGACTGCCGCAATTCTGGGTGCAGGCGCAGTTACCCTGGCACGTGCCGGGAGGATTGCTGAGCTTCTGCAACCTCGCTCCCGTCGTGCTGCGGCGCCAGATCGCATGCATCCACGATATGCACACCAGGCTGATGCCGTCGAGCTACGGGCTCGGTTTCCGCTGGGCGCATCGCCTGATCCTGCCGGCGCTCGGCAGGCGGGCTGCCCGCATCACCACCGTCTCGCAACTCTCGCGCGACCATCTGATAGATTTTGGCATCGCGCCGGACGAAAACATCGTCGTCACCTACAACGGCAGCGACCATGCGAAGAGGTGGGATGCGGCGAGATCGTCGCTGGCCGTCGACCGCGGCAGGCCGTACGTCCTCTGCCTTGGAAGGCGGGATCAGGAATACAAGAACATGGAGCTTCTCGCCAAGCTGGCCCCGCTTCTCGATGAGATGGGTCTCGATCTCTGGATGCCAGGCGATGTCGATGAGACCACGGTCCTGCGCTATGTCCCGGAAATGCCCGGCAACATCGTCCTGCTTGGCCGCATAGGGGACGACGACTTCAAGAAGGCGCTCGAAGGCGCCCTGTGCTTCCTGTTTCCGTCACGCATCGAGGGTTTCGGGCTACCCGCCGTCGAAGCGATGGCATCTGGTTGCCCGGTGGTGGCCTCGACCTCGCCATGCCTTCCTGAAATCTGCGGAGATTCGGCTCTCTATGCCGATCCCGACGACGTCCAATCGTGGGCCGAGGCTGTCCGCCTGCTGATGCTCGCCCAAGACTTGCGGCAGCGGTTGATCACCAAGGGGCACGCGAGGGCGAGCAGTTATTCCTGGCGGTGGATCGCCTGGAAATACCTCGAACTCATGGTTCAGGTCGACGCCGATTTCGGCGAGTTCCGCGATTGACTGGTTGCCAGCCTGCGGATTGATCTCCAGGAGCGCACGGTGAACGAACAGACCGACCCGCACGACCTACTCGCCACGAGCCGACGGGCATCCGCCAACATGCTTCTTCTCGACAACTCTCTGTCGATCCTAAACAGGACCGGCGCCTACCACATTGCCAAGGATCTCACCCGGGAACTTGTCCCTGACCGGGCCAAGGTCCGTTACTGGCGGCTGGGTTCCTTCGCACCCGAAGGTCTTGCCCGCAAGATAGTCGCCAGGCTGATGATGCTGGAAATCAACTGGCTCCGGGACAGCGAAATCTTCCTGATCGGTGACAAAGTCGATGAGCGCGGCTTCCGGCTCTTCCTGGATCCGCTTTACGTCCTGAGGTCACGCCTGGCAGAGAATGATATCGTCCTGTGCCATGATGTCGGTCCGCTGACGCATAGCGACCTCTACTGCGAACGGACTTGCGCCAACTACCACCTTGCTTACGAGAAAATCCGGCGCATCAAGCCTGGGGTCGTCTTCGTCAGCAATTTTTCTGCGAAGCAATTCAACTCTCTTTTTGGTTCCGGTTTCCGGTTCCTGGCAACAATCCCACTGTATTTGCGCACCGAACTGTTTGATGGCCCGGCCGAAACTGTCCCCGGCTTGAGCGGTCGGTATTTTCTTACCGTGGGGGCGTTCGAAACCCGCAAGAACCAGATCGCCGCCCTGAGGGCGTATAGGGACGGCGGATTCCAGCGTGAAGGCATAGAATACGTGTTGTGTGGGTCGCGTGGCGACGCACATGAAGAAATCGCGGAACTTGCTTCAACCATCGCCGGCGTAAGGCTCATGGGCTACGTGCCCGATGCACAGTTGCGCGGGCTCTATACAAACGCAGAGGCATTCGTGCTGCCAAGCCTTCTCGAGGGTTTCGGGATGCCGGCTCTGGAGGCCGCTTACATGGGTTTGCTGCCGATAGTGTCCGCGGACAGTGCGCTTGTAGAGGCGGTGGGAGGCCAATGCTTGGAGGTGCGGCCGAACCATCCCGCCGCGATCGCTGATGCGATGCGGAAGGCGCTTTCGCGAAGCTCTGCGGAGAAAGCCCGGACCAGCGGGTTGCTGCGCACCACGGCGGCGGCAGCAACCAAGGATCGGTTCCTGCAGCAATGGAAGGATCTCCTGGGCATGCACGCGGCTGGAAATACGCTACGCGATCTGCAAGCGGGACATCGAATACCCTAGGCCGAATGTTGTATCTGCCCAACCAATTTGCCGAAATGCGCAACTGGCCCGCCGCTCTATACTCGGCAGCACCGGTGCTGATGCCGTGTTGCGACGAACTCGCGCAGCGGTCAGGTCCCCTGCTGCTGGGGCGTAAGGAGATGAAGTGACCAGCGTCGATGTCGTCATTCCGTGCTACAACTACGCGCATTACCTGCCGCAATGCGTGAACAGCATTGTCGCCCAGGATGTCGACGATCTCAGGGTACTGATCATCGACAATGCCTCCAGCGACAACAGCATCGAAGTTGCGCGTCGGCTGGCCGAAAAGGACAGCAGGATCGAGGTCGTGTGCCACGAGACCAATCTTGGGCCTCACGCGTCTTTCAACGAGGGTATCGATCGGGCGCGAGCTGACTATTTCATGATCCTGTGTGCCGACGACATTCTTGTGCCCGGCGCGCTCCGCAGCGGTATTGAGGTTCTGGAACGCTGCCCGGAAGCGGCCTTCGTCCTCGGGGCCAGTTCGAAACCTTTCGTAGGTGACATACCACCGGAACTGGAGCCGCAGCCTGAGGGTGGGACGCTGTTGAGCGGACGCGACTATATAGGCCAATGCTGTGGTACTGCCGGAGAAAACTCCGGCGCGCATGCGATTCTCGTCCGTACACTCGTCCAGAAATCGGTCGGCCACTACCGCGCCAACCTGACACATATGGATGATCTGGAAATGGTCATGCGGCTTGCCTGCATGGGGGCCGTTGCAAAGCTGCGCGGAGCACTCGTGGCGCAGCGCATGCATGTCACGAACCAGCTGAGTGTACTATGGGATGATAAACTTAGGGACCTCCAGGAGCGCGAGGCGGCATTCAACAGCTTCTTTTGCCAGGAAGGCTGGGACATCGCCGGCGCGAAAGGTTTGCACCGCAGTGCCACGCGGCAGATCGCGGCGACGGCCTTCTGGTCGGCGGCATCGCATTTTTACAGGGGCAAGCTGTCTGCAGGGATCGGATTATTGAGGTACAGCCTCGGCTTGGACCCCACCTTGGCGATATTGCCTCCGGTCCATTACCTGTTCCGCACTCGGGGAGCCCTCAGCCGGATGGCTGCGGTCGTTTCGGGCGGGCCTCGATGAACACGGCGTTTGGCGCGCTTCACCGTTCGCGCTGAAGACCGGCAATCGGCGCTGTGCGTCCGGAATCGCAAATGGATTCGGTGAGGTTCGGTCAGAAGCTGAACCGCAGCGCAGCCGCGTGTCGGAAGATCCGCAGGGCGCCTAGCATTTCGTCCAGCAGCGGATGACGCGTGGCCACCAAGCCACATATCCATCCCGCTGCGGCAAGCGCACCGGCGAGGATGGCCTGGCCAAGTGAAAGCCGAAAGTCGAAGCCATTGGCCATCAGAACGGCGGCCGGGCCGACTATGCTCGCCGCAGCGACGGCAGCGCTCTTGCCCACCGCGGTCGCCAGTTCGCGCCATTTGATCGAAAGCCGTCGGCGCACGAAACTCAGAGTCACAAAAGCCTGGAACGGTATGATGAACATTAGGCTCAATGCGGCGCCATGCAGTCCGGCAGACAGGATAGCCACCGCCATGACTGCGATGGAGACGGGAACGACGATCAGCGTCCTCAGGAACATGTCCTTAATCGAGCCCATAGCGACCATCACCGGGTAGTTCAGTTCGAAGCTGAAGGAAAACAACGACGCGACGGCGATGATCTGCACCAGCAGGGCTGCCTCCCTCCACTGATGGCCGAGCAATATGTCAACAGCCGGATACGCGAGCGCGGCAAGCGCCAGCAGCACTGGCCAATGAAGGCAGGTGATCATTTCGAGCGCGCCCAAGTATGGTCGTTTCAGGTCGGTGCCTTCCCTCAGTGACTGTGAAAAGGCGGGAAGAACGACGGATATGGCCCCGCCGAGGATCAATTTGTCGGGTATCTGGCATACCGTGAGGCCACGGCTGAACAAGGCGGCCGCCCCTGGCGATATCATCCGGCCCAGCAGCAAGGGGGGGAGCGCCTCATATGCTTTCGACAGAAGCACCATCGCTCCGTTGTAGCCGCCAAAAGCGGTCATTCCGCGCCATTGGCTGATCGTCGGCTTGAACATCCACAAGTGTGGCCAAAGCACGAGGGCAAGAAGCGCTGTGACGACGCTGCATGCAAACCATGCCCAGGCAAAGCTCATGTAGCTGAATCCCGCCAGCGCCAGCACGACGGTCGCAATTCCTGCCGTCGCAGCTCCGGAAACGTTGATCAGGGCAACCTTGCCAAAAGCCATGTCGCGCCGCAACAGGGCGATCACCTGGATGGCCACCGTGTCGACAACCACGCAAACGGATACCACCCTTAGATAGGGAACCAACTCTTTTTCGCCGAAAGAGGACGCCAGTGCCGGGGCGGCTGCCACGAGGAGGACCGAGATCCCCAGCGAGACCGTGAGCATCAGACTGAATGCGCCGCGGATGTCTTTGCGGCTCAGGGAAGGATGCTGGATAATGAAGCTGGAACTGGCGAATTCACGCGCGGACATCGCCATCCCAAGGATCGCCAGGCAGATTACCGAGACCCCGACTTCGCCAGGAGTCAGAATGCGGGAAACGGCGGCCATGGTGGCGAAATTGAAAGCGATTGTAAGGTAGCGTTCGCCTGAGCTCAGAAGAAGTGCGCGTCTGACAGTGTTCATGGCCATCCCGAATGTCGGCGGCGCCAGGACAGCGCTACCGGTCCCGCTAGGAGACTGGCAGAAAGACCACAGATAGCCTGACCGGAGTAGCGGCCAAAAGGGCGTAGGTCCGACGTTTGATTGAACCTGACGAACGCCAGGATGGCTGACCATCAACGCCCCGCGCGACAACCACCTCGGGCGGCAAATTGGAGAACAGGTCTTAGCTGTCCAGGTCACGGTCTGCTTGACGACCAGCGGACCTCGTTTCTGGCATGGCTCGCCGGCGTTGCCTGCCCTCGACGCCCGCTCTGTCGCGGCCAACCACCATATCCTTACGACGTAGCAGGCCTCGCCGGAGTGATATGTTGTTTTGCAGCCGCGCCTAAGCCACTGACCTTGTTCTGGCATGCAGGGGGACGTGATGAACAGGCTGGATCGCGAGCTGTATGGGCTACAAATGCTTCGCGCCATTGCTGCCTTTGTTGTCATAGTTCGCCATACCCTCGAAATGTCATACGGATCGGCAGGGCGCTTCACTCCTTCCTGGATAGCCACGTCCGGCGGGGCTGGGGTCGATCTGTTCTTCGTGATCAGCGGCTTCATCATGGTCTATGTGAGCTTTCCACCCGGTCGCTCCCCCGATTCCCCGAAGGATTTCATCGTCAAGCGGGCAACGCGCATATTCCCGTTGTACTGGATATGCAGCGCCGGCATCATCGCAATATCGGCGGTCGGCTTTCTTAGAAATATGAATATCGACCTGTCCGTGATCGCGAATTCGATATTTTTGTTCCCCGGGGACAAGCTCGTCTTCGTTGCTTGGACGCTTTCCTACGAAATATACTTCTACCTCATATTTTCGATATTCCTTACGTTGGGCAAGATGCATTTCACTGCGATCGCAACCATCATCGCGATGGTTCTCGGTGTTGTGTTTGGACTACAAATTCAGAGTCGGGTGTTCGCGGATTTCGTCTCCAGCCCTCTCGTGCTGGAGTTCTGTTTCGGTATCGTTCTGGCATTGTTGTTTTCCGTTGGCGGAAAATGGAGGGTCCGGCCAATTGTCAGCATGCTCGGCTTTCTCGCGATCGCCGTGGCTTCGATCGGCGCGGTGCATCCCGAGGGTCTGTCTGAGGCTTCCCGGGTCATCTTCTGGGGTCTTCCGGCGACCCTGATCGTGGCGGCTTTTCTCAACGTCGGGCGGCCGCAATCCTGGGCAGGACGAGCAGCGGTGCTGCTTGGCGACGCATCCTACGCGCTATATCTCACTCACGTCTTCGTGATGCTGGCATATGGCTGGGTGATCAAGTCGACATTTGTTGGAGGCGTTTCGCAGGTTCCCTTCGTTCCTGCGGTCATATGCGTATGCATCATGATCGGTGTGCTCACCCACATCTTGCTGGAAAAACCAATTCTGGAATTCATCCGCAGGGCCATAAAACGGCAACGGAACCGGCGACCACTCGAGGTTGGCGGTTGACCAAGGTCGTCCAACCGGCGGCTGCCACAACGGCGCAGCCTCAGATTAGGGTTACGTCCGAAAGGGGTAGGGTGGGCAACCCATTCATCCGTATGGGCAAATTGCTACCCGTGATCGCAATCCCGACTATCCGGTCTGAATTTGCAATCGGGCAGGGAGGATCTTGCCATGTCCGTTCGTGTTGTGACCGCCGTGGCCTGCCTGCTGGCGACCGTTGCGCCTGCTTCTGCTGATCTCCTCTGGGGCGTCAACGGACATCCGATAACGGCCTACCCCGGCATTCCGGTCGAAAGGCAGCTCGACTTCCTCAAGGACCTCGGGCTCAATTCCTACCGGGTGAATGTTGCGGGCGAGGATAACGCCGATTCGCTTGCCACCCTGGTCGATGCCGGAAAGGCGAGAGGGATCGAAATCCTACCTGTGATCACCCCGGCGGGGATGGATCTGGACAAGGACAGTCCGCAGGAACTCTATGGCAAGAGCCGGAAATTGGCGATCGCTCTGGGAAAAAGGTTCAAGGACGACATCCGTGTTTGGGAACTCGGCAACGAGATGGAGACCTACGCCATCATCAAGCCCTGCGAGAAACGCGACGACGGTACCCAATATCCCTGTGCATGGGGGCCCGCAGGAGGAACGGGAGCGCTCGATTACTACGGTCCGCGCTGGGTGAAGGTGAGCGCCGTCCTCAGGGGTCTGTCAGAAGGCATGACAGAGGTCGATCCGGGCATCAGGAAGGCGATGGGCACCGCCGGTTGGGGGCACACCGGCGCCTTCGCGCGGATGAAGCAGGACGGGATCGTTTGGGACATCTCGGTCTGGCACATGTACGGTGACGACCCGGAATGGGCCTTCCGCGAGATCGCGGGCTACGGCAAGCCGATCTGGGTCACCGAATTCAACAATCCCTATGGAAGTCAGCGCAGCGAGCGGCAACAGGCCGACGGCATCAAGCAGACGATGACGCGACTGCGCGAGCTAAGCGAGAAGTACAAAGTCGAGGCCGCGCATATCTATGAGTTGCTCGACGAAACTTACTGGGCGCCAAGCTTCGAAGCCAAGATGGGATTGGTAAGGCTTACCGCGGCGTCCGATGGCAAATGGAGAGCCGACGAACCGAAGCCTGCCTACAGGACGGTCCGTGACCTGGTCCGTGGCCCGCAGCCGCCTCCCAAGCCGCTTCGGCAATGCGATCCCCAAACCACGGCTGCCGGCAAGTCGGTCTATGTCAGGCAAGCGAGCTTCGCCTACTGCCTCATCCTCGGCCATGAAGGCGACGCGGCCAGCGTCGAGCGCTGGTCGGCAGCGCTGGAAAGCGGCAACAGCAAGCTTGTCGACATGATCCTGGAAATGATGCGCACGGACGATTTCAAAGCGAAATACGCGACGATCGGACTGACCGATGGCACCTATGTCAATTTTCTTTTCCAGTTGCTCCTTGGCCGCAGCGCCGACGGTTACGGGATGGAGACGTATGTAGCTCAGTTGCGAGATGGATCCATGACGCGAGAGATGATCGCCTACGGCATTGTCACTTCGTCGGAGTTTAGCTCCCGATACACTTCGACCCGTGAAACATCTGCGGTGCCGGCCCCGGGCTAGCAGGAGACCGGCTGGAAGGTGGACATCATGGTAACGCGTCTCGCCTCCATGCTCATCGCCATCATCGCATTCGCGGTCATGTCGACCGCGGGTTCGGCATGCGAGGGCATCGGCAGGACGCAGTTCCCGCTCAGGGTCGAGCCTGGAAAGGCCTATCCGGTCGACCGCGATGGTCGTCCGTTCTTCATGCAAGGCGACTCGGCCTGGTCGCTCATCGCCGATCTGACGGATGAGGAAGCCTCCCTTTATCTCGAGGACCGCAAGGTGCGCGGGTTCAATACGATACTGGTCAACCTTCTCGAGCACCGCTTCTCCCGCAATGCGCCGGCAAACGCCTATGGCGAAAGGCCGTTCGCGGAAGGCGGAGATTTCGTCGCTCCGACCGAGGCCTATTTCGCTCATGCCGACCGCGTCCTGCAGAAAGCATGCGATCTCGGCTTCCTGGTGCTGCTGGTTCCGGCATATCTCGGATATGGCGGCGATGCTGACGGCTGGTATCAGGAAATGGCGGCTGCAGGGCGGACAAGCCTCGCCGCCTACGGCCATTTTGTCGGCAGCCGTTACCGGCGTTTCGACAACATCATGTGGGTCAATGGCGGCGACTACGATCCTCCGGACAAGGAACTGGTCCGCGCCGTCGCCCAAGGCGTCATGAAAGAGGATCCGGATGCTCTCAGCACGGTCCACGGCGCCCCTGAAACGGCTCCCCTGGAATTCTGGGGGCACGAGCCCTGGCTGAGGTTGAACAACGTCTACACGTACGGCCCCGTCTATGCGGCAGCGATCAGGGAGCATGATGCCGGCAGGGGCATGCCCTTCTTCCTGATGGAGAGCGCCTACGAGTTCGAACATGATGCCGACCAGGTCCAGGTTCGCGTCCAGGCCTACCAGGCAATCCTCTCCGGTGCTTTCGGGCACCTCTACGGCAATAACCCGATCTGGCATTTCGGCGGCCCGGGCCTTTGGTCTGGAGACTTGACCTGGCAAAAGGCCCTCGACAGTCCCGGTGCACGGAGCATGCAGATCCTGCATGAATATTTCTCGTCCATCAGATGGTGGGACCTGGAACCCGACACCTGGGACGATCTGTTGATCGCAGGGCAGGGCAGCTACCACGCCCGCACGCTGGCAGCGCGGACGAGAGATGGCTCGCTCGCGCTTGTCTATCTGACCGCTGGAAGGGGCGTCACCCTCGATCTCGCAAAGCTCGCCGGTCCGCAGGTCTCGGCTCGCTGGGTCGATCCCTCCAGCGGAGGGAGCGAAACAGTGCCCGGATCGCCATTTTCCGCTCAGGCCCGGTACTTTGATGCGCCAAAAGGCAATCACGCCGACTGGCTGCTGGAGCTCCGCTCGCCGCCGGTGCAAAGCCAATGACCGCCACCAATGACGCCGACCGCTTTGACCGCCTCGTGATCGCCGACGCAACCAGGCCGGCGTGTCACTACATGATCGGCCACGGCACCGGCCTGCGCGGGAAGCGTCAAAGAATAGTCCTGTTCGGACTTTTCGGCTGCGGCAATCTCGGCAATGAAGGCTCGCTCGAGGCTATGCTCGGGTTCCTCAAGCGGGAACGGCCGGAGGCGGAACTTTCATGTATCTGCCGGGATCCCGAGATCGTCAAAGCGACGTTCGGGATCGATACCTTGCCGATACGCCGGAACGGTCCGGCAAGCGGGCTGTCCGGAAGACTAAACCGGCTGTTCCTGAAGATTCCGGGAAAGCTAGCTGATTTCGTGCGAGCGTTCAGGCACATTCGCCAGGCGGATGTGATGATTTTTCCGGGCACCGGAATTCTGGATGATTTCGGCGAAAGGCCCGCGGGAATGCCCTATGACATCCTGAAATGGTGCCTGGCTGCCCGGCTTGCCGGCACACGCGTTGCCTTCGTCAGCATTGGAGCAGGCCCAATCAGGAACCGCCTCAGCCGCTTCCTGATGGTTTCGGCGGCCCGGCTTGCCCACTACAGGTCCTATCGGGACCCCCAGTCCAGGCAGTTCATGGAGAGTGCCGGCTTCGATACTCGTAGCGATGCGATCTATCCGGACCTGGCCTTTGGGCTGCCCGCACCAGTTCCTGTTCCCCGGACAGTTTCGAAGGCGGTGAGGGTGGGGGTCGGCGTCATGGCCTATCGCGGCTGGTATGGTTTTGCCGAAGGTGGCCAGTCGATCTTTTCGCGCTACATCGGCAAGCTGGCAATTTTCGTCGTCCACCTGCTGGACAGCGGGCATGACGTCCGGCTTCTTACCGGCGATGACGAAGACAGCATCGCCGTCGATGCCGTCATGGCGGCCGTGAGGAGCCAAAGGCCCGACTCGAGGCTGGCGCATAGACAGGTCCATTCGCTCGGCGACGTGATGGAGCAGATGGCGCACACCGACGTGGTCGTGGCCACGCGCTTCCACAACATCGTCTGTGCACTGAAGATGCGCAGGCCGACCATCTCGCTTGGCTACGCCAGCAAGAACGACGTGCTTATGGATCAAATGGGATTGGGCGCGTACTGCCAGAGTGTCGAAACATTGGATGTCGACAGGCTCATCGCGCAGTTCTCGCAGTTGGCGGCAGACCTTGAAAAGTTTGAAAAGGCGATAGGTGAGCGGCTCGCCGATTTCGGGAGCCAGATAGAAGGGCAGGAACATCGCCTTCTCTCCAGTGTGGTTTGCTGAGGTATGCCGTGCGGCAAGTGGGACAAGTAATCGACGACGACTCTGGGGCAATTCCAGCAACAGCGCGTAGCGGTTTTCCGTCCGGAATTGCGCCAAAACAAAGAGTTAGGGCGGTTTCGGCGCTTCCATGAAACGGTGAAACGCTCAAGGTCCTACAGAGGTTTGGCAATGCGATCGGCTGTTGGCCAACATGCGCAGGAACGCCCGAATTCGGCCTTGACGGGCTTTCCTTGTAACGGAAATTTCAACACCTGGCGGTATCAATCGGCAATGCGAAATAGTATCGCTTTGTGGATTCAACCAGATAGCTGTGCGGCATCGACTCCTGTGGCGAAATCTGCGCGGCCCAACCTCCAGCCAAATCACGACGCAGGTACCGGGCTCGTCCCCGCAACCTCATCGCCACGGCCTGCGCTGTTCGACATCGGGCTGCTGTTGGGAAGATCCCTCGAATGTGTCTATGGCAGATTCTCGAAGTGGTAAAGTGCTATGAGTGCCGCGACTAAGAGAAGATTATCACTTGTCAGATCTTCGTTCATACTGGTGATAGTAACCGCCATAGCTTTCGGAATTGTACTATACGACAATCTGCGGGAATATTCGGGAGAGGTGAGCAGTACGAAGTTTTGGCATTCCCTGACCTGGCGGGTTGAGCTTTACGGCCGAAAGGCTTTCGGGGGTGTCGCGGATCTGTCTTGGTCCGAGCTCCTGCGCATGACGAACCCCTCGAGCGGGTTCACCCTGACACCAGCGGTGACGGAGGCGCGCTCGCTGGATGCGGCGATCATCAATCCCTTTGTCAGTGCCGAGGACCGGGCCGCCGGCGCCGGAATATTTCGCAGCAAATGCGCAGCCTGCCACGACGGATCGGGCACACACGCTCCGCTTCTCGACCGCTCGCTCAGGCACGGCGACAGCGATTTTGCCATTTACAAGGTCGTGCGGGACGGAGTTCCGAACACTCCCATGACTTCTCACGCGGATCTTTCGTTCGACGACCGCTGGAGAGTTGTCAGCTACATCCGATCGCTCCAGGCCGAGCATGTGGCCAAGAGCAACGACAATGCGCCTCGCCTCGACATCCGCGTGAAGAGCGACGACCTGCTCGCTGCGAATTCGGGCCAATGGTTGACCTACTCGGGATCATTGGATGGTTGGCGCTATTCGCCGCTTACCGAAATCACAAAGGAGAACGTCTCACGGCTTCACTTCCGCTGGATAGGCCAGTTCGATACCAATGACCTGATTTTGGAGGCAACGCCCCTCGTCATCGGCGGAACGCTCTTCACCAGCGAGCCGCCGGCCAGCATCGTTGCCTTCGACGCCAATGCGGGCAAGGTGATCTGGAAGTACGACAGGCCTGTCGCCGATAACCTGCCGATGTGCTGTGGCCGGATAAACCGGGGGCTTGCCGTTCTTGGCCACACGCTCTTCATGGGTACGTTGGACGGCGTTCTGGTCGCCGTCGATGCCAATACCGGGAAGGAAACCTGGGAAACCGAGGTTGCCAAGCCCTCCGAAGGCTTCACGATGACCGGGGCGCCTCTGGTCGTGAACAACGCCGTCGTGGTCGGCGTCGCCGGCGGCGAATACGGCATTCGCGGATTTCTGGCCGCTTATGATCCCGCGAGCGGCAAGCAGTTGTGGAAGTTCTATACCATCCCCGGTCCCGGCGAGCAGGGGCACGAGACGTGGGAGAGCGACGCCTGGAGAACCGGTGGTGGTCCGACATGGGTGACGGGCAGCTATGACCCCACGCTCGATCTGCTTTACTGGGGCGTGGGCAACCCGGCTCCTGACTATGCCGGTGACACACGGCCAGGCGACAACTTGTTCACCGACAGCGTGATCGCGCTGCATGCGAGCACCGGGAAACTCGCCTGGCACTTCCAGTTCATGCCGCATGACGAGCACGATTGGGACTCGAACCAGACGCCGATCCTCGCCAACCTCACCCTCAACGGCGTCAGCCGCAAGGTGATTTGTTGGGCAAACAGGAATGGATTCTACTATGTGCTCGACCGGGCTACGGGCGAGTTCCTGACCGGCGTGAACTTTGTCGAGCAGAATTGGGCAAACGGCCTTGATGCCAAGGGTCGGCCGATCCCTTCCGCGAATGTTTCGACGGCGGGGCGCCTGATAAAACCAGGAGGAGGCGGAACGAACTGGCAAAATCCGGCCTTCGACCAAAGCCTAGGGCTGGTCTTCGTGCCAACGACCGAGGGGGCGTCGGTTTTTTCAAAGACCGATGATGATCATGTCGAGCGAGGCCAGGGAGGACTGTTTGTCGGCAGCGGAGCCCAGTGGGTCGCTCCGCCCTTGCGGGCCGTGCGAGCGCTCGATGCCGCCACCGGTGAGAGGCGCTGGGAGTTCCACTCGCCCTCCGCAAAGGACTCAGGCTATAGTGGCCTGCTCGCGACGGCTGGCGGGTTGGTGTTCGGCGCCTCCGGCGGAGTCTTGTTCGCACTCGATTCAGCGACAGGCCGTGAGCTTTGGCGCGTGCCGCTTGGCGGAGAAACGAGAGCGGCTCCGATCTCGTTTATCGTGGACGGTCGGCAGGTCATCGCGATCGAAGCCGGTCGGGCACTGTTTGTCTTCGGACTATAGGACACCGCCTTGGGCGAGAAGACTGAGGTTGTTGCATTGCGTGGCGCGGGTCGATGACCGACGCGTGATCAGCGGGATCTCGATTCAGACCAAAGTAGTGCCCTTTGCGGACGGCTGCGGATTCGTGAGGAACTGCGGCACATGCTTGCGGCGGCGGGTGAAGCGGCTTTCGAAATAGCGGAACGAAAGCTCGGCGGTGGTCAATGTCAGCATGTAAGAGGCGAGAAAGCGAGTGATTTTCCATCCGATGGACCAATTTTCCGGCGGCAGCTGGAAAAATGCCGACATGAGAAGGATGGAGACCGTTATCGCGAGCGGATGGTAGACATAAGCTCCGTAGGAGATTTCTCCGATGCGCTGCAGTAGCCGCGACCTGACAAACCAATCGATCAACGGGTCCCTAGTGGCCGCCAGCGCAACCAACCCGCCGGCGGCCGCCGCCATGGCGGTATAGAGGAAGACCTGGCGATACTGACCCCAGAGGATACCGGATAGAACGTTGCGGAACACGTCCAGGCCTCGATCGCCTGCAGCATAGTTCAGGCCGATATAGACAAAAGCGTAGATCGCAAGCGTGACGCCGCCTGCAACGGCAAGCGGGCGTGCGATTCTGCCGAGAACCCCCCTTTGGTTCGCCAAGGCCAGCAGCGCGCCCGTCGCGAACGAATCGGTATGCAGGAAAGAACCTGAATAGATTGCGTAGGCGCTGGCTTGGCCGTCCCATCCAAGGTGGGCCACCAGGAAAGTAGCCGCCAGGCGCAGGACAGGGGAAGCGAGAAGCGCGACCAACAAGAGAACTACCACCGTGCGGCGGGACGCCAGGAACCAAAGCAACCCGTAGACGGCATAAAACTGCATCTCGATTGAAATCGTCCACAAATGCCCTACTGGCCACGATGGAAGCTCGCCGCGTCCGAGCACCATGGCGACATTGTTGATGAAGCCCAGCAGCGACCCCACGGCAACAATATCTGTGCCGGCTCCGGTGGCGAGGCAAACCAGCACGCCCAAGCCGACATAGGCATAGTAGACCGGTACGATCCGGAGGGCTCTGCGGCGGAAAAATCTTGCCAGACCCCGTCTTGCAGGCAAATCAGACTGTCGGCCAAGCAACGCAGCGGTCACGACGTAACCAGAGATGACGAAAAACAACCAGACCCCGGTCCACCCGAAGGGCAGGAGGCCGTTGTGCTGGGCCACCACGGCGGTCATTGCGAAACATCTCAGCGCGTCGATTGATCCGATGCGGTTGCTACTGTCTTGAAGCGTTGCGGAACGTGAGACCATCCATGTTCCCATGCCGCGACGTCCCTTAGCGGGAAACCGCCCGGCTCAGCGATCGTTTCGGTAGGCCGATCAACTTTGCGATTATCTTTCCACATGCGCGGCGCGATTTCTTTTCAGTCTTTCGGTTAAGAAGGCCACGCGGCTGCTCGCCGGGCAGCCGAAAGAAGTAGGACCGTGGATATCGCCGTGGCAGTTGCAAGCCACATCTGCATCGGATGGACTTCCCTCTCGGATCGGGAAGGGCCGATGATTAGGCTGATAGAAGCTCGCAATACGGCGACCGTCCTCTAATCCTCCGAAAGGATTAGGCGCGCACCACCCGAAAGAGGTAGCCGGCGGCGAAGCTTCGTCMAACGGGGCATCCTGATCGCCCATTAGCGTTCTCCCTCACTGTTTTCAGCCCAAGTAGCCTCTGCCCGATCATATCCGCTCGACAAAAAGGTGTGCGATGAAAGTCATGGTAACCGGCCATCAAGGCTATATCGGCTCGGTCATGGTGCCGATGCTGCTCAGCGCGGGGCACTCGGTGACGGGTTACGACAGCGATCTCTACCGGCGCTGCACCTTTGCTTCGGGCGGGGAGCAGGCTTCCGTTCCGTCCATCCTCAAGGACGTCAGGGATGTGGATGCGCGCGACCTCGAAGGGTTCGATGCCGTCATCCACCTGGCGGCTCTTTCCAACGATCCGCTATCCGATCTCGATCCGGGCATCACCTACGAGATCAACCACAGGGGCACCGTCCGTTTCGCGAAGGCGGCCAAGGAGGCCGGCGTGTCGCGCTTCCTGTTCGCGTCATCGTGCAGCAACTACGGACAGGCGGGCGACGAAATGGTCGACGAAACGGCCGTGCTGAACCCGGTTACGGCCTATGGCTGGTCCAAGGTGCTTTCGGAACGGGATATTTCAGAACTGGCCGACAGCAACTTCTCTCCCATCTATTTCCGGCCCGCCACGGCCTACGGCCTGTCGCCCCGGCTCCGCTTCGACATCGTGCTGAACAATCTGGTTGCCTGGGCCATCACCAAAGGCGTGATCCTGCTGAAGTCCGACGGGACACCGTGGCGGCCGATCGTCCATATCGAGGACATTTCAAGGGCGTTCATCGCCGGACTGGAAGCGCCGCGCGAGATCATCCACAACGAGGCCTTCAATGTCGGACGGACGGACCACAACTACAGGATCCGCGACATAGCCGAGATTGTCGCCGAAGTCGTGCCGGGCTGCCGGCTTGAACTCGCGGCGGATGCTGGGCCCGACAAGCGGTCCTACCGTGTCAACTTCGACAAGATCGCGCGCGCTCTTCCTGCCTTCAAGCCGCAATGGGATGCGCGCAGGGGCGCCGAGCAACTTTACCAGGCCTATAGCAAGTCGAATGTCACTCTCGAGGAATTCGAGGGGCCGCGCTTCCAGCGCATTGGTCACATCCGGTACCTTTTGGCCAACGGACTTCTCGACCAGCGGATGCGGGTCACCGAACCTCCTCGAAGGCTGGCGGCGGCGGGTTAGCCGGAATGGAGCATCTGAACCCCGACAGACTAGGCCTGCCGCCGTCCACCGGCGTCGGCCAGGAAATCTATGCCTTGGCCGAACGTCTCTTTCCGATTTGCAGGAGCATCACCGGGGACGGTGTACGACGAACGCTGGATATGCTGTCGGGGCACGTTGACCTGGAACGGCATGAGGTGCCCACCGGGACGCAGGTGTTCGACTGGACTATTCCCAAGGAGTGGAACATCCGCTCGGCAAGGATTACAGGCCCGGACGGGCAAACGGTCGTAGACTTTGCCGACTCCAATCTGCACGTCGTCAACTACAGCATGCCCTTCAAGGGGACCCTGCCGCTCGACGAATTGAGGCGGCATATCCATGCATTGCCCGAACAGCCGGACTTGATCCCCTACCGCACCTCCTACTACGCCCCGACATGGGGCTTCTGCGTAGCCCACGACCGTGTGGCCAAGATGCCCGACGGTCTCTACCGGGTAGAGATCGATGCCGAACTCAAGGACGGCAGCCTCACCTACGGCGAATACCTGCACCGCGGGCAGACGGAGCGGGAATTCCTGCTTTCGGCACACATCTGCCATCCGTCGCTGGCCAACGACAACTGTTCAGGCCTGGCCCTGCTGGCGACCCTTGCGCGAAGCCTGAAGGCAAGGAAAACACGATACAGCTACCGCTTCCTGTTCGCTCCGGGCACGATCGGCGCGCTCGCGTGGCTGTCCCGCAACGAAGACCGGACACATCTCATCGACCACGGTCTGGTGCTTTCATGCTTAGGCGATGCAGGACGCCCGGCATACAAGCGCAGCCGCCGCGGCGACGCCTTCATCGACCGCGCCATGGCCCATGTGCTCGGACGTGAAGCCGGGGCAAAGCTGATGGATTTCTCCCCTTACGGCTATGACGAGAGGCAATATTGTTCGCCCGGCTTCAATCTTCCGGTCGGTATGTTCCAGCGGAGCGTGCACGGCACTTTCCCCGAATACCACACGTCTGCCGACAATCTCGACTTCATCAAGCCGGAGCACCTGGAGGATTCCTTCCGCATTCTGACGGATGTGATCGACATCGTCGAAGAGGACTGGACGCCATTGAACCTTTTTCCCAAGGGCGAACCACAACTCGGCAGGCGCGGCCTCTACGCCGCGCTGGGAGGGCAGAAATCTTCGGGCGCCACCTCGATGTCCCTGCTCTGGGTGTTAAATCTCGCCGACGGGCAGCATTCGCTTCTGGCGATGGCGGAACGCTCGGGCCTGCCATTCAGGGAACTGGCCGCCGCGGCGAAACTCTTGTCGGATCACGGGATACTGGGCGCGGCTTCATAAGGCCCCGGCGGCAGTCCGCTGCTTGAGCAGCGGCCACGTCCTGTCCCTTTCCGACATCGCCGTCGGCATCAAAGGCCAGCCTATCGAAAAGGCAGGGTCGTTATAGCGGACGCCCGTCGATGCGTGAGGCGTATAGAACTGCGATATGAGGTATGAGACCTCGGCATCATCCGTCAGGGTCTGGAGCCCGTGGGCGAAGCCGGCAGGGATGTAGACCTGTTTCATGTTTTCGGGCGTCAGCTCGAAGGCCAGCCAGTTGTATCGTGTCGGTGAGTTCGGGCGCAGGTCAACGACAACATCGAAAATCGCGCCGCGGACACAGGAGACGAGCTTCACCTCGGTGTAGGGGTCCTCCTGATAGTGCAGCCCCCGAAGGGTTCCCTTTCTGACGGAACGTGCCCGGCTGTGCTGGACAAAGCGTGTCGCCAGCCCGCAATCGGCCATCTCTTTTTCGCAGAAGAGGCGGGTGAAGGAACCGCGGTCGTCAATCACCGGCGTCGGCTCGATCAGCCAGACACCCTTCAACTCAGTCTCGGTAAACTGCATCGCCCTAACCCCCAATGGCCGGGCAAGGACCGGCAGTCCGATTGTCGGCACGGCGTGCCCGGCTGGAAGAGCTACCTAAGCCTTAGAGGGCCTCTCCGATCGCGGTATGCCGGGCCGGCCGTACTACCCGTTCGGTGGTCCTGACGGCGGCCAATGCGCCCGCCGTTTCGCTATAAGGATTAAGGCTCCCAACGGATTGGCAAATCGAACCCTTGGGCGCTCCGTCCTAACCTGCGACGCAAAAGAAGCACTCACCGAGAAGCACTCTCCCAAAAGAGAGCCTCCTACGGAGGCGCGGCGGGCACAGGTTCATCGTCAGGCCACCGCGCTTCCGTTTTTCAAGCCATCGCGCCATCGCGACAGGAGTACGGAATGAACATTGAGGCTGTCGAAATTGTTCGCGACTACAACAAGGTACACCCTGGTGTCGGTTGCAGGCTCTGTGGATCGCGCCTGCGCCACACACTGGTCGACCTGGGCATGTCGCCTCCATGCGAGAGCTTCCTGCGGGCCGACCAGCTTGACCAGATGGAACTCTATTTTCCGCTCAACGTCCTGGTTTGCGAGAGCTGCTACCTGGTGCAGCTCAAGGAGTATGTGAGCCCCGAGACCATCTTCAGCGAATACGCCTATTTCTCTTCCTTTTCGACAAGCTGGGTGGCCCATTCGAAAGCCTATTGCGAGGCGATAACGAAGCGCCTTGGGCTTGGCGCCCACAGCTTTGCGGTGGAACTGGCAAGCAATGACGGTTACCTGCTGCAGCACTTCCTGCCACTCGGCGTTCCCGTCCTGGGTGTCGAGCCGGCCGCCAATGTCGCTCGCGCGGCGATCGAGAAGGGCGTGCCCACCCGGGTCGACTTCTTCGGAGTACGACTGGCACTTCGGATGGTGGCCGAAGGACTGCGCGCGGATCTCATTATTGGCAACAACGTTTTGGCTCAGGTGCCCGACCTGAACGACTTCGTCGCCGGGATAAAAATCTTGCTCCAACCAGAGGGTGTGGTCACCCTCGAATTCCCGCATATCGAGCGGCTGATGGCCGAAAACCAGTTCGACACCATCTACCACGAGCATTTTTCATATTTCTCGCTGCTGACGATCGACCTGATGGCGGCCCGCCACGGACTGCGGCTGATCGACGTCGAGGAACTGCCCACCCATGGCGGGTCGCTTCGCGTCTATCTCGCCAACGAGGACAGCAGCTGGGCCACAGATGACCGTGTCGCCGAACTCCTCGACCGCGAAAAGAGGCATGGGTTGACGGAAATGACGACCTACACCTCGTTCGCCTACAAGGCGCAGCGCGCGAAGCGCGATCTCCTCGCGTTCCTGGTCTCGGCCAAGAACGAGGGCAAGACGATTTGCGGTTATGGCGCGCCTGGCAAAGGCAACACGCTGCTCAACTACTGCGCCATCGGCACCGACTTCCTCGACTTCACGGTGGACCGCAATCCCTACAAGCACGGCCGCTTCACGCCGGGCATGCATATCCCGATCAAGCCCATCCACGCGATCGATCAGGCCAAGCCAGACTACATACTGATCCTTCCGTGGAACCTGAAGGACGAGATCATCCAGCAGATGCACCACGTCGCCGCCTGGAACGCGAAATTCGTGGTGCCAATTCCTTTCGTGACCGTGATTGATCCATCGGAGTTACAGAGATGAAAGTCATTCTCTTCTGCGGCGGCCGCGGGACCCGTATCCGCGACTATTCCGAAAGCATACCGAAGCCGATGATTCCGCTCGGCCACCAGCCGATCCTGCGCCACGTCATGCAGTGGTATAGCGACTACGGGCATGACGAGTTCGTCTTGTGCCTGGGCTACAAGGCCAACGTCATCAAGGATTTCTTCCTGAACACCCGGCCGCAGACCTTTTCCGATTGCGTGGTCACGCATGGGGGCGAGAACGTGAAGCTGCTTGGCGACACCGTCAAGGACTGGAGCATCACCCTGCTCGACACGGGCATCTGGCGCAACATCGGAGAACGCCTCTGGGCTGCGCGGGACCACGTCAGGAACGAGAAGATGTTTCTCGCCAATTATTCCGACGGCCTGACCGACGTCGACCTCGATGATGTGATCGCGAAGTTCGAGGCCAGCGGCAAGATCGGCTGTTTCCTCGCCGTGCACGCGCCGCTGACATACCACCTGGCCGACATCGCGGAAGATGGCCGCGTGCGCGAGTTCCGCACGACGGAGACCTCGGAGATCTGGATCAATGGCGGCTACTTCGTATTCCGCCCCGAAATCTTCGACTACATGCGCGACGGCGAGGAACTCGTCCTCGAACCCTTCAAGCGGCTGATCGATGACAATATGCTGATGGCATACAAACACGAGGGGTTCTGGCGTTCGATGGATACGCTGCGTGATTGGCAATCGCTCGAAGACATGGTCGAAAAAGGCGACATGCCCTGGAACATGAGGGTCACCGCCGAAAAAAACAGACGCAACGTGGTACTGGCCGCCTCATGAGAGGGCTTCGCCTCGCACATCCCGGCGAGGAGCTCTCGATCCTCTGTGTTGGCGCCCATTCCGACGACATCGAGATCGGCGCGGGTGGCACGATACTCGGCTTGATCGCATCGGGGGTCAAACTGGACGTCCACTGGTGTGTGCTGAGCGCGGGCGGTCAGCGGTCGGCGGAAGCAAGGGCTTCGGCCGAGGCCTTTCTCGAAGGATCGCGCTCGTCCACAGTCGACGTTGCGGATTTCGAAGACAGCTACTTTCCCGCCCATAGTCGATCGATAAAGCAGTGGCTGATGGATGTGAGATCACGGGTCCATCCCGACGTGGTGTTAACCCACGCCAGGTTCGACGCCCATCAGGACCATCGGGAGGTAAACCAATTGACCTGGAACATCTTCCGCGATCACTTGGTGCTCGAATACGAGATCCCGAAATGGGATGGTGACCTCAGCCAGCCCAATGCCTACGTGCCGCTCACGGCCGCCGTGCTGGAACGCAAGATCGAACTCCTCCATGAACACTTCGGGACGCAGCGCTCCAAGGACTGGTTCGACCGCGAGACATTCGCCGGGCTTGCGAGGTTGCGTGGGATGGAATGCCGGGCACCCGAGCATTTCGCCGAGGCTTTCACGCTCCGAAAGGCCAAAATTCTTTAGAAGTTCTCACACATTCTCTCGCAAAAAAACTATCGGTGGATCAACGAACAAATCGAGTGAAAGGGCATTGAACTCACGGGGCGATCTGCTAACAAACTCGTCAGTCGCCGTTGGAAAAAGGCCGAAAAAGATACCTCCAGAAGCAGCCATTCAAGCTGCCGGATTTTTACAATCCATTTTGAAGTTGGGGAAGCATCAACGTGGGCAAAGAAGAGATTGCTCGTGGATTTTCGCTTAGCGAAGCGCGGATCGGAACGGTCGAGGGCGGAGAATCCGGTGTTCTGGTGTGGAAATCCGACCAGCTGGTTGCCGTCCTTACCCAGATCGATGAGGAAGCTTATTGCACGAAAGGCAAATGGTTCCTCGAGACCGGATTCGGGTTGCTGAGCGGTCAGCACAAGAACTTCGATACGATCGAGGAAGCCATCAAATGGGTGGGCAGACACACCTTCCCCGAGCCTGTTCCCGTTGTAGATTGACCGGCGGATTCCGCTGCAGCAAGCTGCCCTGTGAAGGTCCCAGCGAAGCCTCTGGGCCCGTGTCCTGATACCTCGTCTGTCAGACAGACTTACCCTACCGATTCCAAAACGAAGTGAAATCCCGTTGCCTTGTGCGGAAACGACTCCTTCCTTGACTTAGGGAAATGGACTTAGGGAAATGCGAGAAAGCAATGCTTTCGGGGCGTCAAGATGTCACCGCGAGCCGGGTTTCTGATTGCCTCCTGGTCGCATTGCTCGTGGCTTGAGGTTCTGGAGCAATAATTCCAGCTCGTTCATCGCCATTGTTAAAACGGCGGAAGACGACCTGCGAGGGGCGGCCTACCAAGAAACGGCTCGTTCCCGATTCCAGGGCCCGCGCATACACCGCCAGCGCACCGTCGACGACTTCTATCGTCTTCATGATTGCCGCGTCGTCGTGAGTGTAGCTGACGACGAGCGACGGCATGAGCACTCCACGCCGGATCGTCTCCTGCAGGAACAGCGAGCGGTATGCCTGCGACGGCTTGCCGTTGGGGTCGAGCGTGGCATATGCCAGACAGCAGGGACGGCCGACGACCTTGAAGTGCCCATCCACCCCATGCCGTCTGGCGACCTCGTCGATCCCCTCCCTCAGTTTCGTCCCCTGACGGTGCAGGTGTTCGATCACGGACTCGTTTTGATAAGTCCGCATGGTCGCGATCGCCGCTGCAAGCGCATGGGTCTCAGCGCCGTGCGTGGTAGACAGCAGAAACACCCTTGGGCGGTCCGTATGTTCGAGGCCGCCGAGACGCATGTATTCGCGTTTGCCCGCGAGGGCGGAGACCGAAAACCCGTTACCAAGCGCCTTGCCAAATGTCGACAAGTCCGGATCGATGCCATAGAGCTTCTGCGCCCCGGCCACATGCCACCTGAACCCGGTGATCATCTCGTCGAGAATAAGCAGCGCGCCCCTTTCCTTGCAGAGACGCTGGACTTGATGCAGGAACCCGTCCACCGGATCGTCGCCGCGAGAAGGCTCGAGGATGAGCGCGGCCAGCTTGCCGGGGTGCCTGTCGAACAGATCCTTTACGCTGGCGATGTCGTTGTAACGGAAAGTGACGGTTAGGTTTCGGACTACCTCCGGAATTCCGGCATTCATCGGCGTGGTTCCGATGAACCAGTCGTCTGTCGAAAAGAAAGGATGGTCGGCGCAGCAGGCAACGAGATCGCGACCCGTGTAGGCGCGGGCAAGGCGGACGGCCCCCGAAGTCGCATCCGATCCGTCCTTGCAGAACTTCACCATCTGCGCACCGACGAGCTCCAAGAAAGTCTCGGCGCAGTCGACCTCGATCCTGGCGGGCCGCGTGAAATTGGAGCCGCCGTGGAGGGCCGACTCCACTGCCCTGAGTACGGTCGGATAGGCGTGCCCCAGCCCTACGGAACGGTTGCCCATGCCGTATTCGATGTACTCGTTCCCGTCGACGTCCCAGACATGGCACCCCAAACCACGCTCGATGAAGCCTGGCGCAAGGACGGGAAACTGGTCCTCACCTTTCGCGTAGGTGTGACTGCCGCCCGGGATCAGTTCACGGCCGCGTTCCTGCAGGCGGACGGATTTGTGAAAACGAAGGTTTTGCTCAGACATGCCGACCACTCCATTCCGGCAGCAAGTCTACATTTTCGGCTCGGGATTTCGCGTTCTCCATAAGGTCATCGGTTAGAACTTATGGTGGATACCGAGGCGGGCACTGGCTTTGACACCGCGCGATGCAACAGTTTTCAGGGGCTCAGAACGAGATCAGCGCGCCGAACCCGAGCGTTTCGAGCACCTCGTCATAATCCAGTGACAGTACACTACCAGGAAGCACGGGCAACGAACCGCATCGGATCGCGGCCGTGTTCGTCGCGGCTCCCGAATGCCATTCACTCCAACGGAGGTCCCACGACCTTCGCAAGCTCAATGAATTTGTATCAACACAGTACAGACGCGGCCCGCCAGGGTTTCACCAAGGCGGGCCGTCTTGTCACTCGCGATCACTCTTCAACCAGAGCTCCGTCTGCGAAGAGATCGTTGACCTTGTAGGCGACTTCCGTCCGGTTGGTCGCCTTCAGCTTCTTCATGATGTTTCGGATGTGGACCTTCACTGTGCTTTCGCGCAGATTCAGTTCGTAGGCGATGATCTTGTTCGCCTTGCCGCGCCGGAGCGCCTGGGCGACCTCAGCCTGTCTGAGCGTGAACATGCCCGTCAAAGGCCGCGTGTCGCAACTGCCTGAATCTATCAGGTGCCGCATCGAAAGGACACTGCTCGCCGGAACGAAGATGCCTCCCGCTGCTGCAAGGTTGATCGCCTCGACACACACGTCGATCCCGACCGAAGTTGGAATGTAGCCGCGTGCGCCGCATTCGAGAGCCATCAATATCTGTGCAAGATCGTCGGTGTCGGCCAGGATAACCACCGGCACTGACTTGAACTCGGATGAGATATGCTTGATCTCGTCCGCGATGCCATGGTCGGTGACTTTCCGGCCGCCAAGGTTGAAGAGTATGGCGGCAAGAGGAGGGGCCGAACCCTTCTTCACGCGCCATTCTTCGATCGAACCCATGGCGACGACCGCCATGCCAAGTTCATGGTCCTCGAGGGCCGATGCGAGACACTCGCGGTCTAAGGCCCTTCCGTCCAAGATAAGGAGGCATTGCCTACCTGCCTGTTCGTGGACATTTTCCGTTCCGCCGGACGGAACTCCTGTCTGATTTGTGGAAGTGTAATTGTGCAATCCAACTGTAGAACCCATACTAGTACCCGCCTTTCCCCAACGCGATCTGCCTTGTGGCGGCCAATAGAGCTAGAGCTCAGTCATTCTTTTGGATTGAACTTTGATACCCATTCCACTCGAAAGCTTCAGGCTGGATCACGCCAGCTTGGAGCCTTGAGCAGTTCCCCACTGCAGCCACCTAGAACAGCTTGATCAGTCTATGGGTAATTAATAAGCAGTCTCTAACTTAGGTTAATTTTATAAAAATTTTTAAGTCTTCAAAAAGGCGTAGCCAAGCTGGCTCCCAGGGCGCTGCGATCCCTTGAAGACACAGGATGGGACGCTCGGTCAGCACCGTACCTTGTCGGACAGATCATGCCGTCAGCCAATCAGCCAAGCAGATCACTCCGATTGCGACTGTTCGGCCGGTCCTCATCCGATAGGCGGAAGTGGGACCCGCTCGTATCCTCTGACAACATTAGATATTACCTCCAAAAGCTTCGCTGACCCTCCAAAAGCTTCGTTGACGGTATATGTGCCAGGCTGAACATTGGAGTGCCGGCGTCTGCTCAACGCTTACGCGGCCTGTCTGCAGCGAAAACGCGGAGACAGGATAGGGGAGTCACTGCCCGCCCAACGGCTCCCCTATCGCTCCGCGCGGCGAACACGCGGTCAGGCCAGTTTTCAGAGAAGTTTGATTTGGAACGGCAAGCAGGATTCGCCTGCAGGGGCGTCGACAGAAATTAACGGTCTGCCCGATGGCTTTGCGGACGCTGGATGATCTCAGGCGTTTCCTTGAGGCTCAGCCTCGCTTAGCCACTGCACGTCCAGAACCGTTCCGTCCGTCCGGATCACGGCTTCGAAAGCGGCTATCAGCCGTTTGGCGGCTTTGCTGGCAATGTGGGACTCGGGGTACTTTGCCTCCACGGCCCGCGCACGCTCGTAAACTTCCTTAAGTTGCCTGACCTGCCTTGGACCGAATGCGCTATGTACAACCTGAATGGTCATACCGCTTCTCCTCCTCGTGCCGGAACTCCAACAACCCGCCCGTTGCCCAGCGCTCCCACGATTACATCAATAGCACAGGGTTTTGCGATTGGCACCAAAAACAACCTGCAATCCTAGTATAGATTACGCCTATCTCTGGTCGAGGCGTTCTTTAGTAGGCGTTCGCGAATTGAGGTTAGCCGTTTGCAGGAGGCGTGGGCCGGATTTGCGAAAAAGACCGCCATCGCGGACATGCAGCCATTCGGGCTTCAAGCCTCCGCCGAGCGGACGACCTCCCTTTGGTTCCCATCATAGGCAGGAGTATCTGTCGTGTCCTGCAGATGCGGGTGGCAGGCTACGCCCTTTGGCTCTCTTGCCCGGCATATCCATCTGCCGAAAGATGGGCCGTCGGACTGCTTCACGCGTCCGCATAACCCGGGGCCAAACCAAGCGGGAGGCTCGGTCAGCAATGCAGATGTCCTTGCCGGGGCTGCTGGTGGCCGTGGCTATTTTGGTCGTTGCCTACTATTCCAGGGGAATGCTGATCATCGGGCTGGTCGCTTCCCAGGCATTCGGTGCGACGGCCGTCATGACGCTGACCTTTTTAGGTGGGTCGTCTCCGCTGATCTACACCATATTTGCGGCCTTGCTCGTCACGGCCGTTGCTGCGAGACGTCGCATCTGGTTCGATCTCGGAAGCGTGTTCGGAAGCATGCGCCCGGTCTGGATTCTAACAAGCCTGATGGCTTACGCAATCATCGGAGCATGGCTGTTTCCAAGATTCTTCGCAGGACAAACCGCCGTCTTCGTGCAGTCGAAAACCCGGGTTGCGGTCGTCGAAGCGTCTCTGGCCCCGGTTTCAGGCAATACTTCACAGACGGGCTACTTCATTCTTGGTGGGCTCACCGCCATCGCGCTTTGTGTGTTGCTGCTGCACTCCAACAGGATTGACCAGGTCCGCCGCGGCTTCTTCTTGTGGTGCGGTCTGCACGCGGGCATGGGGCTGGTCGATCTTATCGGCAAGAATGCAGGAGCGGGAGACTTGCTGGCCCCGATCAGAACCGCCAACTACGCACTTATGACACAAGCGGTCGAGGCGGGATTCGTGCGGATCACGGGAGCTTTTTCGGAAGCCTCTTCCTTTGCCGGCGCTTCCCTCGCCTGCCTGGCATTCTGTTACACCTATTGGAGAAAGACCAAATCACGCCTTGCCCAGTGGTTGGCGGGCATCCTGCTCTTCCTGACCATTCTGTCGACTTCATCGACCGCCTACATCGGCCTCACCCTCCTGTGCATTCCAGTCGCCTTCTCGATGTTGGTCTCGGTCCTCAAGGGGCGGGTTGAGCGCGAGGAGATACTGATAACCGCTCTCATGGTGATGGGCGTGGTCGCCATAATGGGCATTAGCCTTTACCACACCGAGGCCTTGGACCCCTTCGTCAGGCTGATTAACAGCACCATCATCGACAAAGCGGATTCTGCCTCAGCACATGAGCGCACCTATTGGAACGTAAAGAGCCTGCAATCCTTCCTCGACACCAGCGGCCTTGGCGTTGGTTTCGGCAGTTCAAGGGCATCGAGCTGGCCGATCGCGGTGCTTTCGCAACTTGGCTTTTTCGGATCGTTGATGATGGCGATCCTGCTCGGCGTCCTGGTCAGCGGAATGGGGCGGATGCGGAAATGGGTGGACCCCGAAACTGATGCGGTCGTGACAAGCGTCAGAAATGCTTCCCTCGCAGGCATAATTGCCAGCTCGGTGTCAGGTGGCAGTGCCGATCCAGGCATCCTCTTTTTCATCGCACTTGCCGTCGTTTCCGCCACGAGGGTTCGCGCCCGGCGCACCATGGCGGCGCTTGGGCGAACCACCGGACATCAGGCAACGGCAGGGGCAGAGACCCATGAGGGCTTCCTCGCTCGTGGTGTAGGAGCCACGTGGACACCTGCGGCAGGATCGGTCAACCGGGAATGAGATCCGTTTGACCGCGGTGATGCGCCGGAAGTCGTCACGCTCGCTCAGATCAACAGCAAGCCCTTCATCGAGGCATTGCCCTTCTTGCCGATGATGATGTGGTCATGGACGGCGATGCCGAGCGGCTTGGCGCTGTCGATGATCTGCTTGGTCATTTCGATGTCGGCGCGGGACGGTGTCGGGTCGCCGGAAGGATGGTTGTGCACCAGGATGACGGCGCTGGCCGACAGTTCGAGCGCGCGCTTGATCACTTCACGCGGATAGACCGGCGTGTGATCGACGGTGCCGACCTGCTGCACCTCGTCGGCGATCAGCACGTTCTTCTTGTCGAGGAACAGGACACGGAACTGTTCGCGGTTCTCGAATGCCATTGCCGAGCGGCAATAGGCAAGAAGCTGCGTCCAGTTGGACAGCACCTCGCGGTCGCGGACCTCAGTGCGCGCCATGCGCTGCGCGGCAGCGGCAATCACCTTCAGATCGACGGCCACAGCGGGGCCGATGCCCTTCACCTCCTGCAGCAGCGCCACCGGCGCGCCAAGCACTTCGCCAAAAGTGCCGAAGCGCGCCAAAAGGGCCTTGGCGATCGGCTTGGTGTCTACGCGCGGTATCAGGCGAAACAGCAGCAGTTCGAGAAGCTCGTAGTCGGGCAGGGCATCCGCGCCGCCGGCAACGAAGCGCTCGCGCAAGCGATCGCGATGACCGTGATAGTGCGGCTTCTCATCCGATTTGTCCTTTGGCGCCTTGTCCCTCGCTGGCGGTTCAATCCACCGCTCGGAGAAGAACCCCCGTTCGTCCTCTTCGCTCTTCCCCATCCATCCCCCCGAAAGGCTTTCGCATAAGACTAGAGCGACAGGCCGGCAGCGGTCGAGTGCTTTTCGGTGATGAGCCGGCAGTGAACGACCTGCGCCTGCCATATCGGGGCCAGGCTGAGGCCTCAGAGGATCAGGCAGCTGCTGGGGTGCCGATACTTCATTCGGCCAGCGCGGTTCGATTGCGGAACTGTTGCGCCATCCAGTCGATGAACACGCGCAAGCGCGGCGACAGTTGACGCGTCGGCGAATAGAGAACGTGGACCGGCAAGGGCGACGGTGGAAAGCCGGCGAGCACCTCGACCAGCGCGCCGCCGGCCAGTTCCGAGACGACCCGGTAGCGTGGGACCTGGATCAGGCCGAGGCCCATGCATGCGGAAGCGACATTGGTCTCCGGGCCGGTGACCGTCACCATGGCAGGCAAGGTGACCTGGCGGGGCTTGCCGTCGACGCCAAAGACGAGCGGAATGATTTCGGCTGCATCAGGCGCCATCAGGCCGACCATTTCGTGCCCTGCGAGGTCGTCGGGCGTTTGCGGCGTGCCGAAGCGGCTGAGATAGTCAGGACTGGCGAAGGTGCCCCTTTCCAGGGTCGCCAAGCGCCGCTTGATCAGTGGGCTGTCGACCAGTTCGCCGGCGCGCAGCAGGCAGTCGAAGCCTTCACGGATCATATCCATCGGCTGGTGCATCTCGCTGATATGCAGCCTGATATCCGGGTACATCTCGCGAAAGTGGGGCAGGCCCGGCAGCAGGAAATAGCGCGCCTGGGTGCCATGCATGTCGACGCGGACCAGGCCCGACGGCTTGGCGCCGACAAAGGCGCCTTCGGCGTCTTCCAGGTCGGCGATCAGGCTGACGCAGCGCTGATAGTAGGCTTCGCCGTCCAGCGTCGGGCCGACCTGACGGGTCGTCCGCTGCAGCAGCCGCACGCCCAGCCGCGCCTCCAGACCCTTTACCGCATCGGTGACCGATGACCGGGGCAGACCAAGATCGTCGGCGGCCTTGGTGAAGCTGCGCCGCTCAACGATGCGGATGAAGACGCGCATGGCGTCGAAGCGATCCATTGTTCGAATTCTCGAATGATCATGTCGGATCATGCCCGATTATCCGCAAAACTGGAAGGTGCATCTTGCTGTCAGCCGATCAACGGCATCCAACAAGGAGACAGACCATGACCAACCAGACCATGACCGCCCAGACCGGCAAGATTGCCATCGTCACCGGCGCCTCGGGCGGCATCGGCGGCGCCGTTGCCGAGCGCCTCGCCAAGGACGGCTTCACCGTCGTGGTGAACTACGCCGGCAACGCCGCCTCGGCGGCGGCGATCGTCGCCAAAATCGAAGCCGCCGGGGGCAGGGCGGTGGCGGCCAAGGCCGATATCGCGGACGCAACCGCGGTGGCCCGTATGTTCGACACGGTCGAAACCGCTTTCGGCGGCGTCGACGTGCTGATCAACAACGCCGGCATCATGAACCTCGCCACGATCGCCGACAGCGACGATGCCTTGTTCGACCGCCAGATCGCCGTCAATCTCAAGGGCACCTTCAACACATTGCGCGAAGCGGCAAAGCGTCTGCGCGACGGCGGCCGGATCGTGAATTTCTCCTCCAGCGTCGTCGGCCTGCTGCAGCCGACCTATGGCGTCTATGCCGCTACCAAGGCTGCGGTGGAGGCGATGACCAGCGTGCTCGCCAGGGAACTGCGCGGCCGCAACATCACGGTCAACGCCATCGCGCCAGGGCCGACGGCAACCAAGCTGTTCCTTGATGGCAAGCCGCAGGAGGTTGTCGATCGCCTGGCCAAGCTTGCCCCGCTCGAGCGTCTCGGCCAGCCCGAGGACATCGCCGATGCGGTTGCCTTCCTCGCCGGCCCGGACGGCGCCTGGATCAACGGCCAGACCCTGCGGGCCAATGGCGGGATCATCTGATCCCGTTGGCAACCCGGAACCGCTTCAGCTCCCCGTGGGCTTCAATCAAGGAAACATCATCATGTCCAAATTCGTCATCCTCGTCACCGGCGCGTCCTCAGGTTTCGGTCTGATGACCGCCAAGTCACTGGCCGAAGCCGGCCATACCGTCTACGCCTCGATGCGGGAGACCACCGGGCGCAATGCCCCCCAGGTCGCAGCCGTCGCCGCCTGGGCCGCCGAGCACAAGGCCGATCTGCGCACCGCAGAGCTGGATGTGCAATCGGACGCCTCGGCCCATGCCGGCATCGCCCATATCATCGCCGATGCTGGCCGGCTGGATGTCATCGTCCATAATGCCGGTCATATGGTGTTCGGCCCCGCCGAGGCTTTTACCCCCGACCAGCTCATCCAGCAGTACGACGTCAATGTTCTGGGGGCACAGCGGGTCAACCGCGCAGCACTTCCGCATCTGCGAGGGCAAGGCAAGGGCCTGCTGGTGTGGGTCGGCTCGTCCTCGACACGCGGCGGTACGCCGCCGTTCCTGGCGCCCTATTTTGCCGCCAAGGCGGCGATGGATGCGCTGGCCGTGTCCTATTCCACCGAACTCGCGCTCTGGGGCATAGAAACCACCATCATGGTTCCCGGTGCCTTCACCAAGGGCACCAATCACTTCGCGCATTCGGGCAAGCCGTCCGATGCGGCGCGGGCCGCCGACTATGAAGCTGGTCCCTATGCAGGTATCGCCGATCGGGCGCTGAAGGGGCTGGCCGGCCTCGAGCCGGCCGACGCCGATCCGTCACAGGTGGCCCGCGAGATTGTTCGCGTCGTAGACACGCCGTTCGGCAAACGGCCGTTCCGCGTCCATGTCGACCCGTCGCAGGACGGCGCCGAGATCGTCAACGGCGTTGCCGACCGCATGCGTCGGGAGATGTACCGCAACATCGGCCTCGAAGACCTGCTTCGCCCGGCTGTGGTTGCCTCAGCCCAAGTGGCGTGAGTTGGAGGGTCGTAAACCGGCCTCGACATTCCTTGACCGCTCAGGCCGGCAGGCCGGGGCGGTCGAGGTTTTTGGGCGACAGCGTGAAAATCTCGCAGCCGGTCTCGGTGACGCCGATCGTGTGCTCGTATTGCGCCGACAGCGAGCGGTCGCGCGTCACGGCCGTCCAGCCATCCGATAGCACTTTGACGTGCGGCCGGCCGAGATTGATCATCGGCTCGACGGTGAAGATCATGCCCGGCCGCATCTCGACGCCCTCATTGGCGCTGCCATAGTGCAGGATATTGGGCGCATCATGGAAAAGCTGGCCGACGCCGTGGCCGCAGAAATCGCGCACCACCGAGCAGCGCTCGCCTTCGGCAAAGGTCTGGATGGCGGCGCCGATGGCGCCGGTGCGGGCGCCCGGCCTGATCGCCGCAATGCCGCGCATCAGGCATTCATGGGTCACCTCCAGCAGGCGTTCGGCGGCGCGCTTGATGGTGCCGACCGGATACATGCGCGAGGAATCGCCATGCCAGCCGTCGAGGATATAGGTGACGTCGATGTTGACGATGTCGCCATCCTTCAACGGCTTGTTGTCGGGAATGCCATGGCAGACGACGTGGTTGATTGAAGTGCAGCTGGACTTGGTGTAGCCGCGATAGTTGAGCGTCGCCGGCAGCGCACCATGATCCATGCCGAACTCGAAGACGAAGCGGTCTATGGCTTCGGTGGTGACGCCCGGCTCGACCATCGGCACCAGTTCGTCGAGGCAGCGTGCGGTGAGGTCGCAGGCCTTGCGCATGCCGGCAAAACCTTCTTCGCCATAAAGGCGGATCTGGCCGGTGTTTCTGAGGGGTGCCGTGGCGGCGTCGAGATAAGTGACCATTTTGTCCGTCTGCAGGGTGAGTGGGCCAGAAATATGAGCCCCACGCGAAAATCTCCCCAGATTTGGCACCGGACGACGCCAGGTTCAAGGCCGAACTGCCGGCCATAGGCGTGCACAGGCGATATTCGGCTGCCCGGTGTGCCTGTCCGGCCCCGCGCGAAGCCATTCGGCAGCTTTCCTTTCTTCTATTCGTAGGGTAGGGCGGTCTTCTGATGGCATCCAGGCGCGCAAATCCATTCACGTCGTCGATCAGGGCAGCCTGCTCGGGCCTGATGGCGCTGCTTTTGCTTTCGCTGTTGTGCCTGGGCCAGTTGGAGGCCACAGCATCGGCGACCGCCGTATCGGGCGGCGCCGGTATCAGCGCCTCGCGGCCGGGCGATGTGGCCGCACTGCTGCGTATCACCGGCAAGACGCAGGCGCTTGAAATCCGCACCGCACGGCCGGTTCCAATCAAATTCGTCGGCGGCACTCCAGGCGCGCTTCCTCCGGCAGCCGCTTTCCTCCTGCTCGATCGGCTTCCGACGGTCCAGCCAGCTTTTGCCTCCGCGTTCGTGTCCCAGCCGCGGGCCAGCGCCAACCAGCCGCGCGCGCCGCCATCCGCGTAGGCCACCGGCGCTAGCCGCACCTCTCAACCCATTCATAGTTTATCCGCGTCGCATCCTGTGCGGCGGCCATCGGCCGTCCGCCGGCTGCATGGCGCGTCATTTCCGGAAGCACCCAGATGCAACGTATAAAAACTCTCAAAACGGTTACCCGTGCGGTCTCGGCCGCCTTGTTTCTCTCGGTGCAGACGCTCATCTGCATCGGGACCGTCTATTGGGCGATTGCCGAAACGCTCGGCATGAGGGGTACGGCAGCGCTGGTCCTTGCCGCCCTCTTTGCCGTGCCGTCGGTGTACATCCTGATCATAGCCGTGCGCATGGCCTATGATGCGGAGACCGATCCGGCGAACCAATAGAGCCCTGCGCCTCAGTGCAGGCTCCTGTTCGGCAATGACCGCAGTGACGACACATTTTTGGCTGAAAAGCCGGCCAAAGCAACTTTCTAGAACGAACGGCGTTGCTGTGGCGACGCCGGTTCGGGAGAGAACGAATGGACAGATTGCAATTCGAGGTGCCGGTGCGCATCGCGCCCGCACCCGGCCTGCCGGTCGAGGAAATCTACAGTGTCGAACAGGCGCTCGACGTCCTGCACGGCTGGCCGGCGCGCCGACAGGGCAAGGTCTACGAGGCTGCGTTCAACGCCTGTTTCGGCGCCACGGTCGACGTGGTCAAGACCGAGGACGCCTGCCGGGCGTTCATGGCGTTCTGCCGTGTCAGCGGCTTGCTGGCCAGGGACATGATGATTCCCGGCAAGCGCGGCGGCGAGGCGAGGGGACTGAGGATTTAGGCCGGAGCCAGGGCAATTGGCCGTCCGATGGCGGCACATTGCGCCTGCCTCATGGCGTGCAGTCCGCTCGCAAATGACTGCGCCGTTAAGGTTCCATTTCCAGTTTTGCAGCTAGGCCTGTGCCTGTAGTGCAGCGTCTGATTCGTTGCGTCAGTGTGATGGTCCAGAGATGTCGTCAGCAAATGTGCGAGCCTTTCCAATAGACCGTCAGGTCGTTCTGGTGCGCGAAATTGCCGCCAAGCTAGGCAATCTGCATGGCGACACCGCCACATCTTTCTGGAAGGCGACAGCGCGCGAACTCCTCGACCGGGCGATTGCGGCTGGCAACGACGCGGCTTCCGCTGCCAATGAGGTTCGCCGGTTTTTCGCGGCTGTGCAGAAAGAAATGGCTTAGGCCATCGCTAGCCGTTGAGGTGAGGCGGTCGCCCCACCTGTCCCTGCACTCGCTCGACAGATGACGACGCAAGCGTTTGGCGCTGGATCTTACTGAGCATTTGACACCAGCCGCGGGCCGGTCTTGACATCGACGATCTCCGGCCTGGCTGTGTCGATTGCGCCGTCCCAGCCGCCGCCGAGCGCCTTGTTGAGCGCGATGTAGTCGGTGGCGATCGACACGCGGCTTTGCAAGAGATTGTCTTCGGCCGAATAGAGCGACCGCTGTGCGTCAAGCACGTCGAGGAGACTGGTCTCGCCGGACTTGTAGAGCGTGGCTTCGAGGCGCGCGGCGTCGCCGTAGGATTTCGCGGAAGAAGCAAGCCTGCCTTTCCTGATGCGCTCCTGCGACAGGGAAACGCTGGCGTTTTCCACGTCTTCCAGCGCCGTCAGCACCGATGCCCTGTAGGCGATGAAATACTGGTCGCGCTGGGCTTTCGCCACCTCGACGGCAGCCTGCAGCTTGCCGGCATTGAACAGCGGCACGCTGAGCGTCGGCCCAAAAGACCAGCCGATGGTGGAATTCTTGCCGAGATCGCCAAGCTTGAAGGCCGAGGTGTCGATATTGCCGGTCAGGCTGACTGAGGGATAGCGCGCCGCCTCGACCTGGCCGATCTTGGCGGTGTACTCGGCATATTGCCGCTCGGCCATGCGCACGTCGGGCCGCGAGAGCAGGATGTCGGCGGGAACACCTGTCGGGATGGGCAGGCGCGCCGCCGGGATCGGCGCGCCGCGCTTCAGCCGCTCGCCCAGGGCCGCTGGTGGGCGGCCGGTCAGCACCGAAAGCCGATGCACCGCCTCAGTATAGCTCGCCTCCAGCGTCGGGACATCGGCCTCGGTGCTGCTTGCCTGACCCATGGCCTTGGCGACATCGGCCGCGGTTGCCGAGCCGGCTTCGGCCATGGTGCGGGTCAGTGCGGCGGTCTGGCCTTGTGAAACGGCCGCGCGGCGGGCGAGTTGAGCCCGCGCCTGATAGCCGCGCGCCTGGATGTAGTTGGACGCGACATCGCCGACCAGGGTCAGCAGCGTCGAGCGCAATTCCTCCTGCGCGGCATCTAGCCCATAGCGGGCGGCCTCGACGCCCCTGCGATTGGCGCCGAACAGGTCCAGTTCCCAGCTGGCGTCGAAACCGGACTGGAACTGGCTGTAGGCATCGCTGGCGGTTCCGCCCGATGTGGCCGCAGCCGTCTTGATGCGCGTCGCCGATCCGGAACTGTCGGCGGACGGGAACAGGCTCGCAGCGCTCTGGCGATAGCTGGCGCGCGCCTCACGGATCCTGGCCCTGGCGGTGGCGACGTCGAGATTGCCGGCAACCGCTTCTTCGACAAGCGCGTTCAATTCGGGGTCGCGCAGCCGCTGCCACCATTTCGACAGTTGCGCCGGCCTGGCGGGTGCGCCGCTCTTTTGGCTGCTCCATGCCGCCGGCATCGGCAGAAGCGGCTTTTGATAGTCCGGGCCGACGACGCAGCCGGCCAGTGCGGTCGCCGTCAGCACGACGACGCTGATTTGCCTCCAGGCCGGCCGTTTTGCCGGCGCCGAGCTTCGGCTCCGGCCCTTGCAGTCCTTACTCGTCATACTCTCATCCTCAACTCGGATTGGCTCCCGACCCGGTATTCGTCGATACGGCACCCCTCGGGGCATTCGTGAGACCGCCGTGGGGCGGCAACGAAGCCATGATTGGGCATGCTGCCTTGATTGATCAGCTTGCAGTCTGGGCGTCCGCTTGCCGGTCGATGTCGGATCGCTCCACCAGCAGTTTGCCGAGATGGCGGGCGAGGAAGCGCTGGATGTCGTCCATGAAGGTGTAGACCACAGGCACGTAGACGAGGCTGAGGACGGTCGAGGACAGCAGTCCACCGACCACGGCAATGGCCATCGGCGCGCGGGTCTCGGCATCGGCGCCGATGCCGAGCGCGATCGGCAGCATGCCGGCGCCCATGGCGATCGAGGTCATGACGATCGGGCGGGCGCGCTTGCGGGCGGCGTCGAGAAGCGCCTCGAAGCGCCTCAGGCCGCGCTCCTTTTCGGCCACCAGCGCATACTCGACGAGCAGGATCGAGTTCTTTGCCGCAATGCCCATCAGCATCAAAAGGCCGATCAGCGGCGTCACGCCCAGCGCCTTGCCGGTGATCAGCAGCAAGCCGAGCGCGCCGCCGACCGACAGCGGCAGTGCGACCAGAATGGTCACCGGCTGCACGAAGCTGCGGAACAGCAGAACCAGCGTCAGGTACATCAGCAGGATACCGGCGGCGATGGCCGTGGCAAAGCCGCTGAACAGCTCCTGCATGCGGGCGGCGTCGCCGCGCGCCAGCTCGTGCACGCCGGCCGGCAGCTTCTGCATTGCCGGCAAGGCGCGAATGGCCGTCGTCGCCTCGCCAAGGGTGAGGCCGGAAAGGTCAGCCTCGACGGTGGCGCTGCGGCTGCGGCCAACCCGCGTAATGCTGTTCGGACCGGCGTTGAAGCCGATGTCGGCAACGGCGCCAAGCGGCACCGTGCCCTTGCTGCCGGTCAGCGGCAGCACGGCGAGCTTCGCCGGATCGTCGATGGCGCCGTCCGGCAGCGTCACGACGATCGACACCTGGCGGTCGCCGAGGTTGAATTTCGCCAGGCTGGTGTCGGTATCGCCGATGGTGGCGATCTTGACCGTCGCGGCGATCTCGGTAGGCGTGATGCCGAGCTCGGCCGCCTTGGCGCTGTCGGGGCGCACGATCAGTTCCGGCTTGGTGGTGGCGGCAGTCGAGGTCGGGTTGATCAGTCCCGGGACCGATTTCATCTGATCGATCAGCGCGTCGCTCGCCTTCTCAAGTGCTGTGCCATCGTCGCCAACCAGGGTGATCGACACTTTGGCACCGGAAAAGCCGTCGGCGCCGAACTGAATGCGAGCGCCCGCAATGTCGTTCAACCTGGGTGACGCCTCGGCCTCGAATTCCTGCTGGCTCACCGTGCGCTCGGTACGCGGCTTCAAATTGACGGTGACGGCGGCGGTGCGCACCTCGGCCGAGCTCGAGCTCTGGTTCGGCCCGCCGCCCGAGGCGGCGGCCGTGCCGATGGTGGCGAAGATGCTGTCGACGGCCGGGTCACCCCTGAGGCGCTTGGTGATGCTTTGCACCACAGCTGTCGTCTGTTCGATCGTCGAGCCCGGCTGCAGTTCGACCGAAATCATCGAGCGGCCGCGGTCGGCCGCCGCCATGAATTCGGTCGGCAGTTTCGTCGCCAGCGCCATCGAGCCGGCGAAGAAGGCGATGCCGGCGAAAAGCGTGATCCAGCGGTGGTTGAGCGCCTTGCGCAGCAGCCAGAGATAGGACGGCACCCAGGCCGGCGTATCGCTCTCGCTGTGGCCTCCGGCGCGTACCAGATAGGCGCCCATCAACGGCGTCAGCATGCGCGCTACCAAAAGCGAAAACAGCACCGACACGCAGACGGCGACGGCGAACGAGAAGAAGAATTTTCCGGGAATGCCGGACATGAAGGCGACCGGCAGGAACACGGCGACGATGGTCGCGGTGGTCGCCACGACGGCCAGCCCGATCTCGTCGGCGGCCTCGATCGCCGCCTCGTAGGCGCTGGCGCCGGTCTCACGCATATGGCGCACGATGTTTTCGATCTCGACGATGGCGTCGTCGACGAGGATGCCGACCACCAGCGACAGAGCGAGCAAGGTGATGTTGTTGAGCGAGATGTCGAATGCCGCCATCACCGCGAAGGTCGGGATCAGCGACAGCGGCATGGCGACCGCCGATACCAGCGTCGCCCTGATGTCGCGCAGGAACAGCCAGACGACGCCGACCGCAAGCAGGGCACCCATCCACAGCGCCTCGAGAGCCGCGTCGTAGCTCTCCTGCACGAAGCCGGACGAGGAGGTGACTTCGGTGAATTTCGCCGTCGTGGTCTTGGCCCCCACGTCGGCGATGACGGCGCGCGCGGCCTTGACGACGTCGATCTCGCTCGAGCCGACCGACCTGTAGACGTTGAAGGCGACGACTTCCTTCCCGTCGAGATAGGCCGCCTGGCGCGGCTTTTCCCAGCTGTCGACCACCGTGCCGAGATCGGAGAGCTTGACGTCACCGGCGCCGGACAGCGCGATGCGGGTGTCGGCCAGAGCCTCGACGCTCGCGGCACTGGCCAGCGTGCGCACGGACTGCTCCTGCCCGCCGATGGCGGTGCGGCCGCCCGGCTGGTTGACGTTGTTGGAGGCGAGCGTCTGACTGATGTCGCCGGCGCTGATGCCGAGCGCTGCCAAGCGGTCGGGATCGAGTTCGACGCGGATCACCCTGTCGACGCCGCCGGAACGGGTGATCTTGGAGACGCCGTCGACGCCAAGCAGGGCCTTGGCGACGTCGTTGTCGATGTACCAGCTCAGCGCGTCGGGCGACATGGTCGGCGCCTCGACCACATAGGTCAGCACCGAATTGCCTGTGGCGTTGACCTTAGCCACCACCGGTGTCTGGGCAGCCGCCGGCAGGCTGGACTGCACCTCGGATACGGCGTTGCGGACGTCGTTGGTGGCGGTCTCGGGATCGGTGCCGAGGGTGAACTCGACGGTGGTGACGGAAGACCCCTCGCTGATCGACGTCGAGACGTCGTCGACGCCTTCAAGCGTCGCCACGGCGTTCTCGACCACCCGCGCGACCTGCACCTCCATCTCGCTTGGCGCGGCACCGGGCTGCGCAACCGTCACGGTGACCGTCGGCAGGTCGATGTCGGGCATGTTGTTGGTGCGCAGTTGCATGAAGCCGTAGAGGCCGGCGATCGTCAGCGACAGGAACAGGACGATGGTCGGAACCGGGTTGCGGATCGACCAGGAGGAAATGGCGTTCATTGGGCTGCCTCCGTCGCAGGCGCGGCAGCACCGGCATCCGCCTCGCTGGTGGCGACACGCACCAAATTGCCGTCGCTGAGGAAGCCGGCGCCGGCGATGACGACATGATCGCCTTCCGACAGGCCGCTTTCGACGGCGACCCGGCCGCCCTGGCGTGCGCCGGTTGAGACGGCCCGCGCATTGGCTTTGCCTGCAGCGTCGACGACAAAGACCGCCGGCTTGCCGTCATGCCAGACGAGGGCTGCTTCGGCGACGCTCAGCTGTTGCGATGCGGCGGTGGCTATCGAGACGCGGGCGAACATGCCTGACTTCAGGCCGGAGCCTTCGCCCAGCGAGACGTAGACTGTGGCAAGCCGCGTGGTCGAATTGACCGTTTCGGCGATCGAGGAAACGCTGCCGGAGAAGGTGCGGCCGGAAGCGTCGACGACGCTCGCCTTCTGGCCGATCGAGATCGATGCCAGGTCTTTTTCCGGAACCAGAACGCCGACTTCCAGCCTGCCGTCGCGGATGATCTTCATCAGCTCGGTGCCGGCCTGGACGATCGAGCCGGCGACGGCCGGCTTACTGGAGACGGTGCCGTCGAAGGGCGCGCGGATCGTGGTCCGGTCGAGTTCGGCCTGCAGTCGGTCTGCCGCGGCATTCGCTTGCTCGACCTCAGCCTGCCCGGTCTTGACCGCCGTTGCCTTCTCCTCGGCGGTCTCGGCGCTGACTGCGTTGCTGGCGAGCAGCTTGTCGGCACGGGCAGCAGACGAAATTGCCGAGTCCAGTGTCGCCTGGGCCTGCGTCACCGCGGCCTTCTGCTCGGCGAGCTGGGCCTTCAGCAGCGATGCGTCGAGCCGAGCGACGACATCACCCGCCCGCACATGGTCGCCTTCGGCAACCAGAATGTCGGTCAGGCGCAGCCCGCTTTCTTCCGCGCCGATGGTTGCTTCCCGCCAGGCGGCGACCGTGCCGGTGGCGCTGACGGAAGATGTGACGGCTTCGGAATGGACTGTCTCGACGGAAACGGTCAGCGTGGCGGCCTGAACGGGCGCAGCCGTCGGCGCGGTTGGTTCGGCCGTGCCGCGGCCATAGGCCTTGAGCATGGCGACGACGCCGGCCGCGACCAGCACTGCTACCAGGAGGAGATGGCTCTTACGCAATTTTTTGGTCATGATTTCTGGTGCTCAAGCGTGCGGAAATCGGAAGCGATAAACGGTAGGCGGAAAAGCTCAGCCGGATCGCGCCCTGCAGAGTATCCGCCGGCAGGGCCAGCGGCGTGGCGCGGGTGGCATGGCCGGCAGGAAAGGACGGCGGCCCCATCGACGCGATCAGCCGCAGCATCATCAAGGCTTCCCACATTGTCGTGGTTCCGTTGTTCGATGGCGGCGAGGCGAACCGGCCTGCCGTTCCAGGAGAAAAGAGTCCGGCCGGCCCGAGAACGGGTGGGTCAGCGGGCCGGCCGGCGCAGTCGGTCAGAGTTGCTCACCATTCGGGGGAGGCGGGAGCTGTCTGTCATAGCCAGGCAGACCTCCGCGGCCGGCTGCGTCGTCCGGCGGGTTGCCCCATGGACCGGGGGGTGGTCCGTGCGGCCGTTCCGCCGAAGCGAGGATTTCGAGTTGCTCCGGCGTCAGCTTGGCGCGCAGTGCGGCAATCGCCTCCTTCAGTCTGCCGGCAGTGACCGCTCGCTGCGTAACGTCGTCAGCCAGTTGCTCCTGAAAGGCGAAGAAATCGTGCTCACCATTGCCGGGGTTTTCGGCACTGGGGCTGCGCCCTCCGGTGCCACCCGGACCATGATCGGACTTCGGCGGCGCCAGCATCGCCTGCAGCGCGCTGGTGTAGTCGCGCCAGGCGTCGAGCTGCTCGGCCCGCACGCCAACCCTGGTCTCAAGCGCCGAAAGCCGGGCCGCGAGCATGAATTCCGGTGGCGGCCCTATGCGTTGCGCGCCAAAATGCTGTGGGCCAAAGCCTTCCGGCCCGTGACGCATCGGCCGGTGCCGGCCAGGCCAGGGCATCGGATCCTGGTTGGCGCCGTCCTGCTGCGCCATCGCAGGTGGTTCGTCGCCGTGTGCCATGCCAGGGTCGGACTGCGCGGCAAGCGCTGGATGAATGACTGCTGCGGAGAAGAGGCCGAGGGCAAAAAGTCTGCTTCGCATGACGTAAATCCTTTCCTGCATGCTTCGGATGGCTGGAGGATAGGAGGCGTCTTTTGCCGCTTTGCTTCGGTGCGTTGCCGAAGGTTTCCACAAAGAGGAGATTTGTTTCCGAATGTTTCTGTTGGCCCGCCGGAAACGTTCGGTTGCAATTTTCCATGCCGCTTGTCGTCGGCTCTCCCTATAATTGGAGGCGAACAGGTAGACGGAAGAAATGCAGGCACAATCCCATATCCTTGTCGTCGACGACGACCGCGAGATCAGGACGCTTCTCGGGCGCTACCTCGACGGTCAGGGCTTTCGCGTCTCGATGGCAGCGGACCGGCGCGAATGCGAGCAGAAGCTTGGCTCGGGCCAGTTCGACCTGATCGTGCTCGATGTGATGCTGCCCGACGGTTCGGGGCTCGATATCTGCCGCGCCTTGCGTGACCGCAAGCCGCATATTCCGGTGATCCTGCTGACGGCGCTGAAGGAGGATGTCGACCGTATCATCGGGCTGGAGCTTGGCGCCGACGACTATCTCGGCAAGCCTTTCAATCCGCGCGAGCTCACCGCCCGTATCCGTGCGGTGCTGCGACGCTCGACGCCGGAAGAGGCGGCCCCGCCGCGCGTGCGCGTCTACCACTTCGCCGGCTACCGGCTGGAGCCCGACACCCGCAAGGTGACGGATGCCGAGGGTGAGCTCGTCGATCTCACCGGCGCCGAATTCGATTTGCTGCAGGTCTTCCTTGACCGTCCCGGCCGGCTTCTGTCGCGCGACCAGCTGCTCGATCTGACGCAAGGCCGTGAGCGTGATCCGCTTGACCGTTCCGTCGATGTGCTGATGAGCCGGCTGCGCCGCAAGTTCGGCGATCTGGGCGAAGGGCCTCTGTTCAAGACGGTGCGCAATGGCGGCTACCAGCTCACCGCGCGTGTCGAGACGGCGGAGGCCGAGGCATGAATTCGCTGCGTCGGCGCCTGATCATCCTGCTGCTCGTCTCGATCGTCGGCGTCGTCGGCCTCGCGACCATCGCCGCGATCAAATTGCTCGGCGGACCATCCCCCGAACTGACCATGGGGCCGGTCGCCCGCCAGATCCAGCTCATGGTGCAACTCGTCCCGGGCCATGTGGCAGGCGCGGCCGACGCCCCGATCAATCTCAGCGATCATCCCGCAGACGGTGTCGAGGACCGGCGGCACAGCCATGTGCTCAACCATATCATGCACGAGATGGGCCTTGATCTTTCAGCCGTCGTCAGCCGCGCTGCCGACAAGCCCGGCATGGTTGCGTCCGTCGCTCTGCCCGACAATCGCTGGATGATCGTCGACGTCCCCGATTTCGGCCCGCCGAGAGACGTCTGGTTCGTGCTCGCGGGCTGGATCACGCTGATCGTGCTCGGCGCCACCGCCGTTTCGGTCTATTTCACCGCGGTGCTCATCAGGCCGCTCGAAATGATCGAAGCCGCGGTCAGCAAGATCGGGTCGGACGGCGTCCTGGCAGCGCTGCCGGAAGATGGGTCGGCGGAAGTGAAGGCGACGGCGCGTGCCCTGAACCAGCTTTCTGCCAGGCTGAAGACGGCCATGGAAAGCCGTATGCGGCTGGTCGCCGCCGCCGGGCACGATCTCCGGACGCCGATGACTCGCATGCGGCTGCGCGCCGAATTCCTCGACGAGGATCGCGAAAAATGGCTTCACGACCTCGACGAGCTCGACCGCATCGCCGACAGCGCCATCCGGCTGGTGCGCGAGGAGGTCGACCAGGATGCAGTCGAACCGGTTGCCCTGGAAGGGCTGATGCGCGATCTCGAAATCGAAATGACGTCACTCGGGCATGCGATATCGATCGGCCATCTGGACGAGGTCTCGGTGCGGGCTGGCGCGCTTGGCCTGCGCCGCGCCTTGCGCAACCTGATCGTCAACGCCGCCACGCACGGCAAGGGTTGCAGTCTGTCGCTGTCGGCCACCAACGGTCAGGCCGTCCTTACCATTGACGACCGTGGTCCCGGCATTCCGCCGGAACTGCTGAACAAGGCGTTCGAGCCGTTCTTTCGCGTCGATCCGGGTCGGCGGCAGTCGGTTCCCGGCGCCGGCCTGGGGCTGGCTATCGCCAGAGAAATCATCGAGCGCTATGGCGGAACCATCACATTGCAAAACCGCCCCGGCGGCGGGCTTTCGCAGAAGGTGGTTTTCGACGCCGCGTCGTGACTGATCGCCAAGCACCGGTGTCGCCAGCCGGCGGGCCTTTCGGCAATGCTGTGCCAGCCCGGTCCGAATCGGTTATGCCTGCCGCATGCAGGAGACATCTCTTTACATCCCGGTGAAGCGGTTTCTCGAAAGCCTCGAATTCACTGTCAAAGGCGAAGTCGGCGGCTGCGATATCGTCGGATTGCGCGACGGCGAACCGCCAGTGCTGGTCATCTGCGAACTCAAACTGCAGTTCAACCTCGAACTGGTTCTGCAAGGCGTCGATCGCGCGGCAGCCTGCGATGAGGTCTGGCTGGCGGCGCGCATGTCCGGCAAGGGCCGTGAGCACGATCGCCGCTTTCGCGCTTTGTGCCGGCGGCTCGGCTTCGGGCTGCTGGCCGTCAGCAACAGCGGCCATGTCGAATTGTTGCTCAGCCCGGCCGCTCTGCCGCCACGGCGCGACCCCAAGCGACGCTCCCGGCTGATGAACGAGCACCAGCGCCGGCGTGGCGATCCGGTGGTCGGTGGCGGCTCGCGCGCGCCGATCATGACCGCCTACCGACAGGATGCGCTGGCCTGCGCCGCCGCGATGGCGGACGGCCCGAAGCGCCCGCGCGACCTCAAGACGATTTCGCCTCGCGCCGCCAGCATACTGCTCGACAATGTCTATGGATGGTTCGCCAGGGCCGAGCGCGGGGTCTATGCGCTCACCGAAGGCGGCCACGCCGCCTTGCTGCGCTGGCCGCAGGCGGTGCACGACCAGGGCTGATTGGCTGCTGGCAGCGGCGGGCAGGGCCGTTCTGACGCATGTACCCCGGCGAGAAATGGACCATGCGCAACAAGCGGGCCGCGCTCTCAGACCACCGCGTCAGCGCTTCCAGAAATCGCGGTGCGGGGCGAGGAGCTCGTCCTCGATCTCGGGGACGGGGCCAACGACCTCGATCTTTTTCTGGCCGGAGCCGAGCACGGTGCGCGAGGAGAGGCTCATCGTGGGATTCTCCGCGTGATCCCCGGTGAGTTCCAGGAGCTTCGCCTCCTCGAAACCATAGACCAGCCGGCCGATATTCGCCCAGTAGAGCGTCCCGGTGCACATGGCACAGGGCTCGCCGGTCGAGACCAACGTGCAGGTCCACAGGAAATCCGCCGGGTAGGCTGCCGCGGCGCGGCGGGCGAGCTCGATCTCGGCATGGCGCACCGTGTCGAGATTGCCTTGGCGCATGAGGATACGGTCGTCGGGTCCGACCAGAACGGCGCCGAAGGGATGATGCCCATGCGTCGCCGCCTCGCGCGCGACGGCGTCGGCGGATCGGAGATGGGCGAGCATCTGATCGCGGGTCATGGGAAAATCCTACTCCAGCGATTGAACTGCTCGCATCGGAAATCTTCCCTCATGAGGGAAATCAGGCCGGCTGAAATTTCCCGATAGCGTCTTTGCGCATCCTCAACACCAGCAGGCGCGTCGCTGCGAACGGTGCCATGACGAGAAACGCCATCGTGATGCTGGCGAAGAGCGACAACAGACAGATGTCATTTTGGACGTAGCAAACAGATTCCATGACGTACCCCTTTCCACCATTGTCCTGGTGGCCTCCTCACGCCGTGGGGCAGAGCATGATCCTGCTCTTTTCCAAAAGCAAGCGATTGCTAATATAGTTCTGCCGCCGGCTTGGACTCATTGAGGGGATAGGAAGGAAACGGGTTTCGGCGACCGCAATTCCTGGGCCATTTTTGCTGCCTGGAAGATCGTCATCAAAACCAGGATCGGCTCACCCTCGGTCGGGTTGATCGTCAGCACCACACGGCCGATCTCGTCGCTCATTCCGCAAGTCCAGTCTTTGACTGCGATCACTTTTTTCCCGGCCATGTGCCCCCCTTCTCCCCAGGGACAGAGTGCTTCCATTCAACGATTGAGTCCATACGGCAGACGCTGCTGAACCGGCGGTGATCATGATCCGGGCCAGCAACCGGCAGTCCACGACCAAGGGTGATTGGCTGCTTTGGCTCATCCGCAGAACCGCTTGCGCACCTAAGCTGCTTGCGTCAGGCTGCCTGGATGAAACAAATGTCCTCACCCTTGGCTCTTGCCCTTTTCGTCTCCGCGTGCGTGCTGGCGCAGGCGGCACCTTCGTTGGCCAAGGACAAGACGATCACGGGCAGAATTCGCGGCTTCGAATGTGGCGACAACTGCTATCTGACGATCATCGACAACAAGAAGGCCGAGCAAGTCGGCCTCTGTGTCGCGCCTCAATGCAAGCCCTGGAACGAGCAGGTGGCGATGCCGCGCCGCTACAAGGGAAAGCGGGTCACTGTCACCGTCGGGAAAGCACAGCAATTCGACGACAGCGGCAATGTCATGGGGGAAATGATGTCTTTCAAGAAAATCGAATTTCTTGACTGAGCGCAGTCTATCGCCGAGCGCGACAACGTCGGCGATGTGGCCGTGCGACGGATTCAGTGATTTTTCTGGTACGCCCAAGGGGAATCGAACCCCTGTTACCGCCGTGAAAGGGCGGTGTCCTAACCGCTAGACGATGGGCGCGCTCAGACGAAGCGGCTTATAATTGCGTTGTTGGCAACCGGCAACCCATCAGCTCCAACATCCGCAACTTTTTTCGAAAAGGGGCAAGAGCCGCCCCTTCGGTAAGCTAGGCACAGTTTTCTGGTCTAGCTTGATCGCACATCTTTGGAGATCAGCTGAACGCCCCCTCGCATTCGTCATTCTGGGGCGGAGCAAGGAGCGAAGCGACGCGGCGCAGACCCCGGAATCCATGCCGTGACTTCGAGGCGTTGCAACGGTGCAGAATTCTGTTCCGTTGCGCTCTCCGGCTGAGGTTCCGGCATGGATCCTTGGGTCTGCGCTCCGCTTCGCGTCGCTACGCCCAAGGATGACGAAGTCGGGGAGGCCTCGGCTTATGTCGAGGAAACTAGCCGTCGCTACTAGCTGCGCCGGCGGCAGCGCCAATTCCAGTCGCGCTCGGGGCCGACATCGACGTGGACGGATTCGGTGTGGCAGTAGGTGCCGACGCCGCCGCGGCCGGGCATGGTGCGCAGATAGCTCGCCAGTTCCCACTTCGAGACGCCGGGAACCTGGATGTCGGCTGCGGCGCAATACATGTGCAGCGAATTCTTGGCGCCGTTGGCGCGGCGGTTGCGGGCCGGATCGCGATAGCCTGATGTCACGATCATCTTGCGGCCGTAATGGCCTTCGATGGTCTTCAGCACGCGCACCAGCGATGGCTTCAGGCAAGCGACGTCGACGCTCTCGTTCTGCTTCAGGAGGCCGTTGGGCGCCAGCCGCGCGAGGCCGGCGGCGGATGCCACCTGATAGGCGCCGCCCGAGCCTTCATCCTCGTTCAGGTCGACGTCGCTCTCGTCGTCGAGGCCGGATTTGCGCTTGATCTCGAACAAAGCCGTCTGGCGCACGCCGGGCAAGGCATCGCTACCGGTGATGTGGCCGGTCTCGTCACCGATCGAAGCCAGTTGCACCGGCTTGTCGGCCGAACTGGCGGAGGCCAGCGTGATGATCGGCTTTGCCGGTGCCGCATTGGCTTGAGCAACCACAGCGGGCTGCTCGCCGGAGCGCGTGTTGACCAGCGGCGAGGGCGCGGCCGAGGCAGGCGTGGTGCTGAACAGCGATGCGAGGAAGCCTTTCTTCGGCGCATTGATCTGCGCCTGTGGCGGCTCGCCAGCGGTTACATAGACAGGGTTGTTCATCGCCGGGGCGGCGTTGGCGTCCGACTTTGGCGCAATGGCGCTGGCATTGGCGGCAGCGATCTTCTGCGCCACCGCGTCGGTCTCTTCGGCGGTCTGCGCCGGCTGCACCAGCGGCTGCGGCGTTTGGCCGGCGATGGTGTCGGCACCGGCAGGCACGTTGATGGGGAAGGCCGCTCCGGGCTTGGTCACCGGCACATAGGCGACCTTTTCAGGCAAAGGTGTGTCTCCCTCGCTCATCACGGTCGATGCCGCCTCCGACGAGGCTGACGTCACCTGCACGGACGAATCAGTTGCTATTGCCGGCGCCGCGGTGGAGGCCGCTTTCATGTCAGCCGAGGTGGCGTTGTAGCCGGGCATGCCGACAGACATTGTGGGGTCGCCGGCAGAGGTGCAGGAGGCCAGGAGCACGGAGAAAAGCGCTGCCGCAATGCTACGGCTTTCCCTTCGTGCGAGACGCCAACCTGCTGATTTCAAAACAAAATTCCCCCTCGGTGACCGGCCGGTAGGTTGTTGGCCCGGCGTCTAGACGCCTCGTCCCAATAACCCATGTTCCCAAACCGGAAACGAGACCTGTGTCAAATCTGCAAGCCTTCAACTTATTCGGTGGCTAGAGGCGAATTGAGGCCGCTTGATGGTTGACGCCACCATTTCGCCCTCTTTTACCGGCCCGTCAACTCACCAGACGTTACAGTCCGTTACACACGCACCTTGACGTAGGTTCCCGGCGCATCGCCCAAGGTTTTCATATGCTTGCCGGGTTTACGGGCAGGCACGCGTGTGTCGTCCTGGGTCTCGATCCAGTGCTGCCAGTGCGTCCACCAGGAGCCGGGGTGCTCCACCGCGTTGGCAAACCACTGGGCAAAATCGCCCACCGGTTTGCCGCCGGTCCAGTACTGGTATTTCTTGGCTGCCGGCGGGTTGACGACGCCGGCAATATGGCCCGAACCGGCCATCACATATTCGACGTCGCCGCCGAAATACTTCGAGCCGAGAAACACTGAAAGCGCCGGTGCGATGTGATCTTCCTTCGACGCCAGGTTGTAAACCGGGATGGTTACGTCGGCGAGCGAGACAACATGGCCTGCCAGTTCCATCACGCCGCGCGTCAGATTGTTCTCGAGATAGCAGTTGCGCAGGTAGAAGGAATGGTTGGCCGCCGCCATGCGGGTGGAATCGGCGTTCCAGTAGAGCAGGTCGAAGGGCAGGGGATCCTTGCCGCGCATGTAGTTGTTGATGACATAGGGCCAGATCAGGTCGCCCGAGCGCAGCATGTTGAAGGCGGTCGCCATCTTGGTGCCGTCGAGATAACCCTTTTCGTTCATCGATTTCTCGACAGCCGCCACCTGGTCTTCGTCGACGAACACTTTCAGGTCGCCGGCATGGGTGAAGTCGACCTGCGTGGTGAAGAAGGTCGCCGATTTGATGCGGTTGTCTCCCTCCTGCGCCAGCAGTGCGAGTGCGGCCGCCAGAAGCGTGCCGCCGACACAATAGCCGATGGCGTTCACGTCCTTCTCGCCGGTAGCCTTCTCGACCATGTCGAGGCCGTATTGAAGGCCCTCGCGGATATAGGCCTCCCAGCCTTTGGCGCCGTGGCGCTCATCGGGATTGATCCAGGAAATGACGAAGACTGTATGGCCCTGCTCGATTGCCCAGCGGATGAAGGATTTCTGCGGGTTGAGATCGAGGATGTAGTATTTGTTGATCCACGGCGGGCAGATCAGCAGCGGACGCTTGAGCACGGTTTCGGTCGTCGGATCATACTGGATGATCTCGGCGACATCGCTGCGGCCGACCACCTTGCCGGGCGACGTCGCGACGTTCTTGCCGATCTCGAAGGGCGAGTAGTCGGCCTGCCGCAGCTTGAGGTCACCCTTGCCGGCGGCGATGTCCTCGGCCAGCATCTTCATGCCGCGCACCAGGTTTTCGCCGTTCGAGGCGACCGTTTCGCGAAACAGCTCCGGATTGGTCAGGATGAAGTTCGACGGCGAGATGGCGTTGGACACCTGCTTGACGTAGAAGCTGGCCTTGTGGCGGGTGTGCTCGTCGAGGCCTTCTGCGTGCTCGACCAGGTCGGCCGCCCAGCGCGAGGTGACGAGATAGGCCTGCTTGAGGAAATCGAAGAAAGCGTTGCGGCCCCATTCCGGGTCCTGGAAGCGCTTGTCGCCGCGTTCGGGCTTGACCGCATCGTCCGGCGCTTCGGCATTCGGGCTGACGCGCTGGATTGCGTTTCCCCAGACGGTCATGTAGCCGCCGAAAAGCCGCGTCTGCGCTTCCAGCGCGCGCTGCGGATCGGCAAGCCAGTATTCGCTGAGCTTGGAGAAGGTTTTGACCATGTCGACGACGGGCTCGGCGACGTGGTCGCGCACCTCACCTTTTTCGCGCGGCTCGGCCCAGGCGGAGGCCGCTTTTCCCGCCTGTTCGATCATGCGCGCCATGTTCAGGGCGAAGCGTTCCGGGTCCTTCACCAGATATTGCTCGACGGTCGAGGGTCCGCCATCTTCCGCTTTGCCCGAATCGGGTGTTTTGGACATGGTTCGCGGGGTTCCTCCCGGGGCGTTTTCTTGACATATTAACATGGGACATCTGACCGGGTCCAACATGCTCTACCCCGGCTGCCAGGAAAACAATATGACGATTAATATTGGCGAGACTGTTTTTTCGCGGACCGGTTGTTTTTGCCGCATCGCTGCCGCGGTGATGCTGGTGACCACAGGTGGAGCCTTGCTGGTCGCCGGTGGCTGCGCCAGCAGCGACACAGGCAGCGCGACAACGGTCGCCGGCGTTGACGGCCCGAAGGACACCGGCTCCTATCCGAATTTGAACATCCCGCCGCAGGTGGCGGCGCAGCAACTCACCCCTGAAGAGCGCAACGCCAAGCTCGCCCAACTGAAGGCCAGCCAGCAGGCGCAATTGGGCAAGGGCGGCAAGGTCCAGGGCACGAGCCCGGCGGCGCTGAACTCGCTGGCGAAGAATCACGGCGACGAAACGCTGAAGCAGATCGAAGCCAAATGCGACCCCGCCCTCGACCCTACCTGCAAATAGGGTTATATCGCGCGCCGAAACTACCTTTCGCCCCGTTAATCGTCTGGAACTGACATGGAAGAATTTCACAAGGTCCGCCGGCTTCCGCCCTACGTCTTCGAGCAGGTCAATCGGCTGAAGGCCAGCGCCCGCTCGCGCGGCGCCGACATCATCGACCTTGGCATGGGCAATCCGGACCTGCCGACGCCAAAAGCCATCGTCGACAAATTGTGCGAGGTGGTTCGCGATCCACGCACGCACCGCTATTCGTCGTCGCGCGGCATTCCGGGGCTGCGTCGCGCCCAGGCCAATTACTATGCCCGCCGCTTCGGCGTGAAGCTCAATCCCGACACGCAAGTTGTGGCGACGCTGGGTTCGAAGGAAGGCTTTGCCAACATGGCGCAGGCGATCACCGCGCCGGGCGACGTGATCCTGTGCCCCAACCCGACCTATCCGATCCACGCCTTCGGCTTCATCATGTCGGGGGGCGTCATCCGCTCGCTGCAGGTCGAACCGGATGACGGCTTCATCCCGGCGCTGGAACGCGGCGTTCGCCATTCGATCCCCAAGCCTTTGGCGCTGATCCTCAACTATCCGTCGAACCCGACGGCGCTGGTTGCCTCGCTCGATTTCTACAAGGATGTGGTCGCCTTCGCCAAGAAGAACGACATCATCATCCTGTCGGACCTTGCCTATTCGGAAATCTACTTCGACGGCAATCCGCCGCCCTCGGTGCTGCAGGTGCCGGGCGCCATCGACGTCTGCGTCGAGTTCACCTCGATGTCGAAGACTTTTTCCATGCCCGGCTGGCGCATGGGCTTTGCCGTTGGCAATGAGCGGCTGATCTCGGCACTGACGCGGGTCAAATCCTATCTTGACTACGGCGCGTTCACGCCGATCCAGGTGGCGGCCGCGCACGCGCTCAATGGCGATGGCGCCGATATCGCCGAGGTGCGCGACATCTATCACAAGCGCCGCGACGTGATGGTCGATGCCTTTGGCCGCGCCGGCTGGACCATTCCGGCACCGGCGGCGTCAATGTTTGCCTGGGCGCCGATCCCGGAGCCGTTCAAGCATCTCGGTTCGCTGGAGTTCTCCAAGCTTCTGATCGAGCACGCCGACGTGGCGGTGGCGCCGGGCGTGGGCTTCGGCGAGCATGGCGACGACCATGTGCGCATCGCGCTGGTCGAGAACGAGCACCGGATCCGGCAGGCGGCGCGCAACATCAAGCGCTTCCTGGCGTCCAGCGCCAAGCAGCCCAACAATGTTGTGCCGCTCGCCGCGCATCGTTGAGTTGGCTGATATCACATCGACAGAATTTTTGAGGGGCGTCGCCGGACATGGCTGAAGCGTTGCGTGTTGGAATTGCCGGTCTCGGCACCGTTGGCGCCTCGGTGGCGCGCGTGCTGCGCGACAAGGCGGCGGAGTTGACCCGCCAGTGCGGACGCGATGTGGTCGTCACCGCCGTTTCGGCCCGCGATGCGAAGCGCGACCGCGGCGTCGATCTCAGCGCGGCCAAGTGGTTTGACGATCCGATCAAGATGGCGCAGACCGCCGACATCGACGTCTTCGTCGAACTGATCGGCGGCGACGAGGGGCCGGCGCGATCGGCGGTGAAGGCGGCACTTGAAGCCGGCCGCCATGTCGTCACCGCCAACAAGGCGCTGCTCGCCAAGCATGGCGTGGCACTGGCCGAGATCGCCGAAAAGAAGGGCGTGCTGCTCAACTACGAAGCGGCGGTTGCCGGCGGCATCCCGGTTATCAAGACGATGCGCGAGGCGATGGCCGGCAATTCGGTCACCCGCGTGTTCGGCATCCTCAACGGCACCTGCAACTACATCCTGACCCGCATGGAGGCTGAAGGCATCTCGTTCGACGCCTGCCTGAAGGACGCACAGCGGCTGGGCTATGCGGAAGCCGATCCGACCTTCGACATCGAGGGCCACGACACCGCGCACAAGCTGTCGATCCTGACCAGCCTGGCCTTCGGCACCAGGATCGCCGCCAATGACATCTACATGGAAGGCATCTCCAACATCAGCCAGGCCGATATTCGAGCGGCTGCCGATCTCGGCTACCGGATCAAGTTGTTGGGCGTCGCCCAGCGCACCGAAAGCGGCATCGAACAGCGCGTGCACCCGACCATGGTGCCGACAGCGTCTGTCATTGCGCAGGTGCATGGCGTCACCAATGCTGTCGCCATCGAAACCGACATTCTGGGCGAACTGCTGCTCTCGGGTCCCGGCGCTGGCGGCAACGCCACCGCGTCGGCGGTGGTCGGCGACATCGCCGACATTGCCAAGAGCCGTCCGGGCTTTCAGCACGGTCCGGTGTTCGGCCTGCCGGCCAAGGAATTGCGCCCATACAAAAAGGCGCAGATGCGCAGCCATGCCGGAGGCTATTTCATCCGGCTGACCGTGCATGACCGCATCGGCGTTTTTGCGGCGATCGCCAAGCGCATGGCCGACAACGACATTTCGCTGGAATCGATCGTTCAGCACGCCGTCAACGGCGAGACGGATGCGCAAAAGACGGTGATCCTGGTCACCCATGAGACCACGGAAGCTGCGGTGCGCAAGGCTGTCGACGGCATCACCAAGGACGGTCATTTGACCGACAAGCCGCAGGTCATCCGCATCGAGCGGGCCGGGTAAAACCAGTCATCTCTCCCTTTTAATCGATTGATATTGCAGCGCTTTCAAAAAACGCCTTGCGCAAGTCTTGCTGTTGTCATGGAGCTTTGACACAAGAAGCGCGCCTCTGGCGGGAGGCGGTGTGCCAACCAGGATCTTCCCCCGATGAATGTGGCCCAGAACATTGTCGCCGGTCTTGACCGGATCCTCACCATGGAACTGGTGCGGGTCACCGAACGCGCCGCGGTCGCGGCCGCCAGATTGCGTGGACGCGGCGACGAAAAGGCCGCCGACCAGGCCGCCGTCGATGCCATGCGCCAGGAGCTCAACCGGCTCGCCATCAAGGGCACGGTGGTAATCGGCGAGGGCGAGCGCGACGAAGCGCCGATGCTCTATATCGGCGAAGAGGTCGGCAGCGGCATCGGTCCGTCGGTCGATATCGCGCTCGATCCGCTCGAAGGCACGACGATCTGCGCCAAGAACCTGCCCAATGCGCTGGCCGTCATCGCCATTGCCGAGAAGGGCAGCCTGCTGTTTGCGCCCGACGTCTATATGGAAAAGATCGCCATCGGTCCGGGCTATGCCGATGGCGTCATCGACATCGACGCCTCGCCGACTGAGAACATCGCCAACCTGGCCAAGGCCAAGGGCGTTGCGGTCTCTGAGATCACCGCCTGCATCCTCGACCGGCCGCGCCACGGCAGGCTGATCGAAGCGGTGCGGGCGACGGGTGCAGCGATCCGGCTGATCGGCGACGGCGATGTCGCCGGCGTCATCCACACCACCGATCCCGAGGAGACCGGCATCGATATCTATCTCGGCACTGGCGGCGCACCGGAAGGCGTGCTGGCGGCAGCAGCCTTGCGCTGCACCGGCGGCCAGATGCAGGGCCGCCTGATCCTCGACACGCCGGAGAAGCTGGCGCGCGCGGCAAAGATGGGCATCACCGATCCGAAGCGGGTCTACCGGGCCCAAGACATGGCGCGCGGCGACGTGCTGTTTGCGGCGACCGGGGTCACCGACGGCAATCTGCTCAACGGCGTCAGGTTCGGCCGCGATACCATCACCACCCACACCATCGTGCTGCGCTCGTCATCGCGCACCGTGCGCGAGATCAAGGCGCGGCACCAGGATCTGGATAAGTTCTAGCCGCTCCCAGCAAGCTGTTGGTTCTTGCGCAGCAACAGTGCAGTTGCTAGCCCTGTGGCTGCATCCGGCCGCAAGGACATGAAGATGAAATCGTTCGACTGGCACGCGGCTGCGATTTCGCGCACGACCGCCATCACAAAATCCTATCGCAACACCCAGAACGTGCGGCGCTTTTTCATCAAGGAGTGCGGCGGTGCGTTCAAATTCGATCGACCTTTCATGGCCTGGCTTAGGGATGGCGCGGAAAAGACGATGGGCGACGCAGCCGACGAATGGTTGCGGCGCGAAGCTGAAAAGCGGAAAGCGTAGTTTTTCTTGAAATCTTCCGGGAAGGCGCATCACCGCGAACCGCTTGGCTTTGCCTGCCTCAGGATGCATGTCGTTGTCCGCAAAACCGCTGCACGCTTTTGGGCGACATGCACTATCGTGCGGCCACACACGGGCTGGCAGATCGCATGACCGGCGAAAAACGCCTCTTCCTCAATGTGAGGCAGTCGGCGACAGGTGTTTCCTGGGAACACCGGCTGACCGAACGGCAGGACATGGCGGCGCTGGCCATCGCGCAAGGCCATGGTGTTCCCGACATCGTCGCGCGCGTGCTTGCCGGGCGCGGCGTGACCGCCGCCGAGACGGAACGCTTCCTCGATCCGACGATCCGCGATCTGTTGCCGAACCCGGCCTCGCTGACCGATATGGACAAGGCAGCGGCCCGTATCGCCCAGGCGATCGTGACCAGGGAAAAGGTGGCGATCTTCGGCGACTACGATGTCGACGGCGCGGCCTCGTCGGCATTGCTCAAGCGGTTCCTCAGCCATTTCTCGGTGCCTTCGGAAATCTACATTCCGGACCGGATTTTCGAAGGCTACGGTCCCAATCCGGAAGCCATGCGCGAGCTCGTCTCGCGCGGCGCAACGCTGATCGTCACCGTCGACTGCGGCACCAACAGCGCCGTTTCCATCGATGCGGCAAAAGTGGCCGGCGCCGATGTCGTGGTGCTCGACCATCACCAGGTCGGCGGCCCGCTGCCGGAGGCGGTCGCCGTCGTCAATCCCAATCGCCAGGACGACCTTTCAGGCCAGGGCCATCTTTGCGCCGCCGGCGTCGTCTTCCTCACTCTGGTGCAGACGGCCAAGGTTCTGCGCAGCCGCTTGCCGGATGCAGCGCCGCCGGACCTGCTTTCGCTGCTCGATCTGGCGGCGCTGGCCACCGTTTGCGACGTGGTGCCGCTGACCGGGGTCAACCGCGCCTTCGTGGTCAAGGGACTGCAGATGGCGCGCCAGCAGAAGAACGAAGGGCTGGCCGCACTGGCGCGGGTGTCGCGCATCGGCGAGCCGATCAGCACGTTTCATCTGGCCTATCTGATCGGCCCGCGCATCAATGCCGGCGGCCGCATCGGCGATGCCGCACTCGGCAGCCGGTTGCTGGCCACCGACGATCCTGTCGAAGCCCGCACCATCGCCGAGACGCTCGACCGACTCAATCAGGAGCGGCAGCAGATGGAACTGGAGATGCTGGCGCAAGCGCGCGCCGAGGCCGACGCCGAGCTTGCCGGCGGCAATGGCCCGGCCATCGTCGTCACCGCCAGCACCACCTGGCACCCGGGCATCGTCGGCCTGCTTGCCTCGCGGCTCAAGGACCATGCCCGCCGGCCTGCCTTCGCCATCGCCTTCAACCCCAATGGCATCGGCACCGGATCAGGGCGTTCGGTGTCCGGCTTTGACCTAGGCCGATTGGTGCGCGAGGCGGCCGATGCCGGGCTGATCGTCAAGGGCGGCGGTCATGCCATGGCGGCCGGCCTCACCGTCGAGCGGGCAAAGTTGGGTGTGCTGAGGGCCTTCTTCGAGGAACGCGCTGCCGCCGACGTGTTCCGGCTGCAGGGCGAGGAAAGCCTGGCGATCGACGGCGCGCTCGCCGCTGAAGGCGCAACACTCGGCCTGCTTGATGCACTGGAAAAGGCTGGCCCGTTCGGCGCCGGCCATGTCGCGCCGGTGTTTGCGCTGCCGCGCCACCGGCTGGCCGACGCGCGGCCGGTCGGCACCAATCACATCCGCGTCGAGCTGCAATCGGAAAGCGGCGGCCGCATCCAGGCGATCGCCTTTCGCGCCGTCGATACGGCACTCGGCGAATTCCTGTTCAAGAACAGGGGCAAGACTGTGCATGTCGCCGGGTCGCTGTCGGGCAACTACTGGAACGGCAACCGCACGGTGCAGTTTCGCATCACCGACGCGGCAACTGCCTGAGTGCCGCCCCCGCGATTGGTCAGGCCAGAACTGTCTGCAACCGGGTCAGTTCGCCGACCTGCGCCATCGTTGCCTGATAGCCGATGCTGATCGCTTCTTCGGCGCGGTGGAATTCGGTCAGGCCGATATGGCTGAGCTTCGGCTGCAGCGACATGTCAGGGGGGTCGCCAGCCAGGCGCGCGCGCGAAATGCGGTCCTGGATGATGTTGAAGGCTTCGACCATGACGCCGGTGATGCCGAGCCGTGCTTCACGCGACTGACGCTCGGCGTCGACCTGGCCGGGTCTTGGCGCATCCCTTTCGATAACCAGTTCGCCGGCGCTGTGCTTGATGACAGCGGCGCGACCGAACAGATCGTAGTGAAGGTTGACGGCGACAACGAGCGGCTGTTCGTGGGCGCGACAGACCGAGACCGGCACCGGATTGACCAGCGCGCCGTCGACCAGCACGCGACCGTTGCAGGTCACCGGCTCGAACACGCCCGGCAGCGCATAGGAAGCGCGCATGGCAGTGATCAGCGAGCCATTGGACAGCCAGATCTCATGGCCGGTGCGGATTTCGGAGGCGACGCAGACGAACGGTTTCGACAGGTCTTCAAAGCGAATGCCGGCCACATGTTCGCGCAGCCGCGCGTCGAGCTTCATGCCGCCGAATAGGCCGTTGCCGCGCAAATTGAGATCGAGAAGGCCAAAGATGCGGCGCTTGGTCAGGCTCCTGGCGAATTCTTCCAGCTCGTCGAGCTTCCCGGCGAGGTAGCAGCCGCCGACCAGCGCGCCGATCGAGGTGCCGGCGATCATCGACACTTCGATGCCGGCTTCGTCGAGCGCGCGCAGCACGCCGATATGGGCCCAGCCGCGGGCGCAGCCGCCGCCCAGGGCCAGCGAAATCCCGGTTTTCTTCGCAGGTTTTGCCTCGGACGCGCCGCCTGACGAAGAGAGGCCGTTGGCTTCCCGAACGTCTGGTCTGTTGCGCAATGACGCCCACTCGAGCATCACAATCTCCCTTGTCCCAGGTCCTTTGTAGTGGAAGGACGTTTTAGAATAGTGAACATGGGTGATCCCAGACTGTCGAATGGTTCACAAAGGCTTCCGATACGTCTTTTCCGCATCGAACAGCGGTTTGCTGCCGTCGTCGGCAAGCGTCCCCTTGCCGTCGATCAGCCCCACCGTCCGATAGAAGCATGAACGACGGCCGGTATGACAGGTTGCGTCGTGGCCCAACACTTTAACGCGAAGCCATAGGGCGTCCTGGTCGCAGTCGGTGCGCATCTCGACAACGTTTTGGAAATTGCCCGAGGTTTCGCCCTTCTTCCACAGCGCGTTGCGCGAGCGCGACCAGTAATGGGCAATGCCTGTTTCCAGCGTCAGCGCCAGCGCTTCTGCATTCATGTGCGCCACCATCAGCAGCATGCCGTCCTCGGCATCGGTGACGACCACGGTGACGAGACCGGCCGCATCGAAGCGCGGCGAAAGGACGACGCCTTCCTCCAGCGCTTTCTTGTCTGCCGAAGCTTCGGGAAATTGCAGTGCCGACATTACCGGTCCTTGTCCGATCCAAAGATATTCAGGGGAGGCCGGGCCCGCAAAATGGCTGCATCCTGCGCTTCCGGTGCTCACGTATTCAAATACGCTCAGCTCCGGACCACGGAAACCACCATTTTCGACTAAGCCTACGCCTTTGGCAGGTGTCGGCAGACGGTTAGCCGCGCACCATGGTGACGAAGCGGACCTGCTCCTCGGGGGTGTCCTTGAAGACGCCGGTGAAGGTCGAGGTCAGCGTGGTGGAACCCTGCTTGCGGATACCGCGCATGGCCATGCACATATGCTCAGCCTCGATCATAACGGCAACGCCGCGCGGGTTGAGCACGTCCTGGATGACGCCGGCGATCTGCGCCGTCATCGCTTCCTGGGTCTGCAGGCGATGGGCAAAGATGTCGACGACGCGCGCGATCTTGGACAGGCCGACCACCTTGCCGTCGGGGAGATAGCCGACATGCGCCTTGCCGATGATCGGCACCATGTGGTGCTCGCAGTGCGAGTGGAACTTGATGTCCTTGACGATGACCAGATCGTCATAGCCGGCGACTTCCTCGAAGGTGCGGCCGAGCTCCTCGGCGGGGCACATGTCGTAGCCGTTGAACATTTCGAGGAATGCCTTGGTGACGCGCTTCGGCGTGTCGATCAGGCCCTCGCGCTCCGGATTGTCGCCGGTCCAGCGCAGCAGCACACGCACGGCTGCCTCGACCTCGGCCTCGCTCGGCCTGTCGGTGACCGGCTTCTCCAGATAGTCGGAGGGGGGCATGATCTTCTTGATGACGGCATCCATTAAAGGCGTCTCCCGTAGTTCCTCTCTCAGGAGGAACGAGTTGAACGGACCACGACCTTTCGGGTGTTGGAAACCCGCCCGGTTTCCAGCCCGCAAGCGGCGTGAACTGAATTGAGCAAAGACAAGGGCTTGTGATTGTCTTGTCGATGCCCGGCTGCCACCATTATATATGGTCGTGCCGAGCGAATGAAAGCCACATCAGCGGCAATCGCTGTTCGCTGGGCGGCGACGGATTGGAAAATTATGATTGACGACGTCTACAATGCGAAAATTCTGGGTTTTGCCGGAAACATCGCGCGCATCGGTCGGCTCGATCATCCGGATGCGACAGCAAAGGCGCATTCCAAACTGTGCGGCTCGACCGTGACGATCGACCTGAAGATGGATGATGGCGTCGTCACCGATTTCGCCCATGATGTGAAGGCCTGTGCGCTTGGCCAGGCGTCATCCTCGATCATGGCGCAACATGTCGTTGGCGCCAGTGCCGACGAATTGCGCGCTGTGCGCGACACGATGCTGAAGATGCTGAAGGAAAATGGCGCACCGCCGGAAGGCCGCTTCGCCGACCTGAAGTACCTGGAGCCGGTGCGCGACTACAAGGCGCGCCATGCCTCGACCATGCTGACCTTCGACGCCGTGGTCGACGCCATCGGCCAGATCGAGAAGAAGCGCGCCGAAGAGGCTGCTTAGGATTCGCTTGTCTCCGGGCCGGCCTTCAGTTCTTCGACAAGCCAATCTGAAAAGACTTTTGCTGCCCAGCTGAGATGCTGGAAGTCAGGCGCAACCAGCCAGTACGCGCCAAATGGCACGTCCATCTTGAAAGGACGCACGAGGAGACCGGCCCGGAGGTCGGCGCCGTTCAATATGCGATCGCCCAAGGCGACGCCATGCCCGAGCTTCGCCGCCTGCATGGCAAGCGCCGCATCGGTAAACAACGGCCCTCTCTGCTGTGCGAGGTCCGGAAGGTCCATCGCCTGAAACCATCTCGCCCAGCCATCACGATTGTAGTCATGCAGCAGCGTATGGTGCTGCAGGTCGGCAGGCGTTGCCAGCGGAGCCCCTGATGCGAGCAGGCTGGATGCCAGGACTGGCGTCACCCGCACGTCAACGAGATGCCTTGCTTGCGTGCGTGGCCAGGAGCGGGCACTGGCTCCGTAGCGAATTGCAAGCTCTGCTTCGTTGCCGCGAAACTCTACCAGTCGAGAATCTGCATCGACCGAAATGTCGATCTGAGGATAGTTTTCCCGGAACGAATTGAGACGCTGTATCAGGAACTCGCCTGCAAAGGATGGCTCGACACTGACCCGCAACGGGCTCTGTGCAGGCTTGCTGACGATCTGCGATAGTCGACGGTCGATATCGTCGAAGCTTGTGGTCAACTGACTGAGCAGGGTTTGCCCCGTTTCGGTCAATTCAACTTTGCGATGAAGCCGCTCGAACAGCGGCTTGCCGATCAGGGCCTCCAGCTCCCTGATTTGACGGCTGATTGCCGCTTGCGAAACGAAAAGCTCTTCCGCAGCGCGGCTGAAACTCAGCTGTCGCCCGGCGGCTTCGAAGCTTCTCAACGCTGTCAGCGGAAGGCGGCCGCGCTTCATTCGCATAATCTCAAGTTATCCAAGCTCGAAATTATACTCGTTTGAAGGCGAAGGCCAGTGGCGGTCTAATCGGCGTCAAAGGAGACACGACCATGATCCAGTTCCTGGAAATTTTTGGCGATGTCATGCGGATCGCAACGTTTCAGTGGTATGGCGAGAGGCCGCAGCACGCCACGCGCCGCGAGGAAAGACCGGCCAGCGCGGCTCGCTGGTCGCCTTCGGAGGACCGGTATCCTTTTCGCCGCTCAAGACCCTGAGACGGCCAACAAAGCGGTGAGTGGAAAGGGATTGCGTTCTGCGGCCGAAGTCCACATCTATCCACGGAGAAACGCGATGCGGAGACTGCGGTGCGCGACCAAGATCGGCATGCGCATGAGACCAGGCCACTGCACCGTGGGCGCAACTGGCCTGGCCCCTGGCGCAAGACTCCCGGCCGCATCCTCGGCACGTCGTTTGTCCGGCTTTACCAGCTGACGCTGTCGGGTTTTGTCGGCAATTCCTGCCGGCATCTGCCGACCTGTTCGGAATATGCGCATGAGGCAATTGCCCGCCACGGGCTGTGGGCCGGCGGCTGGATGGGGCTTTTCCGCGTGCTGCGCTGCGGACCCTTCGGCACGCACGGCATCGACCGTGTCCCCGAGGCGCTGGCCGACCGCTATGTCTGGTTCACGCCGTGGCGGTATTGGCGGATCGGAAAGAAGCGCGGCGAGGCGCAAGGCTGATTGTGCTGGCCCGCGCCAGCCTGCCGATTTACGATCTGGTAGGGTTAACGCCAGCCTGCACGAAGACTGCGCAATTGAGACAAAATCGAGACAAGAGACGTCGCTAAGCCCTCCTGACACCCCCTCAGGAGCAATTGCCAAATGCGTCAGGTCGACCGTCTTCCCTTCATTTTCGCCGTGGTCCTGTTCCTGCTGGCGTGGCTGCTGGGTTTTCCGATGCGTGCCCAATCCGCGCCGCTCAGGGACGTCGAACGCACGCTGATCCTGGATGCTGCGAGCGCGTGCGGCGTTCCTGAAAGACCTGCCGCAACTCATCAAATGAATGGCCAAGGTTCAAGCTGGCTTTACGGCGGCAGAATCTGCCCCTAAAAGGCTGCCGCTGCCGGATGCATTCGGCATTTTAACCACCCGCGCTCGTTTGCGGGACTGGATAGGAGATATCTATGCTGAATTCCGTTTCCCTGACATTTCCCGATGGCTCCGTGCGCGACTACGACGCGGCGATGACCGGTGCTGGCCTCGCCGAATCGATCTCGAAGTCGCTGGCCAAGAAGGCCGTCGCCTACAGTATCGATGGCGGGGTGCGCGATCTCTCGGACCCGCTTGGCAAGTCCGGCAAGGTCGAGATCGTCACCCGCGAGGACCCGCGCGCGCTGGAGCTGATCCGCCATGACGCAGCACACGTGCTGGCCGAGGCCGTGCAGGAGTTATGGCCGGGAACGCAGGTGACCATCGGGCCGGTGATCGAGAACGGCTTCTACTACGACTTCGCCCGCAACGAGCCGTTCGCGCCCGACGATTTTCCGGTGATCGAGAAGAAGATGCGCGAGATCATCGCGCGCAACAAGCCGTTCACCAAGCAGGTCTGGTCGCGCGAGCAGGCGAAAAAAGTGTTTGCCGACAAGGGTGAGCGCTACAAGCTGGAACTGATCGACGCCATTCCCGAGGACCAGGACCTCAAGATTTACGCGCAGGGCGACTGGTTCGATCTCTGCCGCGGCCCCCACATGGCCTCGACCGGGCAGATCGGTAACGCCTTCAAGCTGATGAAGGTGGCCGGCGCCTATTGGCGTGGCGACTCCAACAACCCGATGCTGACGCGCATCTACGGCACCGCCTGGGCCGACCAGGCGCAGCTCGATGCCTACCAGACGATGCTGGAGGAGGCCGAGAAGCGCGACCATCGCAAGCTCGGCCGCGAGATGGACCTGTTCCATTTCCAGGAAGAGGGGCCTGGCGTCGTCTTCTGGCACGCCAAGGGCTGGAAGATGTTCCAGAACTTGGTCAACTACATGCGTCGCCGCCTCGACGAGCAAGGCTATCAGGAGGTCAACGCGCCGCAGGTGCTCGACAAGAGCCTGTGGGAGACGTCAGGCCACTGGGGCTGGTATCGCGACGCCATGTTCAAGGTAACGGTTGCCGGCGACGATACCGACGACGACCGGGTCTTTGCACTGAAGCCGATGAACTGCCCCGGCCACGTGCAGATATTCAAGCATGGGTTGAAATCCTACCGCGATCTGCCCGTAAAGCTTGCGGAATTTGGTAATGTCCATCGCTATGAACCTTCGGGCGCGCTGCATGGGCTGATGCGCGTGCGCGGCTTCACGCAGGACGATGCGCATATCTTCTGCACCGAGGAGCAGCTGGCGTCGGAATGCCTGCGCATCAACGATCTGATCCTGTCGACCTATGCCGATTTCGGTTTCGATGAGATCAGCGTCAAGCTGTCGACACGGCCGGACAAGCGCGTCGGCACCGACGAGGCGTGGGACCATGCCGAGGCGATCATGGGCAGTGTGCTGGAGACGATCCGTTCGCGGTCGGGCAATCGCATCAAGACCTCGATCAATCCGGGCGAGGGCGCCTTCTACGGGCCGAAATTCGAATATGTGCTGAAGGACGCCATCGGCCGCGAMTGGCARTGCGGCACCACGCAGGTCGACTTCAACCTGCCGGARCGCTTYGGCGCCTTCTACATCGGCTCGGATTCGGAGAAGAAGCAGCCGGTGATGGTGCATCGCGCCATCTGCGGCTCGATGGAGCGYTTTCTCGGCATCCTGATCGAGAACYATKCCGGCCATTTCCCGTTGTGGTTCGCGCCGCTGCAGGTGGTGGTGGCGACGATCACCTCCGACGCCGACGACTATGCGTTGAAGGTCGTCGCGCAATTGAAGGCGGCCGGGCTGCTGGCCGAAGCCGATCTGCGCAACGAGAAGATCAATTATAAGGTGCGTGAGCACTCATTGGCCAAGGTTCCGGTCATCCTCGTCTGCGGCAAGCGCGAGGCGGAGGAGCAGACGGTCAACATCCGTCGCCTCGGATCGCGCGACCAGGAATCGCTGGGCCTCGGCCAGGCGGTGGCGATGCTTACCGAAGAGGCGCTGACGCCGGATCGCAGGCGCAAACGCGCGGCATAAGTCTTTGATTTTCGACGAAATGGCGGTGGAGCGATCCACCGCCATTTTCATGCCTGTCACGCCAACCTTGTAACGAGCCATGATGCTCAAGCTGAAATTGCGCGAAAAACCATTTCCCGAGCTGTCCTATGCCAATCCGCGCCAGCCGGCGCTGACGCGCTGGGTCATTCATTCGATCGAAGGCCTGTCGGGCCGCGATCGCTTCGCGGCGCTCTACGATTTCTGGCGCCGCCAGGTGGTTCCGACCGGCGAGGCCGTGTTCAGCCGGATGCTGGAGTTGATCGACGTCCGGATACGCACCGCCGATCAATGGCCGCCGGCAAACCTGCCCGACACGCCGCTGGTGATCGTCGCCAACCATCCGTTCGGCATCGGCGACGGCATTGCCGTACTGTCGCTGGCCGAGCAACTGGGGCGGCCGTTCCGGGTGATGATCCACAAGGATCTGCTCAAGATCCGCGAAATGGAGCCCTATTCGCTGCCGATCGACTTTTCCGAGACCAAGGACGCGCTGAAGAACAACATGGCGGTGCGCCATGAGGCGGTGCGGCTGCTGAAGGAGGGGGTCACCATCGTGGTGTTTCCGGCCGGCGGGGTCGCCACGGCACCAAAGGGGTTTGGCCGGGCGCGCGACCTGCCGTGGAAGATGTTTCCGGCSCGCCTCGTSCAGGAYGCCAAGGCRTCGGYSRTSCCGATGCATTTTTCCGGSCAGAACGGSMGGCTGTTCCACCTGGTGAGCGGCCCSATGAACCTGGCCGAGCGCGACGGAAGGGTGGCGAAATTCGTCGGCAAGGCCTCGCTGACGCTGCGCATTTCGCTCCTCATCCATGAGTTCGCGCGGCTGTCCGGCAAGCCGATCGACGTGCGCATCGGCGATGTGCTGTGCTGGAGCGAACTGGAGCCGTTGCGCGACCGCAAGACGTTGCTCGACCGTCTGCATCGCGGCGTCTTCGATCTGGCACCGGCTGTGGCGCAGGGCCGCGTCCACTTCCTGCCCCGACGCCTGCGCAAGGCAGCTTGAGAAGCGCTAACTAGGGCGTGTACTCGTAAACGACGATCAGTCGATCAACGTTTCGACCAATCTCGCCCCTTTGCTCAATAGTTGCTAGGGCAGCGGGAGCGGTTTGTCGCTGAGTGTACGCAAGTAGGCGATCAGGTTGACCCGTTCGGTCTCGTCCGGGACGCCAGGCACCTCCATGTAAACGCCCGGCGTGGTTAGCATGGGCTCAAGCAGATATTTGTTCAGGTCCTCGTATGTCCATACACCCTCCAAGCCCAGCAAGGTGTCGGAGTAACGCATATTTGGCATGGATGCCTTGTCGCGGCCGACGACGCCCCACAAGTTCGGTCCCGTTTTGATCCCTCCCTGTGGCTCGGCATTGTGGCAACCGTGGCACACATGTGTGAAGTAGGTTCGGCCTTTCTCGACATCGGCAGAAGCCAGCTTCATCAAGATAGGGGCTGGCGTTGGCATGACGACGCCGTGCGACAAGAGATAGTCGGCAACTTCGCGTTGCCTCGTGAATTTTGCCATGTGGAGCGGTGTCTTGCCGTCCTTTGTCTTCGCATTCACGTYGGCGCCGGCCTTGACCAGTGCCTTCACACAATCGAGGCAACCGGATCTGACTGCGATGTGGAGGGCGGCCTCGCGGCCGCGCTGCGCATTAGGATTTGCGCCGCCGTCCAGCAGCAGCTTGATCAATTCGATGTTGCTTTTTGCCAAGGCCGGCATGAGGGCAGGACCCAAAGCCGGCGTCGTGGCGGCATTGACGTCGGCACCGCGTTCGATGAGCAGTTTTGCCGCCGCAAGATGCCCGCCTCTGACCGCAAGATAGAGTGGTGTCCCTTGCCTGTCGCTCTCATTAACGCCGGCACCGGCGTCGAGCGCAGCCGTAATCGCCGCGACATCTCCCTTCACGGCGGCGTCGTGAATTGCGGCGGCATGCGATACAAACGGGAAGTGTACAAGCAGCAGTGAAATGAAGAGCAAGGGCATGCGCATTTGGCATCTCCCAAGGGCAAGCCGCGGTACGCGCCACGGTTTCGAGATGGTAAAATATACCACGAATGACTGATCGGAGCCACTCCAACCGGTGCCCAACAACCATTGATCCGGGTCGAGAGACTTGTTGCGCCGGACGTCCGTTTTTAGGCCGCTAACTTCCTTGCTTTCGTCAAGCTCGCGGCCATCCGGCTTCGCGTTTGTGAGTCCACTACCTAGTCGGCACCTTCCTCGGGATCGATCGCAGAGGCGTCGGTCGCCAGAACCTCGATTTCCTGGTTCTGCCCGGCCACGACCGTGAAATCCTTCTGGTAGATGCGGTCGCGATTCTTGGCGATGATGGTGTAGTCGCCCTCGGCCAGCACCATCGAGGCGAAGGCGCCAACGGTTTCCTGGATCGGATCGCCGGATTCGTTGAGCAAAGACCAGGAGGTGTCGGCAATCGCCTCGCCACCGGTCTCGCGCACCAGCTTCATGGTCATCTCGGCCGCATGATGCTCGACGGTGGCTTCGGTGAGCTTGCCGGCCTCGACCCGGATGTCTGAGCGGATGACCGCATTCACCGAGCCATAGTTCGAGACGACGTGGTAGGTTCCGGCATTGAGCCGGACGACGCTGTTCGGCTCGACATCGGGGATGATCAGCGCGTGGTCGCCATTGGCTTCGGTGCGACTTTCGTAGATCGAGAAGCGCAGCTTTTTCGGCGGTATACGCACCCCGCCCGACAGCACGGCGTCGAGCTTGAGGCCGCCGGCATCGAGCACCAGGCTCTCGCGCTTGGCTTCCTTGCCGACGGTGATGCGCTTGGTGGCGCCGGCCCGGCCGTACGAGGCGTGGACGAGATAGCTGCCGGGCTCGAGCTGGAACACGGCGGTGCCGCCATGGGCGGAGGCAACCATAGGCAGCTTGCCGTCGCTGGCAGATTCAGGCTTGAAGACACGCCAGACGATGCCGCGCGTGATGTCGGCGCCCTTGTCGGTCAGTTGCGCCGACAGCGTGATCGCGCCGCTGCCGGCCGAAGCCAGCGGCGTTTCGCTTTTCGGGGTTGCATAGCTCGAAATGCCGGGAAGTTTCAGGTTGCTGAGACCGTCGGCGTTCTGCGCGACGGCGAGCGAAGCCGGCACCAGGAACAGTGCGGCGCCGAGCCAAATCAGGAAAAGACGCAATGTCCCCTCAAACATGCCTTGCGTTGAAGCCCAAGGCGGTGGCAATTTCAAGGCTTAAGAGTCTGATCCGCTTCTGCTAGAGGCTCTTTCGTCCGGCGCTACCCACGCCAATGCCCGAGCCGCCCGATGTTCCAATGGCGTGCTTCAGCCCAAAATTGAGTGTTTTTAGGAGACTAGCGCCCATGGCGTCGCCGATCATCGACTTTCTGCTGACCCGCAATTCCGCGCCGATCCCGGATCTGAAGGAGCCGGCGCCCAGCGACGCGGATATCGCAACGATGATCGCCGCCGCCACGCGGGTGCCCGATCACGGCCGGCTCGAGCCCTGGCGCTTCATCGTCTATCGCGGCGAGGCGCGCATCGAGATCGGCAAGAAGCTCGCCGCCCTTGCCGAACAGCGCGAAGGACCGTTGTCCGAGAACCGCCGCAACCAGGAACTGACGCGCTTTTCACGCGCGCCGCTGGTGATCGGCGTGGTGTCGGTGCCGAAAGAGAACCCGAAAATCCCGCAATGGGAAATGTTCCTGTCGGGCGGCATGGCGGCGATGAACCTGATGATATCGGCCAATGCGCTGGGCTACGGCACCAACATGATCAGCAACTGGTATTCCGACGTGGCCGAGGGCAGGGCGATCCTGGGGCTGGCGCCACATGAGCGCGTCGTCGGCTTCGTTCATATCGGCTCCTATCAGGGGCCGGCGCCGGAGCGTCCACGACCCGATCCGGCAAAGCTCTATGCCGATTACGCAGGGCCTTGGGCGGGCTGACACGCGAAAGCGATTCCTCTTTATTTGAACACAGGCTAAGAGAGCGGCTTCGGCGATGCGTTGGGGTTGGCGCATCGACCTTGGGGATAAGTGCGGGGCACCGACGACATGAAGAAACGAGACTCGCTGGGAACCCGGCTGCGCTACGGGTTCGACAAGAGCATGGCGGCCGGCCCGATCGCACTGATCGGCTGGCTTGCCGTCCTTTCCCTGCTGATCATCATCGCCGCCGCGGCTTTCCTGGCGGTAACCCGCATCGCGCCGGAAGGCGGCGAGCCGCTGAACTTCGTCGAAGCGTTCTGGGAATCGCTGATGCGCACGCTCGATTCCGGCACGATGGGCGGCGACACCGGCTGGGCCTTCCGCCTGGTCATGCTGTTGGTCACGCTTGCCGGCATCTTCGTCGTGTCGGCTCTCATCGGCGTGCTTAGCGCCGGCGTCGACAGCAAGCTCGATGAATTGCGCAAGGGCCGTTCGCGGGTGCTGGAAACTGATCACACCATAATCCTCAACTGGTCGCCGTCGATCTTCGACGTCATCTCCGAACTCGTCATTGCCAATGCCAGCCGCCGGCGTCCGCGCATCGTCGTCATGGCCAATATGGACAAGGTCGAGATGGAGGACGAGATCGCAGCCAAGGTTGGCAAGCTTGGCAATACGCGCATCGTCTGCCGCAGCGGCGACCCGACCGATCTCTACGACCTGGCCATCGTCAATCCGCAGAGCTCGCGGTCGATCATCGTGCTGTCGCCGAACGGCGACGATCCGGATTCGCAGGTCATCAAGACGGTGCTGGCGCTGGTCAACGATCCGGACCGGCGCACCGTCCCCTACAACATCGCCGCCGAGATCCGCGATGGCAAGAACGCCGAGGTTGCCCGCGTCGTCGGCGGAGCCGAGGTGCAGCTCGTTCTGGCCGACCAGCTGATCTCGCGCATCGTCGTGCATTCCAGCCGGCAGTCGGGTCTCAGCGGCGTCTATTCGGAGCTGCTCGATTTCGACGGCTGTGAAATCTACACGACCGAGCAGCCGGACCTTGTCGGCAAAACTTTTGGCGAAGCGGTGATGGCGTATGAGCACTGCGCACTGATCGGGCTTTGCGACCAAAAGGGGCGCGTCAACCTCAACCCGCCTTCGGACCTGGTGATCGGCAAGGACATGCGCGCCATCATCATCGCCGAGGACGATGCCGCGATAAAACTGGGAAGCGCCAGGATCGAGACCAACACGGCGGCGATCCTTGGCCCGCGGCCCATCGAGGCGAAGCCGGAGCGCACGCTGATCCTCGGCTGGAACCGGCGCGGTCCGATCATCACCTATGAACTGTCGCGCTATGTTGCGCCTGGCTCGATCCTGACGATCGCCGCCGATGCGCCCGGCATCGAGCAGGAAGTTGCCGGACTGCCCGTCGTCGGCGACAATCTGGCGGTTTCCTGCCGCATCACCGACACGTCGAGCAGCACAGCCCTGGCAAGCCTGGACGTGCCCTCCTACGACCATGTGCTGGTGCTCGGCTACAGCGAAACCATGGCAGCGCAGCCGGCCGATACGCGCACGCTGGTGACGCTGCTGCATCTGCGCAAGATCGCAGACGATGCCGGCCAGCATATCAGCATCGTCAGCGAGATGATCGACGTGCGCAACCGGGAGCTTGCCGCGGTGACCAAGGCCGATGATTTCGTCGTCAGCAACAGGTTGGTCAGCCTGATGCTGGCGCAGGCGTCGGAGAACCAGTACCTCGCCGCGATCTTCGATGACCTGCTCGACGAGAAGGGCTCCGAAATCTACATGCGCCCCGTTGCCGACTATGTCGCCATCGACCAGCCTTTGACCTTCTGGACGATTGCCGAATCGGCGCGCTTGCGCGGCGAGATCGCCATAGGCTACCGGCGAATCCGCGCCGGCGAGGTCGACCAGCGGGCGCTGGGCGGCGTCACCGTCAACCCGCTGAAGTCGGAAGCGTTGGCCTATGTGCCGGAGGACCGGATCATCGTGCTGGCGCGAGACTAAGCGAAAACCCCGGCTGCTCTGGCTCGTGCCAGAAGCCGTTCGGCCAGCCGCAGATGCGGACGGTCGACCATCTTGCCGTCGATGCCGACCACGCCGGGGTTTCCCGCCGCTTCGAACGCCGCGACGATCGCCAGCGAGTGTTGCACCGCTTCGGCTGAGGGCGTGAAGGCGGCGTTGATGACAGGCACTTGCGCCGGGTGGATCGCCATCTTGCCGGTGAAGCCGTCGCGTTCGGCTTCAGTGCATTCCGCCTCGAAGGCGACCATGTCGCGAAAGTTCGGAAAGACGGTGTCGATCGCCGCCACCTCGGCAGCACCGGCGGCTAGGACGGTCATGGTGCGAGCAAGCCGAAAGACGTCGGTGTAGCGGCCGCGTTCGTCACGCGCCGTGCGGGCGCCGAGCGCCGCCGACAGATCTTCCGCGCCCCAGGTGACGCCGACAAGCCGCGCGCTGACCTGGGCGTAGCTCGCGGCCGCCAGCACGCCGGCAGCGGTCTCGGTGATGATCGGCAGGATCCTTATCGCGCCGTCCGGTAGGCCGTTTTCGGCTTCATACACCCGGAGCTTTGCCGAGAGATGCTGTACATCCTGGCCGCCGTTCGACTTCGGCAGCATGATGCCGTCGGGTTTGGCCGCTACCAGTGCGGCGAGATCGTCGTCGGTCAACCCGGTCGAGAGATCGTTGACCCTGACATAGATGGCGGACTTCGAGTGCAGCCGTTGCTCGGCGATGACCTTTGCCGCGATGTCTCGCGCCAGGGACTTGTTCTGTGGCGCCACCGAATCCTCAAGGTCGACGATGACCACGTCGGCGCCGGCGGCAAAACCCTTTTCCAGCTTCCTTTCGGAATCGCCGGGAACAAAGAGCAGCGAGCGCATGGACTAGATTGCCTTCTTCATCATCATCGCCTGCCGCGTGCATTTGGCGACGAGCACATCGCTTTGATTGTAGGCGCGATGCTCGAACTCGACGATGCCGCGGTCCGGCTTCGACTTCGAGTCGCGCACCGAGATCACCGTGGTCTCGACGCGAATGGTGTCGCCGTGGAAGACCGGGTGCGGAAACACCGTCTCCTTCATGCCGAGATTGGCGACGGTGGTGCCGACGGTGATGTCGTTGACCGAAATGCCGATCATCAGGCCCAGTGTGAACAGCGAATTGACCAAGGGCTTGCCCCATTCGCTCTTGGCGGCGAAGTCGAAATCGATGTGCAGCGGCTGCGGGTTCAGCGTCATCACCGAAAACAGCATGTTGTCGCTTTCGGTGACGGTCTTGCGCAGCGTGTGCTGGAAGACATGGCCGACGACGAACTCCTCGAGATAAAGCCCGGCCATGATCGATCTCCTCCGCTTCCGCTTGCTTGATAGGCGTTGGCTGCCAGTCCATCAAGCCGGTTAAGAAACATGGTGAACGCTTCGTAAACCATTTCTGCCTACGGTCTACACGGGCCAGAACGGACTCGGGCGTAGGGGCGTAGCGGACGGCATGGTAGTTTCCCATTTCCTGAAATGGATCTACACGGCGAGGGTTTCCGAGCGCGCTGCCGCGGCAAGCGCGCTGGCCCGCGCCTATATCAACGCCGACCTGCCGTTCGAGGACCGCTGTGCCGCCGAAGCGGCGCTGACGCTGCTGCTCGACGACGCGTCGTCAAAAGTTCGGCAGGCAATCGCCGAAGCGCTGTCGATGAGCCATCACGCGCCGCTGCAGATCATCAGCGCGCTCGCCTCCGACCAGCCGGAAGTGGCGGCCCTGGTGCTGGCGCGTTCGCCGCTGCTTACCGATGCCGACCTGATCGATCGCGTTGCCAGCGGCCAGAAGGCGACGCAGAAGCTGATTGCCGACCGGCCGGTCGTTTCGATGTCGGTTTCCGCGGCCATTGCCGAGATCGGCGAGCCGGAAGCCTGCGCCACCCTTCTCACCAACAGCGGCGCCGACATTGCCTCGCTCAGCTTTCGCCGCATGGCAGAACGGCATGGCCACGTGCCTGCGGTTCGCGAAGCGATGATCGCCGATGCGCGCCTGCCGGCCGACTGCCGGCATATGCTGCTGGTCAAACTCGGCGAAACGCTGAAAACTTCGCCGCTGGTGATGGCGCTGATGGGGGCGGCCAGAGCCGAACGCGTCACGCGCGACGCTTGCATCAAGGCTTCGGTTACGCTGATCGAAGGCACCAAGGCGGCCGAACACGCTGCGCTCATCGAGCATCTGCGCCTGCGCGGCGATCTCACCGCAAGCTTCATCATCCGCACCATCGCGCATGGCAAGGTCGATTTCTTCGGCTCGGCGTTGGTCGCGCTCAGCCAGCAATCCGAACAACGGGTGAGGGCTCTGCTCGCCGGCGGTCACGATGTGGCGCTGCAGGCGCTGTTCCGTAGCGCCGGCCTTGCCGGCGCCACCCACGCCGTCATCGTGCGCGCGCTAAAAATCTGGCGTGAGGTTGCCAATGGCAAACGCGTCGCCGGCGTGCAGGAAGTCAGCTGGCTGATGCTGAAGGAATTGGGCGGACAATCGGCGGAGGGCGATCTCGCCGGGCTGGTCAAGTCGATCCATCTCGACGCGCTGCGGGAAAACGCGCGGGGACATGCGCTGGCGATCGCCGCCGCTTAGGGTGTGCTGATATTCAGGTGAGGCCGGCCTGCAAATGGCAGCTTCCTGCGCTTCCGGTGCTCACGTACCCAAAAGTACACTCCGCTCCGGTTCTCGGTATCAGCCATTTTCGGCTCGGCCTGACCTGAATCTCAACACACCCTAGACCTAGTCCTTAGCGAAGAACTCCGGAAAGTCCTCGATCGCGGCGGCAATGATGCGCAGAGAGGCTGCGATCTGCAGCATCTCGGCGGTGTCGCTGCGCTCGGTGAGGCCGGCTGCATATTGCCTGGCCACAGCGACGGTCGCCGTTTGCGGTTCGCCCGGGCGCCGGAAAAGCAGTTCGCGCGCCAGTCCGCGCAGGAAATTGGTGATCGAAAGCGCGGTCTCGGGTGGGGTGGAGGGATTCTGCTGCGCGCTGCGCAGGCGCAGGATTTCAAGCCCGACGGTGACGGCGGCTATGCTGCCGTCAAGAATGGCGTCGCCCTTCTTGCCGGCGCGCGGCGTCAGAGGCATCAACTGGTTGACCCGGTCGTAGGCGAGGCTTTCGAAGGCCGAGCGTCTCGGCACGCGTTCATGCAGGCAAAGCCGCGCCAGATCTTCGCGCATGGCCCGCACGATGCGGTTGATGGTGACCCAGGGGTCGGCGGGCAGCACGACGAGGAAGACGCCGATCGCCAAAAGGATGCCGACCAGGATCGACGCAGAGCCAGCGAAGAACGGCCATGGATCATAGGTCATCGCCTGATGCGGGCTGAGGAACGCCAGGAAATTGATGGCGAAGGCGGTGGCGACGCCGACGTAGCGCGGATTGGCCATTGCGAGTGCCGCCGGCACCAGGATCGGCACCACAAGGAGCGCGAACCAGCCGAAGCCGGGCAGAGCGGGAAGGGCGACCTGACCGACGAGAAAGGCGAAGGGCAGGGCCAGCAACGTTCCCTTGAAAAAGCCCCAGGCCGACTGCACCGGATCGGGGCGCGCGGCAAACAGGCTGGAGACGACGGCGACAAGGATGACCGTGCCTGCCGCTTCGGACCATTTCGTCGTCAGCCAGAAGGCGGCGACCAGCAGCGTGGCAAGTGCTGCGCGCACGGCGTTGCGCCAGGCCGCATGGTAGTCGCGATGTACCACCAGAGCCGGCTGCTTGCGGTCGCGCGCCGGGCGGGAGGCGGGAGCGCGTAGCGCATCCAGGCCGCGCAGCACCTGCTTCAGGGCTTCAGCGAAATCGGCGGCAATGGTGAGACGGGTGACCGTGCCCAGCCTGTCGCCGTCTTGCACGGATGACATGTCCGGCGTTTGCCGGGCCTTGGCGGCGATCGTATCGAGCCGCGCCACCCAGGGCGCGGTGTCGTCCAAAGCGCCCGGTTTGGCTGCCAGTTCGCCGACCAGGGTCTGCAGGTCGGTGCGCACCGGAATGAGGGCGGCGTTTTTCGGCGCGGCGTGGGCATGCAGCGCGCGCGCCGCCGACAGCGCCGACAGAAGCTGGCCGATGGTGCGCCTGACCGGATGGGCGCGGGTGGCGAAGCTCGGCGCTTCCAGTCGTGCATAGGTGCGCATCTCGCCGAGCGTCTGGGCATCGGCGATCAGCTTTCGGTGCAGGCCGGCAAGCATTGCCGTATCGCCGCCGGAGAAGGCGCCGCCGGCATAGACGGCAAGGTCGAGGATGCTGCGCTTCAGCCTGGCGATGATGGCGTTGGCCGCCAGTTTCGGCAGGATCAGCCGGCTGGTCAGGCCGGCGCAGGCGATGCCGAGCACGATTTCGGCGCAGCGCGCCACGGCAAGATCGACGACGAAATGCGGCTGCCCGAAGGCCGGCAGGCCGATGATCATCGCGGTATAGCCGGCAAGCGCCGCGCCATAGGCTTCCGGATTGCGCAGCAGCGACGAGACCAGGGTACAGAGACCGATCCAGACTGCCAGCGCGGTGACCAGCAGCCAGGGACCGGTGCCGAAGACGGTGGTGATGCCGATTGCAGCCAGACCGCCGGCCAGCGTGCCGAGCAGCCGGTAAAAGCCTTTCGCCAGCACCATGCCAGCAACCGGCTGGGCGACGATGAACACCGTCATCATCGCCCATTGCGGGTGGTCGAGTTTTAGCGCGTAGGCTGCGAGAAGCGCGATCAGGCCGGCCGAGACCGTGCGCAGGGCAAAAATCCAGTCCGAGCGCGTCGGTTGGGTCAGCGCGGCGAAGCTCGTGCCGATATGCTCGTTCAGCCGCGCCCAGGTCACATGCTCGTCTCCTAGAACGGCAAACTAGAACGGTGAACTCTTAGATATCCAGCACTTCCGTTGCGGCGAATTCGGCGCGTTCCTGGATGAAGCGGAAGCGGGCTTCCGGCTTGGTGCCCATCAGCTCATCGACCCTGTCCTTGGTGGCTGAATCGATTTCGTTCACATCGACCCTGAGCAATGTGCGTTTCCTCGGGTCCATTGTGGTTTCCTTGAGCTGCGCGGCCATCATTTCGCCCAGGCCCTTGAAGCGGCCGATTTCGACCTTGGCGCGGCCGGTGAACTCGGTGCGCAGGAGCTCGTCCTTGTGGGCGTCGTCACGGGCGTAGGCAACCTTGCCGCCCTGCCGGATCGAATAGAGCGGCGGCACTGCCAAAAAGAGATGGCCGCCACGCACCAGGCTCGGCATCTCCTGGTAGAAGAAGGTGATCAAAAGCGAGGCGATGTGGGCGCCGTCGACGTCGGCGTCCGTCATGATGATGACCCTGTCGTAGCGCAAATCCTCGTCGCGGTACTTTGACCGCGTGCCGCAGCCAAGCGCCTGGATCAGGTCCGAGATCTGCTGGTTGGCGGCCAGCTTGTCATTGCCGGCACTGGCGACGTTGAGGATTTTTCCGCGCAGCGGCAACACCGCCTGGCTGGCACGGTCGCGCGCCTGCTTGGCCGAGCCGCCGGCCGAGTCACCTTCGACGATGAACAGTTCGGCGCCGGCGGCGGCGTTCTGCGTGCAGTCGGCGAGCTTGCCGGGCAGCCTGAGCTTGCGCACCGCGCTCTTGCGCGACACTTCTTTTTCCTGGCGCCGGCGCACCCGTTCGTCGGCGCGCGCGATCACCCATTCGAGCAGCTTCGAGGCTTCCTGCGGATTGTCGGCCAGCCAATGGTCGAACGGGTCGCGGATCGCGGTCTCGACAATGCGGATCGCCTCGATCGTCGCCAGCCTGTCCTTGGTCTGGCCAACGAATTCCGGTTCGCGGATGAACACCGACAGCATGCCCGCCGCCGAGATCATGACGTCTTCCGAGGTAACGATCGAGGCGCGTTTGTTGCCGACCAGTTCGGCATAGGCGCGAAGCCCGCGCGTCAAGACGTTGCGGAAGCCGGCCTCGTGCGTACCGCCTTCGCCGGTCGGGATGGTGTTGCAGTAGGAATTGATGAACCCGTCGCCACCGAACCAGGTCACCGCCCATTCAAGCGAACCGTGGCCGCCCTGCTTCTCGCTCTTGCCGGCAAAGATTTCACGGGTGACCTGAAAGTCGTCGCCAAGCGACGCCTTCAGATAGTCCTTCAGGCCGCCTGGAAAATGGAACTCGGCTTTCGCCGGCGTCGTGTCCTTGTCCTTGATCAGCGAGGGATCGCAGGTCCAGCGGATCTCGACGCCGCCGAACAGATAGGCTTTTGAGCGCGTCATGCGGTAGAGCCGCGCCGGCTCGAACGCCGCACCCTTGCCAAAGATCTGCTCGTCGGGATGGAAACGGATCTTTGTGCCGCGCCGGTTGTGGACCTCACCGAGCTGTTCCAGCCCGGTCACCGGAACACCGCGCGAAAAGCGCTGGCGATAGAGCTGGCGGCCACGGGCAACCTCGACCTCGAGATGATCCGACAGCGCGTTGACGACGGAAACGCCGACGCCGTGCAGGCCACCCGAAGTCTCATAGACCTTGCTATCGAACTTGCCGCCCGAATGCAGCGTCGTCATGATGACTTCGAGCGCCGGCTTCTTGAATTTCGGGTGCGGATCGACCGGAATGCCGCGGCCATTGTCGGTGACGGCCAGGTAGCCGTCGGCGGTAAGCTCGACGTCGATGAAGGTCGCATGGCCGGCGACCGCCTCGTCCATCGAGTTGTCGATGACCTCGGCGAACAGATGGTGCATCGCCTTGTCGTCGGTGCCGCCAATATACATGCCGGGCCGGCGCCGCACCGGCTCCAGCCCCTCCAGCACCTCGATGTCGGCGGCACTGTAGCCCTCGCTGCCGTCGCGGGTTGCTGCCGGGCGCTTGGCCGCCTGGACAATCGGATCGGCCGCGCGTGGCGCGGCGCGAACCGGTTGCGGCTGCTTGTCCAGGCTACCGAAAAGATCGTTGTTGTCGTCCATGCTGGCCATAGATTCCGATGCTGCGAATCACCTTCGATACTGCCACGCTTTTTGCGGGCGAACGAGGGTTCCTGTTCCGTTCGGGGGATTGGAACGTCTTAGCCTAAAACCATTCGATAACCAAGCCGGCGGAAATAGGTCGAATTGAGCCGGCCACAATTCCTGTTTCTTTAACTATGCGGCCTAGCGTCGGCTGCAACAAACAAAAGACCAAGGGTTTCAGGGGTATCGGTGTGAGGGGCAAGGCCATAACCATGATCGGCATCGCCGCCGTTTTCGGGGCGATCTCGATTTTTGCCGCAGATTTCTGGGTCAAGAGCCAGGCCAAGGCCGATCTCGGAGAGAAAACGGCGTCAATCTCGGTACCGGAAGCACCCAAGATCGAGTTCAAGACCATCGTGGTGGCGAACGCGCCGCTGCGTTACGGGATGCAACTCGACCGGGCACAGCTCAGCGAAATCCCGTGGTCGCAGGATTCCGTCCCGCAAGGGGCCTTCACCACCGTCGATGCCTTGCTTGCCGACGGCAACCGCGTGGTGCTGTCGCCGATCGAGATCAACGAACCGGTGCTGCTCTCCAAACTGTCGGGGCCGAATGGCCGCGCAACGCTTTCCAACATGCTGTCGCCGGGAATGCGGGCGGTAACCATCCGCACCGACGAGATTGCCGGTGTCGGCGGCTTCGTGACGCCGGGCGACCGTGTCGACGTCGTGCTGACGCGCGATGCGGGCGAAATCCAGGAAGTTGCCAAGAACGCGCAAGGCGCGTCGGGTTCGACCGTCACGTCCGAAATCGTCGTGTCCGACGCCAAGGTGCTGAGCGTCGGGCAGGGCGCCGACGAGCGCCAGACCGCGCCGCAGATCGCCAATTCGGTGACCATCGAGGTGACGACCGAGGGCGCGCAGAAGGTTGCCCTTGCCCGCACCGTCGGCACCTTGTCCTTCTCGCTTCGCTCTTCCAGCGAAGCCGGTGACGGCAAGAACGGCGTCACCACCATCTCATCCTTCGGCGGCTCCGTCGCATCCAGCGTCAAGGCCTCGGCCGGCTCGCTGTTCGATGCCCTGACCAAGGAGCCGGAGAAGCCGAAGTTCAAGACGATCATCGTGACGCGCGGCACGCAGGCCGAGGAATACCAGGTTCCTACGCGGGACCAGAAATAAGCAGCCAGTGGGGACTGGGCGAGGGACGGGACAATGTTGGCGCCAAATGCATATCGGATGACAAAACGGCTGCGCCTTGTGCGGGCGCTGGCGATGGCGGCTTGCCTGGCCGCGGCGGGAACGCTGGGCCTCAGTGCGCCGGCCAGAGCGGACAATGACATCGTCTACGTCTCGTCGACCAAGAACGCGTCGATCAAGGTGGCCAAGGGCAAGCCGAAGACGATCGTGACCAGTGCCGCCTTCTACCAGATCGTCATCGGCGATCCGGAGATCGCCAACGTCAATCCGCTGACCGACAAGTCCTTTTATGTGCTCGGCAACAATCTCGGCACCACCGGTGTCGCGCTGTTCAATGAAAACAAGCAGCTGGTTGGTACTGTCGACATCGAGGTGACCCTTGATACCGACCAGTTGGCAAGCACCATTCGTGCCAGCGTTCCGGACGCCAACATCAAGGTTGGTTCCGCCAATGGCCGCGTCGTGCTGTCGGGCGAGGCGGACGATGCGGTCGCCGCCGAGAAGGCGAACCAGATCGCCACGCGCTTTTCCGGCAAAGAGGATGTGATCAACTCGGTCAACATCTCGTCGTCGCAGCAGGTTCAGCTCAATGTCCGCTTTGTCGAGATCAACCGCCAGGCCGGCCAGGAACTCGGTGCAAAGTACAGCGCCAATTTTGCCTACGGCATCGGCGGGCGTGACGTCACGCTGGCTCCCGGGGAGATCGCGCCGGCAGGGTCGGGCGAGATCATCGGCCGGCTGTTGTCGAATGGCGTTTCGATCGACATCGCCATCAAGGCATTGGAAGACCACGGGCTCGCCCGGCGGCTGGCCGAACCGAACCTGATCGCCCGTTCGGGCCAAACGGCAAGCTTCCTCGCCGGCGGCGAGTTCCCGATCCCGGTCTCCGAGGACAATGGCAAGATCTCCGTCAGCTACAAGAAGTATGGCGTCAGCCTGGATTTCACGCCGACCGTGCTCAAGGACGGGCTGGTCAGCCTGGACATCGCGCCGGAAGTGTCCTCGATCGACGCGTCGGCTTCCTACAACATCGGCAACATCTCGGTGCCGGGCTTCATCGTGCGCCGCGCCAAGACTTCGGTCGACCTGAAGAACGGACAGAGCTTCATGATTGCCGGCCTGCTGCAGTCGCAGAACGATATCACGACCTCGCGCATTCCCGGCCTTGGCAAACTGCCGGTGCTTGGGTCGCTGTTTTCCTCCAAGGCCTATCAGCGGCGCGAGACCGACCTGGTGATCATCGTCACGCCGTATCTGGTCAAGCCGGTCGACCCGTCGAAAAAGCTCGCAGAGCCGACCGACGGCACGCAGCCGGCCAGCAATGCCGACTACTTTCTCAACAACACCGAGGAAGTGAAGGCGTCCGACGCCAACCGTGCGTTGGCAATGGCCGGCGGCAGCACGGCACAGCCGACCGCAGTCACCACGGTCGGGCATTTCCTCGACCTGCCGAAGGATTGAAGCCATGCGCCTGGTTCCAGGACTATGCATCACCCTGTTGCTCGCTGGCATTTCCAGCGGCTGCACCAGTGACGACTATGTGCGCAGCGAAGGGCCGACGATAGGCGCCGGCAACGCGCAGGCCGCCAATACGGTCATGCAGATGGTCGATCCGTGGAAATACGGGGTCCAGAACACGAAGCTTCTGGTTCCGGCCCAACGCAGCTCCGCGGCAGCCGGGGCCGCCGGTCAGGCGGGCGGCACCCAGGCTGCACAGGCGACCACAACCGATTGATCTGGCGCTTGAATTTTATTGGCGAATGACCTGACAGGCTGAAAAACAATGGCAAGCGGCATCAAGACCAAGAATATCCTGCTCGTATCCAGTGACAGGGCTTTCCTGCAGGACACGCGCACGGCGTTCGCCGCCTCGGAGGTCATCCAGCTTTCGACGGTCGAGAAAAATGTCACCGAGCTTCGCGGCGAGGTCCAGGAGGCCGATTTCGGCGCCCTCATCGTCGACATGGATGCGGCAAAGCTCGAAGAGGTCGAGTCGCTGCAGCGCATCATGCGCCGTCTGGAAGGCCGCGTTCCGGTCGTTGTCGTCACCCAGGAATTCAACGCCGCGGCGGTGCGCATCCTGGTCCAGCTAAAGGTCGCCGATTTCCTGGTGAAGCCGATCACCACCGCCGATCTGGTGCGCTCCGTCATCCGCGCGCTGCAAGGGCCGGGCCGCGAGGAAAACACCGAGTCGCAGATCTACACCTTCATGCCGGCTGCCGGCGGTGTCGGCACCACGACGCTGGCGCTGCAGACCGCCTTTCAGCTGCACCATTCGGTGACGCGCGGCGCGTCGACCTGCGTGGTCGATCTCAATTTCCAGCAGGGCGCCTGCGCCGAATATCTCGACCTTGAACCGCGCTTCGACATCACCGAAATCGAGAACCAGCCCGAGCGCCTCGACCGGCAGCTGCTCGACGTGATGCTGTCCAAGCATGCGAGCGGGCTCTGCGTGCTGGCGGCGCCGACGCGGCCGTCGGAAATGCGCTCCTTCAAGACCGATGTCGTGGTGCGCATGCTAGATCTCGTCTCGGCCTATTTCGACAACGTCGTCATCGACATGCCGCGCACCTGGTTTCCGTGGACGGAGACGGTGCTGCTCGGCTCCAACAAGCTCTACATCGTCGCCGAAATGACGGTGCCGTGCCTGCGCCACACGCAGCGCCTCATCCAGGCCGTCTACGAGACGGCCGGCAAGGAAGTGAAGCCGAACGTCATCGTCAACCGTTTCGAACAAAAGATGTTCGACAACGGCATCAAGCATGCGGATGTGCAGGAAATCCTCGGCGAGCATTTCGTCGGCGGCATCTCCAACAACTATCGGCTGGTGCGCGAAGCCGTCGATCGCGGCGTCCCGCTGCACGAGATCGACCCGAACGCCAATGTCGTCAACGATCTCAAGAAAATCATCCTGCCGGAGGAAGCGGTCGCGACGCCCGAGAAATCGCGCTCGCTGTTCAGTATCGGCAAGGGATTGCTGAAAAGGAAGGCCGGATGACCAGCCGCTTTTCCACACTGCAGAATCGCGACACGCGCCCGCAAAGGCCGGCCGATGTCGCGCCGGTCGCGCACCACGCCGTTGTCATTCCGACGACCCGCAAGGCCTTGCCGGCCAAGCCCGAGGCCACGCCGGCCAAGGGCGGCAACAAGGTGGGTGACGCGCGCGTTCGTATCCATCGGATGCTGCTCGAGGAAATCAACCTGGTCGCGCTGGAACGGCTGCCCAAGGACGAGATGCGCCGTCAGGTTCATGAATTCGTCTCCGAAAAGGCGCGCCAGGAGCGGATGGCGATCAACACCATCGAGCTTGACGCGCTGGTTGACGACATCGTCGACGAGATGGTCGGCCTCGGTCCGCTGGAGCCGCTGCTGAAGGATCCCGAGATCAACGACATTCTGATCAACGGCCACCAGAATTGCTTTGTCGAAAAACGCGGCAAGCTGCAGCAGGTCCACATCCCCTTCAAGGATGAGGCGCATCTGCTTCGAATCATAAACAAAATCGTTGCTGCTGTAGGCCGGCGCGTCGATGAATCGCAGCCGATGGTCGATGCGCGCATGCTGGACGGCTCGCGCTTCAACGCCGCCATTCGGCCGGTCGGCGTCGACGGGCCGCTGGTGTCGATCCGCAAGTTTTCCAAGAACAAGCTCGGCCTGCACAAGCTGGTCGAGTTCGGCGCTATCACCCAGAACATGGCCGAAGTGCTGGCCGCGGCCGTGCATGCCCGCAAGACGACCATCATCTCCGGCGGTACCGGCACCGGCAAGACGACGATGCTGAATGCGTTGTCGGCCTTCATTCCGGAAGACGAACGCTTGATCACCATCGAGGATGCGGCGGAGCTGCAATTGCAGCAGCCGCATGTCGCCCGCATGGAAACACGTCCCGCCAACATCGAAGGCCATGGCGAGTTGAGGCAGCGCGACCTGGTCAAGAACGCGCTGCGCATGCGTCCGGACCGCGTCATCCTCGGCGAGTGCCGCGGCGAGGAAGCCTTCGACATGCTGCAGGCGATGAACACCGGCCATGAAGGCTCGATGGCGACCATCCACGCCAACACGCCGCGCGATTGCATTTCGCGCCTGGAACAGATGCTCGGCATGACCGGCATGCCGATGACGGTGCAGTCGATCCGCAGCCAGATCGCCAGCGCAATCGACCTCATCGTGCAGCTGACCCGCCTGTCCGACGGCAAGCGCAAGGTGACCAGCGTCGCCGAGGTGACCGGCATGGAAGGGGACGTCATCCAGATGCAGGAGATCTTCCGCTTCGTGCGCACCGGCATGGAAGCCGACGGCAAGATCCTCGGCTATTACGAGGCGACCGGCATCCGTCCGCGCTTCCTTGAGGATTTGCGCGCCATGGGCATCGAATTCCCGGGAAAATATTTCGAACCTGGCCGGCCGCAGGAGTAGGCGGTGTTCCAGAATTTCAGCGCTATCTACGTCGTCTACGCGGCGGCAGCACTCACCGGCATCATGATCGCCGAGGGCTGCTATCTGCTCTATGCAGGGCGCAGCGACAAGCGCACCGCCATCAACCGGCGCATGAAGCTGCAGGAAAACAAGATCAGCCAGGAACAGGTGCTGATCCAGCTGCGCAAGGAGCGGGGCCTGGAAGCCGGCACGTCGCTGTTTTCACCCGACCGCTTCCGCGCGCTGCGCACGCAGTCGGGTATGACCATGCCGTTGCCGAAATTCCTGATGATCACTTCGGGCGTGGCGTTGGCGATGACGTTTGCCGCACTCTGGTACGGCCTGCCGCTGCTGCTCGGGCTTCTGTTGCTGGTCGTCCTGGTGCCGCTGCTGCCGGTGATGGCAATGCGTTCCATGCGCGGCAAACGGCTGAAGCGGTTCGGCTTGCAGTTGCCGGAAGCGCTGGAATTGATCACGCGCGGCCTCAAGGCCGGCCATCCGGTGCCGGTGGCAATTGCCATGGTGTCGCGCGAAATGCCCGATCCGATCGGCACCGAGTTCGGCGTCATCGCCGACGAGGTGACGTATGGCTCGGATCTGGTTTCGGCGTTGAATTCGCTGTTCGACCGGGTCGGCCATGAGGATCTGCCGCTGTTCATCACTGCCGTGTCGATCCAGACCAGTTCGGGCGGCAATCTGCGTGAAATCCTCGACGGGCTGTCGACGACGATCCGCGAACGCGGCAAGCTGCGGCGAAAGGTGCGCGCCATTTCGTCAGAAGGCCGCATGTCGGCCTATATCCTGACCGCCGTGCCGGCGCTGCTGTTTACCGGCATCATGGTGTTGATGCCGCAATTCTATCGCGATGTCTGGGATATACCGAAGACCTGGTACCTGCTTGGCGGTTCGATCTCCTGGCTGATGCTGGGCAACGTCATCATGTTCAAAATGTCGAACTTCAGGTTCTGACATGGAACAGATCATCCAGTTCCTGGCTTCGCTGGCGCCGACCTCGATGATGCCCGTGGCCGTGATGTTGCTGGCGTTGGGCGGCGGCGCGGTGGCGTGGCCGCTGGTCGTGGCGAAAGGCGACCGCAACGACCTCAAGCGCCGACTCAAGGTCGAGGACAACAAGGTGGTTGAACGGGCCGAACCGACACCGAAGAAGAATTCCAACGCGGTGCGCGAAAAGGCGGTGAAGCGGGCGCAGGACTTCTATGCCAAGAGCGATCCGGAAAATGTCGCCCGGCTGCGCATGAAACTCATTCAGGCCGGCTACATGGAACCGCGCGCGGTCGGCATGTTCTTCCTGGTCCGTTTCGCTGCCTTTGTCGGCGGCGCGATCGGTGCGTTTCTGGTCAACCAATGGATGGCCAGCGCCGACGCGACCGCGACCAGCCGCTGGACCTTCATCATCCTGTCGGGAGCGGCCGGCTATTTCCTGCCCGGCCTGGTGCTGAGCCAGAAGGTGCGGGAAAAGATGCGCGAATACCGCAACGGCTTTCCCGACTTCATGGATTTGATGATCGTCTGTTCCGATGCCGGCATGAGCATGGAAGCCGGAATCGAACGCGTCTCGAAGGAACTCGCCAAGACCTATCCGGCGCTGAGCCAGAACCTGCAGCTGGTATCGCTGGAGCTCAGAGCAGGGCGCAGCCTCGACGACGCGCTGAAGGCGCTTGCCGACCGCCTCAGCCTGGACGAGGTGCGTTCGTTCGCGACGCTCCTGCAGCAGTCGAAGGAACTCGGCACCAGCCTGTCAGGAGCGCTGCGCGTCTTCTCCGACGAAATGCGCCACAAGCGCATGTCGTTGGCGGAGGAGAAGGCGCACGCTTTGCCGGCCAAAATGTCGGTGCCGGTGGTGGTTTGCATCCTGCCGGTGGTGCTGATGATTGCCGTCATTCCGGTTATCGTCAAAATGACGGCGCATTGACGGGGCGGCCTGGTTAACAGGATCTTTGCGCGAAACTAAATTTTAGGCGCATTTCAGCACCGAAGGTTAATCGCCCTGTTGTAGTCTGCTTCCTGAAGAACGACCCGGCAAATCGGGCGATTGAGGCAGGGGCATGCGTTACAGATCTCTCACGGCAATGGCCGCGATTGCGGCCGTCTTGATGGTCACGGGTTGCACGTCGAGTGGCGTCGATACGACCAAGACCACCGCCATCCCACCACAGGCAAAGGACGTCAGTTCGTCCGACCTGACGGAGGGCAAGGTGCAATTTCGCGAGGCGAATTACGGTCTTGCCGAAAAGCATTTCCGCAAGGCGGTGGAACTGAAGGCCGACAATGCCGAGGCCTGGATGGGGCTTGCCGCTTCCTATGACGAACTCGGCCGCTTCGACTTTGCCGACCGCGCCTACGATCAGCTTTTGAAGGTCGCCGGGCGCAAGCCGCAGATCATCAACAATATGGGCTATTCGCAATTGTTGCGCGGCAACCGCAAGAAGGCCAAGGCGCTGCTTCTGGAGGCCAGGGCCGGCATGACCGACCCAACGGTGGTCAATGCCAATCTGGCGCTGCTGAACAAGGGCTGAAACGTCGCTCGTCGTGCGCGGCTTCTCCCGCAAGACGAGACAGCGACGCTTTGTAAACCTTGTCGGAAGGTAGCGTCGGACGGCCGACCGAAATTACGCATTTGCAGCCTGTAGCTGCCCTAGAATGCAGCGCACCCGACTATCTTCCCCAAGAGGCTGCTGCTCACACATGTTGGATTTCAGTTCGCTCCTGCTTGCAGCTGCGCTGTCTGGCATATGCCTCAGCGTCACCATGTTTGCGATCTGGCTGACTGCGCCGCGCGGGCGCTTTGTGCTGAGCGTGGCGTGCGGCATCCTCGTGCTGGTCGCGCATGTGATCTTGTTCTGGCAATACACCAGGGATCCGAGCCCGTGGCTTTGCCAGATCGTCTTGGCGTTGCTCAGCCTGGGTTTTCTGACCATCTGCCTGGCGGCCATGCAATATCTCGGCGTGCATGAGTACAGACGTGCTGTTATGCCGACGTTGCTTGCGATGGCGGTGTGCGCGGGCGTGACTTATCTCGGCCTCGACGGTGTCGGCTTCGTCGTCACCTACGCTGCTGTAACGGCGCTGCTTGTGGTGATCGGGGCGATGTTCTGGATCAAGGGCGGCGGTCAGGAGCGCCGAATTCTGCTGGTCGTTTCGTTCCTGAGTGGCGTCTGCGGGCTGTCGTTCGGACTTTGCGGCGCGATGCTTGTCGTCAAGGGGCAGTGGGTACTCGGCGTTGCGCCGGACAATTGGGCCGAACGCTTGAACTCAGTCGTCGCGGTTGCCTGCATGACCGGGCTCGGCGCCTTGACGCTCTCGCTGCATCATTTGCAGGCGCAGATCGAATTGAAGGCCGAGACCATGACCGATCCATTGACCGGGCTGATGAACCGGCGGGCGCTGACCGCATTCTACGGCGAGCGCGTCTTCGGTCCGTTCATGTCCGTCGTCATGTTCGATCTCGATCACTTCAAGAAGACCAATGATGTCTTCGGCCATCCGGTCGGCGATCAGGTTTTGTGCCGCTTCGCCGCAGTGATCCGGAAATATGGCAAGACCGGCGTCGATGCCTTTCGGCTGGGCGGCGAAGAATTCGTGCTGGTGATGTCGCGGGTGACGGAAGAGAAGGCCTACGACCTTGCCAGCAAGATTAGCGTCAGCTTCGGCACGGAAGTGGTGGCCACCTCGCTTGGTCCGTTGCGCAGCACGGTCAGCGGCGGCATCGGCTTTGGCGAGGCAGGCGGCGCCAGCCTCGACGTCGTGCTGGCCGATGCCGACACTGCACTTTATGCGGCCAAGCGCGCCGGGCGAAATCGCGTCGTCGTCCAGAACAAAGCCAGCAAGGCCGACGAGCCGGCCCTGCGCTCTGCCTGATTGCCGCCCGAGAGGGTTACTCGGCGGCGCCCAGATACTCCGACAGCGGCGGGCAGGAGCAGACGAGGTTGCGGTCGCCGGCGACATTGTCGATGCGCGACACCGGCGGCCAGTATTTTGCCGCGCTGTCGGCGTCACCGGCGGGGTAGGCCGCTTCCAGCCGCGAATAGGGATGGCTCCAGGTGCCGGCAAGCGTTTCCGCGGCGGTGTGCGGCGCATTGACCAGCGGGTTGTCGGCCAGCGGCCACTCGCCCTTCGCCACCTTGGCTGCCTCGCCGGCAATGGCAATCATCGCCTCGCAAAAACGGTCCAGTTCGCGCTTGGGCTCCGACTCGGTCGGTTCGACCATCAGCGTGCCGGCGACCGGGAACGACATGGTCGGTGCGTGGAAGCCGTAGTCGATCAGGCGCTTGGCGATGTCGTCGACGCTGATGCCGGCGCTGTCCTTGAGCACGCGGGTGTCGAGGATGCATTCATGCGCGATGCGATCGTGCCTGCCTTTGTAGAGGAGCGGGAAGTGCGGCGCGAGCCGTGTCGCCACGTAGTTGGCAGAGATGATGGCGGTCTCGGTCGCCTGCTTCAGGCCGGAGGCGCCCATCATGCGAATGTACATCCAGGTAATCGGCAGGATCGAGGCGCTGCCGAACGGTGCGGCCGACACGGCGTGGCCTGAGCCTTCGGTGACGTGACCCGGCAGATAGGGCTGCAGATGCGCCTTGACGCCGATCGGACCGACGCCAGGACCACCGCCGCCATGCGGAATGCAGAAGGTCTTGTGCAGGTTCATGTGGCAGACATCGGCGCCGATGTCGCCGGGGCGCGCCAGCGCGACCAGGGCGTTGAGGTTGGCGCCATCGAAATACACCTGGCCGCCATGCTCGTGGATGAGGGCGCAGAGGTGGCGCGCGCCTTCCTCGTAGACGCCATGCGTCGAGGGATAGGTGAACATCAGCGCTGCGAGGTTATTGGAATGCTCGTTGGCCTTGGCCCGCATATCGTCCATGTCGATGTTGCCGTCTTCCAGGCAGCGCACAACGACAACGCTCATGCCCGCCATCGCCGCGCTCGCCGGATTGGTGCCATGCGCGGAGGAGGGGATCAGGCAGACGGTGCGATGGCCTTCACCGCGCGAGCGGTGATAGCCGCGAATGGCAAGCAGGCCGGCATATTCGCCCTGGCTGCCGGCATTGGGCTGCAGCGTCACCGCATCGAAGCCGGTGATCTCCGACAGCCAGCCTTCCAGTTCGCCGATCATGGCGCGATAACCGGCCGAATGGCTGGCCGGCGCGAAGGGGTGCAGATTGGCGACGCTCGGCCAGCTCACCGGCATCATCTCGGCGGCGGCGTTGAGCTTCATGGTGCAGGAGCCCAGCGGGATCATGGCACGGTCGAGCGCCAGGTCCTTGTCGGCGAGACGGCGCAGGAAGCGCATCATCTCGGTTTCCGAGTGGTTGTCGTGGAAGACCGGCTGGGAGAGGAACTCCTTGCCGCGCGGTTTTCCGGGCACGGTGCTGGCGCCGGCGTCGCCGGCCTTGACGCCGAACAGGGCGGCGATCGCCTTGAGGTCGGCCTCCGTCGAGGTCTCGTCGAAGGCGATGCTGATGCGGTCGGCATCGACGACACGCAGCAGCCGGCCGCCCTTTTCAGCGGCAGCAGCGATCGAAGCTGCCTTGCCCTTCACCTCGGCCGTCACCGTGTCGAAGCGGCTAGAGCCGAGCACGGAGACACCGGATGCCTTCAGGCCTGCTGCAAGGCGGCTGGCGAGCGCATGGATGCGGCCGGCAATCGCTTGCAGTCCGGCCGGGCCGTGCCAGATCGCATAGGCCGTCGCCATGTTGGCAAGCAGCGCCTGCGCGGTGCAGATGTTGGAGGTCGCCTTGTCGCGGCGGATGTGCTGCTCGCGCGTCTGCAGCGCCAGCCGATAGCCGGGACGGCCCTTGCTGTCGGTGGACTGGCCAACGAGGCGGCCCGGCATCAGCCGGGTCAATTTGTCGGAGACGGCGCAATAGGCGGCGTGCGGGCCGCCAAAGCCCATCGGCACGCCAAAGCGCTGCATCGGGCCGACAGCGATATCGGCGCCCAGCTTTGCCGGCGCGTCGGTCAGCGTCAGGCCGAGCGGATCGGCAATGAAGACGACGATGGCGCCTGTGGCGCGGGCCTTTTCGATCGCCGCCTTGTGGTCGCCATAGACGCCAAAAGTGTCCGGCCAGGAGACGAGCAGGGCGGCGGTGTTGTCGTCGATCGTCTCGCCGTCGATCTCGATGCCGAGCGGCTCGGCGCGGGTGCGCACCACGTCCAGCGTCTGCGGATGCGGCGTGCCGGCCAGCGCCACCTTGGTGCGCTTGTCGCGATGATGGCGCAGCGCAATGCCGACAGCTTCGGCAACGGCCGTTGCTTCGTCGAGCAGCGAGGCCGATGCCACCGGCAGGCCGGTCAGCTCTGTGACCAGGGTCTGGAAGTTGAACAGCATTTCCAACCGGCCCTGGCTGATTTCGGCCTGATAGGGCGTGTAGGCCGTATACCAGGCCGGATTCTCGAACAAATTGCGCTGGATGACCGGCGGCACATGCACGCCGTGATAGCCGGCGCCGATGAAGCTCTTCAGCACCGTGTTCCTTGCCATGGTCGCCGACAGTTCTGCCAGCGCTTCGGCTTCGCTGGCCGGTGCGGGCAGGGTCAGCGGTACGTCGAGGCGGATCGATCTCGGCACGGCCTGGCTGATCAGCGTCTCGACTGAGGGAACGCCGATCACCGCAAGCATGGCTCTGACATCGTTGACATCAGGACCGATATGGCGGGCCGAAAAGGGAGTGAGTGCTGCGCTCATGTTTCTTATGATCCTGATATCAGCCGATATGGGCCTGGTAGGCGGCCTCATCCATGAGGCCCTCGAGCTGGCTTTCATTGGCGAGCTTCATCTTCCACAGCCAGCCGTCGCCGGTCGCCGCTGAATTGACCAGCGATGGGTCGGACGAGAGCGTGCCGTTGGCCTCGGTGATCTCGCCGTCGACCGGCGCATAGACGTCGGACGCCGCCTTGACGGATTCGACCACCACCGCGGTGTCGCCCTTAGCCAGTTTTTTGCCCAGTTCCGGCAATTCGACGAAAACGAGATCGCCGAGCTGCTCCTGCGCATAGTCGGTGATGCCGACGGTGGCGATGCCACCCTCGACACGGAGCCATTCGTGATCTTCGGTGAAATAGGTTTTTGCCATCGGGATTATCCTTTGCGGTAGCGATGAGGAGTGAAGGGCAAGGGGTTGATATCGATCGGGATTTTCGTCCCGCGAACGTCGGCGAACAGTTTCGTGCCCGGCTTGGCCAGAGCTGTCGGGACGTAGCCCATGGCGACGGGATGGCCAACTGACGGGCCGAATCCGCCGGAGGTGACATGGCCGGCGGCATTGCCGTCGGCATCGAACAGGGCACAGCCGGCACGCACAGGCTGGCGGCCTTCAGGCTTCAAGCCCACGCGTTTCCACCACGGGCCTTGTGCGGTCTTGCGTAAGACATCAGCGCCAATGAAGGATCCAGTGGCACGGATATCCTTGGGGATTGCCCACATCAGGGCCGCACTGGCCGGGTCGGTCTCCGGCGTGATGTCCTGGCCGTGCAGGCAGAGCCCGGCTTCAAGCCGAAGCGAATCGCGGGCGGCAAGGCCGATCCACAGCACGCGTTCGTCCTCGAGCAGCTTGGCAGCCAGGATCCGCGCGTCCGCTTCCGGCAGGCCGATCTCGAACCCATCTTCGCCGGTATAGCCGGAGCGGCTCATGAACCAGTTTTTCTTCGGCTCGATGCCATGCATGAACAGCAGCGAGCCGGTCTCGATGCCCGCGCGGGACAAGGCAGCCCAGGCTGCCGGACCCTGTATCGCCAGGAAGACACGGTCGAGCGCGTCGACCTTGACCTCGAAATCCTTGGCAAGCGCGCGCAGGTGCTTTTCGTCGGCTTCGGCGTTGCCGGCATTGGCGACCACCATGAAGCGCTCGTCGCCGAGCCTGGTGACGATCAAATCGTCCAGAATGCCGCCGGCTTCATTGAGGAAAAAGGACAGTTTGGACTGCGAGATTTCGAGCGCGCCGGCATCCAGAGGGCAGGCGCGGTTGAGCAGGGCGACAGCGCCCGGGCCACTGATCTCGAACAGCTTCATGTGAGAGATGTCGAACAGGCCGGCATGCTCGCGTGTGTGAAGATGCTCCTTCATCACGCCGGCCGGATAGGTCAGTGGCATCGACCAGCCGGCGAAGGCGCCAAAGCGCGCACCGGCGGCGGTGTGAATATCCTCAAGGGGAAGGTGTTTTGGGTCGCCCGTCATGTCATCTCCAGAGTCGCACGCAATCGGCCGCTGATGGCGACCAGTCCGTGCCCCTCTGTCTGAAGCCTGAGAGACTCGCGCCCCGTAACTCTGTCGGCAGCGCTTACACCTTCGGCGCGGGGGCAAGCCCCGACTTTCCAGAGTGTCTTTCCCGTCTACGGTTCTTTTGCCTGAGAGATTTCGGGCGATTTCCCCTTCGGCGGCAGCTTTCGCTGCTCTCTCCCGCAAACAGGTAGGACTCGCAAAAGTCCTCGACTCGCCATCCATAGCCCGTGAACGACACCTTGTCACCTGCCAGCGACATTTAAAGCGCACCGCGCTTCGGATCTTTGTTTTGATGCATGTCGTTCTCCCAAAACCGGTTGGCGACATGCATTGGCCGACAAGGCTTCGCTAACCACGCCGTTTGCCGGTTTTTCAAGACACTGCTGGTACAAGGGTAGGAGATGACGCTTGGCGACCGGCAGCAGCCGGCAGCGGACGGGGACCGAAAATGGGCGAACTCATCATGACCGCACCGGTGGCGGGGCTGACCTCGAAAGGCCGCATCACGGCCGAGGACGTGGTCATGCTGCGCCGCGAGGTGTTCGGCGACGGCGTGGTGACACGCGGCGAAGCCGAAGCGCTGTTTGCGCTCGATGCGACGGCCAAGGACAAGTGCCAGGAATGGCCGGTGTTCTTTGTCGAGGCCATTGGCGACTATATCGTCCATCAGGAAAAGCCGGCGGGCTATATTTCCGGGGATAATGCCGACTGGCTGGTCCGGGCGATCTCGCGCGACGGCATGGTCGACAGCCGGACAGAGCTCGAACTGCTGGTGCATGTGCTGGAGCAAGCGAAATCCTCGCCGAGCCGGCTTTCCGCCTATGCGCTGCAACAGGTTTCCGATGCGGTGATCGACGGCAAGGGACCGCTGATGCTTGGCGGCAGCCTGATTCCCGGGCTGATTGCCGAGACCGAGGTCGAATTGCTGCGCCGCATCCTCTACGCCCATGGCGGCGACGGCAACATCGCCATCACCCGCGCCGAGGCCGAGGTGCTATTCAAGATCAACGAGCAGACCGCGGCGGCCAGCAACGATCCGTCCTGGAACGACCTGTTCGTCAAGGCGATCGCCAATTTCGTCATGTGTTCGGCCGGCTACGAAGCGCCGACGCGCGAGGTGGCGCTGCGCCGTGACGCCTTTTTCGAGCAGGCCGATCCGGAGATCGGCGGCTTCTTCGGCCGCATGGTGTCAGGCGGGCTCGCCGGGATCATGGAAGCCTACCGGTCGCCTGATAATATCGAGGCCGAGTGGGAATCGAAGAACAGGGCTACAGAGGCGCTTGCCCGCCGTGCCGAAACGATCGACGCCAGCGAGGCGAAATGGCTGGCCGAGCGCATCGGCAGCGATCGGCCATTGTACGAGAACGAGCGCGCGCTGCTGACGCTGATCAAGCACGCTTCGCCGGAGATCCACTCGGCGCTGAAACCGCTGCTCGACAAGGTCGCCTAGGGTCCATCGATATTCAGGTGATGCCGGCCTGCAGATGGCGGCTTCCTGCGCTTCCGGTGCTCACGTACTTCAAGTACGCTGCGCTCCGGTTCTCGGAAGCCACCATCTTCGACTCGGCCTGACCTAAATCTCGACGGACCCTATACGGATCCATTTTATCAAATCCCGCCGTACCAGTCATAGCCATTGTCTTCCCAATAGCCGCCGCGGCCGCCGCCGACATTGGCGAAACCGTCGACCAGTTCGATTTTGTAGAGGTATTTCGGCATCTTGTAGCCGAGCTGGCGTTCGACACGCACACGCAGCGGCGCGCCGTTCTCGACCGGCAGCGGCTTGCCGTTCAACCCATAGGCAAGGATCGTCTGCGGATGGCGGGCATCGATCAGGTCGATCGTGCCGTAATATTTGACGTCACCGGACAGGCTGCGGTCGATCGTGTCGAGGCAATGGAACATGACGTAGCGCGCCTGCGGCTTGACCACCGCCTGGTCGAGCACCAGCGACAGCGGCGTGCCGGTCCATTTGGCGATGCAGCTCCAGCCTTCGACGCAGTCGTGACGAGTGATCTGCGTGCGGCTCGGCATGTTCTGAAGCTGCTCGCGGCTGAGCGACAGCGGCTTTTCGACCAGGCCGGTCACCTCCAGTCGCCAATCGGCGAAATTGTTGGCGAGCAGGCCCTTGTAGACATCGTCGTCCGGCGCGGTGACGCCGTTCGGCCGCTGCGGCTGGCGGATGTCGGCCTCGGCGAATTCCGGCGCCAGCGCATCGCGGCCGGCGAGCAACCGTTGTGCGCGATAGGTCAGGCCGTTGGCGTTTTCGAGGAAACTGCGCAGGCCGTCGCCCATGCCGAGTTGGCTGTCGAAGGCATCGCAGCCCGACAGCATGATGCCGGACACGCCAAGGCTGGCCGAGGTCAGGAACTTTCTGCGGCTGATCTGGAACTTTGCCATGTCAGGCGCTCCTCTCGGCGGGTTTGTCGTCATGCGAGGGAGGATCGGTGCGGTACCAGCCGGTGATGATGGAGCGCAATTCGTTGATCGGCCCGGCGGCGAGGATCATCAGGATGTGGATGACGAAGAAGCCGATGAGCAGCAGCATCACCGTGAAATGGATGGTGCGCGCCGTCTGCCGGCCGCCCAGCAATTCGTTGAGGAATGGGAGCACCGAATTCATGCTTGGCGACATGGCAAGGCCGGTGATGATCATCAGCGGCAAGAGCACGAACAGGACGCCGCCATAGGCCATTTTCTGCAGCGTGTTGTATTCGCGCGTATGGTGGAACCTCAGCTTGGCGTGGTCGATGATGTCCTGCGGCAACCGCTTGAGATCGTCCAGGCGCGGCGCGAGATCGCGGCGCAGATGACCGTTGATCGCGCTGGCGACCAGCCAGACGATGAGCGTCGTGGTGAGTATCCATGCAAAGAAGAAATGCACCACGCGGGCGGTGCCGAGGTCGTAGTAGGACGGTATCGTCGCCCAGGACGGAAAGCCGCGCGCAGTCTCCTGGCCAGCCGGTCCCGACCAGCCGAGCACGCCTGTGGTGTCGAAGCGGTGCCCGAAGATTTCGGTGTAGCCGCGCGTGCCTGTGGTGGTGTTTTCGGCGCCGATGGCGAAGACGGTGTTGTTGTATTCGAAGCCCGACTGCTTGCCGATGTAGAGCTGCGGGCGGGCATTGAAGATCTGCAGGCCGGAAAGCAGCATGAAGAACAGCGAGATCGCCCACAGCCAGTGCGTCAGCCGCGTCCAGCGCGACTGCCGGTAGATCAACGTTTCATCCCTGGGCGGGGCGGCGTCTGCTTCGGTAGCGGATTGGCTCCTGGCAACCGTTTCCATCTTTTTTCTCTGCCTCCCGGCCGCGCGATTTCGGCGCGGCCTCTGCGATCAACGTTCTCCTCCCAATACGTCGCCAGCCATAGCGATGTTTCACCTGATCACGGATTTATTACGGGCACGGATTTATTACGAACTGCCGAGACTGACGGCGAGGTTGACCACGGCAGCGACGATGACCGTGTTGAAGAAGAACGACAGGATCGAGTGGACAAGCACGACGCGGCGCATATGCGAGGTGGTTATAGCAGTGTCGGCGGTCTGCGCGGTCATGCCGATGACCGTGGCGAAGTAGAGGAAATCCCAGCCCTCCGGCCGTTTGCTGCCGGGAAACTCGAGGCCGCCGACTGGAATCTTCTTCTTGGTTTCGGAATCGATCGCGTCGCCGTCCATCCAGTAGACATGCGCATAGTGAAGTGCGGCCATGGCATGGATGGTGAACCAGCCGAGCGGGATCGACAGCATGGCGAAGCCGAGCTCGGTGGGGTCGCGGTCTTTGTGGTTGATCAGCAGGAACAGCAAGACGACGGCAATGGCGACAACGCCAAGGGTGATGGCAAAGATGCCCAGCACGGGCAGGTCGATCTCACGTGCGTTCTTGCTGAGATAGCGGCCGGAAAGCAGCGGCATCTTGGCGATGACGAGCGCGATGAAGACGGCGAAGAACACATTGGCGCCGATCGAAATCGAATAGGCAAGTGGTACCCCCGAGATCAGCGCGATAACCAGCGCCGGGATGCCGACGCAGGCCGACACCAGGAATTGCTTGTGCCGGTGCAGCGGGTTCGTGATTGGGATGTCTGTCGCCATGGCGCGGCCTCGAGTGCCGTTTCTATCCCGGTGTGGCGGATTTCAGCGCCCGCCGCAAGATACGGTCGAGTTCGCCGAGAAAGCGCGAACGATCCTGCGGCGCAAAGCTGGCATTGTAGCCCTTGCTTTCGCCGGTCTCGCGCAGATGCTGCTTGAGGTCGCGCATCGCCACCGCCATGCCGATCGTTTCCGAGGTGAAGGGACGGCCTGTGGGACCGAGCACATGGGCGCCGAGTGCCACCGAGCGGGCGGCGAGCGGGATGTCGGCTGTCACCACGATATCGTTGGGTTTCGCATTCTCGACGATCCAGTCGTCGGCGGCGTCGGCTCCCTTGGACACCACGACGTTGCGGATCATCGGATCGCGCGACGGGCGCAGGCCGCCATTGGAGACGTAGGTGACGACGACGCCATGGCGCTCGGCGACCTTTTCGACCTCGGCCTTGACCGGGCAGGCGTCTGCATCGACGAGAATTGATGGTGCGGGCATCTTGCTTCCAATGAATATGGGGCCGGATCGTTCTCCGGCCCCATGAACGCTTCTTTTCAGATCTTCAGGCCGGCAAGGCGCCGGACTTCTTCGCCGTCCATGTCGCGATGTAGTCCATCAGGCCGGGATTGAGGCAGTCATAGGGCTCGATGCCAATTGACTTCAACTGCGCACGAATGCCGTCCATGCGCTTTGGGTCGACACCGGATTCGATGATCGAGGAGACGAAAGCGGTGAAGCCAGGCGGTGACCAGCCGTCTTCCTGGAAGCGCTCGGGGTGGATGAAGGTGAGGCCCTTGAACGGATGGTCGCGCTCGACCGGTCCGTGCATGTGGACGCCGCAGCCGGTGCAGGCGTGGCGAAGGATCAGCGCGCCGGGATCGACCACTTTGAGCTTGTCGCCATTTTCGGTGACGGTGACGTCGCCGGTGCCGGCGACGGCCACGACCGAGAACACCGCGCCTGCCGGCTTCCAGCATTTGGTGCAGCCGCAGGCATGGTTGTGGGCGATCTGGCCCTTGACCTTCACCTTCACCGGCTTGCTGGTGCAGGCACAGACCAGCGTGCCGCCGGCAAAGCTGGCGCTCTCCTTGGGCAGTCCATTGTCGATTTTCGGATGCAATTTCTCAGGCATTTTCTTCCTCCCTTGTTGAACCCGTGCAACTTCAGTCGCTGGCCCTTCGCTCGGCGGCTCTTTTCTCCTCAGTAAACCACCACGCTTCGGATCGACTTGCCCTCATGCATGAGATCAAAGCCCTTGTTGATGTCCTCGAGCTTCAGCGTGTGGGTGATCATCGGGTCGATCTCGATCTTGCCGTGCATGTACCAGTCGACGATTTTTGGCACGTCGGTGCGGCCGCGCGCCCCACCGAAGGCAGTGCCCATCCAGGTGCGGCCGGTGACCAACTGGAACGGCCGTGTCGAGATCTCCTGGCCGGCGCCGGCAACGCCGATGACCACCGACTTGCCCCAGCCGCGATGTGATGCCTCCAGCGCCTGGCGCATCACCTTGGTGCTGCCGGTGCAGTCGAATGTGTAGTCGGCGCCGCCGATCTGGTCGGCGCCGCGCTTGGTCATGTGGACGAGGTGCGGCACGACATCGCCGTCGATCTCCTTCGGGTTGACGAAATGCGTCATGCCGAACTTTTCGCCCCAGGCTTTCTTGTCGTTGTTGAGGTCAACGCCGATGATCATGTCGGCGCCGGCAAGGC